>DATJWK010000072.1:0-65699 GCA_035501395.1 Puia sp.
GGCTCTACATCGACGACGTCGTCGGCAAAGGGATCGACGCCCTTACCGTCTGGCAGCTTATCATGTACCTGAGTGCCACGGTCGTCCCGCTTGCCCTGCCCCTCGCCGTCCTGCTGTCCTCTATCATGACGCTCGGCAACCTCGGCGAGACCTACGAGCTCGTCGCCATCAAATCCGCGGGCATCTCGTTGTTGCGGTTCATGCGCCCGCTTGGTTTTGTCGCCCTCTTTCTCGCCCTGATCGCCTTCTTTTTCAACAACAATGTTCTCCCGCTTGCGACGATGAAACTCAACACCCTCAAGTTCGACATCATCTACACAAAACCGGCGTTCGATATAAGGGAGGGCGTGTTCTATGACCGTATCGACGGCTTTGTCATCAAGATCGGGCACAAGGACAAGAACGATTCGACGATCCGTGACGTCGTGATCTATGAACAAAACGGTACCACCGACAACGTGATCGTCGCGGACAGCGGTAAAATGGTCGTATCGCCCGACAAACATTCCCTCGTGTTCACCCTGAAGTCAGGTTCCCGCTACCAGGAAAAGGCGACGGGGAACGCGTACAACTCGCAACTGGTCCGGATGTCCTTCAATACATATAAAAAAGTGATGGACCTGACATCATTCCAGATGAACCGCACCGCCGACAGTAATTTCAGGACGAATTCTCAAAGCCAGACCATCTTCCAACTCGGTCATGCCATCGATAGCATCAAGGTGGCCAATGTCAACGCGGTCATTCGCGCCGCGAAACTCGTGAATGCCAATATGAGGTTTTCCGGCTGGCTGGATACAACCGGCTGGGACAAAGCCGAAAAGGATACCGCTTATTCACACTACCTGCTGCCGGCGAAATACGTCGCCGACAGTATCCACCGCGTTTGGGCCACCGCACACCGGCAACGCGACTCCATTGATAAGGCCGATGCCGCGCGTGACAAGGCCGCGGCCGGGGCGGCAAAGAAGGATACGGCTAAAAAGCTGGCGATCGCCCCAAAGCCCGCCGTCCGCCCCCCAACCCCGGTGCCCGGCGGGCAGGCCGTCAACCGGATTGCCGTCTTAAAAGAAGCCCCCCGGCCGACCTTCGGCGACCTCCTGCCCGACAGCGTCCGGACCAACGTCATGGACCACGCCAATTCAGCGCTGAACAACGCAAAGATCAGCGTCGACCAACCGGTACAGTTGTTCACAAATGAACAGGACAACCTCCGCCAGCACGAGATCGCCTGGCATGAGAAGATCACCCTCGCCATCGCCGTTATCGTCATGTTCCTGATCGGCGCCCCCCTCGGCTCCATCATCCGCAAGGGCGGTATTGGTCTGCCGCTCGTATTCGCCGTCATCTTTTTCGTAATCTTCTTCCTGCTCAACAATTTCGGCCGCAAATTCGTCAAGGAAGGTGTTATGGGACCCATTGGGGGCATGTGGATGGCTACATACGTTCTCACCCCGATCGGCATTTTCCTTACCTACAAAGCCATGCACGACTCGAACCTCTTCAATAAGGAATTTTATTTCCGCCTCCGCCGCGGGATCGCCGGGACGTTCCGAAAGCTCCGCCGCCGCGGCGGGCAGCAGGAGGAGCCTACGTCCTAATCATTAATACCCGGAAATTCCTTTTTTCCCTACATTTGGCGCCCATGGCAAAGAACACGGAAAATATCCGCATTCAACGCTGGGTAGCGGTCATCGCCATCATCCTCTTTCTGTGCAAACTCGCCGCGTACTACCTCACCCAATCCGTCGCCGTTCTCACCGACGCCCTCGAAAGTACGGTTAACGTCATCGCCGGCCTCATTGGCCTCTACAGTCTCCACCTCGCCGCAAAGCCGAGCGACCTGGATCACCCCTATGGCCACGGCAAGGCTGAATTCCTGTCGGCTGCCGTCGAAGGCTCGCTGGTCCTCATGGCGGGGCTGATCATCATCTATGAGGCGATCATTGACTTCATCCATCCCCATCCGCTGCAGGCACTCGATAAAGGGATCTATATCGTCGCCTTCACTGCGGTCATCAATTTCATCGTCGGCGCCTGGTGCATCCGGAGGGGCAAACGTAACAACTCGATCCAGTTGGTCTCCGCCGGCAAGCACCTGCAAACGGACACTGTGAACACCATCGGGATCATCGTCGGTCTGATCGCGATCTGGTACACAAAACTCACGTGGTTGGACGGGGTCGTCGCATTGCTGTTTGCCGCGATCATCCTCTTCACCGGTTACCGCATCCTCCGCAAGTCGATCGCCGGCATAATGGACGAAGCAGACATTCAGTTGTTGGAGGATCTGATCTCTTATTTGAATGCGCACCGGCGGGAAAACTGGGTCGACCTGCACAACCTACGCGTGATCAAATACGGCGACGGCTTACACGTCGATTGTCACCTGACGGTCCCCTGGTACCTCAACGTCCTCGAAGCGCACGCCGAGATCGACGCCTTCACTTCGCTGGTGCGTCACCGTTTCAGCGAGTCGATGGAATTCTTTGTCCATTCCGACGCCTGCATGGAGTTCTCCTGTCCGATCTGCGCAAAACAAAGCTGTAATGTGCGCAAACATGCCCTTGAAGGACGCGTGGAATGGACCCTCGCAACCGTCACGCCAAACAAAAAGCACCGGGGCCGCCGGGTGATGGCGGACTAAGCGGTGCCCGCGGTGCCCCCGACCCATCGACAAACGCCCAAAATACCCGATAAAGCGTTAGATTCGCGCAAAAACCGACGACCATGTCTACCTGGCAAGCCTGGCAAAATGAGCATAAAGACCGATTCCTAAACGAGCTTCTCGACCTCCTCCGTATTCCCTCCGTCAGCGCCCGTAGCGAGCACAAGCCCGATATGCAGACCTGCGCGGTAGCTGTCCGCCAGCACCTCCTCCAGGCCGGCGTCGACAAAGCCGAAGTCTACCCCACCGCCGGGCATCCCGTCGTCTATGGCGAAAAGATGATCGATCCGAAAAAGCCTACCGTTCTTGTCTACGGCCACTACGATGTCCAGCCACCCGACCCCCTCGAGCTCTGGAATAGCGGCCCCTTCGACCCGGTCATAAAAGACGGTAAGATCTATGCCCGTGGTTCGGCCGACGACAAGGGACAGTTCTTTATGCACGTAAAGGCCTTCGAAACGATGATGGCCACCAATACCCTCCCGACGAACGTCAAATTCATTATCGAAGGGGAGGAAGAGATCGGCAGCCCGAATCTCGGCGCTTTTGTCAGGGAACACAAGGACCTCCTAAAGGCCGATGTCATCCTCATCAGTGACACGGCGATGTTAAGCCTCGACACCCCCAGCATCGACATCGGAGTTCGCGGCCTCAGTTATATTGAAGTGGAAGTAACCGGGCCAAACCGGGACCTGCACAGCGGCGTTTACGGGGGAGCGGTAGCAAACCCCATCACGATCCTGGCGAAGATGATCGCCTCCTGCCATGACGCCGACAATCACATTACCATCCCCGGATTCTATGACGACGTGGTCGAAGCGACAAAAGCCGAGCGCCAGCTTATGGCGCAGGCCCCCTACAACGAAGCGGAATATGAAAAGGACCTTGGCGTAACTGCGCTTTGGGGCGAGAAGGGTTATACGACCAACGAACGCACCGGCATCCGCCCGACCATCGAACTAAACGGTATCTGGGGCGGCTACACCGGCGAAGGCGCAAAGACCGTGCTCCCGTCAAAAGCCCACGCCAAGATCTCCGCCCGGCTCGTCCCCAACCAGTCGTCAAAGGTCATCACGGAGAAACTACTCACCTATTTCCGGACCATCGCCCCCGCCGGCGTCACCGTCAAAGCCGAAGAGCACCACGGCGGCGAGCCCTATATGACGCCTATCGACAGCAAAGCCTACAAGGCGGCCGCCAAAGCCATCGAAGCCACCTTCGGCAAAGCTCCCATCCCCGTTCGCGGCGGCGGCAGCATCCCGATCTGTGCGCTGTTCGAAAAAGAGCTGGGTATAAAGATCGTTTTTATGGGCTTTGGCCTCGACAGCGACAATCTTCATTCGCCAAACGAGAAGTTCAACCTGGAGAATTTTTATAAGGGCATCGAGACGATACCATATTTTCACAAATTCTTCGCGGAAAGCCGGTAAAGACCCTCGGCAAGCTCGCCACCCGCACCCGGGCGGTCAATGAAAACGGCCGACGACGTTGCCACCCTGGGATTAGGTACGTAAATTGCATGATCAAGGCAAAGACATGAACTTAATGGCTCATTCGACCGGCAAGTTGACTAACCCTCAAGTACTTTTTTTCTCTATCCTCTTCCTGTTAATCCCCGTCGCCTGGATCGAGATCAGCGTTCTCCACGCCACCCACGGCACCCTCGCCTACCCGCTCGACGATACCTTCATCCACATGGCCGTCGCCCGCAACCTTGCCTTCAACCACTATTGGGGAATTTCCGGCCACGTCTTCGCCAGCACGTCGTCTTCGCCATTTTACACGATCCTCCTCGCTGCGGCTTTCAAATGCTTCGGCGCCCGGACGGTCATTCCGCTCTGGATCAATCTTCTCGCCGCTATCGGCGTGCTGATCGTCATGCAACGCTGGCTGATGCGCCAGGGCCTGAGCACCACCGCCCAACTCATCCTCCTGCTGTCCGTCAACTTTCTCACGCCGCTACCCCTGCTCGTGATCAGCGGCATGGAACATACGCTCCAATTGCTGTTCACCTTCCTGTTCATCTTCACCTTCGCCGGGGCGAGCGAAGCCACCGGAGCCGCCGGGGCGAGCGAAGCCGCCGGAGCCGCTGGATTGACCGCGAACCGAATCCCCCGCTCCGTCTATTTTTACGGCGCCCTCATGATCTCCACCCGTTACGACTGCCTTCCTATCCTCGGCCTCGCCTGCCTCATCCTCCTGGCCCGCCGCAAGTGGGCGCAAGCCATTCTCCTCGGAGCCGTCAGCATCCTCCCCATCACCATCTTCGGGCTCTACTCGATGTCCAAAGGCAGCTTTTTCATGCCGACGTCCGTTGTCCTCAAAGCGGCCATGCCGCAATCGCTCACCGCCTGGGCCCGCTTCTTCGCCGACGACATCTGGTTCAAACTATTCTTTTCACCGCATGATTATAATTTCCTCGCTGCGCAGCGTCTGGTACTGCTGCTCCCTTTAACCTATCTCGCCTTCCTGCCGCAAGTCCGCGGTCACTTGCCATACAAGTACATTCTCCTCATCCTGATGGGCGCCACCCTTGCCCACGTCGCCTTTGCCTACCCCAACAATTATCCGCGATATGAGAGTTATCTCGTCGCTTGCAGTACGCTCATCATCGGAACGCTGATCGCAAAATATCGCCGCGAAGTCACCCTGGCGCGTTTTACCGGCGCGAAATGGATCGCCGCAGCGCTCCTGGTACTGCTCTTTATCCCCTTATTTATCCGCAGCGAAAAAGTGTTTCAGAAATCCCGCCAATACTGTCTCAACGTGTACGAACAACAGTACCAGATGTCGCAATTCGTCCATCGATACTATGACAGTACCCCTGTTGCCTTCAATGACATCGGCGCGGTCTCGTTTTATTCCGAAGGCGACAAACTCGATCTCTGGGGTCTCGCCAGCCTCGAGGTCGCGAAAGCAAAGCGCAAAGACTACTGGACCCCCGACTTCGCCGACTCCCTTATTCACCAACACCAAACGCGCCTCGCGATCCTCTATGACACCTGGTACGATCCGGCGCTCCTTCACCGCTGGACGAAAGTCGCCTCCTGGCACAACCGGCACAACGTCATCCTTGGCGATGACAGCGTGTCGTTCTACGCCATCCGTCCCGAAGATACCGGCACCTTAAGAAAGAACCTCGAATCGTATCAACCGAGCTTACCGGCTGACGTAAGTGTAAGCTATTACTAGCCGCGAGCCCCCTGCGCAAACCCGCACAATCTCGCGCGAAATCTGCAAAAAAAAGGTGTTTTCACGGTGCCCGATACTACTAAGAGGGTATCCCGAATATAAAAATTGCCGGTAATTTTGAGGTCTCCCCCCAACACCTACACCTTCGGTTATGAAAAATTATTTTCTCCAGGTGACAGCGGTCCTGCCAACGATATTCACGATTTGCGGTTGCAACCCCGCTCTAACCATTATGCAACCCAACATTGCTAATGGCGGAAGGGCCGTGGCCGTTGTCCGGCATCCCACGTCGGACGCTGAACTGCTCGTCGCATCCGAGACCGGTGGTATGTTCAAGACCACAAACGGCGGTAGTGACTGGACCCAGATCTCCGGTAGCAGCGCCTTTACCTTCTCCGACGTGAAATACGATCCTTCAAATCCTTCCACCATCATTGCAACTGCCTATCCCGACAGCCGTACCGTCAACGGCGGCGGCATCTGGCGGAGCACGAGCGGCGGGAGCAGTTGGTCACAGGTAACGTTGCCGGCGTCTCCCGCCGGCTGTTCAGGCGATCTGAGCGTCAACTGTATCGATGTGGATCCCGGCTCGGGTCGCCTGTGGGCGGGCTCATCCTGCGGCGTCCTGTATAGCGACGATCATGGAGCTACCTGGGCCTGGCTTAGCGCCGCCTCCGGCTACTTCAACGAACGGGTTGCAGCATTGATCGTACCTGTCGCGAACCATCTGAAAATGCTGACCGACTACAATTTTCTGGCTTCGGATGACAACGGGAGCAATTGGACACCCGCCTCCTCCGGCCTTCCCTATATCAACCCGGACGTACATAACCAAATCGCCTGCAGCCCCATGAACGACCACCATCTTTTTCTGGCCGGTAATTGGGGCGAGAGCGATGGCTGGCACACCGGATTATACAAGTCAGTTGACAACGGCGTGACCTGGATCTGCCTCGTGGACGAGCCCTTCATCGGCCGCCCGACCTTTACAAAGACGGCACACGCCCTCAACAACAACAGCAACCAATTTGACCTGTATTTCAGCGATGGCGGCTGCCTGTTCGAGCGGTCGACCTGGAGTGAAGGCGCTACCCCGGCGATGCTGGGCGGATGGACACCCCTGGTCCTGGATCACTGCGATGGCAGCGACCTGGCCTTCAAAACGGATTCGAAGACGCCACTGCTCTTCACCAGCGACGGCGGTGTCAGCACCACATCCGACAAGGGTGGGCACTGGGCGATGACCGGCGCCGGTAGCCATGGATACAATGCCTTGCAGGTAACCGAATGCACCGGGCAACAACATTCCGGCGACAGCAAATCCGATCTTTACTTTGCCACACAGGATAACAATATCTGGGGATCGCCGGATGAAGGCGCCACCTGGCCGAACAACATCTGCTGCGAAGGATTTTTTTTGAATATCTCCCGCGCACCCCTGTCGCCGGGTCAGACAAAAATAACGGGTGTCTCCTGCTCGGGTTGCGGGAACTTTATTGCCGATCCCATCCTCGCCGGGTCAGGTGGCTGGCCCGGGCCGCCAAATGACGCTGGCAATCCGTTTATGCTCGTGCCGGCGAACTACGTGGAAAATACCCAGGTCAGCGGTCTCTCCGATAATATTTTCAACCTGACGACCAATACCGGCGGCGCCTGGGTTCCGAAGTACGGCTTTACCGAGGCAGTCCGTGACCTCTCCAAACTTTCCCCCAACGGCTCCAATCCCGTCATCTTCACTGCCGCCCGGATGACGGGCGCTACTTCCGACGGCCAGGAGATCCTTGGCATCAAGCGGATCACCGGTGTCCTGGCGCCCGGCAGTCCAACCGTTTCTACCATTACCGGATTTGGCAGCCTGGGGACATTCCCTACGATGTTCGCCTGGTACAAGCCATACGGGGTGGATCCGTTTGACCAGAATCACCTGATCGTTCCCGATATCATCGATTCGGTAATGAAGTATACCCTCGACGGCGGCGCAAGCTGGCATGTCGACACGCCGCTGACCCAACTCGTGACCGGCGGCGGAACCTACCGTTTCCGGTGGGGAGGCTTTACCCAACTCTCCAATATCGGCTTCGATCCCGATAAGAAGGGACATATCCTCGTCGGGACGGTGCAAGCGGGGATATTCAGCACCTGCGATAACGGAAAGACATGGTCGAAGATCGTTAACTCCGAATTGCTCCCGTATGTTTCCTCTTTTTATTTCGATGGCAACAATTCGGCTATTATTTCCACATACGGGCGAGGGCTTTGGAAGTACAACTATACCGCGTGTCCGACGAATAACGGGCCTACCGTTCCACAATATGTGGCGTCCGAACCATTGATCTGGTGGAAAGGCGGCGAGGTGCCCATCTCGCAGATCCATGATCCCGAAGTCTGCCCGGTGTGCGGTTTCTTTATCATGCAGGCAGGGGATATCGCTCAATATGTCGTCAATGCGCAAACCGACGTGTTGGAGAGCGTCACTCTCACCTCGGGCCGGATCAAAGGTTACTCGGCAACCGGCGCCAACCTGGAAACGCCTTTCGCGACAAGCATCGCCGCCGACAAGCAAGCCGCACTCGCCGGCAAAGGCGCCGACCAACAGCTGTTCGAATTCATGCGCGTCAACAATCTCCAGATAAAAGGTCTCTTCCTGGATGGAAAAATGCTAAAGGGCTTTATGCTGTACAACAAAGATATCCAGCCGGAGCAGCTCCCGCGACCTTCCCAGCCAAAACCAAAAGTGTATGTGGAATGGAAAGCCTTCCAGCATGCTGATTCCGGCGTAACGGCCTTCCGCCTCCTGGCCACCGGCCTCGACCGTCACTCGCCGGTTACGATCAAACTGGACGGTAAGGTACTAAAGCAAGACTCGGTGCTGACGTTCGATGAAAAAGGAAATCTTGCCCATCAGTTCCGGATGCCGTTAAAACCCGGCGGCCACACGGTGCTGATCGAGCAGAAGGGCCCGGACGGGAAACCTTACCGGGAAGCTTATACGTTCGTGATCCCGATCGGCGACGCGAAGCACGAGAAATAATGTTTACTTGTCGCTGTTCAGGCTGTTGCGGATACCGGTGTCCCGGATCGCCGCGATTCGCGCCGGGGTCCATGGGCGCGTCAATCGCCGCCTGCACAAAAGGCGCCGGAAAAAAATCCACCACCATCAACTTACGGCACTTACACCAGCTCCCTCTCAAACGGCCAAACGACGATCAATACCACGTGGTATCAACCGGCAGGCGCGGTGACCTACAGCACCAGCGGGGTTGTCGCGAGCAACAAGATGACGGGAATCATAAAAGACACCGCAGCCGGCGGCAGCACGGTCGCCAACATTAAATTCACAAACGGAAATTAACGCCACCGCCGAACCGCGGCCGTGCGAGCCGGCTATCTATTGCGCCATCCTCGAATCCAGGTAATCCTCCATATCCACCCGGTCAACCCCTTTGATCCACCAGCCCGGAGCCGGCTTTCCCTTGAGATAATAGTCAAAGAATTCCATCATCCGGATACTGTAATCGCGCATATTCTCGCGTTTGGCCAGGCCATGGTTCTCACCCCGATACGTGATCATCGTGACCGGTTTCTTCAGCCGCCGGAGCGCATTGTAATATTCGATCCCCTGCTCGAAGTCGACCGCTCCATCCTTGTCGTTGTGCAATATCAGCAGCGGCGTATGAACATCCTTGACATGGTAGATCGGCGAATTCCGGCGATAAGCATCCCAGTTATCCCAGGGTCCCGTCGTCAGCCGCCCCTGCGACGCTTCAAAGATCGCCATATCCCCGACGCCCGCATTCCAATAGATCATGTCGTACATGCTGATCATATCCGTGAGCGGCGCGCCGGCAGCCGCCGCGCGGAACATATCCGTCTGCGTCACCAGGAACGCCGTCTGATAGCCACCCCAGGAATGCCCGTGGATGCCGATATGTTGCTCGTCGATCACTCCCGTCCTGATCGCTGCCTTGACACCCGGGATCACACACCACACCGCACTCATCCCCGGATCATTGACCTTATAAACGATATCCGGAATAAACACCGCATATCCGTTACTGGTATACAACGTTGGATTCCAGCCCGTGCGGGCATAGTCCGGCCGGTTGTAATTGTGCAGCGTCTGCGATAATTTTTCATAGTAGTAGACGATCGTTGGATACTTCTTTCCCTCCTCATACCCCGCGGGCAGAAAAAGCGCGCCCTGAAGACTATCCCCCTTGTCCGAAACATAATTTACCAGCCGCACCCCGGCGCTCCACGTATACGCAGACTCCAACGGCGCATTATGCGTCAACTGAACCGCGCCCTTCAGCAATGGCCCGCCGACAAAGAACTCCGTAGGCCGCGAAAAGTCCTCGCTGCCATACGCATAAACATCCGCGTGTTTCGCCTTGGTTAGCCAGCCAAAAGCCGCGTCCTCCCACAGGAGGCTCTCGGCACCCGCCTGCAAACCCATCCCCTTCTTGCCGGGCATGATCCGCACGATGCCGCCTTTCTTGTTCCACTCGCCGTAGGTCGCGAAATAAACCGGCTGCGAAAGGTCGATGCCTTTTTCCTCGGGATCAAGGATAAACCGGTACTGATACCGGATCCGGCTGGTCTTTCCGTCCCGGGTCAGGTTGACCGCCGGCTCCCGCCCATCGGCGGAGAGCTGCCAGATATCCCAGAGATCGTGGATCAGCACATACCTGCTGTCGCTGCTCCAGCCGACCACCCCGGTCAGCGGCTTGATCACATTGTGATCGTCTTCGGTGTTGACAAAAGAAGTCGGCGCTTTTTCGGTGATATTGACCGCATGGTCTGACGGGATATCATACACGTAGAAATGTCCATCCTGGCCATATAGCAATTTTTTCCCGTCCGGTGAAGAACGCGGTGCCGATGACCCGGCCGGGATGTAAAACTTTTCCATCCACTTCCGTTGTTTTCCCGTCACCAGGTCGACGATATACAGGTCGACATAGTTTTGCCCGTCGAGATTCATATCCAGCTCATAGGCCGAACGGTCTTCGATCAGCGCATAGTGATGTTTGGGTAAGAGTGTAAGCTGGCGTTGTGCGCTGTCATTCAGCCGGCTGAAATGCAGGCTGGCGACGTCGATCATTCCATGCCAGGAGAACTCCCTGTCCTGCGTCTCCTCCACCTGTTGCCGGCTTTGCAGCCGCGGGTCCTTGCCGTTCCAGATGATCATATCGGGTTTGAGGGTGTCGGCATCGGCCATTCTCTTCTTTGCCGCGCTATCCAGCGGTTTCTTTTCGGCCTTCATTATCGCGATCCCAAAAAAGATCCGCGACAGATCATCCGACCAAACCGGCGCGCGATAACCGCTGATCGTCATGCCCATTGGAAAAAGGGTCGAATCTTTGGCGGGGTCATAGACTACCGTTACCGGCTCCGGGCCGGGGTTCCGGACGCCGATTACGACGCCTCTGTCCGTTTTCCAGCAGCTGTCTTTCTTCATTTTCAACACGGCAAACGCATCGCCCTCTTCTTTCCAATTCAGCGATTTATAGTTCATTTTGTCGTTGTCCAGCACCATCGTCTGTCGCGTGGAGACGGAAAGCAGGTAAAGCCCGTTCCCCGTTTTATTGGGTGTTTCCGTGGTGTAAGCCAGAAAGGTACCCGGCTTGTTAAAACCAAATTCGCCCACGTCGCCGATGTCCTGGATCTTTCCGGTCTTGAGTTCCACGAGCAGCAGTTCGCTGTTTTTTGGATCGTCCGGTTTCGCGCCCGGCTGCTTTTCCTTCACCAGTGCCAGCGCAAGACAGGTCGCGGCCTTCCCGTTAAAGGCAAACGCACCCGCCTTTTCAAAGGTGGTCGTCTTGCCCGTGCCCAGATTGACGAGAAGCAATTTGTCAAAAAGCTGTTTGCCGCCCGGCGTCCTGCCAGCACCGCGGATCTCCTTGAAAGAAGAGGACTGCCGGATCGCCATCCACTGCCCGTCTTCCGAGAATTCGAATGTAGGTTGACCGTTGCCGCCCAGCGGGAACTTTCGCGTGACGGTATCTTTCGTGCTTTTGATGATCAGTTCGCCTTCGCCTTCGGTCGTCAGCAGCGGCGACGCCAGCCACCTGCCGTCCGGGGACAGCCGCACCGCCTGCGGCGGGATATATTTCCAGCTGGGGACGTCCTTCCAGGTAAATGGCCGGGGTCTTTTCGAGGCCGTCGTGTCGGCCTTTGGAGCGCTCGCCTTCGTGGAGTCGGTTTGCGCAAAAAGTGCCTGACCGCAAAGACAAAGCAGGGCCAGGAGTGTGGGAGGAGTTCGTTTCATGAATTAAATATAAATAGAATTGTTCTACGGAACGTTTTACAACGTCACCTCATTATCCTTCTCATTCGCATCCACAAAGATGCCGCCGTCGAGTTTGACCGACTTCAACGTCCGTCTGGTCTTGATCTTCACCATAATCTCTTTCTGATCCTGTTCCCAGACTTCCGGCGTCTGATGAAACGTTTCGGTGGACCCATCGTCATAAGTGGCTATCACGTCAAACGGAACCGCAAATCCGCCGATATTCCTGACCGCAAGCGTATAGCCTTTCCCGGCCTTCCCGACCTTGGTCAACGCGAGATCGATATAGTCCGGCGTGAAAAACCAGTTGTAAAAAAACCAGTTCAGGTCCTTCCCCGAGCCCTTTTCCATCGAAAAGAAATAGTCCCACGGAATGGGGTGCTTCCCATTCCAGTTGTTCATGTAATTGTGCAGCCCTTTCTTAAAAAGCTTGTCTCCCAGCAGGTCCTTCAACGCCAGATAGCTTAGAGAGGGTTTACCATAAGCATTATTACCGCCGCCATGCGTAACCTCGGGACTTGGTGTGATGATCGGATTCTCATGTTCATGTGAGTTATGGGTCCAGCCATTCACCCGAAATTGTTTATAAAATTTTTCTGCCGCTGCCTGACCTCGTTCGGAAATGCCGATGAGGTATTCAAAGGTCGTCGCCCATCCCTCGTCCATAAAGGCGTACCGGCTTTCATTCGTGCCCATGTAGAACGGGAAATAGGTGTGCGCCTGTTCGTGGTCTTGCACCAGTTCGGCAAACGCGAGGTCACCAAAATGGCTATCGTTGATCATCATCGGGTATTCCATATCGGCGAACCCCTGGAAGGCCGTTGACTTCGGGTAGGGGTAAGGGATGCCCGGCCAGTTTTTCGAGAACCACGCCAGCGAATAATGTCCGAATTGCACCGAATGATGAAAGTCTGCTGATGAATCTCCAAATGCCGCCTGCATGCTGACCCGGCGCCCCGTTTTATCGTCGACGACGACGCTGGTCGCGTCCCAGTCATAGTGATTGCTGATACCCAAAGCCATATCGCTTACATTCGTCGCCGTCCACTGCCAGCCGGCCGATCCCGGCATGGTAACTTTTTTATCGGCCATTTCCTGCACGGTCGCCACATGGATCGTGGAATCGGTCGTCATCGACTGTTTCAGCCGTTGCGCAATTTCGGGCTGCAACACCTCATCGGGATTTTGCAGCGTACCCGTGGACCAAACCACAAAATCAGCCGGAACATTGACCCACAGCGTGTAGTCATTAAAATCGT
This sequence comes from Puia sp., assembly GCA_035501395.1. Taxonomy (GTDB): domain Bacteria; phylum Bacteroidota; class Bacteroidia; order Chitinophagales; family Chitinophagaceae; genus Puia. The sequence continues at coordinate 13,412 of DATJWK010000072.1, forward strand.
TATAGAATTCCAGGCTGCCCGTATGCGGTTGCGTGTCCCATCCTCTGTAGTCGTCATACACCGAAACACGCGGGTAGAAATAGGCCAAATAGAACGTAGTCGAGTCGATCACGCCTTCGCGCCCCCGCTGCCGCGACAAGATGAAATGCCACGAGATCGCCAGTCGTATCGAGTCATGCGGCATCAGCGGCTCGGCCAGGCTCACCATTTGATTGGTCGTGATGGCCTGGCTATTATCCCACGGCACCTCCACCCCGCGGATCAGCATCTGATCCACCCGGATACCCGCCGACGTATCCGCGACCCCGCCTCTCCCTCCGGCCCGATGAACATTCTGTATCAGCTTCATATTGAGGCTCTTCAACGTGTCCGGGCTGTTATTTGAATAGACGATCTCCTCCATGCCGGTGATCAGCCTGCTCGGTGGATCCACCGTCAGCTTAATGCTGTACCGCCCGTGATTTTCCCAATAGTTTTTGCCCGGCCTGCCATCCATCGACCGCGTCCCGTTGTCATAGGCCTTTTGTATCTCCGGCGGCATGGTGAGCGTCTGCGCCGTCGTCAGCGAAAAAGTGAGCGTAATCAGCCCACTCGTGAGGAATAACTTAATCATACGTAAATGTAAGGTGTTCCGGTCGAACTTGCATCCGGTGATCGGGAACGCAACTACCACCGTCCCAGCCTGAACGGCTTCAGATCGAAGGCCGGATGCCGCCCCACCGCCCACTCACTCGCTATTTTCCCGATCACACTGCTAAACTTAAACCCATGACCCGAACATGGACTCAGCACAAGCACCTGCGGCCATCCCGGATATTCATCGATGATAAAGTCCTCGTCAGGAGTATTGGTGTACATACAAACCGAAGCCGCCTCAACGACCGGATCGATCGCCAGGTAGGTCCGGGCAATCGCAGCAATCGCTTCGATCTCCCCCGTCCCCGCATCCTGCCGCAATTCATCCGGCCGTATCCGCCGCCCGCCATGGTGAAACCCGATTTTTATCCCCTGCCCCATATCCGGGAAGCCATAAAACATTCCCCCCGCCTCATACTCCCAGATATACACCGGCATCCGCTCCGCCCGCAAAACCTCACCACCATTTTTATCCCGAAACCAAACCACAACCTGCCGCTCGTGCATCAACGGTAGCCGTAAGTCCGGCAACAAATCCCCCACCCACGCCCCCGCGCTCACGATGACCTTCCCCGCTATAAATGTCCCCTTGGAAGTCCTCACTTCCACTCCATCCCCCATCTCCCGCACCCCGAGAACCCTCTCCTCGCAAAAAATCTCCGCCCCATGCGCCACCGCCCCCGCGAGGTGCGCCTTTATACACTCCTCCGGAAAAAGTATCCCCGCCCGTTTTTCCAGCACCGCAACCGTCCCATCCGGCGCCCTGAAAGCCGGAAACCGCCGTCGGATATCCGCCGCCTCCAGCCACTCATAAGCGATGCCATGCGTCTCCGCGCTATGCCGCGCCCCGCTGACCACGATCGTCTCCTTCCGCCCCATAAAAAGTCCACCGGTTTTCACGAACAACGTTCGCCCGGCCTCCCGCTCCAATGCACCCCATAAGTCATAAGCCGCGTCGATAAAAGGAACATAAACCGGATTCTCATGATAAGCTTCCCGGATGATCCGCGTCTGCCCGTGCGACGACCCGTGATTATGCGGCGGCGTGAACCGGTCGATCCCCGCAACCCGCAGACCGGTGCGCGCAAGATGATAAAGCGCCGCACTCCCATGCGCGCCGAGCCCGATGACGAGGATGTCGAAAGATTTTGGCATATCAAACTTCGAATGGAAGATCGCAAAATTCCCGGAAATGTCTGCGTTCGGTAACGGACACCCCGGTGTCAAAATCGTACACCCGGCGAAAGCAAACGATTGGAAACACTTGATAATTAATTGATTGAAGCACGGTACGAAATTGGCTGGCATGCCGGCATCAGTAAAACGACATTATGTTTCTCAACTATTTCCTCCTCGCCTGGCGCCACCTCCTGAAAAACCGCGGTTTCTCCGCCATTAATATCGCCGGCCTCTCGATCGGCATGGCCATCGCCCTTGTCATCGGGCTCTGGATCACGGACGAAGCGACCTTCGACCATTACGCCCCCAACCACAGCCGCCTCGCCATGGCGAGGGTCAACATCCACCTGCACAATGCCGTCAAAAAGGACGAGTTCTTCACCGGCAACACCATTATGATGCCGCTCGGCAAAGCCCTCAGCACACAATACAAAGATCTTTTCACCGCCGTCGCCCTGACAGACTTCAAAAGCAGCAGCCGGCTCTTTAATTATGGAGACAAAACCGTGAGCGGCATCGCCCTCACCGCCCAGGCCGATCTCCCTGCAATGTTCGGTTTCAGGATGCTCGCGGGCAATGCGCGTGCAACAAAGGACCCGTCCACGATCCTCATCGCCAGGTCCCTGGCTACAGCCCTGTTTGGAAACGGCGATCCGGTGGGCAAGAGCGTAAAGGTCGATAACCTCTTCGATTATCGCATCGGCGGCGTCTATGCCGATCTGCCAAACAATACCACATTCAACGGCCTTCAGTGCATTCTCCCCTGGGACAACGCTGCCAATGCCTATCGTCGCGACAATACGAACTGGCAGGACCACAACGGTGAGCTGTATGTCGAACTGGCCCCGGGAGTCACCGCCGAACAAGCCACTGCCCGCATAAAGGATCTCCCCACCCCCTTCTTTAAAGACTACCACGAAGAGGGCCTCATCTATCCCATGGATAAAGCGTATCTGTATAATCAATTCGAATTCAACAAACCCTCTGGCGGCCGCATTACCATGGTCTGGCTCTTTGGGATCATCGGTGTCTTCGTGCTGTTGCTTGCCTGTATCAATTTCATGAACCTTTCTACCGCCCGGAGTGAGCGACGCGCCAAAGAGGTCGGCATCCGCAAAACCGTCGGCTCGCTTCGCAGCCAGCTCATCACGCAGTTCCTCGGCGAATCCGTTTTGCTGGCCGTCGTTGCCCTCTTCTTTGCTCTCCTGCTTTCGCAGCTTTCCTTACCCTTTTTCAATGACCTTGCCGCCAAACAAATGTCGATCCCATGGAGCAGTCCGCTGTTCATAGCGGCGGTTCTAGGGTTCACGATCTTCACCGGTCTCCTGGCGGGCTCTTATCCCGCCTTCTATCTTTCAGCCTTCCAGCCCGTCAGAGTGCTAAAAGGCAAACTCCAGGTAGGTAGATTGGCCTCCATACCAAGGCAAATTCTGGTGATCCTTCAATTTACGGTCTCGCTCGTTCTCATCATCGGAACCACCATCGTATTCCGTCAAATCCTCTATACAAAGGATCGCCCCACCGGCTACAACCGCGATGGCCTTTTCACGGTGGATATGAACACGCCGGATATCAATAACCACTATGAGGCCCTGCGTAGTGAACTCATCCAGCAAGGCCTCGCCGCTGACGTGGCCGCCTCCGATATGACCCCTACCGCATTTCTGGATGGGAACGGACTGGACTGGTCCGGCAAACGTTCCGATCAGAACACCGTCGGCTTCAATAACGTCAACATCACGCCCGACTACGGCAAAACCATCGGCTGGACCATCACCCGCGGCCGCGACATGTCCCGTGATTTCCCGACCGACAGTAACGCCGCGATCCTAAACGAAAAAGCCGTCCGCTCCATCGGTTTCAAAGATCCCGTCGGCCAGGTCGTGAAGCTTTTTGGCAAACCCTACACCGTCGTGGGCGTCTGTGCCGATATGGTGAACAATGACCCCTATGACACGGTCGAAAACGCTATTTTCGTCGGCGGCGGTTACACCGGCGAGATGATCGTTAAGATAAAACCCGGCAACGATCCCCATAAGACCCTCGCCGCCATGGCGCCGATCTTCAAAAAGTACAATCCTTCGAGTCCCTTTATCTATAAATTTGTTGACGACGCTTACGCGGCCAAATTCGCCGCCGAAGAGCGCATCGGCCATCTTGCCGCGGTCTTCACCGGTCTGGCGATCTTCATTTCCTGTCTCGGTCTCTTCGGTCTCGCCGCTTTCGTTGCCGAACAACGCACCAAAGAGATCGGCGTCCGCAAAGTCCTCGGCGCCGGCATTGCCAACCTCTGGGGCCTGCTCACCAGGGAATTCCTGCAACTTACCCTCATCTCGATCCTGATCGCCGTACCCCTCGCATACTATGGCATGAACAAATGGCTGGAAGGCTATCTCTATCATGCGCCCCTGTCCTGGTGGATTTTTGCGCTCGCCGGCGCGGGGATCATCGTCATCACCTTGCTGACGGTCAGCTATCAGTCGCTGAAGGCAGCATTCACGAACCCGGTTAAGAGTTTACGCTCGGAGTGACCAGCATCATCGCCGAATTGCGCCATTATCGGCACACGATGTCGTTGCAGTAATTGATGTCGTCGCAGTAATTGATGTAGTTGCAGTAATTGATGTCGTCGCAGTATTTGATGTCGTCGCAGTAATTGATGTCGTCGCAGTAATTGATCGTCCTTGCAAAATCGTGTCGATGATAGTATCATTTGATAGTATCACAAGCCGCCAAAACCCCGTGCCCTCACCGACAGTCCGGAACATACCCCGCCCTCCTGGCCTGCTCCCGACCTGGTCCGAGCTGCTCCGGCCTGGCTCCCGACGTGGTCCGACCTGCTCCTGGCCTGGCTCCCGACCTGGTCCGCCCTGCTCCGGCCTGCCGAACCCGCCGCGCCCGCCTATTTCATCACCGGTAATTCAATGTGTGTCGGATGCTTCACATCAAAATAAACCGTCTCCACCGCCTTGATAAAATCCTCATCCCGCGCCTCAAAAATATTCGGCACATACTTCTGCGGATTCCGATCGATCACCGGGAACCACGTACTCTGTACCTGCACCATGATCCGATGCCCCTTCTTAAACACATGATTGATCTGATGTAAATTGATCACAAACTCCTCCGGCTGACCCGGCACCAACGCCGCCGGCTTATCGAACCCATGCACAAACCGCCCCCGGAAAACCTCCATCGCGACCGGCAGCATATACCCCGACATCGTCCAGGACGCACTATCCCAATTCGGATACACATCGATCAGTTTCACCACCCAATCCGCATCGGTCCCCGTCGTCGATGCCCACAAATGTGCAATGATCGACCCCGTCACCGTCAAATCCGACACCAGCGAATCCAGTGTAAAACTCACCACATCCGGCCGCGAATAAGCAAACCGCTGGTCATCCACATGCCAGGTCCGCCAACGGCTGCCCTTGCCATACGTCGCCTCGATCGGCTGTGGGCGGTAAGGCACCGGATGCAACGGATCACTGACATATTCCACAGATCCCGAAGAAGCCACAGGCACAGAGAAGGACGCCGTTCCATGAGGCCCGGCATACAAATTCTGCACAACGGCTTCCCGCGGCGGCCATGAGCTATACGTCTTCCAAACATTCGATCCCGTCTGAAAACAATTCGCCTCATCAAAATGACCATCGCCGATCCCGCGCAACCAGTAATCGAACCACTTCTTCTGCAGCTCCTTGAACCAAACTGCCGTATTACTTCCAAAACCAATTCGCCCCAGACTGTCGCCTTTCCGCGACGCCCACTCTCCATGATACCACGGGCCTAGAACAATAAAGTTCCTGCCAAACGTATCCCTCTTCTCCATCGCCCCGTACATCAGCTGCGGGCCGTTCAGGTCCTCCTGGTCGTAGTACCCGCCGACGTGCAACTGGGGAATAGCCGGATACTTCACATACGCCAGCGTGGAATTCGTCTTCCAGAACAAATCATAGGCCGGATGTGCCACAAAATTATTCCAGGTCGGTATCGTCCCATGGAAATACAACTCATTCACATGCTTTAGCGACCCGAGTTTAAGATACCAGTCATAGAGATCGAATTGGGGAAAAGGAAAGTCACTATCCGTCGTCTTATCATGCTCGACCTCATAACTATACTCCATCCCATACGACAAGCGGAACGCGCCGTTATGATGAAAGTCGTCGCCTAAGAACAAATCCCCCATGCAAGCCTGCTCCGACGCGGCCTTCAGGGCCGGATGCGGATCGACCGCGCCAACCAGCGCGAGCCACCCCGGATAGGAGATACCGGCAATACCGACCTTGCCGTTGTTGCCCGGAACGTTCTTGACCAGCCAATCTACCGCATCCCAGGTATCCGTGCTTTCGTCCACCGCCCCGGGCTTCCAGAGATGCACCAGCGGCTGATGGATCTGCATCGTCCCCTCACTCTTATACTTTCCGCGGACATCCTGGATGACGAAGATGTACCCGTCCTTTGCCATATTATAGTAAGAAAATCCTCGGGGTAACACAAAGACCGAATCGGTCGGTACCGGGATATCCGCCCCATAAGGCGTCCGCTCCATAAGGATGGGGGATGAACCCGTAGCCGCCGAAGCCCCGGAGGCTGTCACTGGGCTAATGATCGTCGTAAACAGTTTGACCCCGTCACGCATCGGGATCATCGCAACCGTTTTCCTGTACCGGACCGCGGAATCGTTTTGTGCGCTGACCGACGCGGCCGCCACGCCAAGGAACAACCCAAGAAAGAACATCGATTTTCTCATGAAAAGTTGACTTTGCACTAAAATTAGGATACCGGCCTCAACTCAACAAATTGGCCCGCGCCTGCCCGCTACCGCCCATCGAGAGTTCGAAATCGAACACCCGCGTCCGCCGCACCCCACCCAACACTCTCAACTCCAACGTAGAACAAATTCGGCACATAATTCGCCCCACCCACCACACAACCACTACCATGCTACGCAACCATCTCCTCACCGCCCTCCGGGGCCTCCTTCGTGCCCGCGCGCACACCCTCATCAACATCGGCGGTCTCGCCGTCGGCATGGCGATCTCGATCCTCATCGGCCTTTGGATAAAAGATGAACTTTCTTATGACAAATACCACAAAAACTATAACCGTATTGTCCAGGTGCTTCAAAAAGAGGAATTCCTGGGCAAACAACACGTTTTGGAGCACCTGCCCTTCACCCTCCTAACCACACTAAACACTACCTACAGCCAGCCCTTCACCCACATCGTCCCCGCCATCGACGTCGACGGATTCAATCTCGTTGCAGGCACCACGACCCTGCGTGCCGCCGGCTGGTACGCTGATAAAGCGGCCCCGGAGATGTTTTCGCTCCGCATGTTGAGCGGTACGCAAAACGGTCTCGCCGGCCAACACTCGATCCTCCTCGCGGAAACAACCGCAAAAGCACTCTTCGGCACAACTGCCAACCCCATCGGCAAAACCGTCACCCTCCACGACCAGTGGAGTCCCGGCAATACAATACCTGTTACCGTCACCGGTATCTACGAAGACCTGCCCTTCAACACCCGTCTGCACGACGTCCAATACCTTCTCCCCTGGGACCTCTATGTCTCGACCAACCCCTTCCTGCAACAGGGAAACTGGAAGGACCACCGGATCAATATCTTCGCGGAACTGGATCCCGGCGCCGACCTCGACAAGACACAAGCCGCCATCGCCCCGCTGGAGATCAACATTCTCAAAGGCCTGGCCGACGCAAAAGATGAGCTTGCCGCCCGACCGCGCCTCCTCCTCCATCCCATGCGCGACTGGCATCTCTATTCGAATTTCAGGGAGGGCGATTTGGACCGCGGGCCGGCCCAGTTTGTCTGGATGATGGGCATCATCGGCGCCTTTGTCCTCTTGCTGGCCTGCATAAACTTCATGAACCTGAGCACCGCCCGGAGCGAACGCCGGGCCCGCGAAGTGGGTATCCGTAAGGCCATCGGCTCCCTTCGAATTCAGCTCATAAGACAATTCTATATCGAATCGCTGCTGGTCGTCCTCATCGCCTTTATCCCTGCGCTGGTGCTGGCCGCTGCGACCCTCCCCGCATTCAACCAGCTCGCGGCAAAGCAGCTGACGATGCCCTGGGCCGACATACCATTCTGGGCTATCGCGGCAATCTTTATCGCAACAACCGGTCTCATCTCCGGGAGCTACCCGGCATTATATCTTTCTTCTTTTAACCCGGTTACGAGCCTAAAGGGCGTGATTAAGGGCGGGCGCGGGCGCGCCATCCCACGCAGAGCTCTCGTCGTCACCCAATTCACCGTAAGCGTCACCCTCATCATCTCGACGATCGTCGTCTACCGGCAACTGTTATTCGCAAAAGACCGGCCCGTCGGTTATACGCGCGAAGGGCTTCTCATGGTCCCGGCCACCTCACGGGAATTCTTTGGCAAACAAACGATCCTGCGGGACAAGCTACTACAAACCGGCGCCGTTGCCGACTTCGCCGAGTCCGAAAGCGCGGTAACCGACGTGAACTCCCACAACGGCGGGTTCACCTGGCCCGGCATGCCCGCGGGCGAAAAACAAGACTTTGGCACCATCCGCGTCTCCTACGACTACGGCAAAACGATCGGCTGGCAATTCATAGATGGTCGCGACTTCTCAAGAGCCTACGGGAGCGACTCATCAGCCTTTGTCATCAACGAAAGCGCCGCCAAATTCATGGGGCTCAAAAACCCGGTCGGCACGACGATCCACTGGAAAAGCGAATTCCTGAAAGTCGACACGAACTTCCGCATCATCGGGGTCATCAATGACATGGTTATGCAATCGCCATACGAACCCGTAAAACCGACTATCTTCCGCCTGGGCGATGAACCGGACTGGTTCTATATCCGGATCGACCCGCACACCGGCACCCATCAAGCCATCGACAAGATCGCCGGCGTATTCCGCCAAATAATCCCCTCCACACCGTTCGAATACCGCTTTGCCGAAGACGAATACGCCAAAAAATTCGCGACCGAAGAGCGGATCGGTAAAGTGGCCGGTGTTTTCGCCGCCCTCGCGATCTTCATCAGCTGTCTTGGTCTTTTTGGAATGGCCCTCTTCATCGCGGAACAACGCACCCGCGAGATCGGGATAAGAAAAGTCCTGGGCGCGAGCATACCCGCCCTCTGGGGCCTGTTGTCAAAGGAATTTGTCGGCCTCGTGCTGCTGTCTATCGCGATCGCGGCGCCCATAGCGGGATATTTGATGAATCACTGGCTACGAAACTATCCCTTCCATACTGCCCTTTCGTGGTGGATCTTTTTAGTGGCCGGCGCCGCAACCATACTCATCACGCTGCTCACCGTGAGCTACCAGGCGATCAAAGCTGCCCTGGCAAACCCCGTGACCGCCTTACGTAGTGAGTGAAGCCAAAGCGGTAGCGAGTGACACCAAAGCGGCCGGATCAGGTACGCGATCTCGGCTTGGCAGCCAACAACTGCGTAATACTCTCGTCGTCACTTACCTGCGACGCCGGTTGAAAAATATCTCCTTTACCCTTCAACCACCCTTCGATCCGCTTTCGCGAATACTCCATCGCCCGCGGCGAAATATCGCAGCCGGCAAATTTACATCCCCATCGCAACGCCGCAATCGCCGCCGACCCGCTACCCATAAAAGGATCGCATACGACCGACCCGGCGTCCGCGCTTCCCCGCAACATCAGCTCGAAAACCTCCGTTGGTTTCTGCGTCGGATAACCGGCCTTTAGGATCCGCCGGATCTTCCATACGTCGGGAATGCTTTTGCAATTCAGCGCGCGCTTCCCCTTACTCGCGAAAACGATAAATTCGTGCCGCCGCCGGAAATAATGTCCGAGCCCGATGTTCGCCTTATCCCAGCAAAGGATGTTTTTTACGTCGAAGACGTCGCGGACGATCGGCGCCAGCGTCAGCAACGAATAGGAGTCAAACATCAGGTAAATATGCCGGTCGGGCCGCAGTACGCGATAACATTCCTCAAGGAATGCCCGGTAATTTTCTTCCGTGTCATGGAATTCTTCAAACCATTTCGCACCGTTCTGACCAGCCTCCTTATACCGCCCGATGATCTTGCCCGAGCCCAGCTTCAGCCGTTGGTTCATCCCCGAGTACGCCGGGTCGGTGACGATCACGTCAACGGAAGCCGACGACAGCCCGCGCAGAAACGCAACGGCGTCTTGCCGGTAGATGGCCACCCGCCCATCTTTGGTTTTATAAACAGGTTTCATTTCAATACACAAATTCCCGATCCGTCAACATCGTATCCTTTCCCCCATAACTATTCCTTCTTACTATTTTCGGGATCGCGATCTGCCGGATCCAATTACCTTTCTCATCGTATCGGTAGCGATCATATTCCAGCCCGACGGTATCGTTCCCTTCGATCGTCACCGTCCGCACCGCATCGCCATGGCCATTGCGAAAAATGATCGTCCGCCGCTGCAACGTTCGTCCCAGCCCGTCCCCGACATAGTACAGCACGCTGTCCGGAGAGTCAAAGTCCGAATAATAATAGCGCTCATCGCGGGGCCCTGCCGAGTCCACACGCTCGATACGGATCAACCGGTCGCCTGCAAAGTAGCTGTGGATGACCAGGAGGGGTTTCCGCAGCGCCGCTGTATCATCGTAATGCGCTTCAAGGATCTCATCACCGCCCGAAAGAAAGCTGACTATCGTCGCCGTCGGTTTGGCTCCTTCCCTTGGCGTAATGATCTTGTACCGGCCATCCCTCAACTTCCTGCTGACATATCGGGTGATCTCGCCATTATACATATTCGTCATTTTCTCCTGCATCCCGTCGGCATCCGGTTGCCGGTCGATTTTGATGACAGGGGTGTCGTTCATGTAGCTATAGTTCATCGTCATGGTGCCTTCTGCATTAAAACCATAACGCTTGAAAAACAGCCCCCGCGTCTCGGGCCGGGCCGTGTCTTTTGCCTCCATGATATACTCGGTCACCTGCCGCGGCCGGCCATGCAGCGGGGTCATCCGCTCGATTTTGCCAAATATTATCCATTTAAACTTGTCCTGGTAGGGCCCGATGCGCCCATGGCAGGCGCACAGCAGCGGAAGGAAGGCCAGTAAAAAAAGGCGTTCTCGCATAACCAGGGGCATCCCCTAAATTAACGTAAATTTACCCTCCGGCTCCGGCCAAATTTCCGGCCCCGGTACCGCATTCACTATGCCTTCCAAGGAAAAGATCCGCCTCGACAAATACCTATGGTCCATCCGGCTCTTCAAGACCCGGACCGAGGCCGCCGAAGCCTGCGATAAAGGAAAGGTCAAGTTCAACGGCGTCGCCGCCAAAGCCGCACGCAATGTCAGCGTCGGCGACGAATATGAAGTAAAGACGGAGGCAAAGCGCTGGCGCATAAAGGTCGCCGCCCTCCTCGACCACCGCGTCCAATACGCCCAGGCGATCACCTACTATATCGACATTACCCCCGCCGAAGAGATCGAACGGCTACAATTCCAGTCCGCCAGTTTCAACACCGGAAAGCGTCAAAGCAAGATCGGCCGCCCGACAAAGAAGGACCGGCGGGAGCTCGACGATTTTTTGAGTGAATGATGCGCCTGTCCCCACTGTCCACTGACTGCAGTATACCGCGATAACTTCATTGGATGTTTAGCGAACGCCTTATCCGCCGGTCCGTCCTTATGACGGCCATCCTTGCCATGCTCATTCCTGCTGCATGGATCGAGCACCACATCCTGATCCAGACCCACGGCACCATCGCCTATCCCCTCGACGATGCCTTTTTTAATCTAACCCTGGCAAAAAACTTCGCCTTCGACCATGTCTGGGGCATCACGAAATACTCCTTCAGTCCGGTCACCACCTCGTTGTTATATCCCTTTGTTCTCGCAATCATCTACCTCGTGTCCGGAGCATCGCTGTTCATCCCCCTGTTAGTAAACATCGCCGCCGCCATCTGGTTCCTAGTCGCGCTCCAGCGCTGGCTGATCCGGCAGGAGCTAAGCCCCGGGAGCCAATTACTGATCCTGTTGGCGGTAGTCTTCCTCGCTCCGCTCCCACCCCTGATCGTATCCGGAATGGAATACACGCTGGAGCTGCTTTTTACCTTTCTCTTTATATCTTCACTAACCCCGATCCCCCTGAAATGGCGATCCTATCTCTACGCCACGCTGATGCTAACGTCCAGCTACCAGACCCTCCCCGTCATCCTGATCGCCTGTTTATACCTCGTCATTCGCCGCCGGTGGTGGGAAGCCGTCAAGCTGCTCTTTATTTCCGTTCTCCCGCTTTATTTGTTCGGTCTATTGTCGATCACAAGACATAACTATTTTGTTCCGACACCGCTTGTCCTGACATGGGGATTCCCCAGGCTGTCAACAAACCCCTACTACCCCGGTTTTCTGGTCGGCAGCATCACCGCCTTCGGCGGCACCTGGCTTGTAAGATCCCGCCACAAAAGATCCCTCTATCCCATCGCCGCCCTGATCCTGATCCCGCTTGCCTTCTACGCCGCCACCACCTTCCGCCACATCACGCCGTCCTGTATCAGCGTATACACGAGCCAATATCAACCCGCCCGGTTCGTCTACAGTTACTACAACGGTGATCCGGTCGCCTCCAATGACCTCGGAGCGATCTCCTTTTATGCCGAAGATTCCCGGATCGTCGACCTTGCCGGGCTCGCCGACCCGGATGTCCTTCGCCGGCAGCGGATCCGCAACTGGACCCCTGCATCCGCCGATTCCCTCAGCGAGCAAATGAACGCAAACGTCGCCATCCTTCACCACAGCTGGTCGGATGCGGAAGTGGAACCCTATTGGTATCGGATTGCCACCTGGCAGATGCGCGGCGATAGTGTATCGTTTTACAGCATCGACAAACGGTACGTCGAAAAACTGCAGACCACCATGCATGCCTTTGAGGCAACACTCCCGCCGGGGGTGGTCGTCCGGTATTTTGCGCCTATAGACTAAGGGCTATCTTTGCCCCATGAACATCGACATCCTCACCGTCCTCCCGGAGCTCCTCGAAAGCCCGTTCAATCACTCCATCCTCAAACGGGCGAAGGAAAAAGGGCTCCTGACGATCCGGGTCCATCATTTGAGACAATGGGCCGTCAACGAATACGGGCAGGTCGACGATTACCAATACGGCGGCGGCGCGGGGATGGTGATGATGCCCGAGCCATTGGCAAACGCCATCGAGGCGCTGAGCAAAGACCGGAAATTTGATGAAATTATTTACATGACACCTGACGGCGACCGGTTGAACCAACGTATGGCCAACCACCTAAGCCTGAAGGAAAACCTCCTCATCATCTGCGGCCACTATAAGGGAATCGACCAGCGGATCCGCGAGCAATATGTCACCAAAGAGATCTCCATCGGCGACTACGTCCTGAGTGGCGGCGAACTGGCCGCGGCCGTCCTGGCAGACGCCATCGGACGGCTGATCCCCGGTGTGTTGAATGATGAGACCTCAGCGCTTTTCGATTCTTTCCAGGACAACCTCCTGGCCCCACCCGTGTATACCCGGCCCGCTGACTTCAGGGGTGCCATGGTACCCGGGATCCTGCTTAGCGGTGATCCCAAAAAAATCGAGGACTGGCGGCATGACCAGTCGCTGAACCGGACCAGGGAGCGCAGGCCCGACCTCCTCAAAGATGAAGATTAGGGATATCATCTGAAGATCATTGCTAACCACACCAATATTTGCAAAACGAGATAATACCCCAGGATAAGGAGCAGGTTAAAGACAATAGTCTTCCTCATAGGGACGGATTTTGTAGTTTTCATAAGCTAAAGTCTGATCAATCGGTCGGCCGGCTTCCGCCGGACCTGGGATTGTGGGTTAGAATGGGTTAACAAGGGTCCAAAACCATACCAAAGCCGGTTTATCCACATCGGATTTCTACCCGGGACCTGCTGAAAAAACATCCGAAAAACCCCGTAAGAGGCCATCTCCAACTGGATACGCATACAATCCATTTTTAATCAGATATTAATGCCCATTCACCGAATTTTGTAGGCTTTTTGTTCGTTAATTACCGGTTATCCATTTGTTAACACGATTTGCAGCCTCAATAGCCCCGTCTGTACCCTCTTAATGTGCCTTTAATTAAGCCAGCACGAACTTTGTAAGTCAAAAGCCTGATCGGAACCGATCCAATAAAACGATAAAAACCGGACATGACCATTAGCGGATTCACGATGGTGCGTAATGCCACCAAGCTGTATTACCCCATCAAACAAGCCATCAGCTCTATCTTACCTCTTGTCGACGAGTTTGTCGTTGCCCTGGGCGATTGCGACCCCGATGACAACACCCTCGAGGAGATCAAAAGTATCGGGTCCGGCAAGATCCGGGTCATCCATACCGTCTGGGACCTCGACAAATACCCCCGGGGCATGGAACATGCCCACCAGACCGATATCGCCAAGGCTGCCTGTACCGGTGACTGGTTGTTTTACCTCCAAAGTGACGAAGTCGTCCATGAGGATGACCTTCCGAAGATCCGCCGTCGCTGCGAGGAATTGCTCCATGTGCCCGAGGTGGAGGGCATCCTTTTTAAATACCGCCATTTCTGGGGGGATTATGACCACTATATCACCTCCCATGCCTGGTATGCCAACGAGATCCGGATCGTGCGAAACGACAAGGATATCCATTCCTGGGAATCGGCCCAGTCCTTCCGCCGCATCCCCGGATTTGACGGCGTCCACTACCGCGAAAAGAAGGGAACATTCAAGCTAAAAGTTGCCCGCGTTGACGCGCATATCTACCACTACGGCTGGGTCCGGCCGCCGCGTTTTATGCAGAAAAAGCGTAAGGCCTTTGCCGCGATCCATTTTGGCGGGGCCACCGCTGAAGCGCATTTCCGCCGGGAGAAGGAGGAATTTGACTTTGGTAACCTCAGCCAGTTGTCCGTTTACCATTACAGCCATCCCGCCGTGATGCGGGAGCGCATCCGCCAGTTCAATTGGGCGGATCAGCTGGAGCGCCGCCGTCATTCGCAAAGCCTCGTCCGGCATAAACATGAGCGATTCAAATACCGGTTACTCACGTTTATCGAACAAAACTTTATGGGCGGCCGCCAGATCATGTCCTTCAAGAACTATCACCTCGTCAGCCGCTAACAACTCGTCACCTGGCATCCACCTCGTCAGCCGCTAACAAAAAAGGGCGCTCTCATGAGCGCCCGGTATGGTGTGGCTGGAATCGAATGTTTTATTGCTTCGGCATGTCAAAAGCCGTCGGATCGACGGTCGGGTTGACCGTGATCTTTTTGATGGCGATCGACAGCGAGAAATTCGGCAGATCGAGTGACTCCGCATAGGGGTAAAACAGCCCCGCATCGGTCTTCCGGTAGTCGGAGAAGTTGATCGTCGTTTCCCCATCCTGGCCGCCCGCGGACGTGTGGCTAACCGCCTTGTCGATAAAATAGGTCTTCATGTTGACATAGTAGGTGACGTCGACGCCAGACCCGGTCATCTTGACTTTGTAGTCGGCGCTGTCCTTGCCGAGGAGCTCGACTTTGTAGCCGTTAGCCTCATAGTTGGCCAGCGGGTCGACCTGCAGCTGGATCTTCGCACCTTTCAGCTGGTCGTCGGTCATGGCTGTCGGTGTGGCGGCACCCATCATCGGGTTGATCACCCATCCACCCTTATCGCTGACACATTGGATGATCTTCGTGCCGTTAAAATCGGATTCATTCTTGTAGCCCTTGCCGACAACGATGGTCGTGGTGCTCGGCATATCGTTGCCCATGACCTGGACCGTGCTCTCGAGGACCAGCGATTTGACGTTGTTGATCGCGTCTTTCCCACCGATGGCCGTGACATATTTTGCGACAATATCGTCCGCTGTTTGCGCGCGGAGCGTGGTGAAGGCCAGCAGGGCCGCCAGGACAAATAACGAACGTTTTGTAAGTGTTTCCATTGATTTAGTTTTATATAAAATATCTACAATGCGACAAACTTAGACCAAAATTTCGGCAGGTGATTTACCTTTCATAAAATTACGTATTCGTCCACTAATCAAACCTTATTTCTATGCAAAAGGAAATCTTCCAGCGGCTTGACCGCATCGACCAGCTTATTCGCATCAAGGGTACCGGAACCCCCGCACAATTAGCCGACAAGATAGGCCTTTCCGAGCGAAGCATGTACGAGTACATTCGTTTGATGAAAGAATTCGGCGCTCCTGTAGTGTATTCCCGGGAAAGACAGAGCTACTACTATTTACACGAAGGGAGGTTTATTGTTCGGTTCTTGTCGGAATAACGGGATTAACCTTACTGTTCCACTAGCCTATTGTCCTCTCATTCACACCTGTCCTCCGCCAAGCCGGCCGGAATATCACCGGCCGGCCGCGGGAGATGGTCCCGGCATCCAGCCGGCTCAGGAAAAGCGCTCCCAGGAATAACGGTACATATAACCGCACGGCCCACAGATCGCCCCCCATGAGCGAATTGACGATATAAGGCAGGCTGAGGATGTAGAACCAGCCCATCACCTGCTTGTTTTCCTCCGTCGCCGCCAGCGCAAACGGCAAGTATACAAAGAGGACCCAAAAGATCACGCCCATCATAAACATATCCGGCTCGAAGCCCGCGCTTCCACTCGCCGCCGCCTTCGGCGGCGGCCCCCCGGCCCCAATCCCCGCGCGCAGCGCAACATACGTCCCCACCCAACACCCCACCATCCCCGCGATACTCCACCACACCCGCCGCTCCCCGCCATACCGCACCAGCAACAGCACCGCAATCATCGCCACCGACACCTCCGCCGACTCGCGATTCAGCGTCGACACCACGATCAGCCCCATGATGTATGCCATCGTCTGCGCATAACGGCTATCAATATTCTTCAGGAACACATACAGGATCACCAGTTCCAGGAAATAACTCGAAAGATCATAGTAGTGGACCGTAAACTGCGTCATCCCGATCAGCACCGGCACAAAGAAGCAGAGCAGGATCTTCTCCGAGTCCGAAAACCGCAACGCGCCGTCCAAATTGAGCAACAACACGACCATCAACGACGTCAGCGCAAGAAAAAGCGTGTTGAGATAGTAGATGGCATAGTAGAACCGCTCCGACGCCCCGCCGGTTACCGTCCGCACCCGCGCCTCCGCGCCGCCCTCTTTCATACTCCTTCCCAGCAACCCATCGACCGCATACACCATGTATTTACTCAGCACCCGGTACCGGTCGCCGCCATGATCGAATTTCGCATCAAACGCTTTCCGCGCAAAAATATCCGCCCCGTAATTGGGCGTAAAACCGAAGTAGACGACTTTGCTGACCACCATCGACAGCATGATCACCAGGATCGACGTCATAAAGAGGTTGAATTTCATAATAGGAAGGTTTTCGTTTTCAAGGGCACAAATCTACCCCCGATTACCGCAACCCGCCCGCAGTTTATCCCCGAGTCCTCCGCCCTCATAATAGCGCCGCGCGCTCAATGAAATGCGCTCTTGATCTGCCCGATCGAAACGCCCAACAATTGTTTGCTGATCTTATCCAGCGCCGCCTCGCTTCCGGTAAAATGAAAAACCTCATGCTGGTGCACCAGGTGGTCATTAGGCTTCAGCAGCGTGGCCTGCCCGACACTTTCCAGCTCATAGAACGGTCCCATCTGGCTTCCATCCGCCAGCGGCCCGTCGTTATAGGCATTCACGGCATCGCCGCTAAAAGGAGCTTCGGCCGTGTTCCATTTCTGGTTCAGATAGCGCGCTGACCGATCGATATCGAATTGTGCAATGGTCAGCACATGGTTCAACGCATCATAGCTCCCCATCATTGTTTTGGCCCGCATGGGATGCACACCCAGTTTTCCCCGGCTCTTGCCGTCGGCTTTGAAGAAGAGGACGCTGTCCAGGTATTTGATCCGGTCGGCCGGGATCTCGCCGAAATAGTCGGTGGTCACCGGTTTACTTGTATCTCCCGGTTCAGTAAAAAATGGAACGACGATCGTCGTGGCAGCGGAGGGATTGAACATATCCAGCGACCACATACAGGGCATCCCCGTGGCGCCGGTCCAGGCCTGGCTCCCGGTGTTCTTCATGTCATTGAGCGTCGTATAGCCCACGGCCTGCACCGATGTATCAGGCGTCAATCCCAGCCGGCTGTCAATAGCGGGCCGGGCCAGGACCCGGATGTAGCGGTCAATGATCACTTGGATCGGCGTGCCGGCATAGTTGGTCAGCAACATCTCTTTTTCCAGGCTGACACCGCTATCCGTCCGGCCATTCACCTCCCATGGTTCCGTATCGAATGCCGCCGGAGTCTTCCAGTTCGCAAACTCCATTTTGGCCCCCGGCGGAAAGAAAAGCGAAAACCTTCCGCCCTCCGGTCCAAGCCAAAGCCGATTTTCCCCGCCATAGGCGTTCATATGTGCATCCGCCGTGTCAAACGCCTTATAGTGGATCCAGCCAAAGCTCATCCCATCCTCCCCCGCGGCGGTAGAAGTAAAGACCTTAGCCTGGTACTTAGGCGAAACCAGGACTTCGGCATCCCCTTGTCGCAGTACAATCAACCCGCTATCCCGTTTTTGCAGGAAATGCAGGTCATAGGCAAAAGTTCCCGGTTTATCCGGCCTCATCATCGTACACGAGCCAAGCAAAAGCGCTCCAACCAACCATTTATTCATTTCACGAAGATTTTAATTCACCTCCAATAGATCCTTCGTCGGCAACACCGGGAATACCCCGTGCGGTTCACTCTGATACCAGAACACCGTCGACGAGATATCATCCTGCAATGGCAGATACCTTCCGCCATCCCGCCACCCCAGCGCCTGGATCGTCACCCGCAGGCTCTTCTCAAACCGGATCGGGTCCGTAATATGCCACCGGTACAACCCGAACCGTTGCGCCATATCATAGTGTCCATCGCCCTTGATCACCTGCGCGAGACCCGAATAGGGGCTACAAAAAACGGTATACCCATCTACGTCAACCCCCGCGGCATTGCGAGTATGCGTGTCGAAGTCATACGACCCGCAGAAATAATCTTCCGTCCCTGTCCCGCAGATCGTCGGCCAGTCCTTATCGCCGTCCATATAGAACTTGATCTCCCCTTCGCCCCACCAGCCGTTGTTGTGAACGCCCCACGCGAGATAGGTCCCCACGTACTGCCCTTTGCCACGCACGCTATCCAGCAAGGTAACGACGCCCTTATACGGCAGCGGGTTCACCCGCCGGAATTGCGCATGGAAATAGGCCGCGTTCGCCGGCACGTCGGTCAACAGATAGTCGACGCTATAGTACAACACCATATCTTTATCGGCGATATTCTCCATCGTGATCCGGCATTTCTTGTGGAACGGCATCGGCCAATAGCAATTAAACGCACTCCCCGGATTCACACACACCGGCAGCGACTGCAGCGGCGAATACTGCCCCCAGCCCATCCCAAAGAAATCGCCCACCGGCGTCTCCACCGAAGGCGTCGGCTCATCATCCCAATAAATGCGGAAGATCTCCCAGCGCCAGTTACCCGTCGGGGTCATCCAGATGTGCTGGATCGAGCCCGGCCCGTCGATCTCGGCGACCGTAAACGTCGTATGTGCCTTGATCACCACCGACGGGCTGATCTTCCAGCCCTGCCCCAGGTCCCGCGCGGGCCCCGCACCCGTGCCTTTCGTCGCCTTACCCGCCTCGCCCTTGGCACCGTTGAAGTTTTCCGGGCTGATCGACCGGCTTTGCGCATTGGACAAGAGGAACAAATTTCCGAGGTGCGAGTCCACGCCGTTATACGGTTGCTGTGCACGCAGGCTGCAGTAACCAATGCAAAGGATTAGAAAGAAAGCTATTTTCATATAGCAGCTTTTAAGTTTTATCCGTATAAATGTAACGATATCTTTTCACCCGCAAAATCAATGCAGTCACATCCTGTATCCTTGCTCTCTACTCTGATAACCCGGCCCATCTATAACCTTATCGAATTTAGTGTCATGAAAAGAAGAGACGCCCAGTTGATCGAAGAGATCCGTCAATATCTCGATGACAACCTATACCGGCAGCACACGATCCAGGACCTCTGCCGCCAGTTCAACATTAACAGGGAAAAATTGCAACTCGGCTTCCACGAGTTGGTCCACTCCACCGTCCACGCCTACGTCATCCGCCGGCGCCTCGAACGCGCCGCGCAACGGCTGGTCGAATCCGATGATTCGATCAAAGCCATCTCGCTGGAGAGCGGATACAAGAAGCAGCGAAGCTTTAATAAAATTTTCAAAACAATCTATCGCCTGACACCCGCGACGTATCGGCGGGTGCACCAAAAAGCCCTTATTTAATTCGCCCATGCCGGATGAAGCGATAGGACGCGCTGATCATCCAGTATCGGCCAACGACATTCGAGCTGGTCTGTGAGGTCGTATTCCCCGAGATCGACCGCCCGATCCCGGCGTTTTGCCCCAGGATATCGTTGATCCACCACTTCACGACCAGCCGGTTCTGCAGGAAGTTTTTGCTGACGAACGCATTCCAGAAAAAGGTCGACGTATTCCCGACAAATGCGCTGGTTTTTTGCTGCCAGTTGTAATAGCCGTTCGTATTTAGCTCCAGACCGGGCAGGATAAACCAGCTCAGCTCAAAGTTTTCGTTTTGGGTCCAAAAATGGATGGCCTGGCTGGTATTGATCGAACTGCGGGTCGCGCTATAGTTGGCGTTTGCTCCGAGCCGGATATTAAACCGGTCGGCCACATATTTTCCGATTGACATCCCACCCCCGGCATTATAGATGTCATTGTTGGAAAGGATATCACCGACGTAGTTGACACTCCGGCCGGCGTTCCCGTTAAAATTCATTCCAATCTCAATTCCGACCGGCATGAACTTGTGATTGAACCCGAAATAGACCCCCACATTCCTCGATCCGCTGACATTAACCGCTTGGCTGATCTGCCGGCCCAGCCTGTCGGTGGTAACCTTCGTACTGATGGCATTGGACATATAACCAAAATTCAGCCCCATATTAAAGTAAATAGGCTTGACGGCATCAAAACCAAATCCAAAGTTCTGCGAGAAACCCGATCGCAAATTGGGATTGCCCAGCGTGATGTAAAGCGGATTGTTGTTGTTCTGAACGGGTTGTAGTTGGTTAATGGAAGGTTGTTCGGTATTTGCCGAATAGTTGAGGGAGATACCCTGGTTCTTGCTGATGGCAAAGCGCGCATTGATCCGGGGATTCAAGGTCAAGTAGTGGTACTTAAGCGTCGAGTCCTTTTGCAAGTCCTTTTGCGCGTTGGAGAATTGTATGACTTCCCCGCCGATCGTATAGGTCAGTGGCTTGCCGCTACCTTGAATATTGAGGGTCGCCGATTGGGAAATGACATTGTTCTGATAGTGATTGCTCAGGCTATCGACAAAGTCGCTGTATTTACCGTCGCCCCGATCAAAAGTGGCCTGCCGGGATTCGCTTCGGTTGACATTCAGATTATATCGAAGGGCAAGGACGGTGTTCTTCCATAAGGGTTCGGTATAGTTCAGACTGCCGTTAAAGTTTTTGTTCAAAGAAGTGATCGCTTTCCGTTGATCGGTCGTATCGATATTAAGTAAACTACCATCGGGTTTGTAAAAATTATTCAGCACGTAGAGGTATCCGGTTGTTGTGTTCGATTGTTCGGACATCCCGGCCGTAACAGCGAAGTTCCTGGCCCTTGTCTTCCGGCTTCTGACCCGCCACATGATGTTGCCGTTGAAGTTTTGGTTGTCAACGATACCATGGATATTCGTCTTGCTGCTATTGACCAGCGTATCATTAAAGGCGCTGCTGCCGGAGAATACGTATTGGTCCTGACCGGCCGCCTTCATTCCCCCCAGCGAAAATCGAAAAGCCTGTACCGTATCAGGGATATAGTCATAGTCCGCGTTAAGGCGTTGCTGGTTGCTCGTATTGACGGAGCTCGATTGCTGAGCCTGCGTATAGACGCTGTCCGGAAGTGTCTGTTGGGTAATAGTTGACGAGTAGGGCCGTATGCTCATGAACCCAAACGATCCGTTGCCGGACACGTGATTTCGATTCGCATTCCATTTATCCGCATAGTGCGCTCCGGCTCCCTCTACTTGCGGTATCCCCCCACCAGCGGAGGCGCCCAGGGCATCTCCGGCGCCGCCGATCGACAAGCCGGCCCCTTCTCCGCTGAAACCCGTATTCCCATTGTTAGCGGTCATGGCGAGCACGGCCAATTGTCGCGGACCGCGAAAGGCGCCAAGCATCCCGTTGACGTTATAAAATCCCTGCGGTCCATCGCCGGCCTCGCCCCTCACAAAATATCCCTTCTTCGCATCCTCCTTCAGGACAAGGTTGACGGTCTTTGTCCGCTGGCCGTCATCGACACCCGTAAATTCCGCCTGGCTGCTTTTCTTATCAATAAACTGGATCTTGGCAATCATATCCGCATTCAGGTTCTGGGTCGCGATCTTGGGATCGCCGCCAAAGAAATCCTCTCCATCTACCAATAGCCGCTCCACCCTTACCCCATTGATCGAGATCGTCCCATCCTGGTTCACTGTGACCCCCGGCAGCCGCTTAAGCATTTTCTCCACGGTCGCATTTACCTTCATTTTTACATTGGAAGTATTGTATTCCAGCGTGTCGCCGCGGATATGCATGGGCGGATTCTTTGGGGTGACGATGGCTGCTGCCAGGGTATCCGATTTCGGTTCCAGATATAGGGTTCCAAGATCGGTGATGGAATCGCATTTGATTACGACCCTGGCGAGATATGCGTCATACGATGGATGGCTGGTTAGCAGCAAATAGCCCCCGGTGGGAAGGCCCCGGATGACCCAACTCCCGTCCCTTTTTGTCCGTGTAAACCGGACGAGGGAAGAGTCCTGGTCCAGGATGGCCACAACCACGAAGGCACATCCACGATCCAAGGCACTGTCCTGGATCTTCCCCTGGATCGCACCCGGCCGCTCCTGACCCAACCCGTGAAAAATGCAGGAGATCACACAAACAACTGTTAGGGCCCATTTTGTCATTCCCCAAACTATCGCTTTTCACTGCGACCGGACTGCGGAACAATTCGATAACATTTTTATCCCATTCGGAAATATGGATCGGGCTACCTTCAAGGAGAAAATTCGACAAACCTTATCCAACTATCGGCATCATGTTCCCGTTCCGTTCCAAGATCGATCCATTTTCGGCCTTCACGATCAGCCTGGGGCCCCTTTATGTGGAACGCGTCTTCGACAGCCTGCTGACAAAAAAGGGTGTAAAAGCGGTGGTCCTGATGCAGTCCGCGGAGCGCTATGCCCTCTACCTGGATTATCTGAAAACCAATATCGACGTCCATAACCACACCCAATACGCGGTCACGCAGTTCTACAAGGGATATTTCAGCCAGCAGCTTGCTGCTCACTGCATCAGCCAGGAGACGGCCCGGCATTTCCAGGAAAAAGCGCTTTGTTATTACCAGAATTACCTCGAGCTCGCTGAGCGGGAGGGAGAAAGCCGCTATTATTCCCAGTGGCAGTCCGCGCTACTACAGGATTTGCTGGGCTATCCCTGGCCGCAGGTGGAGGAGTCCCTGTTAAAGGCCGCGGCGATCGACCCGCTGCGTGGGGAGGCGATAAAAAAGCTGATGGATCATGCCGTGCGAGCCGACGACTGGCAGCTGGCCTATAGCTACAGTTCGCGTGCAGTCCGGGATTATTATGACAAGAACCCCGTAGCCGGCCGCCAGTGGTTTGTGGATTTCGACGCCTATAACGGAAAGCTGTTGAGTACGCACCTGCTGATCTGCTATAAGCTCGGGTATCTCCACGATACCGGGGAAACGTTTGATCCACTCAAAATGGTCACTTATGGAAATTCCAAGCCTGAAAAAGTCGCCTAGCACTGCCAGTTTTAAGGAATATGTATTTGTCGAGAACAAGGTTCACCTGCTCCTTATCCTGGGATTGATGCTGCTTGAATTCGTGATGTTCAAGATCCTGTATCCCTTTCCCGACTTTTTCTCCGACAGTTATAGTTACATCCGGGCAGCGTATTTCCATTTCGACGTCAATATCTGGCCCATCGGTTATTCGCGGTTCCTTGCGTTTTTTCATCATTGGGTCGGCCACTCTGGTTCGGCGCTGATCACGTTCCAATATCTGGCGTGGTGTTTTGCGTCGCTGTATTTCTTTCTGACGGTCACGTATTTCTATCCGACAGGGAAGAACACCCGCATCTTCCTAAGCCTGTTCCTTTTTTTCAATCCCCTGATCTTCTACACGACGAACTATGTCACCAGCGATATCCTTTTTATCAGCATGAGCACGGTCTGGCTGACCCTGTTGATCTGGATCCTCAACCGGCCCACCCTGGCCCATATTCTCATCCAGGCCGTGCTGATGTTTGTGATGTTCACTTTTCGATACAATGCCATGATCTACCCCCTGATCGCCGCAGGGATCATCCTGGTATCCAAACAAAAGATCTGGGTAAAGGCGCTAGGGATAATCGCCGGCCCCGCGCTCATCATTCCGTTCATTATTTGGTCGAGCAATGCCGCGAAAGTGGTAACGGGTGTGCCACAGTTCCCGCCCATCCTCGGCGGCTGGCAATGGGGAAACAACGCGCTTTATTTCCGGGGATTCATCCAAGAGGACAGCAACGCGTTTCCCACGCCGCAGACCGCTGAGCTGGACCGGATAGCTCGGCAGTTCTTCGCTCTGCCCTATCGCCCTCAACACCTGCTGGCTGATGAAGTGGCCAATTTCTTTATCCGTCATCCGGAGGCGCCGTTGAAGCAGTATATGAGCCGACATTTCAAACCGAAAGATGAAAACGAATCGGTCGCCGCCTGGGGAAAATCAGCGATTGTTTTCGATCAATATGGCAAATTCCTCATCAAACGTCATCCGTGGGCATATGCCCGGTACTACCTGCTGGTGAATACCAAGAATTACTTCATCCCGCCACTGGAGAAGCTCGAAATCTATAACTTAGGTGAGGATTCAATGTGGCCGGAAGCGCAAGGCTGGTTCGAATATTCCAGTCCAAAGATTTGGTGCGTGTCGAAGGAACTCCAAGGCACGGTTTTGGCGGTGTTCCCAGTGCTGTTCCTGATCTTAAATCTCTATTATATAGTAGGGCTGTGGCTGTTCATCCGCCGGGAAGGCTTCAAAAAGACCAGCCGGACCGCCCAATACACGATTTCTATGGTCACTGCTTTCCTCGCCTTGAATGCGGGCTTCAGCATATTTGCGAACATCATCGTCATCCGGTATGAGATCTTTCCGATGCTGGTATTTCTGAGTTTTGCGATGCTCCTTACGGACTATGTGGAGTTGCTTTCGCCGAAGCCCACAGCGAAGGGTCCGTCACTGCTTAGTCAGTTCCCTCCATCCGCCGGCAGGACTAGCAGCGCAACGTAATTAAAAACATTTGAAGGTGGACGGAAGGTTCGATTCCCTCCTTCTCCGCAGTTAGTTTATCAAATTTCTCTTGAAAGCCTGTTAAACGTGGTGTTGACGGGCTTTTTGCTTGATGGCGTGGTTGAACTTTAAGACGTATGCAATTGCTAATTTAATCACCAGTTTTAAAGCATTTGGGTATGATCCAGAAGAATTTTGGTTTGCTTTACTACCTCAAAAAGCATCACGTTAACAAAGACGTTCACCGCCCGATTTACCTCCGTATAACGGATGACGGAGTGATAAAAGAATGTCCATCTACCGAACTTGGGATGCCACCTGATAGAACACTAAGACTGGCCGGGCAATCACCGACCGTCGACAATTTAAGAAGCAGCCCGAGGCGGGCACGCAAGAAGCGAAGGCACGCGCGTTAAACCGCCTCAAGCCTACCCATTCTTCAGGCAACTTTTCAAGCAACAAATCTCAACCAAGCCAAGGTCCCTCAAATCCTTTTTTTTCTGAGTATTTCGTGCAAACAAAATCAGATCTTCGCCAGGCGATCGCCTCCAAAAAATTGATGAACGAGCTCAGTTCAATATTTGACCGCCGACCACCCGGCCGAATCCGGCATCGGCTTCTTTGGCGTTCGTAAGAATCTGATCGAACTCGACATGACCCTTATTTTTAACGAGCAGTTGAGCTTTTCTAAGAGCTTTTGGATTCTTACTAATTTTATTAGTATTTTAGTTGTAACATATTTTTTCATGCATTTTGTTATAAATTCGTATCTTACCCAATCTTTTGATAACCAACTCATTAAGCCCTATTCAAAATGACGACCCAAGATTTAATTCAACTGCATAATAAATTTGATGTCCAGATAAATCAGGAGTGGTCATTTAATGATAGCCGATCAACTGAATCTTTTACACATAATTATCATCGATATCCCGCGAAATTCATTCCGCAAGTAGTTAAAAAATTGATCGAAAAGTATACGGTAGAAGGCGATACTATTGCAGATGTATTTGCGGGGTGTGGTACCACTCTTGTCGAGAGTAAACTTCACGGTCGCGCTTGCATTGGCGTGGATATAAACCCTGTTGCTCGATTAATTACCGATGCAAAGATAAACCCGTTAAAACCTGAACTCATCCAAGAAGAGTATGGTAAACTGGAATCTTACATGGCCCGATACCATGGGAATAAAACGTACTATAAGGCTCAACATCCCAGAATAAATTATTGGTTCCGGCGTTGGGAAAAAAATAAAATTGCATTTTTATATCATCGTATTCTGAAAATTGAAGACACAAAGATAAAGACATTTTACTTGTGCGCATTGTCCAATGTTTTAAAAAATTGCTCTCGTTGGCTCCAAGATAGCACCAAACCTCAAATAGACCCTAACAAAAAAATTGCGGAACCATTTTCAAGCTTCTCGATGCAGGTAAAGAAAATGATAACGAAGAATAAGTTGTTTTATGAAGAATTAAAAAGGAATGGGAATCTAGACGTTAATTGTCGAATTAATCTGGCCGACGCACGAAATACTCGGATAACTTCAGAATCAATATCAGCTGTTATAACATCTCCACCCTATGTTACTTCATATGAATATGCCGATATTCACCAATTGACGGGTTATTGGTATGAATATATTTCTGACTTACCAACTTTTAGGAAAGCCTTTATTGGAACCTTTTATTCAAATAGCCAATCGAATCTAAGTGTTGCCAGCCCTACAGCTCAGGCCATCGTGGAAAGTCTTCAGAACTCCGATAAGAAGGTTGCAAAAGAAGTAGTAAACTATTTTAACGATATGAATGACGTGGCAAGGGAGATGAAACGCATCCTTTCACCCAAAGGAGTCATCTGCATGGTCATGGGCAATACAACATTGAGGAATGTTAAAATCAAGTCTGCGGAGGCTTTTGCAGAGATTCTATCGTCTCACGAATTCTTGATAGAAGAAGTAATTAGGAGACCAATCCCCAATAAGCATATCCCCCCGACACGGGACATAATCACGGGTAAATTTACCGCACCTGATTGCGAGAACAGCAAGAAAGTTTATCCGGATGAGTTTATTATAGTTGCAAGAAAGCCCATTATATGAGTTTAGAATCTGCCGGCAAGAAAATAGATGAAATTCCTGTTGAAATCAGTTATAAGATAATTGAGCTTTTTTCTGCGGGACTATATTCAAGCCCAAATAAGGCCTTTGAGGAACTAGTGAGTAATGCGTATGATGCTGGAGCGACAAAAGTAAGTGTTTTTGTCCCATTGGACAAAACTTTGCCAAACTCGACATTGTGGGTCTGCGACAATGGCGAATCCATGGATAAAGAAGGTTTAAAGCAATTTTGGAAAATTGGTTCGTCGACAAAAAGGCTAATGGAGTATAAAGAGCGACTACCAATTGGGAGATTTGGCATTGGAAAGTTAGCAACATATATCCTTACTCAGAAATTGACGTTAGTCTGCAAAGCTAAAGACGGAAAGTACTATGCAGTGACAATGAATTATTCAAACATCACTAAGGAGTCATCTGACGTAATAAAATTAGACGAACGCGAGCTCACTCTTAACGAGGTGAAGACCGCACTATCTCCTTATATAAGCGTGAATTCCCAGCAACTAATATCATTTGAACTCTGGGGGCAGAAGGCGGAAAAAACTTGGACATTTGCAATTATGTCTGAGCTTAAGGCGAAGGCTCAACAAATACAAGACGGAAGACTAAAATGGATTCTTAGTACCGCGTTGCCAATAAACCCTAACTTCAACTTGACCTTTAACGGAGCAGAAATTAAGTCAAGTAAGGAGGCAATAGGTCTGAAGAAAAGTTTTGTTTTTGGGAAGGATGATGAGACGGCCGAAAAATTTGGCTATGAGATTTCAAAGTACAAAGGCGAGCCTTGTGTTAACATGAATAACATTAGAAATGTCTGCGGAAGAATTGACTTGTATCACGATTCTTTGATCAAGGGAAAATCATCTGAAACTGCAAGAAGCCATGGAATCTTTTTAATGGTTAGAGGGCGATTGATAAACATCGACGACCCTCTATTGCCAGGAATGCCATCAATGTTTCATGGGGTCTTTAATCGAGTAAGAATCATGGTGGATGCAGACGAACTTGACGACTATATTACGTCGACAAGGGAAGCAATCAAGGAATCAGAAGCGCTGAGTGAACTTAAGCAATATATAAATAGAAAATTTGATGAAGTTAAAAAATTTTATCTTGATGAATTGGAAGAGGAAGAGAGAAAGAATAGGGCATCTCACAAAATAGCATATGCATCCGCATCACTTTCTCGAAGGCCAATTTTTGTGACTGCAAAAAAGTATTTCGATGGTGAATTGTCGCAGTTGGTCCTAACGCGCTTCCCGGAAGATCTTACGGAAACTCAGAAGAATGAAGTTCTTACACGGCTGGAAGCAGATTTATTAAGCGAAAAAGGGATAATACAGAATGTTGAATGGGTGGCTCTTAACCCCGAGGATCCGATCGCAATATTTGATATTATTACTGGTACGGCAAAAATAAATTTAATTCACCCCTTCTTTGCCAACTTTATCGAGGAAGTGAAGTCTACTTTGCCATTTCAATTAATTGCCTTAGCGGAAATTTTGACCGAGTGCTTCCTCATTGAAACCGGAATCAATCAAGATGAAGTAAAGACAATTGTATGGAAACGTGATGCAATACTAAGAGAGCTAACTTTTAGCGATAAGCCCAATGCCCCCTTTGTAGCATCACTATTACAAGCTTCTCTAGGAGATTCATCTGGATTAGAAGAGTCAGTTAAACAAGCCTTTAATTCTTTGGGATTTGAAACTTCACGAATCGGGGGATCCGGGAAACCTGACGGTAAGGCTAATGCATACCTGGGACCTTTGAATTCAAGCGAAAATTATTCTGTTACATATGATGCCAAGAGCACATCGAAGGACAAGATAAAGGCTACAACCGCTCATATTTCAGGTGTTGATCGACATCGAGATGACTATAACTCGGACTATGCGTGCGTAGTGGCAATTGATTTTGAAGGTGCCGATTTAGATGACTCGGCGGTAAATACTGAGGCTAGTAAGCACAGAATCAACTTGATACGGGCAAAGGATCTTTGTGCACTTGTTTTATTGTCTAGTCCCAAACTAGTGGGCTTAAGGGAGTTAAGGGAATTTTTCGAGAATTGCCATAAGGTATCAGAAACAACTGCTTGGATTAAGAAAATCAGAGAGCGAGAAGTAAACCGAGGCCCAATAAAGGAGCTTCTTGAAACTGCGTTCAATATATTAAAGACTGATAAGGAGCCCGCGCATTTGCAGGCACTGCGACATAGTAACCCTGAGCTAAAAAAGCATTCGATTGAAGAATTAAAGACGTTGACTCAAAGTCTTGAAAGATTGATTCCAGGCTACATCAGCATCCACAATGATATCTTGAGTTTGCAGGCCCCTCCGGAAAAAATTTTAAATGCCATTAATCACACGTTTGCGACCGACATACCCGCTGAATTCAGAGAGATTTACCTAAAAGCATTTGCATGAAAAATGTGCTTCCCAACAATAACCTTAAACCAGCCCAATGAGCTTCAATATCAAAGAATTAAAAAAAGATACTTCTGTCAATTCTAGATATGAAAGGCGGCTTGCGGCGTTAAATTCGCTGGGGCAGGATGTTAGCAGAATTAAGTTGGTAATAGAAAATGCAGTGCTCAACATCAATAATGGACAAAAGTCTTTCGTGATCTATGGCGAGCCTCAAAGTGGAAAAACAGAAATGATGATTGCCTTAACTGCGAAATTGCTGGATGAAGGAAGCAAAATAATAGTGATTTTATTAAATGATAGTGTTCAGCTACTCAATCAAAACTTAGAGAGATTTCAAAGATCAGGGCTCTCTCCATCACCAAAAAAATTTAACGAAATACTATCACCAGAGGTACACATCGGTAGTCACCAGTGGGTACTCTTTTGCAAAAAAAATTCGCAAGATTTAAAGAAACTGTTGCTTAAAGTAGGACCCAATTGCAGCCCAGTTTTGATAGACGACGAGGCGGATTATGCAACGCCGAATTCAAAAATAAACTTGAAGGAAAAAAGTAAAATAAATGAACTGACGGGAAAGCTTATAGGGAAAAATGGAATTTATATCGGAGTTACTGCTACTCCCGCTCGTCTTGACCTTAATAGAACTCACGAGAATGAAAAGGAACACTGGATCGACTTTCCTGTGCATTCGAATTACACAGGGCAAGATGTGTTTTTCCCAATTAAACTCGATAAAATTCCGTATAGGCTAACTTTTCTTCCGGATTCCGGCGATGATCCAAAATACCTACGAGAGGCTTTATTTAGCTTTATGGTAAATGTTGGCTTCTTGAATTCAGCGGTAAATTCGATTGATTCAAATTATTCTATTTTAATCCATACCAGCGGCAAGAAGTCAGACCACTCGGTGGATTTTAAACAGATAGTAAAATTAATAGAGGCAATTAGAGAGGAAAAACATCGCAATCATGAGACGTTTATAAAGAGATTGTGGGAAATTGCCAAAGAACGTTACCCAGGTAATCAAGACTCAATTGCCAGATATATACTCTCCAATTGTGACCGAAATAACGTGGTTGTAATGAACAGTGACAAAGAGGTAAACGCAGCCGACAATCGAACAGCAACAGACCCGACCGCTCCGTTTACAATAATAATAGGAGGTAACATTGTGTCTCGCGGCGTTACGTTCACTAACCTTCTATCAATGTTCTTCACAAGGGATGTAAAGCACAAACTTCAGCAGGACACATATATCCAAAGAGCCAGGATGTTTGGTTCAAGAGGAGCCTATTTGCCATATTTCGAATTGACGATTCCAAAGAGTCTCTACCTCGACTGGCAAAAATGCTTCATTTTTCACAGGTTATCGCTGCAATCAAGGAAGCAAGACAACAAATCCCCGGTTTGGCTCGATGGAGAAAGGATTACCTCTGTCTCAAGCAGTAGTATAAGCAAGACAAGTGTAAGCGTTGAAAAAGGGGAAATGAGTTTTAGTCTTTTTGATTACGATGCCACCAGAATTAAGAATGTTTTGTCGAGTGAAGAACCCCCAATTCAAAAGGCAATACAGTTGGCGGATTTTGTAGGTAGTGATGGCTTGCCGTCATATTTGTTAGACTTTATTCAGAGTTTTAGCCCCGAAGGTGATAAGTCCCTGGTCATACACATGCCGTTTAGCATCGATGGCTATACCGACAAACAAGGAGAACTAAATAAAGCTACAATTACGCGCAAAAGAGGGTTTATTGGAAAACGAGAATTGGAGCCCGATAAGTATTCAGATGCGATTCATCACCTTTTCATCTTGTACAATTCAAAACTAAAAGCAAGATTTTTTTACAAATACGAAGGAAATATCAGATTCCTGAAAACATCAAAAAAATGATTCAAGAATTTGAATTTTATCATGGAGCTGCGCTGGCTTCTCTGGTGCATTTTTCACCTACAGGTACTTGTCTAAAGCTATTTAATGTAAACAGCAATTCCGCATATATTTTAAGTAACTCAATTGGCATATATATCAAATATTCTAGCAAGAGATTGTCACCTTGGAGGTTTGTCTTTAATGAGGCGCATTTAACTGAAATTCACGAAATGAATAAGTCTCTTAAGGGCTTGTACTTAATTTTAATTTGTGGAACCGACGGCGTAGTTACTTTGGATAAGCCAGAGATCAAGGCTTTAATAAATCAAAAGATTCTGCAAAACAAGTGGCTCAGTGCAGCAAGGGTTGCAAGAAAGGAATATACCGTAAAAAGCTCCGACGGGTCTCTTACTTACAAAATTGCAAAAAGCGACTTTCCGAGAAAAATATTGGAAGCATGCAAAACCAGTAAATCCGCTGACCAAAAATAGATCAATTTGCAATGGTAATAACAATGATGAGAGTTCATAATGAAAGCCCCATGGAGCTTCAATCGCATGAATTGCAGTTGCCATTTGAGTGAATTGATTACTTTGAACTTGAATTGAAGGCGCAATATCAGCGATGACCACAAAAGCGAGCAGACTTCATAACCTAAACAGGGTTCCCAAACATCTGTCGATAGTGGTCCACCCTGAATGCCTTCACAGGAGCAGGAAAATGTCTGTATTTTTCCTTGTCGGCTAGATATTGTTTGTTTCTGCTTAAGCCAGTCACCGCCCTACCAGATGGAGAATACAGGATGCGCAGGCGAATAGGCCGACCAAGCAAGGCTGGCTCTAGGGTGACTTCTCGGTTTTCCTTGATCACTTTGGAAATCGGTCGCTTTAAGACATTCTGGTAGAAGAGTTTAAAGGCGGCATTCTTGTCAAACCCGCTGGTAAAGAATATTTGCCGAATATTGGACTGACGAATCTGTTTGGGAAGATCTTCGTTCAGGTGAATTGGAACCAGGTCGCTATCCAGCGCGTTGGAATCTTTCCGTTCACAATCCCAGATCATATCGCTCATGGAAATCCTCCGCCGTCGAAGGAAGACCTTGATATTGTCCAGTGAGCGGGGATTCGGCAGTTCGGTTGGAAATGCTTCGTGGAAGATCCCCCAAAGGCTGCATTCGTTACCATAAAAGAAGGGTACTTCGAATTCTTCATGTTTATGAGGATGGATTGTTCCCACGATTAGCGTCTCGCTTGCTGGATCGAATGGTTCATTGGTGAGGTATTGATGCTGGGTGATCATATGCATTGTTAAGTACAAATATATAGTAGGCAAGTACTATTCAAATCGATAAGATTGGCTATTTTTATCAAGACGTTCAATAACTTGCATTGCTTTCGAATGGGTCATACCACCCTCGTTGGTCAAATGGCAATAAATGTTGGCGTATTCGTTATAAATGCTGGTTGCAAAGATGCCAGTGTCGTCGGAGCCTACTACAATAGGTGGGATGTGATGGCCTTCTTCCTCCCATCTAATCCAATTCCACAAATGATAGGTGCTAAAATCACGGTGAAGGCTAATTCGGACATTACTTGTGGGAAGGGTTTCAATAACGATCTCTTTCCTATGAAGGATATTTAATACTGCTAATTGAATAATTTTCAAATCGTCATGATTAAATGGCTCTAATGACCGGATTGTTATGGGCTCTTCGTATTTGTCCCGGTAAGGCTTTGCATGATAATTTCTGAGCATTTCCAGGCATTCCCCATCTATTGCTATATTTTGAATATCGCACCACTCATTTTCATCAAATACGCTTAACATCCGGGCATGGTCACGATCTTTGGCGAACAGCAATAAAGGGCAAAAACGCCTATTTAGCCACATATCCTCCAATTTCTTCGCAATGTAGTATCTGCCATATATAAACATGGATAGTTCTTCTATCTTGTTGATAAGGTCGGGCATTTTTTCAAATAGGGATGTCATATTTTCCGAAATAATAATATGGTGGGCAAAGATCAGATTATCCAACCATTCTCCGCGTTGAATCAGGAATTCATTGCCTACTGTGTCTGACCATTGGAGGACAGAGATACCGGTTGCCGTGGCATGTCCAATCCTATCGCCGGCGTGCATATCGGTAAAGATCACGGCTTCATAAACAGCCCTTAATCCACTGACAATATGAAAAAAATCTTCACCGGCATGGTAGGTAAAATGCCGGATTCCTGCTCTTCTCATCATCCTGAAGACTGGTGCGAATACTTCCGGCGGAGTGTCAAATTCACTTGCAGCCGCATCTATCCCGACAACCCAATTGTTCAAATGGGGTTCATCGGCAATCATAAGCGCTAGGACCTTAGCTTTCTGCCATATATCGAACCTCAATGCTTTGTGTCGAATAAAGGGATCCGGATTGCTGTCTGCTGTCTTTATAAAGTGCGCAATTAACATTAATTTGGGGAGAATCGGTGTTCCACTTTGCGCATCTTTTTGCCGATTTATTTCTATAACGTATTTTTCCAGGTCTTGCCAACCTCGTTTAATCGCATTTAATATTTCGGTATTCTTTTTCCGCGTAGTTTTTGGAGAAAACCTGCCCTCCAGAAAAGCTATGTTACGCGGCTCATTGCCATGCATTTGAAAAAATCGATTTACATAGTCTTTTTCGCTGTGTTCCCGGAGCCCATTGAGCGTGTGTTTCTGGAATTGCTGGAACCCGTTCTGATGGGTTTGCTGGACCAACAGCCGATTGGTAAGGCCAAGGATCAACAAGTAAAAGTGAAAACAGTGAGTCACTATATTCACAGGTTTCTTTTGCATGTACCGCAATAGCAATACATACATCAATGCTTCCACGGACATGACAAAAGGGTAATGTCCTTCTCCATTAACCAAACAAAGGAAGGGGTGATCATTGCTTTCTGGAGTGCTAGGATTCGAATCAAGTATATAGGGTAAGTAAGTAGATGTTTTGAGATTCTCATAATTATTTTCATTAATGCCAAAAACAAAATCGAAGAACGTATGCCGGAGGCGTCGGGCGACAGACAGCGCATTACGAAATTTAAGAGGGTCCAGCAAATGCGATTCCTGTTCGAGCTGCTCTTTCACTTTGGGGGTTCCATATACCTTCGAAAATTCTTTGTAGATTTTGTCAGGCGCCAGAAGGAAGTCCTGCCAGGCGAGATCAGTCTCAGTAGCCCCGTTCAGATGTATATGCAGATCGTGCAGCCCCCCTCTCTCCTCAACGAAGGCCTCTAACTGAGGAATATAAGGATAAGGCATTGCAGTATACCTGGTGTTGGGCAGGATATAGGTATGGTAATATGCCAAAATCTCTTCTTCGGTGTCCCCCAATAGTGGTTTTTGAAATTGCAAATAGGCACATTCCATGTATAGAGGCGGAATATAGGTAATAAGGCGCTGCCACTCATTCTGCATTTTTTGGCGAACATGAATGCGATTGTTCCTGAATTCCAGATAACATTCGGCAAGATTGTATATGCCTATACTAATTACGTCATTCAAATGCTTAATGTCTCTAAATGCTTCATTTCCGAGTATGCTGTAAAACTGGTCGGGAACGAATCTGTTCTCTGATCGTTCCTTTAGAAACATCCGGCGCTTGATATCGTCCAATGATACTATATTTCCCCGGAAATACGTACTTAATGATTCGTCGTCATTGAACAGGTGACGTAAGACTGAGGGGATTACCATGAAATTCTATTTTGAGCCAGGTATTTTCTTAGTGCCCGTTTCTGTCCGCCAGTAGTTAGGAACCGCAATAGATTCCCAGGCAGGGTTTCGTCTATGGCTTTATTATTACTTCTAGTAACATTTCTATTTGGGCTTTCCTTAAACAAACTATAATCATATTGTTTCAACTGATTTATGTAGTCATATATATTGTCCTCGGTCTTTGGTGAATTCCTGGACCCTTTTACTCCAACCTTTGCTAGTAATAGATAAATGGATTCCGTGTATAGCACTTGGTCGCCGAACTCGCAAAAATCTGAAATCGCTTTTATTAACTTAGATTCTTTCTCAAGGTAGCACAGCAGCAATGGACAGGACAAGATCCATTTCGAAAAGACCAGGTTTTGCTTGTGAATGGTCATCTTTTGAAGGTTGCCGACAAAGGTGCTGTCGCTGTGATTAGTGTTATTAATATTCAACCCATCTACCTTGGTTATATTTTCCTTGGCGTCCTCTATGAGGACTGCGTTCATAAAGGCAATGACCCTGGCATGCATTGCGTTAGCCAGAGAGAGGCTCTCGGTTTGTTCGCTAGTCTCGATGTTCTGATGCGCATAGAAGGTCCTGGTTATGATCTTACCCAATAAATGAGGCGAAACAACCATTTTGGAGAATCGGTCTATCCACTGTTTAAGATACTTGTGAATATCAGATGACATATTTTCGTTGGGTGGTTGTTCTTTGCCTGTATCCAAAATGGAGTCATCCATACTTTCATTAGTCGAGAAATTGCTCTTTTGAAGGTCTGGCATTGCGTAACTCCTCGGTTGGGATAATTCCAAAAGTCCCTTGTCCGCATCGCCTTCATTTTCACGGCGGATCAACTCGCCAATTGTTCCCAAAAGGGTATAGATCGAATAGACAACAATTGTGCTTTGCCGTTTGGGTGATTTGCAGATACTTAAGGGAAGAAACGCTAGGGTTTGCTCGATCGAATTCCTCGATTCGAATGCCCTATCGATCCGGTCTTCGGTGCCGCCTTTCTTAGCAAGTCCCGCTAGCCCTTTAAGTTCGATGATTCCCGCCGAAGGCTTCGTATTAGCGTTGTCGATTTTGAAATAGGCAATCATATATGCAGAAGCCAAGCCGGCAATATCCCTTAAGACTTTGTCCTTTTGCATGTTCGAATGCTTTCTGAGACCTTCTATTGAGACAGAAGTTTGGGAGTCATCCGTTTTCTCTTTTTCTGGCCTATAACCCAGAAAGCTCAATAAATTTCTTGTATAACCTATTTTTATAAAATAGTCGAAAATAATATAGGGGTCATTGGCAGATTCACGGCTGAATTCTAGGCTTAACGCTACGAGGGTGCTATTAAGGCTAGCATCTGTTGTAGTCGGCTGTAGTTGGTAGCTCTCATCTAACATTCGCTCACGAACCAAAAGGTCGAGCACGACAATGTTAAGAAACCTTGGATTTGAGCCGATTAGGTTTACATCTATCTGCTTTTCGTAAAGATCGCTAAGAAAAGAATCCGAAACCCGTATTCCGCTTATATCAACGACTAACTTTTCATAGTGGGAGAGAAACCTGATCTGTGTTCGTAAAGGAAGATCCAATAAAAAACTATGATAGGCTTCAGCCTGGTATGAATCGACTATACCGTAAGCCTTTAGAATAGTAATATACCTTTGCTTGATCTCGATTGGATTATTTTCTATTGTCACGCAGATGGAAAAGGTATCTCCTGAAGGATCATTTGCGATGTTTGTGCTGCTCACATAGTCAGGAAGCCGTGTTTTTTGATATAGTGTAGTAAGATGGATTCTCCTCTCGGGCTTCAAGACCTTTTGGAGATATTGACCTTCGGCCTCCGTGACCAGTTCGCTGTAATAGGCGAATTTATTTTGTTTTTCCACTTCGTATTTTAATAACTTATCGCCAAAGTTCTCCCATTGATGCCGTTTTATTCCAATGGAATAAAGCCGCAGATCACCGCTAAGTAGCGTGACTAGTTCTGGGCTAGTAAAGTATTTTCTGATTGTTTCCAACACAGGCCAACCTTTTTTAAAATTGATGTCGATATCATCAAAGACAATCAAAAAGGCCTTTTTTTCAAGGATGCTAAGAGCTTGCGACACTACTTTTTTGAAATTTTCCTCCAGTTTGATGGCGGATGTTACTGACCTGATGCCTTTTTCCATAATAAATTCCGGATCCTGCCAGCTCACATCGGTTAGCTCGCCTCCGACCCCATCGATAGACGGAAGTCCGTGAGCGAGGCTTTTAACTTGCTCAAGCCACCCGACTTTTCGTTGATAATTCGAATCTTTGGGATTACAGCTATCCTTATCTAACTTTCTATCAACGGCGTCTTTGATCAATGAGATTATATGCAGGAAGACATGACCTTTGTCCTCGATTAGTGTTGGATCTATGATTTTTAAAAGAGCAATCTCCGACTCTTTGTAATTTTCTATTAGACTTAATAGAAAACTGGTTTTCCCGCTACCTCTTGTTCCATATATCGTGAAAGTATCATGCGAGCGACCCTGGTTTTTTTTCTCCGCGAGTACGTGAAGCCGCTGATTGATCCAATTTGTAATGGCATCGAACTCTTTTTTATGAACTAGTTCGGTTGAATCGATGGTTTTGGCTGAAAATTCATGTGCATCTGAACTATTCTTCAGATCCAGGATTATTTTTAGCATTAGATGGGATTAATCTGCATTTTAGGGTTTAATTATGATCAGAAAAACGTGAAAATCACCTTTTTTTAATTGGCCGGATTGATGTATTTGTTATGGTCTACCGTATGGAGTCTTGCGGGAAAGACTTTCAAGCGTTGGGAAATGATGTTTTTTCTCATTTCGCTGGGCCATGAACTACGGTTGCAAAAAACATCAGTTTCCAACGGGTTACGATATTTTCCCGACTCGGAATTTGTTGGAAGAAACTTTCAACGGAAGTAACGATATCATTTTCCCACAGGATCCGGTGAGTTACATTACCTGCCAGCCTGGTTGAATAATGGGAAACAATTCCCTTTTCGATATAATAGAGATAACGGCAAATCTGCCCCTCCCGCGCAAGAAAATCGCCACTGTTGATTAGTCTGCTCCGAAGTCTATTTTCAAGGAGTTCAGTGATTACATCATCGATGGGATAGGCACCATTCAATCGAAGAATAAGGTTCCGCATGGGACCAAGGTTTAATGATCCTCAAATTACAACCTTAATCCCTATCTGAAAAGTGACGTATGTCAATAAATTTGCCGATCAGACAGCCGCAAATTCATTTTCCTCCATTCCGGAATAGATCGCTTGCTTCTCCCTGGACAGGAACGAGACATGAAAATGCCCGCCTTCCGTATAATAATAGGTCCGGCGCCCCCGCGAGAACTTGACCGGTGCCCCCATATCTTTCAGGAGCTTCAGGTAATCATAAAGACTACGTTCGGAAATGCCAACCTTCTGGGCACAATCGGCCGGCGTGCCGGTGCTTTTGTGAGAAATAAGGTGATCAAGGCGGATCAGGCGGTGAAGTAACGACTTCATAAATGATAAGGTTTAATGGCCATGGTGAGCCAGTTAAAAAATAGGTTGAAAAGTTAATCGTGCTACTAATCGAGGGGGAGGCCGGCGGGGAGATCTGCCCCATGGAGCAGATCATCCTGGGACCGGCTGATATATATGGGGACCTACTTGACCAGCGCCTTGCCTATGTAGAGGGTTCCAGTCGTATTGCAATTACAATTTACCAAGACTTCACCCGTACGCGCAAATTTTGTTGGTCTACTAAAGGCAGTCTTTATAGCTCCAAAAGTCACGCCATTTTCCAAATTCGTTCCACCATCAAGAGTCCCAGCGGAAGAAAGACCAACATCGGAAAAGTCTGGTATCTCAGCACAATCGGCGATGCAAAAATGCTAAACCCGCAATTCAGCAGCCACAGCACCAGCGCTACTTCCAACAATTGCGGAAGCCCGTATTCTTTCCTCTTGACCGCCCCCAACACGACCGTACCGATCAGCCCCATGATAAAAAGGAGGTTAACAAGCGCGACAAATACCGGACACCACTCCGTGGCCGCTATTTTTGCATCCTTCTTATTATGATCCTTCACCTTTTGGCTCTTATAATTGAACCAATCTTTTGCCAATTTGCCCACACTGTCCCCACCCATATTATATGTTCCCAGAAACTCCGTCGGCGGAACGGCAAATTTGACCGCATTGGGCAGCATCCAGGTTTGCGCATATTCCATGGGATATTTCCTGATCAGGTACAACGCGTAATCCGCAAAAAGCGGCGCTTCAGACGCCCAACGTTTGAAATAAGGTGTCGTACTATCTTTCTTGTACTCTTTAGTCAAGTAGGAAACAAGCGGCGCCCTTGGACTCCAAAGATAGAAATAGGAATTGACCGAATCTTCATGGCTGCGCTTAACTTTTTTAAGTGTATCCATATGCTCTCGCACCATCGCCTCTAGTTTGGCAAATCGGACCGGGGCCGGTGTTCGCTCCTTGGCAGGTATATTCTCATACATATACAGCGCGTTATTAGCCAGCTGCCACCCGCCAAAAGCCGAAAATTGCTTCTTCCCCGTCACGGACCCCATCTTATTGCTGGTAAATAAAAAGGACACCAAGACCAGTCCAAATCCTACTGCGATTCCCGCTATCTTGAATTTCCACGACCGTCGGGCCAAGACAAATACCAGCAGCGAAACTATCGGGTAGTAGATCGCATTATACCGAAGGGTAAAACAGGCCAGAAGCAATAGTCCATGGGTCACCGCCATCCATGCCTTCGGTTGATAGACAATCCATACCAACGTGCTGAGCCAAAGGAGGCTGAACCCGATGAATAGTGCATCTGCGGAGATATAGTTGGCGATATATAGTGTAACCGGGTTCAGAACCATAAACAGAAGTAATATCCCCTTTAGCCATCGACCCACCTTTTGAAAATATAGTAGGCTAAATAAAAACACCAGTGAGCTGGCCTGAAGAAACAAGTATTGCAATCCTACAACCGCCTTATCCGAATGAGTAAATACGCTGATAAGCCGCAGAAATTTGGAGTATGCCACTGGCCACATATTCACGTCAGCATTGGTCGCGGCTGCCTCCAGGTAGGAATAGGAATCCGGCATATAGTTGGCATAAGGGTATTTGAACTTGAAGATGATGAATTGCAGCAGGAAGACTGCAAACCCGATGAGCCACCAGGCTCGATTAACCTTATTCTTCCAAAGATATTCCACCAGGAAAGGCATCGCCGGTTCCCGCTTTTTCTCTCTTTGTTCCGTTACATTTTCAGCCTTCTTTTCCTCATGATACTCCTGCTCCGTATTGATCGCCCAGAGGTTTGCTTTGCTGGTCACGCCGGCAACGATATTATCTACGGCTACCATTGCGCAGAGGGATGAATGGTCAGAGTTGTTGTATTTATGCATCCCATTCCTGCCGATCAAAAATAGGTTCTCAAACTGGTCAGTATAGTTCCGAATAACATCGAACCGGTCGTAAGTCCCGAAATAGGCCGGGTACGTCTTTTCCATTCGCTGTACGGTGCTGTCCAGCACATCTTCCGCCCGTGCAAGGTCCATTTTGATCAACTCTTCAATTGCCAGCCGCTGAATTGCCTCATCTGACTGTGCCCATAACGCATCCGACTTGTTACAGAAATACTCCATCCCAATCCAGGTTGT
Organism: Puia sp.; assembly: GCA_035501395.1. Classification (GTDB taxonomy): domain Bacteria; phylum Bacteroidota; class Bacteroidia; order Chitinophagales; family Chitinophagaceae; genus Puia. Next base: position 54,427 of record DATJWK010000072.1, read on the forward strand.
ATTGGAATCCTTGATCATCCCGCCACCCCAATTATTGTAAATCATCAGTCTCCCTACCTTTACATCGCGCTCCTGGATATAAATCCAGTTATCTTTCAACTCCAATTTCTCCCCCTCCCGCGCCGACATTTGTTTCAAAAGTATCCCCACATTGATAAAATCCCGATAGAGCAGCCCACTCGCGACCTCCTTCACTTCTCCGGGCACTTCCCCTCCCATCCCCGCAATCAATTCCTGGACCGGCATTGTAGAGAAAAAATAATCCCCCTCCCAGGCACCAGACTGTCCGGTTTGGGAATTGATCGTATAGACCGACTGAATTTTCCATTCACTTACATAGATCTTCTGCACATCCTGATGGAGGTAAACTTTGCCACCCATCTCTTCCACCTGCCTGGCAATCTCCTCCCAAAACGATCCCGGACCGTGTTTGGGATATAGAAATTGCTCGATCAGGCTCGTCTCCGTCTCTTTTTGCCCAATGTCCCCCTTTTTCTTCCTCCGCAAACTTTTGATCGCCCCAGCGATCGCCTTACTCAGCGATACCCCCTTGATCCGCTGAGCGCCCCACTCCGCCGATATCCCACTTGGCGCAATCCCCCAAACCTTTTCCGTATAGTCTTTGAAAAATAGCAAATATAACTGCTTGCCGAATTTATTGATAATGAAATCCTCAAGACTTTTCTCTGGCTTCCGTGGAAACAGGCGGATATACAGGAAGGAGAACATAATCTTTGTTGTCCGTATCAACCCCAATGTCCTCAGGGTATCAATCGACAATTGTATCGGGTAGGCAAAGAACTTTTGCAGAAAATAGATCCTGGTCAGTCGTTGAATCAGCAGCATCACTTTATCAGTCTGCTTCGATACCCGAGTTTCCGCATTGATCCCCCGCGATTTATTCTGATAACTTATCTTCGCCTCTTCCCCATCCTTCTCCTCCAGTGGCATGATTGATAACCACCAGTCCATAACGCGGTCTGACTTCGAGAAAAACCGGTGTGGCCCCATATCCATTCGGTTGCCCTTGTAGTTGGTTGTTCTTGATATCCCGCCAATGTATCCAGACTTCTCAAGCACTATAGGAATGACATCTGTTCTTTTGAGGAGCTCGTATGCAGCCGTAAGTCCTGCAGGTCCGGCGCCAATAATGATTGCTTTCTTGGGCATAAAGGAAAAGGTTTATCAAAGCAGCAATTTAAGCGCCCCTACATTTTTATTTCGGATAAATATGTCTCCAAAAAGGATTAGGTACTAATACTGCAGTCTCGTCCCTGAGTTAACCAATTGCCGCCAAAAGTAACCCGCATATATTTTTCCATACGACCCATAAGATTGTAAATTGCCCAACGGTTAATCTGAAAGTAGCGCATTCCTTTACATCAAAAAAACCTTATCGCCATGCGCAAGAAAAAAATCCGAGGCTACGCCCACCCCATTGAGCGCACCAAGCTCTACGACGTTCCAGCCATCGAACTGGCGAGGTCACTTATCGAAAAAGACCCCATCAACCACATTCATGTTCCGATCCTTGCCGATCGAGCCGGCATCAACGAGTTCAAACTGAAGCAAGGCTTCCGCGAGCTCTTTCAGACCAGTCCTTATCAATACCGCCTCCACCTATGTCTAACAAGAGCCAAACAACTCCTCGAAGAAACCGATGACACCATCGATCAGATCGCTTCCAAAGTCGGCTTCCATACTTACAACGGTTTCAGTATTGCATTTAAGAAAGCCTTTAAAATTGCCCCAACGGAATATCGAAACCGTCAGGAATATCCGGTTTAAAGGTGCTTTCATCCTGTTCAGAAACAGGCTGCCTCGTACCTTAGTCCAGGGAGAAATCATCAATAAACATTCTACATCATTAAACCTCTCGTCGTGAAAAAGTCCCTTTTCAGGTCGGCAATGCTTCCTCTGCTGCATCGGTCGTCCGGATTTCCATGTTATCGGGCAATTACCAAAGCACTTAGTTCTATTTTTCTCATCTTTCATTATTCAACAGCTCAACATGAAAGAAGAGATAATTAAACGTTATGACTTCCAGTACGACATGCAACCTCAAAAGATTCTCGTTGCAAATCCGACCCGGCAATTGACGATAACCCCCTTGGCCCTGGTGCCAGGAGTCAGTTCCTTCAAATTGCACGTCGGATTCAAGCAGGTTTCTAAAACACCGATTCATCAATATCGGCTTCACCTCCAACCCGATTTCGGTAAGAGGTTATTGTCCGAAACAGATCACACTACAGGTGAAATCGCCCACAAAACCGGTTTCGATAGCCGTGACGGATTTGCAAGCTGCTTTCGGCGAAAATATAGGCAGGTCCCCGAGAATGGCGCAAACCTGAAAGCATCAACGTTTAGACGTTTATATATTTTAGCTTTGTTTTTATTCCGAAAGGTCGTGTCACTCGCGATAAAATGCCTCACAATCCAAACAGTCGGCTGATTAAACTCTTGCAAATTTATTGTATATGCAATCCGAAGTTGATTACGATTTAATAAAGGAACTTTCCGCGACAATAGCACCACCTTACGACTATTCAGAGTTGTTAAGCCCATATGGTATTTCTTTCCGCTCGACGGGCAATTACTGGCAGGTAGGGGAAACGAAACTGACGCAAGGCTGGATATTACACCTGTCTGCCGTAGTCTCTCAAATCGAAATATTGCTAACAAGAGTCATCCCTGTCATCATTCAGTATAATACGTCATTTAAGATCATCAAGAATGACGCACTGGCAGATGACCTAGTCAACGGAAGCTTAGGAGTTACATGCCTTGGAAAGCTCGTAAGTATTTACGCTGCAAGCGACGAAATCGCACTTGACCTGGCAATCCAATTGGTTCAGATTACAGTTGACCTTAAGGGGCCCGCTATACCGACTGACTTCTGCCTAAGTAACGTTGTATACACGAGATACGGCAGCTTCAATCCGATTGTCAAAATAAATCCGGCTGGCCAAGAAGAGAGATATATCTACGACAACAATAATAGCCTGGTAAGAGACAATTATGAAATCCCCTTTCGTTTTCCCACTGGTGTACCCTGGCCGTTTTCGCCAATCGCAAAGGCAGTTCCGCCAAAGCGCTCAGGTTTACTCAATCGATTGTACAAACCAATTGAACTACTAAAAGGAGATCCGCGAGGAAATGTTTTCAGAGGGCTTTTTGTTAAAGGCTTTTTTAGCGTAAAACCTGCATTAATCAAGCAAGGATATCAAAATATGGCCTCCGATAGATTTGGCCGCGACATGAAGGACAGATTACAGTGGCAGTTTGAGCTTCATGGGTCATTGAATAAATTAATTCCCTTACCCGAGGTCTATGCTTTTCTAGAAGAAAAAGAATACTCTGTTCTCATAATGGAATGGATAAAGGGTGTTTCGCTTTTCGAAAAAGTCGGCCAACTTAACGCGTCGTCTGCATGTTGGGAAGATATGCCTCACCAAAATAAGGAGCGAATATTGAAATATTGTTTCGAAATAATTCAAATTATCGGACAAATGCATAAAGCGGGGTACGTACACCGAGATATTGTCCCCGTTAATTTCATGATCGATCAAAATGATCAGATACGGCCTATTGATATAGAACTCGCTTTTTCGCTGAAGCAGCACAAGCCGAGGCAACCTTTCGCATTAGGTACATACGGTTTTATGTCACCGCAACAGGCTGCTAAGCTAGAGCCGACACCGGAAGAAGACATTTATGGTCTTGGAGCTACCCTAATTTTCCTTTTCACAGGACTATTCCCTGTCAAATTTACCGGCAGCGATACTTCAAACTTGCTTGACTCCTTGGTGTTTTTTACCGGCGATAAAGCCTTAGCTTCCGTGCTGGCTTCGACTTTTTGCGAAAAGCCACAAATGAGGCCCACCCTAAACACTGTTGCTCTGTCGCTTTCGACATTTCGGAAGAATTTAAAGACGTCAAACTTAACCGCGTCCTCCGGATCCAAGCCTGCACAGGACTCAACTTTGCTGGACCTGATTTCAGCAGCGCTAGGTGGTCTTACAAAACCGCCCATTCCCATATTGAATGATATATGGTACTCTCGCCGGATTACTGCTGAAAGTATTCTCGCAAGAGAAGATAAAGAATTCACTATATCTCCTGGTTTCTCTGATGGATTATCAGGAACTTTATATTTGCTATCCAAGCTAAAGCAAACTGGGCTGAATATAGACGGGTGTACTCAGCAATTTCAAGCTGCCTGGAGACATATTATCCAAACTAATTATCCAGCCCTCCTAAATCTTCCAACTGGGCTTTTCAACGGAACTGCCGGACTTGCACTTGCAATTTATGAGGGAATGGAAAGTAATATGCTCGGCAACGAAGAACTGCATCAGAGAAAACTCTCAGAATGTCTTGACTTGTCTACAGAAGCCCTTGGTATCGCAGGTGGAATTTCGGGAATTGGGTTATCATTAATCCACTGCCGGTCGCGCCTAGATAGCGCTTTTTACAAAAACAGGTTAGAAACAATAGTCGCACAAGTTCTTTCCAAACAAATCCAAGATGGTGTTTGGGCCGACGGGCAACTTAAGATTAAGCCGGCTGCAGTAATTCCAGACATATATCAAGATAGTACAGGAATCATCTGGTTTCTTCTAGCGGCGAAAAACCAAACTCATTCTTCTCATTTAGAAGACCTCGCGAGATTATGTCTCTCAAAGATGTTGGGACACAAACAATACATGCAGCACCTACTAAGATTTATAGGACAGAGTAACAGCTTTGAAGTTGGAGATGGAGGCAAGGGGCTAATCGCAACCTTAATATTTGCCTTTGAGATGTTTGGAGATCATCTTTACAAAGAGTGGGCCGAAAGACTGCTTTTAAATTACCCGGCGAGGCCAGTTCATAATAACTTCGACTTGCATAAAGGTTTGGCTGCCCTTGGCGACCTTTACCTGGAGGCATGGCGAGTATTTAGGAAAAAAGAATGGAAAAATCGCGCTGACTGGATTGCGAATGTTTTGAAGTATACTTTTATTAGGAACAATATTCATTCAGGGTATTGGAAAATGGACCAAAACAATGTGCCTACTGCCGCCTTATTGACGGGAAACGGCGGCATAATTCACTTTCTGTGTCGCAAAATTTACCCAGAAAGGATGGGATATTTTACTTTAAGATAAAGTTATTGCGCAATATGAGTATCCATTGGAGACTAGGTTAGAAAACAGGCATCCAGTTCCTGGGGATTACTGGAAAGGGGCAGCCGAAAACCTTAAGAAGAGTAGGCAATTTTTTTTACGTAAAGCTTTTTTTTATGAAGAAGACTAAAGTATTTATGGTAGCTGGCACATTGGCGCTTGCTATCTCCGCTATTTTTGCAACCAAAGCAAACAAAAAGTTCACTCCATCGATTACGACAGCTTATGTCGCATTAGGTAGCCAAGGATTTTATGTAATCTCGTCTAGTGCTGTATTTACTACTCGTACCCCAAACGTTAAAGTAGGGCTCGAAATATTTACACACCAGACCGGCTCCTTTGTCCTCCAAGGTCAGGGCACATTGGTTACCAAAACCGACGGAGCAACTAATACGCTTTGGTATGAATAATGCAAAGCAAATAGTAATGAGTTATTGCCAATAAACTTAATTAAATAAAAAACTCTTTTTATGAAAAGGTCAAAACTTTTTTTGATGACAGGCGCCGCTATACTCGCGATTTCGGCAGTTTTCGCAACAAAAGCAAACAAGAAATTCGCAGCGACGCTTTCAACCGCGTACATGGGGTCTGGCTTTAAATTACAGCAGTCAACAAGCTCCCCAAAAATATTCACAGGAACTAGTGGCGCAGGTTTTATAGCAGCTTACGTGTATATGTATACGCTCACGAACAATACCGCTTTAATTGGGTCTTCAACTGCCCCTGCTCAGTTAAAAACAGTAGGCAACGCCCATAACATTTTCCTGAACCACACGAACTTTTAACAAATACAAATCCAAGAACAACGGGCGCCTCAAATCAAAAATGAGGGGCCCGTTCCTTTCACTAGCATTTCTACTTTTGTCTAATCCGTCAAAAGAAATTATCTATTAATGTTGTTGCAAGTGGAAAATTACTATTTGTCGCAGAGCCAAATACAACAACTGTCGCACTTCTAAATGTTAACAGATTGTAGGTGATGGGATCGTATAATCCATACCCGCTGTTACCCCCATTGAAATCAAACTCTGTCAGGGAGTCGCCGGTAACAGCATCATGTATCACGAAAATATATTCTTGAGTAGTTGAGTTGGAAGCGTAAGATTTAAATTGGGTTATTCCCTTATAAGGAAGATCCGCTATTTCGGAACCAATTGGATTACCTTCTAAATTGATACTTATGTCACCTGCGGTTGCCGATAGGTTTACAAATCTGATTCCCACGACACTATCGGTTTCTATATAATAGGGTACGCTATCCGATGCAAATAGAAAATCCGGTGAACTTGTGTCCGACCCACATAAAAACAAAGAGTAGGTCCCTCCCTTTTTTAATGGCAATATTCCGTAATAAAGAATATCAGGTGACTTCGGATTGATGCCCAGTGTGTCATCGCTATCTTGCACCACGTAAACGGTATCGTCTCCGCTGGGCGGGGAATATTCAGAAGAATACCCATAATAGACACTGCGCGCGGATCCAAACCAAGTAATTTCAGAACTTGTATTTAAAACTGGAATCACGGAACTGCTATTGGGAATCGCGTTCATAACCGTGAACGAAGCAACACCAGATACATTGGGTGCAGTATTGACCTTTTGGCAAAATGAAAAGAGGGAACAAAAAGCTCCGCCGATAAACCATGTCAAACTATCGCAACAATATCTATTCATTTTCAATTATTTATTATTTATCATACCCTATTGTTGATAACCTGGGTTTTGTTTTAGATAAGGGTCAGTTTGAATTTCATTGACAGGAATTGGGTAAAGCAACTGCGCTGGCCGAATATTTAGCTTATACGGAATTGTATCCAGAACTGATAGCGCAATGTTCCACCTTTTTAAATCAAACCATCGATGACCCCATTCCGCAAAAAACTCAATTCTATTTTCCTGCTGTATTGATTGAAAAATTTGCGGTTTGGTCAACGTATCCGATAAGCTATCTAATCCTGCTCTTATACGAATCGCATCGATATCGCTTAGAGCGAGCATTGAATTTCCGAGGTTATTCTCAGCCTCCGCCCGGATTAAATACATCTCCGCAAGCCGGAGGACATTATAATTCTCATTTTCTGCACCGTTCGGCGTTCCCGTTCTCATCTGGTACTTGTAAGGATAACATCCGAAGCTATTGCATTCCACCCACGCCGAATAGCGCTGGTCACTCGAATCAAAAGCAGTCAATAAATCTGGCGTCATCCATGCAGAAAGCGATGAGCCGGGGCTTAGCGGGACAAAATAATAGCCTTCTTGCGTACAATAAGGATATGCGGTGTTTGAAGATTGTAACTGAAATATGGCCTCTTGGTTATTGGGCTTAAACACGGTATCCAGACCAACGAGCCTGAATAGGCCAGAATTAATTAAAGCAGTAGCAGCCGAATCGGCACCTAACCAGTTTTGTTGATATAAATAAACCCTTGCCAATAATGCAGTAGCCGCCCATTTGGTAGCTCTGATTGGTTCCCCTCCGGTGAACGAAAAGTCACCAACCATTAACTGCTGAGCATCGATAAGATCAGAAATAATCTGTTGATATATACTGTCTTTAGAAACAGTAGGTAAAAACGCCGTTTTGTTGAAATCAGTTGACGTTACCAATGGCAGACCGCCAAAGAAATTGGTCAAATAAAAATAGCAAAATGCCCTGATAAATTTCGCTTCACCAATGAGCTGAGTCCTTGTGGCTGCGGTAATCCCGGATGAAGACTGTACACCCTCTATGATGGAATTGGCAGAAAAGATATCAAAAAATGCGGGCTGCCAAAGTTCATTGGAAATAACCTGGCTGTTGACTAGGGGAGAGAGCGTATTACTTAGGAATTGATCTTGGCTCATATTTCCCGGCGATCTATCCGTCAGCTCATCTGCCGACTCCCCCGCTAACACAGTTGTCTCGACAGACGAAAATGACGGCGTAAGGCTCATTTGCTCGTATATACCTAGCATAGCTGCCGTCGCGTTGGCATCCGAGCTAAATGTTTGGGCACTGGTAACTCTATTTATCGGCAAAGGCACAGTAACCAGCTTATTACAGCCGTCGAAAAAAACTAGGATTACCAACAACTTGGCGCTAACTTTTATTACGGTTAAATACTCTTTTGACATCCGCTTAATTGGGTTTTAGAAATTCAAGACTATACCTGCCAAAATTGTCTTTATCGGCGGCAGAGCACCAAAATTTTGCGTTTCCGGATCTAGGCCTTTATATTTAGTCAATACAAATAGATTGCTAGCATGTAGAAAAATGGAACAGCCCTGCGTGCTAACCCTCCCCAAATACCTGGAAGGGATATTGTAGGAAATAGAGAGGTTAGATAACCGGACAAAACTAGCATCAGTATAGATTCCATCCGATTGACTAAAATAACTATAGGATGAAGGACTATAGGTAAATGATTTCTCATAGGGCTTAATATCCCCGGGAAACCGCCATTGTTTTCCGATAATATATGTTGGCTGATTAGAGTTAAGAATACCAGGTGATGGGGCGTTTATGAACGCATTTCTCCCGTCCTGAGCCTTGATATTAAACTGCAAACTAAGACCCAAACCACCATATTGAAAATCCATCCCGAGTCCACCGATAAATTTTGGGGTAAGATTAATGATATACCGATCATCGGTTGCGGCTCGTGGTGGGTATGTCGATATCTGTCCGTCATGATTTTTATCAAGAAAGGTGTATATACCTGTTTCAGGATCGACCCCGGTATAATGGAGCGCAAATGCCATATTCAACGGCTTCCCGATTTCTTCAAGAGAGTAAAAAGGAGAATGCGAAAAATCGGGGTATGAGACAAGTTTATTCTGGTTAAAGGCCGTGTTAAACGTTAGCGAATAAGTAAACTTTCTGGTTTTTATAAGGTTGGCTGACAACGATATCTCCCAGCCTGTATTTTGCACTAAAGCAGGGCTATTTTCTATGACATACGGAAATCCCGTAAACAACGGTGTCGGAAAAGGCACCAATTGATTCCCGCACCTATTGCGATACCATGCAATATGTGAAGTAACCCTCTCATTGAGCAAACCAAGGTCTATTGCGCCTTCCAGTTTTTTTGTTGATTGCCACCGAAAACTTGGATTTGGATTGATGATCGGGACTAGAACAGATTGATTGGCGTAAGGATAAGTATTACTGGCTGAATATTGGCTCTCATAGCTATAATCAGGAACTGCGTCGCTTCCCGTAAGTCCAAAACTTCCCCTGAGTTTAAAAAAGCTAATCAAAGATGGAATGACTTTCCTTAGATAATCCTCGCTTGTAAGGATCCAGGCGCAACCTATAGACCCGAAATTTCCGTACTGCTTGTTGGGCCCAAAACGACTACTTCCATCGCGCCTGCCATTTATATTCAGGATAATTTTGCTCTCCCACGCGTAGGTGACGCGACCAAATACGCCGAAATATTTATATTCCCCGTAATACTCGTTTGCAAACAAGGTTGCTGCACTGGCGATACTATTGACCAACAGATCGCTGGTGTAACCTTTTCCTGCCAAATTTATAACATCAGAATTATTTTGTTCAGAAGTAGCACCAATCAGAATCGCGAATCTGCCCCTGCCGATTGCCGAAGCATATGTAAGTTGGGGTTCAATGATCCAGTTGACATTCCTCGTACTTCCCAATGTTAGGCTTCCCTTGGGGCTGTTAACTGGATTGAGCGAAGCAATAGGCTGAACTAACGTTTGATTGTCTTGGCCTATATTGCATCCAAAGTTTGCGGAGAATTTAAGAGACCTAGATAAATCATATTCGATATTAAGTCCGCTGTTCAGAAAATTAGTCTTAGCTACATAGGGTTGCTTAATACCTCCAAATGGAAACGCACCTTCGGCTGATATATTTCCTGAAGGGCCGCCCCATCCCGAATAATTGAGATTGCCGGTTGAGTCAAAGATCGGAGGCGCATCGGGAGCCATCGCTGCGTTACCTGGCAATGTTACTAAGTTCGACTGCGTATAAGAGAACTGTGTAGATGAGTTTATGCTTAGTCGATGGTCGATGGAATGATGGGAAAACCCAAGTGATAAACTTCCGCGTTGATCGGCGCCACTAATAGCCGTAACTCCCGTTGCCCGGGTATACCCGGCGCCAAGTCTAAAGTTCGTCCTTTCGTCACCTCCCGTCAGATTGCCTTGAAGGTTGGTGTTTTTCCCCACGCCTCCATAAATGACCTTCTGCCAGTTGGTGTATCTGGACGTGTCCCACGTCCCGTTAATATCAAAATCGTAGACAGGATCCGGAGTCCCGCCAGTAAAATAAAAGGCTTGGCGACGCATATTCAAATATTGACTTGTATTCATCATGCCCCAGAATCGGTCCACTCTGTCCACGCCCTCCCCAAAGCTTAAGTTTAACTTGGTCTTTCCGGCTTGACCCTTTTTTGTCGTGACCAGTATGACACCGTTAGCCCCGCGAGACCCATAAATCGCGGTTGCATCTGCATCTTTCAACACTTCGATCGACTCAATATCGCTTGGATTAATACTAAAAAAAGGGCTCTGCCCGCCTGCCGGACCAGACAAAGCTTGTGCGAAACCCACGGATCCCGATGCGTTAGAACTGAATGGAGACAGTTCGTTAACCGTTAAAGGAACGCCATCGATAATGTATAAGGGATCTGATGTAAATATAGGGTTTATCGCTGCCCGTCCTCTCAGTTCAACCTTCACCGGCGCACTCGCATATCCGCTGGTCATATTCACATCTAGGCCTGCTACCTTTCCCTGCAACGCCAACAAGGGATTCATCACCGGCTGTCTTTCAATGTCTTGTGCTGTCACTTTACCAATATCCGATGTCGTCAGTCTTTGTGTCGTCAGCCCATAAGCCTGCACGACCGCCTTATCCAGCTCGTTAGATGCCACTTTCATGTTTATTTGCACCTGACTCCCATCCTTCACTTCAAAACTCTGTGGCGCATACCCCACATAACTAAAAATCAGCGTGCTCCCAGGAACCACCGCCGACAATTCAAACTCCCCCTTCGCATTCGTTATCGTCCCATGTTCAGTTTGCTTGATAGTCACATTTGCCCCTTGCACAGGGACTCCCGCCTCAGTGAGAACTACCCCCCTCAGCCGTATCAC
>DATJWK010000073.1:0-26610 GCA_035501395.1 Puia sp.
CGATCGTCAGAGACGTCGCGCCGCTTCTCTGCCATATTATCGCCTATATGCCGGAGAATCACCGGGTGACGATCCGCACGCTGGGTTTGTCCGAACCAAAGAGAGACAAATTCATACTCACCGTCGGCAATACCGGCATCGATCTTTCCCATGTGACCGAGATCCCCCTGGCGTGCAGGCAGCCGATGAACGTACTCCGCGCCGCAGATAATGGAACGACTTTTGAGCTGACATGGTCTTTCGCCCGGGAAGATGCGGCCACGTCCCCCACTATCGCAGGCGCGGCCGGGCGCGCCGAGCAGTCGGCCGCTTTCCTGCCGGCCTTCTATGCGGAGGTTCGCAAACGCTTTCAATCTCATTATACCAAATCGGAAAACCTGGTAGCCGCACTTTCCCTCCGCCAGCCGAAAGAAGCGTCCTTCCTCCGCGAAGTCAACGCCATGATCGAAGCCAACCTTCATACGGAAGGATTCGACGTCGCCTCATTGAGCGCGTCCATGAATATGAGCCGGGTGCAGCTTTATCGCCGGCTTAAGCCGTTGATCAGACAGGCCCCCGCGGAATATATCAAGCTGATCCGTCTGCAAAAGGCCAAACAATTACTGGAGACGACCGAGCTCCGGATGGGTGAGATCGCTTACAAAACGGGTTTCCAATCGCAAAGCCACTTCACAAAGGTTTTCACCCGGCAATATGGTATGCCGCCAAGCCTCTTTAGCCGTAGTAACCGGAAGGATTTCGGAAGAAAATAACCGGAAAAATATCCGACGGACCATCGCTTCGCTCATGAATGTAACGAATAAGTAAAAGATTGTAACACGTGCGATAACACATGACATGATTCCAATGGTACCTTCATGAAAATTTTATTATGGACCAGACAAAAAAGAACAAGGAGTTCATTATTTCTTATTTCAACGCCCTCGGCGGAGTGCCGAAGACCCGGGAATCCATGGCCCCGTTTATGGACGACCCGGACCTTGTCGAGCATATTCTCTTTTTTGAAAGCGTGTTCCCCTGCTATGAGGTCTTTGCGGACGAAATGATGGCCGAAAGCAATAAGGTCTTCGTCCGTGCACGGTTCAGGGGTCGGCATCAGGGAGACTTCAACGGAATTCCGCCAACGTTTAAGCTGGTTGAGTTCCCGTTTGCCATCGGTTATGAGATTGAAAACGAAAAAATCACCCACCATTGGCTCATCGCCGATCAGGCTACGCTTATGGAACAACTTGGACTGACAGGCGTTTCCGCGTAGCCTTCCAGGCAGTCGCGACCGTTCCGGTGTCTACCGGAACATCTTTTCTGCTTTTATCTATGTACTTGGGCAATTCACCGATTTTCTCATCCGGTTTGACACAGCCCTGACTACCTTGCCCGAAAAATCCATGGCTGCCAGGACTCTGCCGGTTATTCTCGCCCTTACTCTTTGCTCCGCCGCCTGCTCGCACAAGCTGGCGCCCCTTGGGCGCTTTCAAACGACCCCGGTTGTTGCCGACGGTCTGCCCGACGACTGGACGCTACCGCTGCGCTTTGCCAACTCGGCCTACACCCTTCAATACAATATCACAAACGACGACAGGAACATCTATATCTGCGCGCTCTCCAATGACGAGCGTACGATCATCCGCATGCTGCGGGCAGGCATGACCGTTTATTTTGATCCGAAGGGGGAGACGGCGCGGGACATCAGTCTCCATTACCCGCTCCGCAAACAACCCGACCCGAATATCCGCAACCGGAACGGGGAGCCGCTGACCAGCCAGCCCGACAGCGGCTGGAAAGAGGAACTGCTGCAACAGTCGGACTCGTACGGAACGACCGGATTTTCAGGGATCGAAAATGGTCAGTTTTCCGTTGCCGGCAATAAAGGTCCTATCCAGGTGGCCATACGGCTCACACATCATGACAGTCTCCTGGTGTATGAAGCGATCGTCCCGATCGGGAATATATTGGGCTCGGAACTTGCCGGGCGAAATCCCGAAACGAAGTTTAGCGTCGGGGTCATCCTCAATACTCCATCCGGCCAGACGGTGATGACCGGCTCCCACCGCCCCGGCGGACATGGCCTCAGCATGGGCACGAATGGCATACATATGGGAGGCGGCGGAGGCAGCCATAGGAACTACAATACGAATAGCAACGATGCCCCGCCCATAAAGGAAGATGCCAATTGGTATCAATTCCGGCTTGCTGCCGGTTCCCCGCAGAGATCATGATGGCTGGAAGGCTAGAAGACGACGGGCAGGACATTCACCGTCATCCCCTTGGAAGTGCCCGTCAAAAAGACCGTATAAACATATCCCGCGGCGAACGGATAGTTATTCTGCGAACCCAGTACACTGTCGTTGACGGCATTTTGGACCTGTAGCGTGTAGTCACCCGGCGAAATGGCCATGAACTGCTGGTAGGCCAGATTGCTGACATTGTCCGCCGGCGTCCGGTTGCCTTGCGCGATCTTGCCGTTCATATAAAAGTTTACATTCAGCGCATCGGGACTCAAGTTGAAAAACCGGTAATAAGAATTGGCCCCGTTCACCTGGGAAAAATCATCCAGTATTCTTACCGCGCTCACGGCCGGGCTTCCGGCAGTGGTATTGTAAAGGATCAGGGTATAAAAAGCCGTAGTGTCGAATGACGAGGCGGGCAATTCATACAACAAACTATCATTGCCGCTCTTTTTAAAATCGACCGTATAGGTGCCCGGTTTTAGCTGTCCGTATTGAGTAGAAAACTGCCCGGGAGCTACACCGCCGGACGGGCTGACCTGCGTGCCGCTAAAGAAGATATCTACGGGGGTGCCGTAAGGCGCCATATTCATAATCGAAACGTAGGCGACCGGATTCTGCGTGATTGTCACTCCCGGCTTCGTACAACCCGGTCCCGCAAATAATACGGCCAATATTATTGAACTCCAATAAAAATGCTGACGCTTGTTTTTCATGATGTCATTCCGAGTTTTATCGTCACGGGACCCGATCCGACCAACCTTTTCCCTTGACAACCGATACGAGCTTTTCGTTGCGCGGGTTGCGTGGTCTGCGGCCCGGGCTCGCCGGCCGGCGCAAAGGTACAAAATTAAAAAAACGCCTGGTGCTCCGGCGGGAACCGGATCAACAAGCGCTCAGGTTAACTGCAGTCGATTTATTTCTTGACCGTTACCGAAACCGTAGATGCCATCTGGCTGCCATAGGACCGGTGGAGCCCGTCTGCAAACTCCAGGGAAAGGGTGTGCTTGCCGGGCGTCAACTTCAGTTCCGCACTGGTCTGACCTTTGCCGTAGTGCAGATGTGTCGAGTCCTTCGGGATCATCTGACCGGATGCAATCGAATCGCCCGCATCCACCAGGATGTGAAAATGACCTGAGTTGGCGACGACAGGACCTGCGGTATCGACCTTCATTCCGTCGACACCCATTTCCACTTTGACCGGCGAGGTAACGCTCTGTCCGTTCTTCAGGTTCTTGAAGTAAACCTTCGCGCCGGCCGGAACGGCAGGCAACGCGGGGATAGCAGCATGGCCGGTGTCTTTGGCCATTTGCATCGCAGTGTCTTTGGCAGCGGCAGTCGTATCTGTGTTGGCAGCCTTGTCACTTGCATTGTTGCAGGCAACTATCCCCATCAGCAGGGCAGCAGGAAGAAAATGGAATTTGCGCATGATATGGTTGTGTTTTGAGGGAATAAATATAGTACTTTTACCCTAATAGCTTTATTATGCGTCTGTCCACACTGATCCTGCTCCTGTTTTTGTCTTTTTCCGGTTTCTCGCAAAAGTATTATCTCTTTATCGGCACGTACACCGAAGGGATGCCCGCGGCACAAGGCAGCAAAGGAATTTACGTTTATCGTTTTGATGCCGCTACCGGTGACGCAACACCGATAAGCACGGTAATGACCGACAATCCGTCCTATCTGGCTGTCGCACCCGGTGGCCGCTTTGTTTACAGCGTCAACGAAACCCATGGCGACAAACCGGGGGGCGTCAGCGCTTTTTCATTTGACAAAGCCACAGGAAAGCTTGCGTTTATCGACCGGCAAGTCAGCGGCGGCGACGACCCCTGCTATATTTCCGTCGATGCCGGACGCACCTGGGCCCTGGTCGCCAACTACAGCGGCGGCAATTTGTCCGCGCTCCCGATCGGAAAGGATGGTTCCCTTCATCCCCTGACCGAGTTGATCCAACACAGCGGCGCCGGCCCCGTAAAGGATCGCCAGGAGAAGGCGCATGTCCACTCCACCATTCTTACTCCGGACCAACGGTTCCTGGTTGTCGCCGATCTCGGTACCGACCGGTTATCCGTGCTTCGCTTCAACCCCGATGCCGTCAGGAATCCGCTCACCCCTGCCAACGACTCGATTGTCAGGATCCAATCCGGATTTGGACCCCGGCATACGGCTTTCTGCCCGGGCAAGCCCTATGCTTACGTAATCAATGAACTCAGCGGGAAGGTCGATGCTTTTCACTTCGCCGACGGGAAGTTCACCTTGCTTCAAACGATCTCTTCACACCCCGCCGGTTATTCCGGCGAGATCGGCAGCGCCGACATCCACGCCTCCCCGGACGGAAGATTCCTCTACGCCTCCAACCGGGGCGGCGCCAACAACATCGCTATTTTTTCCATTGATGGCGCCACCGGCAAATTGACGTGGAAAGGAGTAGTATCGACGCAAGGGAAAACGCCCCGGAATTTCTTGATCGACCCGACCGGACACTGGCTGCTGGCAGCCAACCAGGATGGTTCGAATGTGGTCATATTCAAGATCGACACGCAAACCGGTATGCTGACCCCCACCGGCAAACAATTGTCGATCCCCGCACCGGTGTGCCTGAAAATGACACCGGTTAACTAACATTATCCCCACGCGTCACGCAGGAACCGCAGCCAGTTTCCGTGTAAGATATTTTCAATATCGGCCGTGGAATAGCCTCGTCTTCCCAGCAGTTCGGGCAGCCGCGCCAGATCCGTTATGGTCTCCAGATCGTACGGACATTGTTCCTTGCCAAAAGCTCCGTCCAGGTCGGTGCCGATCCCCACATGCCGGGCGTTTCCCGCAATCTGGCAGATATGGTCCAGGTGATCGATCACCTTTTCAAGACTGCAGCCCATGGAACGCGGATCCGATCTTCCTCTTATCCATCCCGGAACCATCATCCAGGCATCCAGCGCCCCTCCGATCACCGCGCCCTTGCCGACCAGGGCTTTGATCATCTCATCGCTAAACTGGCGGTTATGATCCACCAGGGCCCGGCAGTTGTTATGGCTCGCCCAGACCGGCCCGTCATACAGGTCCATGGCGTCCCGGAAGGCGTCGTCGCAAAGGTGCGTCGCGTCAAGGATAATGTTCAAGCGCCGCATGGCAGCCAGCAAATCCCTGCCCTCACGGCTAAGTCTACCCGAGCTATCGGTCCCGTTCGCATATCTTCCCGGGCCGTAGTGTGCCGGTCCCACCGCCCGCAATCCATAGGCATGCGCCCGTTCCAGGTAGTCCGGCGTGACAATTGAATCTGCGCCCTCCAGGCTCAAAATATACCCGATCGGCAGCTGGTCTCCCCCGGTCATCCACAAAGCGACATGCGCCTCCAGTCCTGCCAGATCCCGGATCATCACCATTTCGCCGGCGTCCTCCATCGCCTTGTACCAAGAAAGCTGCCCCTGCGTGTGCGCCCAGGCTTGCCAGGGCGAATGCCAGCCCGGCAGGGGGTTGCCCGGTGCAACATACCGCGCGATCTGCGTCGCCACCACCAGCCCGATCCCGCCTTGCCGGAGCGCCGGCAAGGATACGGTTCCTTTCGCCCGGTCCGGCTTGTCTGTCATCCCTCTCTCCCGGTCGCGGATATCGGTTACGGGTAACCGCAAGTCACGGTTCCATTCCATCGCATTCATGGCAAGGTCCAGGTGGGCATCGACTATCAGCATATCGGCGGTCTCCTTTTTTTGATGGCCCAAATATAACAAGGGTAGCCTATATTTGTTCCGGTCAAATCCCAGCTACCATGCAACGATCTATCTGCGTTCTTGCCACCTTGCTCGCCATCGGCTTTCCGTCCTTCTGTCAGCTGGCGCTGCGCCATCTGCAAACCGAAAATCTCACGGACCCCCTCTGTGTCGACAGCAAAGTCCCCCGCTTCAGCTGGCTCCTGGAGTCATCCGACCGTAACGAATTGCAAACGGCCTATGAGATCCGCGTCAGCGGCCGGCCCGATGGCAAAGACCTGATCTGGACTTCGGGCAAGGTGGGCTCCCAGGCCTCCATTCACGTGGAATACGGCGGATCGGAACTGCAATCGGGCAAACGTTATTTTTGGCAAGTGCGCATTTGGGACAATAAGGGCCGGGTTTCACCATGGAGCGAGCGCGCCTGGTGGCAAATGGGCCTCCTGCGGCCGCAGGACTGGAAAGCGCGTTGGATCCGGCCCGCCGACACGGCAGGGGACGCGGCCAATCCCCTCCTGCGCACCCATTTCTCCATAAGCCGACCCGTCGCGTCGGCCACCGTATACATTACGGCGCACGGACTATACGAAGCGCGGCTAAACGGACAGCGTATCGGCGATGCTTACCTGACGCCCGGTTGGACCTCGTACAAGAAACGGCTGCAATACCAGGCTTACGATGTTTCCGGATTGCTCCGCAATGGCGCCAATGCTATCGGAGCCATGCTCGGCAACGGCTGGTACCGTGGCACCATCGGCTTTAGCAACAATCACGATTTCTATGGCCGTGATATTTCATTGCTGCTCCAGTTGATTATCCGGTATAAGGACGGCTCGTCGGATACGATCGCCACGGGCCCGGACTGGCGCTCTTCCACCGGCGAAGTCCGATCCGCCGAAATTTATAACGGGGAGCGAATCGATTACCACTTCGCAAAAAGCGGCTGGTCTCTCCCTGGATACGACGATTCGCGCTGGTCCGCCGTACAGGCCGAAACGTTCCAGCTTGACAACCTGCTGGCCACCGTGAACGAGCCGGTCCGAAAACACGAGACGTTCAATGCACTTCGTCTCATCACTACACCAAAAGGAGAACAGGTCCTCGATTTCGGTCAGAATCTCGTCGGGTGGGTCGTCGTCCGGTTAAAGGGCCACCCGGCGGACAGCATCGTCCTTTCGCACGCCGAGGTTCTCGACAAGAATGGCAACTTTTACACCGAAAATCTGCGGGCAGCGAAAGCCGAAGACACCTACATACCGGGCGACAACGGCGGAGAAGCCGAAGTTTTCGAACCGCACTTCACCTTTCACGGCTTCCGTTACGTCCGGGTCCGGGGTTGGAAAGGGCCGGTCGACATCGGCGATTTCACAGCCGTGGCGCTGTATTCCGACATGCCGAAGACCGGTAGTTTCACTTCCTCCGATCCGCTGATCAACCAGCTACAGCACAATATCCAATGGGGACAGCAGGGCAATTTTCTAGATGTCCCCACCGACTGTCCACAACGCGACGAAAGGCTTGGCTGGACCGGCGATGCCCAGGTCTTTTCGCGAACCGCGACGTTTAATCGCGACGTCGAAAATTTCTTTGCCAAATGGCTTAAGGATGTGGCGGCAGACCAGTTCCCCTCCGGATCCGTTCCCTTCGTCATTCCCGATGTTATCGGCGCCGGGGGCAGTACGGGCTGGGCCGACGTGGCGACCATCATCCCGTGGAATGTCTACCTTGCCTACGGCGACGAGCGGGTGCTCCGTGACCAGTACCCCAGTATGAAAGCCTGGGTGGAATATATGCGGGGCCAGGCCAAAGACGATCTCTGGAATACCGGCTTCCACTTTGGAGACTGGCTTTTCTACCGACCTTTTGACGACAACGACGGCCGTTCGGCAGTGACCGACAAATACCTGATCGCCCAATGTTTTTATGCTCACTCCACCCAGCTGCTCATCAACGCGGCCGACGTGCTTGGCAAGAAGGATGACGTCGCCGCCTATACCGCGCTCTTGCAAAAGATCAAGGCAGCCTTCCTGCGCGAATATGTGACTCCGGGCGGCCGTCTCGTTTCCGGGACTCAAACCGCTTACGTCCTGGCCCTGGAATTTGACATGCTTCCCGCAACGCTTCGTGAGCAGGCCGTGCAACGGCTCATAAAAAACATCCAGGACTATGGCTATCACCTCACCACCGGCTTCCTGGGCACCCCCTATCTCTGTCATGTCTTAAGCGACTTCGGCTATGTTTCGGTGGCATACCGGTTGCTGATGCAGGATACCTATCCTTCGTGGCTCTACCCGGTAAAAATGGGCGCTACAACTATTTGGGAAAGATGGGATGGTGTAAAACCCGACAGCACCTTTCAAACCCCGGGGATGAACTCCTTCAATCACTATGCCTACGGCGCGATCGGCGATTGGATGTACCGGGTCATAGCCGGCCTCGACACGTACGCAGCCGACCCCGGTTATCACCACAGCCGGATCGACCCGCATCCCGGTGGTGGGCTGACCGCAGCCGGAGCGGATCTGCAAACAGGCTATGGGCTGCTGAGCAGCCATTGGCGCATGGCGGGCGACACCCTGTATATGGATGTCGTCATCCCTGCCAACACAACTTCCAGCGTCTTTATCCCCGCGCCCGACGGCGGCCAGATCACGGAGAGCAACCATCCGCTAGCCACCGTCCGCGAGATCACGGTAGAAAACGTCGGCAGGGGATTTGTAGTCGCCCGTGTCGGCTCGGGGGAATATCATTTCAGGGCATCGCGCTGAGCCGTTCGCCTCGCACTCACTCCGTGTAACACGCTGATTGGGTTAACTTTGCACGAATTTTCGACCAAAGTCATCACTTGGTCGAACAAACTTTCCTTACATATTGTTAAAGCTAAATCGAAAGGACATCATTTGAATATATGGCACGCAGACACACCAGATTAATCAAAGACAAACAGACAGGAAATGAAACATTTTTTACTCATGGCAGGCATCGCCCTGCTATGTGGCATCGAAAACGAAAACACCCAACTTCACGCACAAACCGTTAACCAGCCAATCGAACACAACGACACCCTGCATTGGATGTTTCGCATCTACGAAGACAATGATTTTCTCAACGCCCGCGGATGCGGAACGGACGACGCCTATACCAACGGAACCCGGTTCGATTATTTTTATCGGCCCAAACTTCAACCGCGCAACCCCGTCGACCGGCTCCTCCCAAAAGCCGGCCTGCACGCCGTGAATATTTACGGCTGGGGAATGATGCAGCAAATGTATACGCCGTCCGATATCACCGATTCCGCCTACCAGCCGCACGATTACCCGTGGTCGGGCGCGCTTTTCTTTACCCATACCTTATACTCCAGCAACCCCGAAAAGAAATATGACCTGCGCACGGAGCTCGATCTGGGTGTGATCGGACCCGCTTCGCTGGCCCGGCAGCTTCAAACCGGGTTCCACCGGCTGATCCACTATTTCAAACCCCGGGGCTGGAGCCATCAGTACCCCAATGATGTCCTTGCCAACATCGATGTGACGGCCGAACACCGGCTTGCCGGCAACGGTTCAGCGATCGAGTGGATCGGCGGCGGCACACTTTCCGCGGGTACGATGATCAATAGCATCACCGTTTATCCCCTGCTGCGGATAGGCCGGTTGAACCCCTATTTCCAGGGATTGTTCCAACAATATGCCAGCCAGGGCGGAAGCAAGGGCCGGGGTAATCGTCGGCATAAAAACTGGCAGCTCTATTTCATTTGCCGCCCGGAATTACAATTGATCGCCACCGAAGCCGTGTTGCAGGGCGGGATATTCAGCCATAACCCAAACATCACCGCCCCGGGCGGCCCGCAAAAGCCGCAACAGGAAGCGCCCGTTCTATCCCAACCCTACCGTCCGATCAATCACGTCGTCTTTGATTCAAATTTTGGCGCCGTGGCCAGCATTGGAAATATCAGCATCTCGTTCAACCAAAACAGTTCCACCGCCATGATGAAGGGTCTTTATGCACACGAGGTAGGTAATATCTCGTTATATTTTGGCTGGTGACCTGACAACGATGAATCAGCTATGAACCGGTATCGGCTAATTTTATTAGTCCTGGGATTGAGCGCCGCGGCCGTGGGCTTTGCACAGACGGGCCACCCGGCCTCCCGGCTTCCCCCGGCCTGGGACCTGAAGAAAGACCAGGACGGCATAAAGATCTATGGCCGCGGCGGCGACAGCTCGGGCTTTGATGAGTTGAAAGTGGAGACGACGATGGGCGGCCGGCTTTCTGCGCTGGCGGCGCTACTCCTTGACATCGGAAATTATCCGAACTGGTCGTTCAACTCGAAACAGGCCTATGTTATCCGGACTGTCGGTCCTGCGGAGCTTTATTTCTATTCGCTGATCCATTCACCCTGGCCCGCCAGCGACCGTGATCTCGCTGTCCATCTCGTTGTCCGGCAGGACAGCAGTACCCGGAAATTATTCATCAGCGCCGATGAGATCGCCAACTTTATCCCCGCGAAAAAAGGGATCGTTCGCGTACCTTTGTCCGTGGAACGCTGGGTCGTCACTCCGTTACCGGGTGACCGGATCGCCGTCAGCTACGAGCTCCGGCTAAATCCCGGCGCCTCCGCGCCGGCGTGGTTGATCAACCTCTTCGCTACCAAAGGCCCCTATGAAACGTTCAGCCATTTGCGCGAACAACTCAAGCTCCCGAGGTACCGTGGCGCCACCCTCCCCTTTATCAGAAATTAATTTTGAGTAACCTGATGATCTTTGTAATTTAATTGTCCAAACATAAAAAAAGATGCTTATGGCAGCCACGAATTGGGTATTGGATCCAACCCACTCGGAAGTTGAGTTCAAAGTCAAGCACCTGATGATCTCCACCGTTACCGGCACCTTCTCTTCCTTTGCTGCCAACGTCAGCACCGAGGGCGAAGATTTCACCACCGCAAAAGCCACTTTCACCGTCGATGTTGCCTCCATCGATACCAAAAATGAGCAACGCGACGGTCACATCAAATCGCCCGATTTTTTCGACGCGGCAAGGTTCCCGCAGATAAAATTCACCGTCACCAGGATTGAAAACGTCGACAACGACGGCTCTTACAATATCCACGGCGACCTGACCATCCGCAACACCACGAAGAACGTCAAATTGGAGGTAGAATTCGGCGGTGTCATAAAAGACCCGTGGGGCGGCACCCGCGCCGGTCTTACCGTCAGCGGGAAGATCAACCGAAAGGAATTTGGTCTTACCTGGCATATGGCCACCGATGCCGGCGGCGTAGTCCTCGGCGACGACGTGAGGATCCACGTAGCCCTCGAGTTTGTCAAAGCCTAGGATCGTCACATCACAACGCCTCGTTACGTATATTTGCGCCATGCATTATGTTTCGGCTGAGAATTTAAGTAAGTCCTATGGCGTAAAACCGCTTTTCCAGCACATAACCTTTCATATTGAAGAAGGGGACAAGATCGCCCTCGTCGCCCGGAACGGCAGCGGAAAATCCACCCTCCTGCGAATTCTCGCCGGAAAAGATACCGCCGAAGAAGGCACCCTATGGGTTCACAAAGACGTTTCCGTCGCCCTTTTCGAACAGGAGCCCGCTTTTATTGAAGACCGGACCATACTCGACAATATCTTTCACCATGACCATCCGGTCATCAACGCTATCAAAGCGTACGAAGATGCCACCGACGCCGGGGACGCCGGCCGGATCACCGCTGCGATCGTCCGGCTCGACGAGTTAAATGCCTGGGATTTCGACACGAAAGTCCGGCAGATCCTCGGCAAACTCAATATCCACCATCTTCAGCAACCGGCCGGCACGCTCTCGGGTGGCCAGCGAAAGAGGGTGGCCCTTGCCCGGACCCTGATCGACATCGGCTTCGAGCACAAACATGTGCTGCTGATCATGGACGAACCTACCAATCACCTTGACGTGGAAATGGTGGAATGGCTCGAACACTATCTCGACCAGGAAAAGGTTACATTGCTGCTGGTTACCCATGACCGGTACTTTCTCGATGCCGTTTCGGATGAGATCTGGGAACTGGATGACAGTATCCTGTATACTTACAAGGGCGACTATGAGAACTATCTCGAAAAAAAGACCGCGCGGATAGACAACGCATCCGCCGGGATCGATAAAGCCCGGAATCTCTACCGGAAAGAGCTCGAATGGATGCGCAAACAACCCAAGGCCCGGACGACCAAGAGCAAGAGCCGCCAGGATAACTTCTACGCCGTTGAGGCTAAAGCGAAACAACGCATAGAAGACCGGCAGCTCGAGCTCCAAATGAAGATGAACCGGCTAGGCGGGAAAGTAGTTGAACTAAAAAAAGTCTATAAATCTTTCGCCGACCGGACCATCCTCAAAGGATTCGACTACACATTCAAAAAAGGCGAACGCGTCGGCGTCATCGGAAAAAATGGCGTCGGAAAGACCACGTTTATCAATATTCTCCAGGGCATTCAACTGCCGGACAGCGGCAAGGTCAATATCGGAGAAACGGTCGTCTTCGGCAACTACTCCCAGCAAGGACTGACCATCAAGGAAGATATGCGGGTGATCGAATTCGTGAAGAATATCGCCGAGAATTTTCCGCTGGCCGCGGGCGGCTCGCTGAGCGCCGCACAATTTCTAAATTTCTTCCTCTTCCCCCCCGAGCAGCAATACACCTATATCTCCAAATTGAGCGGCGGGGAGAAACGAAGGCTGCATCTCCTTTCCATTTTATTCCGGAACCCGAATTTCCTTGTCCTCGACGAACCCACCAATGACCTCGATCTCCCGACCCTTGGCGTTCTCGAGAATTTTCTAAGCGAGTACCAGGGCTGTCTTGTCATCGTTTCACATGACCGCTATTTTATGGATCGGCTCGTGGACCATCTGCTGGTGCTTGAGGGCGACGGCATGATTCGTGACTTCCCCGGTAACTATACCCAATACCGCGACTGGCTCAAAGACCATGACTCCGGATCTGCTTTTCCAAACGAACAACCAGCCCCCGGAGGCGCCCCGGAAAGTGCGGCCATGCCCGCAAAAAAGCTTACGTCAAAACGCCAGCTATCTTATAAAGAAAAAAGGGAATTTGAGAACCTCGACCAGGAGATCCAACACCTCACCCGGGAAAAGGAGACCATTACCAACCAGCTAAACAGCGGCTCCGCTCCTTTCGACGAACTCCAGCGGCTTTCCATCCGCATCGGGGAGATCAGCACCCTCCTCGACGATAAAGAGCTCCGATGGCTGGAGCTTAGCGAGCTTGCCCAGGGATAACCCGCAACAACCACTCATCCAATTGCGTTCCGCCCGTGTTCATATTGCCATATATTTGGCGCATGAGAAAATTTCTTTTGTTGCTGTCCATGGTCGGAACCGCAGCCGCACAGGCGCAAAAAATACCCGATCCACGGCCCTTCGCGAAGTCGATCACGGCCGACGACCTGAAAAAACATCTCTACATCATCGCGGGACCGGAATTCGAGGGCCGGGAGACCGCTACCGAAGGCCAGCATAAGGCAGCCGCTTATATCGAAAACCATTTTCGCTCGCTGGGTTTGCTGCCCGGCAACGGAGACAGTTATCAACTCCCCTACCCCGTCTATCAGGACTCCGTCCTTAGCGCAGCACTAGCCGTCAACGATCAGCCCTATACGTTCAACCAGGACTTTTTTACCCCTGTCGCGCCGAACAACAACACCACCCTTCTGGGAAGCGAGGTCGTCTTTGCCGGCTACGGCATCGTTGATTCCGCCCGCGATGACTACAAAGGACTAAACGTCCGGGGCCGGATCGTCGTTGTATTGAACGGCAACGCGCCGGGAACTCCCGCGCCCGCAGGCCGACGCTTTCGCGGACCAAATAAACCGGATATCGCCCAACGCAATGGAGCTGCCGCCATCCTGATCCTTCAGACAGCCAATATTCCGCCCCAGTTGAGCGCCGCCAAAGGAAATATGTCCATCGGCGAATACAAACGGACCAACTCGGTAACGACGTTTTATATTACCGAAAAGGTCGCCCAGGCGATTTTCGGCGGCGATTACAGCCAGCTTCAATCGGGCACGGCGTCCACGAAGGTTTACAATTCAAATATCAGGCTGGCGTTTCAGAAAACGACCAACCGGTTGCAGGCGAGCGACGTGCTCGGCTTCCTTCCGGGCACCGATCTAAAGGACCAGATAGTGGTTATCTCCGCCCATATGGATCATCTCGGCAAACGGAACGGCGAGATTTATTACGGCGCTGACGATGATGGTTCGGGGACCGTCAGCATCCTGGAGATTGCCAGCGCATTCGCCAAAGCAAAGGCCGCCGGCAAAGGGCCGCGCCGCAGCATCCTCTTCCTGGCCAATTCCGGCGAAGAGGAAGGGCTTTGGGGCTCGGCCTTCTACACCGATCACCCCGCCTACCCGCTTGACAAGACCGATGTCGACCTGAATATCGATATGATCGGGCGTATCGACCCGAATCGCAAAATCGGCGACTCCACCAACTATGTCTATGTTGTCGGCAGCGACAAGCTTTCCACGGACCTCAAACCGATCAGCGAAGGAAACAACAGGAAATATGTGAAGATGGAGCTGGACTATAAGTTCGACGACCCCACTGACCCGGAACGTATC
The DNA here is from genome assembly GCA_035501395.1 of Puia sp. Classification (GTDB taxonomy): domain Bacteria; phylum Bacteroidota; class Bacteroidia; order Chitinophagales; family Chitinophagaceae; genus Puia. The sequence continues at coordinate 14,555 of DATJWK010000073.1, forward strand.
TATTATCGCAGCGACCACTTCAACTTCGCCCGCAAGGGAGTCCCCATCATTTTCTATTTCGACGGTATCCACGCCGACTATCACCGCCCGACCGATACGCCCGACAAGATCGACTACGACCTGTTGGCGAAAAGGGCGCAGTTCGTATTTTATACCGCCTGGGATATGGCAGACCGGAACGATATGCTGAAACGGGATATCGCCCTTCCCGCGATGAACCGCTGAAGCCGGGTCATGTCCGCGGCGAGCCGCTAGCGGACTATCTTATAACACCAGCGGAATAATTTACCCTGGAAATCGAAAGGAGTAGTGGCCTTGGTAATATCCTTTATCAAGGCCGCTTTTATTTTCTCCGTCTCCGGCACAAAGCGACGATAATTCGTACTAAAATATAATACCCCTCCGGCCTTCATCGTGCGGAGTGTCTTGTTGATTAATCCCACATGGTCCCGCTGGATGTCCAGGAAATCCTTCATCCGTTTACTGTTGCTGAATGTCGGCGGATCCATCACCACCAGATCGTACCGGTCGGCGGGCGCTTCGTCCAGCCACTGCAACACGTCCGCATGAATAAACCGCCGCGAGGCATGGGCAAAACCATTCAGATCCATATTCGCTTCCGCCCAGGCGAGATAGGTCTTCGACAGATCCACGGAGTCGATCGAGGCCGCACCGCCCGCCGCCGCATATACGGAGAACGACCCGGTATAGCAAAACAAATTCAGCATGCGCCGCCCCGCCGCCTCCTGCCTCACCATCCCCCGCGTGATCCGGTGGTCGAGAAACAACCCCGTATCCAGGTAATCCGTCAGGTTTACCCGAAAAGAAAGCCCTGCCTCGCGGACGATAAAGAACTCCTGCTGGCTGGCCAGTTTCTCATATTGATCGAGTCGCCCTCCCTTCCTGCGCCGCTCCCGGAAATAGATCTCCTCATCGGGAACCGCCAGGACGGCACTGATTACCGGAACACAAGTCTCCAGCCATTCGCCATGCCCCTCCTCCGTCATTCCATGACGTCGATGATATTCGGCCAGGTAGACCTTGTCTTCATACAACTCGATACAAAACGGGAATTCCGGCAGGTCGTGGTCGTACACCCGGTAACAGGTCACTCCCTGCCGCCTCGCCAGCTTACTGACATGCCGCCACACCTTCTCCAGCCGGTTGCGGAACATGACCAGCTTTGCTTCGTTTGTCAACCCGTTAGTCATACGAAACCACCATTTGAGTTTGGCGCAAAAACCGGAAAGCCACCGCCGCCACCAGACAAGTGGCGGCGACCACCCACCATAATACCGTGAATCCCGCGCGCTGGGCGATTGCCGCACCGCCGGTCGGCCCGATCACCTGCGCCGTCGACCACGCCATCGTATACAATCCCGCATAACGCCCCCGGTTAGACCCGGACGTCCTCCCGATCCACCACGAATTCAGGAAGGGCATCGCCAGCATCTCCCCTATCGTACTGATGATCATACAACCATAGGCAATGGAAACGGACAATGGCAGGACATCCAGCAACAGGTAGGCTGTCCCCACCGCCAGCACTCCGAAAAAAACGTAGTAGAGATTGTCCCGCCGGCCCTCGAGCCTGAAGACCAGGACCATTTCGATCACCGTAATGATCAGCCCGTTTATCGTCAGTAGCAGCCCGATCATATATTCGGGCATACCCAATTCGCGCTTGTAAAAAAGGGGTAGCGTGGAGAATATCTGGAAAAAGCAGCTGGCAAAAAGCACCACACAGACAATGAATTGCAGATAGGTCCGGTCCCGATACGGCGACAACGCAGACCTCCCCGGCGCCTCGCGCATGTGATGCGCCACTTTTGTCGTCTCCGGATGAAGGAATAGCCGCAACAGCAAGGCCGCCGCCAGATTGGTACCCCCGTCGACCCAAAACAATAAGTGATAGTTGATCGATGCCAGGATGCCGCCGATCGCTCCGCCCACCGCCCAGCCTAAATTGATGGCCAGCCGGTTAAGCGAATAGGACCGCGTCCGGTTCTCCTCTTTACTGTATGTGGCAATGGCCGTCGAATTGGCCGGCCGGAACGAATCGTTGACTACACTCAGCAAGAATGTGCACAAACATATCAGCGGATAGCTTTTCACCTGACCCAGAATAATGAAAAATACCCCCCCGCCGGCCAGCGCCGTCAGCTGTACCCGATGAAACCCCCAGCGATCCGTAAGCCGCCCGCCAAGAAAACCGCCGCAGATGGCTCCCAACCCGAAAATCCCCATTACCAGGCCGGCCTGGGCGATACTATACCCCATTGAAGGCGACGTGAGATAGATGGTCATGAACGGAACGACCATCGTGCCCGCGCGATTGACCAGCATGACCGAACTGAGCAGCCATGTTGCCCGCGACAACCCGCTGTATGCTTGTTTGTAAAGAGAGACTATCGGCAACGACATGCCCCCAAAGATACGACCTGCAGCCCGCTACGACATACTACAGCCCGCCGAAAACTTTCTTGAGCAGATCGTCCGCCTGGCCCAGCGGGTCCTTTCGGATACTTTTTTCTTCCGCCGCAACATAGTAGAACACGCCGGTCAACGCGCGTTGGGTGGTGTATGCCGGAAGATCGGCATTTACCTTACTGTGAAAAGGGATCTTATTGTACAGATCGACGACCGTTCTCCAGGAGTTTGTCGCGCCAACCTTGTCCAGTGAACTTTTGATCACCGGAAGAAAAGCGGCCGTCAGCTGCGGAGTTGTCGACTTGCGCAAATAGGACGTTGCAGCCGTATCCGGGCCTCTCAGTATCCCGATACCGTCCGAAACGGTCATACCCTTTATCGCATTCAGAAAGATAGGTGCGGCAGATTTGGCGGCATCCTCCGCCGCCCGGTTGATGTCAAGGATAGCCTTGTCCACCTGCGGACCGAATCCTGCGTCACGCAAGGTTTTCTCCAGTTTGGCTGCCTCCGGAGGCAACAATATTTTCACAGCCGCATCCTTGAAGAATCCGTCGACCGCAGACAATTTGTCGGTACTTTTTTGCGTGCCCTTCGACAGCGCGTCTTTCAAACCGGCAACGATGTCATCGGAGCTAAGGCCTTTACCCAATTGAGCATGCACAAACGTCGGGGAGAAAAGCAAAAACAGTGAGGCGGTGACTAGAAGCTTCATAAAGGATATTATTAGTTTTAAAGATATATATATGCACGAACCTGGCGCAAACTAAGTCAAATTCTTTTAAAAATAAGCCTATTTTTGCGATTCAAAATACTATCAATGAACGTCAGTAAAACAATTTTAGTCTTTGCCTGTTCCCTGGCCTTTGCAATTTCTGCCGGGGCCCAAACTACTACGAAAACGACACCTGCAAAGACTGCACGTCCTCCCCAAAAGACCGGGACCGCCACGGCCGCGAATAGCCAGGCGCCCGTTGTCCTGCGGACCGAAAACGATTCCATCAGCTACGCCATCGGCGTTAGCCTCGCCAGTTTCTATAAGCAACAAAACATCTCCAATATAAACACCACCGTGCTCGTCAAAGCGGTAAAAGACGTCGAAGCCAACAAAGCGATCCTGACCGAGCAGCAGTGCCAGACCACGCTGATGAGCTTTGTGCAAAAGCAACAAGCAGAAAAAGCCTCGGGTAATAAGAGGATCGGCCAGGAATTCCTCGCAGCCAACTCGAAGAAACCCGGCGTGGTCACGCTTCCCAGCGGTCTGCAATATCAGGTCATTCGCCAGGGCACCGGAGCAAAACCCAAGCTAACCGATATGGTCAGGGTACATTACCACGGCACGCTTATCGACGGCCGGGTTTTCGATAGCTCCGTCGATCGGGGTCAACCCATTGAGCTGAATGTAAATGGTGTTATCCCCGGCTGGACCGAAGCGCTGCAGATGATGCCCGTGGGGAGCAAATGGAAATTGTTTGTTCCTTCCGAGCTGGCCTACGGCGACCGCCAGGCCGGACCGTTGATCGCTCCCGGGTCCACACTGGTCTTTGACGTCGAGCTCATCGACATCGTCAATCATACGCCGCCGGCGATGCCGCCGACGCCGGATACTTCCGCTAAACCCGACAGCACGCATCACTAATGCGCATCGTCCCCGCGTTTTTGACCTTGCTCGCCTTTTGTCTCACGCACCAGCCGGACGTCAGGGAGGCGATTTGGTCTGCCGGTACCCCTGACACGGACAAATTCGAAAGCCTTGCCTTTTGGATCAAGAGCGACAAACGCGCATATATCCGCTATCAGCACGATACCTCTTCCGACGATATTGAGCTGCGATGGGCAGGACCGGGCACGGAGAGTAACCGCCGCGGTTTCTGGGCCGCTTTCCCAAAACCGGGCAACCGAACCATTTTCATCACCCCCATCGACGACAGTACGCTGCTGGTCATCGACCGCAACAGAACCCGGAAATTCCACTGGCAGGACGAGAACCTCGACCCCAAAAGCAACTGTGACATCTGCGCCTTCAGCGCCGCGGAGGCTACTGGCTGGCTTCGCCGCTATTTTTGGAATTAGCGGCCCGATCCGCCAAACCAACTGGATCAATTTACGTTTACCGTTTTATCTTTTGGATATTTGATGCTATAGCTGATATTGTACTGCCTGGTTTCTCCCGGCGCCAACTCGACGTTCCAGCTGAGCACGCCCGTGTCCTTGTTTACCATAGCTCCGGCGCTATCCAGTAGCTCCACCTCGATATCTTTATCTGTGCTGATCGGGTATTGATCCTTGAGCAGCATTTGCGCTTTCTCTTTTTTGTTGTTTCGCAGCGTTATCCGATACGCAAACACCTCCTTCTTATTCGATCCGAGAAATTTCACGCTGCTGAAATCGGTGACCTTCTCCCGTTTGACGACGATTCGCTTGTCCTGGCCGAGCGTGAGGTTCAGCGTGTCCTGCGTGGATCCCGGATCGATGAAAGACTTGCCTACGTAAGTCCCGTCTACCGTGATCGAAGCCTCGCCAGGCAGCAGATTCAACTTCTCCCAACCCTGAAGCTGCGCCAACAGGTAGGCTTCCCTTTCTGCAACCGGTGCCGCATAGTCTTTATATACGCAGGGAACCTTGTATTCTTTCATGACAACCCCTTGTTCCTTTCCGTTGCTGGGAATATCGTACGGGACTTCGATGTCGAAGACCACATCGAGCTGATTGTCGTTGATCGAAAGATAGTTACCGAGATCGCTCTTTAGCCTTACTGAATCCGCATCTTCGCGAAGCGCAACCTCGGAGGCCTGATATGAAAGCGTGTTGGCCATACCGGGGCTGAAATTAAGATACCCTCGCGCCACCGCCTCGGCGAATCGCAGGAATTTCGTGCTCAGCACCGGTGCATTCCCGCTTTGCGACGGCATCGACGTCGACAAGCTAAGCTTAACATGCTTCCAGTCGATCCCTGAGCTTTGCACCACGCGGGCTTTGTAAGAAAGCTGCAAGGGATCGCTGCCGCCCGCCACTTTGAGATCATATGCCGGCTCCCAATGCGCCGCAGTCGTTAAATAGGTCACCGTAAAATCATATGTCCCGGCCATCGGGCACAACAGCTTCAGTGCGATGCGCCCGGCAGTCTTTGTGTTTTTGCTCTCCTCCTCCCGGATCTGCCGCTCCAGGTTTTCCCGGATCGTCCGCAGCCTGGCAGCCCTGTCCGCATAACCGCCAAGCTCTGTCCGAAGATTAACCTGCTGCTGCCGGTAGTATTCCATCATTTTAGCCAACTCCGCGGCGCTTACCCCGTTTTGCGAGCCGCCGATATTCTTGTTGCTGTTCAGCAAGTCAAGCAACTGCTCATCCGATTTGGTCAGAATTGTCAGCCGCTCCTGTTCTCTGCCCAGCACGTCGATCGAATCCTGTAATTTTTTTACAACGGGCGATGCCGTTTCGGACTGGAGGTAGTCTTTCGAAAAACTTACTGCCAGGACCGTCACGCTGCCGTCGCAACCGACCCGAATGCTGGACGGCTCGAGGGTCGTACTAACGTCGTCAATAATGAGCTCGCTGTTCCCCAGGCCCAGTCGTGCCTTCGCGGTGTGAACCATTTCGGCCCCGTTGCGATAGACCATGACCGATTGGAGGGAAGACGAAACGATCGTTGGGACGTCTCCCGTAGCCAGGGAGAACGCGGGCAACCCGAGCGCAAGCCCGCTCAGGGCGATAAAAATAGAAAATCGTTGCATATGAGAGAATTTATCCCATGATGCAACGATCGGTGACATTACACAACTACAACAGTCCCCTATTTGTAAAGCAATTCATAATATTCATGCGCCATCCGGCCGGCGTCGAACTGGTAGCGGACATCCCGCATCCCGTTCTTGGCAATCTGCCGCCACGTATCGTAGTGGTCATAATACAGCGGAAGGATCTCCCCGGTCAGGATCTCGTATACTTTATTCAGGTCGTAGTCGTCCTGTTCCTCCACGTGCATATTCGCATAGTCCGCTTTTGGAACCACGAAACCGTTATTCCCATGATTGACAAACTCCGGGATCCAGCCGTCATCTGTGGAAAAATTGACCGCTCCGTTCATCGCCGCGGTCATCCCGCTGGTGCCAGAGGCTTCGCGTGGAACGCGGGGATTGTTTAACCAGCAATCGGCCGCCTGTTTGAGCCGCTTCGACAGGCCCAGTTCATAGCCGATCACCACCGCGATATTTTTATATCCTTTGCTCAGATGCACGAGGTGATTGAATTCGTTGATCGCCGGATAGTCCATTGGATAAGGTTTGCCGGCCCAGATGATCTGCACCGGATATTTCGTGCTGTTGACCAGCTGGTTGAACCGGTCCATATCCCTTGTCAGCAAATTGGCCCGTTTGTATCCTGCCAGCCGCCGCGCCCATACGATGGTGAAGATATTCGAATCCAGGAGCTTTCCCGTTTGGTCCGCCACGATCTCGAAGCTTCGCCTCTTCAGGTATTTCTTGCGGTCATCCCACCAGTAGTCGTTGCTCTCCTCCATCTTGCGGTAAAGCTCCTTGTCCGCCCAATATCGCCAGTTCTGCGCATTGGTGATCGAAATGATCGGACAGATGTTCTTGTATTTTCCCCACATTGCCCGGGAAACGTTGCCGTGCAGCTGCGAGACGCCATTTGCCAGGTGCGCAAATCGAAGCGCAACCAGCGAATGATTGAAGGCATCGTCTTCGAGTCCAGTCAGCTTTTTGACCTCTTCCACCGACAAGCCGCAGAAATAACTCATCTTGTGGCAGAGATAGATATCGTGTTTTTCATTGCCCGCTTCCTCCGGGGTGTGCGTCGTAAAGACAAGCCGCTTACGCACCTCCTCGATATTCTGATCGTATTTCTGGTATAGCCAGAAAGCCGAGCTGATCGCATGCGCTTCGTTGAGGTGATACAAATCCGGCTTGAAACCCAACTCCTCGACCAGCTGCGCGCCGCCGACACCCAAGAGGATGAATTGCGCGACCTTCGTTGCGACATTGGCGTCATACAGGCGGTGCGTGATCGTCTGGGAAACATAGTCGTTTTCGGGGACATCGGTACTCAACAGGAATAGCGGGGCGCTCTTGAACGTCTCCGGATTGAGATACCAAACCTTTACCCAGACGGGGTGATCATGGATGGTGACCTGGTACTTGATCCCGGTATCTTCGAGAAAGCTGTAATGCTTTTCCATCCAGGTAACCTGTAAGGTCTGGTCCTGGTTGCGGGCCTGATCATAATAGCCATATTTCCATAAAATTCCGATGTTGATCATGTTCTGTTTCAGCTCGTAGGCGCTCCGTAAATGAGAACCCGCGAGGAAACCCAGGCCGCCGCTGTATATTTTCAAAGGCTGATGTACGGCAAATTCCATCGAGAAATAAGCTACTTTCTTGGAATATCGTTCGTCTACTGCATAAGGAACCGAGTAATTTCTAAAGCTCATAGTTTTGCTGCTATGTAAAAAGTACGCAATATAACGGATAAAACTGAATAGAATTGTATGAAGCTGCCTCAAACCCGCTTCCCGGCAGGCTTCGGATGGGGGTCGCGGCGTCGCTGAAAATAACCTTCAAAAAAACATTTAATATCGCGGTGAACGCCGCAGCCGCCCAGTTCTTTCATGGATACCCCCCCGCCATCGAAAATAAATTCCACCGAACAGGGGTCGGAATAAGCCCGGTAGCGGGCAACACCGGGAGAAACAAATTTAGCCTCTCCTTTTAATTCTCCCTTACATTCTCCGTTATCTTTTTCGAAATGAACAAAGAAATAAAAGCGGCTGGCGTCTTTGCTATCCCGGACGGAGATGATATTTCGCTTATCCTGCGTATAGTCTCCCGAGTACTTATGTTTACGGGACAGCGTGTCGATAGGATTGTAGACCGGCAGTACCCGGTTCCTGTTTTCATTCGATTCGGTCAGGATAAGATTGAAATTGCCGGCATCGTTGTAAATATAGTCATCCGTGGTGTGAAAGACTTCGCCGTTCGCCCCTTTCCGGTAACGCGTCACGGAGAGCGTGTACTTTCCGTCCATACCCACCGATCCCCATACACCGGCCGTATTCTCTGAATACAAGACCGGCCGCGATGCGGAATAACGGTCCTTTCTGTCAAAACACAGGAGATAGAGCATTCGCCGCCCGCTGGTGACACACTTGACAAAAACATAAGTTTCCGCTTTCGGGACCTTGATCTTGCCGATCGCATACAGGCGCGGCTTTGCCGTCTTTTCGAAATATCGGGTGATGAGGCTGTCAGGCAGGAGCCTCGTGAAAAGCTTATAGTTGATCGAACCCGTCTCGGGCTCTTTCCGTCGCAGGATGGTGTCCGTCACGGCATACGGAAGCGGAAGCGGCTGAAAGTAATCGATAAAATCCGAAACGCTTAATTCTCCGTCGTCATTGCCCGCCAGCGAGATCTTCTTGCTTTTGCACGAACCGATAAGCACGGACAAAACGACCAGCAACAGGTATTTGTTCATACGGTGAATTCCGGGTTAAAAATAAACATTCGCCCCAAGATAAATCTTGTCAGTGTCAATTTTAAATTTTAGATTTGTCTAAATTTTATTTTAGACCGTGTCAACTATGAAAGTATCGATCAGCAAGGAAAACCACCTCAAAACCATATTTCACCTGCAGCAGGAACAGGGACTGGTTACGACAAACGCACTGGCGGCGGCGCTCAGCACGCGTCCGGCTTCCGTCACCGATATGCTGAAAAAACTGAAAGAACAGAAACTGCTGATCTATGAGCGTTACAAAGGCTTCAAGCTGACCAACGAAGGCAAAAAGGCGGCCCTGCAGATCATCCGCAAGCACCGCCTTTGGGAGTATTTCCTGGTAAAGAAATTGCAATTTGGCTGGGATGAAGTCCATGAGATCGCCGAGGAATTGGAGCATATCAGCAGCCGAGAGCTCATCGATCGCCTCGACGCCTTCCTGGGCTTTCCCGAATCCGACCCCCACGGCGACCCGATCCCCGACTCCCAGGGTCGTCTGCAGGTCCGCCGGCAGCTTAGCCTGTCGGACCTGCCCCTGAACAAAGTGGCGCAGGTTTCCGGGATCGCCAGCCAGACCTCCGAAATGCTCGAACTGTTACAATACAATCATATCCGGCTTGGTACCCGGCTGGAGATCAGAAAGAGATTTCCATTCGACAACTCCCTGCAAATTAAAGTACGCAACCGGCCGGCGATTACGCTTAGCGCCCAGGTGGCTAAAAACGTATTGGTAAAAGATGATGAATCCTATGCAGAAAGACGTTAGCCTCAGCGAGGTCCACGGTAGCATCGACACCACCCGCCGCAGATCCTGGTGGCGGCAGCTGTTTGTCTTCTTTGGACCCGCCTACCTGGTCAGCGTAGGGTATATGGACCCCGGAAACTGGGCGACCGACCTGGCGGGCGGAAGTCAGTTCGGCTACACCCTCCTTTGGGTATTGCTGATGTCCAACGGAATGGCCATCCTGCTGCAAAACCTCTCCGCCCGCCTCGGGATAGTCAGAGGCCGCGACCTCGCCCAGGCCAACCGTGAGACCTACCCTGCCTTTATCAACATCCCCCTCTACGTGCTTGCGGAGATCGCTATCGCGGCCTGCGACCTGGCCGAGGTCCTGGGGATGGCGATCGGCATCCAGTTACTGACCGGCCTCCCCCTGATCTATGGCGTCTGCCTCACCGTTCTCGACACCTTCCTGCTGCTGTTCCTGCAGCGCCTCGGCATGCGCCGCATGGAAGCCTTTGTGATCGGGCTGATCACGATCGTAGGCGGCTCATTTCTCATCGAGATCTTACTGGCTAAACCTGCCGCCGGGGATATTGTGCGTGGATTCATCCCCGTCCTTCACGGCCGCCAGGCGCTCTATATCGCCATCGGGATCATCGGCGCCACCGTGATGCCGCATAATCTCTATCTCCATTCCGCCCTGGTGCAAACCCGCAAGATCGGTCCCGGAAAAGATCAAGTAAAGAAAGCCTTAAGGATCAACTTTTTAGATAGTGCGGTTGCCCTGAATCTGGCTTTTCTGGTCAACGCAGCCATCCTGATCCTGGCCGCCACCGTCTTTTTCAGGACCGGCAATACCTCCGTCGCCTCCATCAAAGATGCTTACCGGCTCCTGCCGATGCTGGGGACCAACCTGGCGCCAAAACTATTCGCGATCGCCCTCATTGCCGCCGGCCAAAGCTCCACGCTGACTGGCACCCTGGCAGGCCAGGTGGTGATGGAAGGCTACCTTCAATTACGGATAAATCCCTGGCTCAGACGACTTCTTACCCGCCTGCTGGCGATCATTCCCGCCGTTCTGGTCATCCTGATCGCGGGTGAGAGCGAAACCGACAACCTGCTTGTCCTGAGCCAGGTCATCCTGAGCGTTCAACTTGGGTTTGCCATCATCCCGCTGATCCATTTTGTAAGCGACCGCAAGGCCATGGGTGATTTTGCCGCCCGCCCCATTATCCGCCTGTTGTCGTGGCTGGTCGCCGCCCTCCTGGTTTATCTGAATGTCAAATTGGTGGCTGAGGAAATGGCCCCTTGGCTGGCTCAACCCGGCGGCTGGGCAACAAAAGTCCCGGTACTTGTCGCAAGCGCCGCCGCCATCGGCCTTCTGGCGTATATCACCTTCCAGCCGATCTTCGTCCGCCGGGCGAAAAAGGCTGTTCCGCTGCTCCATCCGCAGGCGGACCCGCTCAAAGACTGGACGCCGCCGGCATTCCGTCACGTCGCAATCGCGCTTGACTTCAGCGCACACGATCAAAAATTGCTGGCTTACGCCGTAGGCCAGGGGGGCAAGGATGCCCGCTACCTGTTGATCCATGTCGTGGAAAGCGCCTCCGCCCGTATGCTGGGTCACGAAAGCGACGACCTGGAAACCCGTAAGGATCAGGAAAGACTGGACCAATACCGGCTGGCCCTCGAAGAAAAAGGCTATGGCTGCTATACTGTCCTCGGCTTCCGCCACCGGAGCCGCGAGATCGCGCGCATCGTCAATCAGCAAAAAGCGGACATGCTTGTCATCGGCTCCCACGGCCATACCGGACTCAAAGATTTTATCTACGGGGAAACCGTAAACGCCGTACGGCACGAATTAAAGATCCCGGTGCTCGTCGTCAGCCTTTAAGACTTTTACCCCGCGTTAAATGCTTCAACCGGCTAAAGGTTTCGGGCTTTATATTCAGGAACGACGCCAAATACTTCTGAGGCACCCGCCGCACCATATCCGGGTGATTCCGCACGTATTCGAGGAACCGCTCCCGTGTACTTTTCCGCAGCTGGTTGAAATACCGCGTATCGCTTTTGATAAAAAGATCGGTGATCATCAGGCGGCCCAGCCGTTCAAATCCGGGTATCTCTTCATAAAGCTGCTCGAGGCTGTCATAGGAGATGGAGAAAAAAACCGTAGGCTCGATCGTCTCCACCACCGCTCGCGACGGTATCCGGTAATGGAAAGATAATTCCGAATGGATCATGTGCCCTTCCGATGCGAGCTGTATAGTGATCTCCTTGTTTCGAACGGGCAGGTATTTACGGGCCAGGCCAAATGCAACGACGTTTAGGTAGCGCTCCACCTCCCCCTCCTGGATCACCCGGACCCGTTTGTCGAATTCCCGAACCTCGAGGAATG
>DATJWK010000074.1:0-30526 GCA_035501395.1 Puia sp.
GCGGGCATGGTCCATCACTGCCTTTTCGGGTATGATCTTCCACTGGCCGGCTCCTTTCCACAATAAATGATTCAAATTGTCCCTCTCTGTCATCGCAAAATCCATGGCCGTTTGAAGGTGCAAAGTAAGCCCGATGTAACCGATTACGGAATAGTTGGAGCTATCTATCGGAAGTACATTTTTATCAAGCGGGTTTGTAGAGTTTATACTATAAGGCAACCAGCCGATGGACGGTAGCTACCAGTTCGTCATGCGCCGCTTCCTTGCAAAGGTACGCCGAGGCGCCGGCCCGAATGGCGTGGGCGGCATAGTCCTCATCGCAATAAATGCTTAGTAATAAGACCGGTAAAGCCGGATCGACCAACCGGATGTGACGCAACGCATCCAGTCCGCTTACCGCCGGCATCGAGATATCGGCGATGACCAGATCCCAGTCACCCGCGAGCGCCTGCCGGATGAGACAGTCGCCGTCTGCGACCTCTTCGATCTGCGAAAAAGGATATTCGTCCAGCAGGAGTTGCTTTAATCGTTGGCGGATCGCGCTGTGGTCGTCTGCAAGCAAAATCTTGATCATTGGTTTGGGTTGGGATTAAAACACATAAAATTACAGCCGCAAAAGCGGCTGTGAAATAAAGGAAAGAATAAGAGTTTTGTAGATTTTTGACTACAGTTACCCGCGCATCCCGTCCTGCATCAATCCATTCTCCAGCGCATACCGCGCTAATTCCGCATTGGCCTTCATCTTCATCTTCTCCATGATCCGGCTTCGGTAAGTGCTGATCGTCGTGGGGCTCAACGATAACGACGCCGCAATTTCTGTAATGCTCTTGCCGGCGGCGAGCAGCTTCATCACATGGAACTCCCGGTCCGATAACAGCTCATGCGGCGGCCGCTCCTTATCATCACTGAGATCGCTCGCCAGCTTTTCGGCTACGGCGGCCGTGATATACTTCCGGCCCTGCAGGATCCGTTGTACCGCTTTCACCAATTCGGTAGGCGCGGCATCCTTGTTGATATAACCGGAGGCACCGGCCTTGAATACGCGCGTGGCATATTGCTCTTCAGGAAAAATACTCAGGATTAGCACCGGCAATTGCGGCCTGAATTGCCGGATCTGCTGCAAGGTCTCCAGCACACTGCGACCAGGCATCATCAGGTCGCTGATGACGACATCCCAGGTGCCATTCAGCGCCCGCTGCAAGAGCGTATCGGCATCCCCTACCTGTTCGATCGTGGCCGAAGGCCACGCTTCCAGCAGGATCTCCGATAGACCTCTGCGGACTATCGCATGATCGTCGGCTATCAAAATTTGCATGCGTCGTCTATTGGGTTCCTACGGAAGGCTGCTGCCGATACTGGAGTGGAACACTAAAACGAAGGTGGGTGCCTTTACCCGGCTGACTGTCGATCTCATACGTCCCCTTCATCATGAACATTCGCTCCTTCATACCCAGCAATCCCAGGGTCTTTCTCGTCTTCGCCGACGCGGGATCGAATCCCCTGCCATTATCAACGATAGTCAGGATCAGGCGACCGTCTTCCACGAACAAGCGCGCCAGCACCGCCGTTGCCTCCGAATGCCGCGCAATGTTGGTAAGCGATTCCTGGAAAATCCGGAACAAACCCGTTGTCACCGTCGGCTCAAGTTTAAGGGTGTCCTCCGAACACTCGAATTGGACCGGGATCCCGGTCCTTTTTTGAAAATCCCGAACCTGCCATTTCAGCGCTTCGATTAATCCCAGATCGTCGAGGACGCTGGGCCGAAGCTGGGTGGAAATCCGCCGGATCGAATGGATCATTTCCGTCAACATCGACAGCACGCCATTGATTCGCTCCTTGACAATGGCATCCCCCGCAATCCTGCGATCTACCCAGGATACGTCCAGCTTGATCGCCGTCAGCTGCTGCCCTAATTCGTCGTGGATCTCCCGCGCGATAGCCGCCCGCTCTTCCTCACGCACATTTTGCAAACTGGAGGCAAGGTCACGCAGATCTTCTTCACTTTGACGCAACAGGTTCTCGGTTGCTTTCGGGCCCGACATGTCAAAACCGATTCCAAGCACGCAAGGCTTATCCCGGTAGCTGATCTTTATACCGGAGAAATAGAACGGAATATTGACGCCATCCCTGGTCGTGAGCTCCGCCTCGACCTCGCATCGGCCGGTGGCGAATATGCCTTCCGTCTTCGTCCGGATCAATTCCCGCTGATAGCCCTGGAAGAGGTCCAGCACCGTCATACGTTCAAATTCATCCCGGGAATAACCCAACATCTCTTCGAACCGGTTGTTCCATCGAAGAAAATGTAACTGTTCATCATAAAGGTAAAAGATCCCCGGGAGCAGATTGATGATCGAGTCGGAAAATTGCTTTTCGATCCGGATCCCTTTTTCCGCCTTCTTGCGTAACTCCTCTTTCTCGAAGATCTCCAGGGTGAATGAAATATCCCGGACCACCTCGTCCAGCATCCGGACTTCCTCCTCGTCGAAAAATCCTGCCTCTTCGGAATAAAGACTGAAAATGCCGTATGGTTCGCCAAACTTGTAAATGGGAAGTGCCATCGATGACCGATAACCCCGCCGTAACGCCTCGTCTTTCCACGGCCGGATCGCCGGATCCGTCCGGATGTCATTGCAGATATAATGCCGGTGCTCCCGCATCGCAATCCCCGCGGGACCCATCCCCGACGGGACCGGGTCGAGACTTATCTTGACCAGGCTTAGATAACCCGCTTCGTGGCCTGCATGGCAGGCCGGAACGATGAGCCGGTTTTCTTTGTCGATAATCCCGACCCAGGCCATCCGGAATTTGCCGGAGTCCACAACGACGGAACAAAGGCGATGGAACAGGTCGTCGGCCTCCCTGGCATAAATGATCATTTTATTGACCTGGCTGATGGTGGCATACAGGCGGCGGGATTTCTCGAGCTTTTCCTCCTGCGCCTTTCCCCTGCTGAATAAATTGCGACCGAAGATTTGCATTTTGTAGTTCCGGTAGGATAAGATACAGCGATAATTCAGCTTTGCGCCTTTTTTGGCGGAATTTATTTGACCGATTTGAAAATGAATCTTTTAGCTTATTCCACGGCCCGCATCACTTTTCCGTAGTCCATGTCCTCCCGGATTGACCTGGCCACCGACCGGTACACGCTTCGGACATCGTCGGTTCGCGGCATTTTCGGTGCGATCTTTAGCAGCAACCCGGTCTTCATGTAGTCCTCGCTCAATTCCCCCACGGCCTGGATCAGACTAACCCATTCCGGGTCCGAATCGCACAGATCGGCCAGCCGCTTGTAAATTTCCTGCTCGTCAACCGAATTCCGGAAACGTCGGGTTATTGCAATTACCCGGTCGAATTCATTCGCATACACCGTCCTGCCCGAAGCGCTGTCTACCGGAAGAAACCGTAACAGCAGGTCTTTCTTCATATACGACTCGTTCAAATCGCCGACAGCATTTAGCCACGGCAACGCATAAACGGAATCATGCATCCGAAGCGGTCGGAGCACCAACAACTGTTGATAAACCGCTTGTTCATCCACCGAATTCTGAAAACTCCGGGTAATCGCAATCACCTGGTCAAACTCGTTCGCGGATGCCATCGCGCCGGCATTGCTATCCGCGGGGAAATAACGCAATAGCAGATCTTTCTTCACATAGGATTCGTTCAATTTTCCGACAGCACTCAGCCACGGCAACGAATAAGCGGAATCATGCTCCCGAAGCGGTCGAAGGTCCGCAAGCCGCCGATAGACCTCTTGCTCATCATAATCCGACCCGAACCGACGGGTAATGGCCAGCACGGTATCGAACCGGTCCGGAGGAAGAGCCGCTCCCGCGCCCTCCCGGTTGTCTTCACCAATATAATGAAGTAAAAGGTCCTTTTTTTCGTTCGCCTGATCGAGATCGCCCACCGCTGACAACCATTCACCGGCGACAGCGGAATCCCCGAGCCTTTCGCGGTTGAAGCGCTGTAGCAACTGCTGCCGCCCGTTCATGTCATTCGAGTTTTCGGCCAGCTTCAACAGCCTGATCTCGTCTGCCGGGGTAAGACTGTCGCTTCTGAACAATAAGTCCAGGTACTGATCTCTCCCGCCCTCCATCCTGATCCGCGAAAGCTCCGCGATAAGGCCCTTGACACCTGACTTTTCATAGATTTTCCTCGCCCGGTCCTCCGCAAAAAACCCCAGCCGGATCATTTTCTGGATCTGGCTGGCAATGAAATGCCGCCCGCTGTCATTTAGCGGCAAGTCTTCCCTCCCATTATACAGCGTATAGGTGATCTTCCCTTGCAGGTCGCTTTCAGCCTTCATCGTCGTATCGTTCTCCTTGAATTTCAGATAGCCACCGGGACTGATCTCGGCAATCGATCGCTCGTCGTCACTTAGTTGGATCTTGCCAAGCCACCAAATGCCCTGGATATAGTGGTCGCTTTTGATGATCATCGTGCCTTGACCATGTCTGCTGTGCCAGATCTCCAGGGTGGGATAGCAAAGCCGCAACAAGACAAGCGCCAGTGCGATCAGAAAGAAGGTCAGTTTCATAAGATCATTTTTTTGTCTGTTTGGCGACGTAATAGTAAACTCCAAGCCCGGCTGCTACGCAGATGGCCATGATCGCCAGCGAATGAAGACCGAATGGCTCGGTGAATTCGATCAGCAGGAAGCCGACTCCGACCGCGGCCAATGTGCATATCCATTGCAGGACCGAATTCAGCGGGCTGGTTTTGTCCGTCCGCACTAATTGTCCTACGACATTTTCATCGGTCTGCCGGTCCAGCATCTTGTTTTTTAACCGGAAATCAAAATTGGATCGCGCCAGTTGGAGGAAAAAAGAAGAGATCAGGTAGATAACAAGTAATACTGCCGCAATATGGATGAGATCGAATATAAAGTCGCGATTGATAAGCGGTTCGGGTTTGTCTTGCGCAAAGGCCACCAGGCTTCCGCTAAGAGCGGCAAATAGGATGACTGCTTTTTTCATGTTTTATTTGTTTATGAGATTGATGACATCTTGATATTTCTTATGGAGACGGAGAAGGAAAAACCCGACGACGATCCCCGCGGCAGCCAGCAGCACCCAGTAAAAGGCAGCCGACATGTCCGTGAACACGAAATAGGCGCTCTTCCGGAAAAGCCAGGCGGGAACTCCGGCGAACAAGGCAACTACAAGCGCCATCCCGACCGCGCCGCCTTTGCGCTCCCGCACCCTTGCGACCGCCTGATGCCGCGTCCTGACATCGCGTACCCTGACGGTCACAGCCGCCGCCAGATCGAAATCGAACTCCGGCGCCGGTTGACTGCTCAACAGCTCCCCAAGGGCCCCATACGCCGCTATTGTCGCCTGGCACTCCGGGCAGGCGCCGATATGGTGGATCGCTTCCGCCGGGCAAGCCGCCCGGTCCAGCACATATTGCTGCAGGATTTCTTCCGAAGGATGGGTTCCGCTCATAACTTCTCTTTTTTATAGATATACAACATCGTATCCTTTAATTGCCGCCTGGCCCTAAACAGGTAACTCTTGACGGTACCCTCCGGCAGCCCGGTAATCCGGGCGATCTCGTGATAGGTCAGCTCCTCCTGGTGGTACAGCCCGATCAGTGTCTGATAAATCGGAGGCAGCTTGCCGATCTCCGCCTGGAGCAGCTCCTTTAGCTCCTTTTGCAGGAGCAGCCGGTCCGTCTCATCGGTAGCCCGCCATCGATCCTCAGGCGTTTCTTCCCCGCTTTCCCCGGCCTCCCGCTCCGGCGGGTGGTAGACCGGCAGTTGTTTCTTTTGCAGCCGGTTGAGACAAGTGTTATAGGCGATCTGGGCGATCCAGGTGGACAGTTTCGCCTGAAACCGGAAGTTTTCAAGGTGTTGGTAGACCTTCACGTAAATGTCCTGTGCGACATCCCTGCGGTCCTCCTCATTCGGGATCAGTTTGAATACGATCTGAGCCACCAGACTCTCGGTTATGCCAACGATTGTTCCGAAGGCATGCAAATCGCCCCCCAGGACAAGGTCGACGAGCTGCCTGTCGGTCAGCATATGCTTTAGTTGTTGGCTCACTTGGGGAAATTAGACCGGATGGCTTGTCAAATGTTGCAATTTTTTGGAAGAATTGCTAATGCTTCACGCCGTCATTCCTCCAATGACCCTGCCCGCCGACCATTCATCCTTTTCGTTCCGCTCTTTTTTTACTTTTTATCCCGCTGCCTGTCAGACGGTTAATAACCTCGATCAATCTATGAACACACTTTACCTGGCAGCTCTCCTTACGGCCACCCTCCAACATCACGCGACACCGGCCAAAAAAGATACCGCCACCACCCAATATCGCCTGCATTACGACCACAGGGCGTTGCGTATCCCTGGTCGGTCCATCCCCATCGGCATCACGATCCGGACCGCCAAAGGGAACACCACAAAGACAAAAGGATATCTCAACGGCGACCAGGGATGGAGCAAATACAAAGTGGAAGTCCAGGGTGGCAGTTTTTCCAATGGAAAGATCAGGATCGCCAAGTCCGACCAATACCACAAGGGCGATTCGCTGACCGTCAGCATTTATACCCGGAAGTGGTTTCTCGGCGGCAAAAGCAAATGGTTGCTGACACGGAAGATCCCTTATGACTATGAGGACAGCATTTCGGTCCTCACCACCGGAAATGTCGGCCGTGCCCCGGGTGACCATGTCCAATTCGGCATTCGGACCTGGTACGACAACCGCCAGTTCACCGATACATGGGCCTCGAAAAAGAAGACGTTGAACGGCTTTATATTCGCCTGGAATGGAACCCACCTCTCCAGATCAAAAGGCGATCTGACGATAGAAGTCGACCCCGAAAAGATCGACAACGACGAAGTCGGTCTAACCGCGATCCTGGCTAAAGACACCGCTATCCGCGATAGCCTGAAGATCAGGCTGGACTATATTGCCGCCTACCAATGCAATATTGCGGCGGCCGGCGACGGCCATGACTTGCGGGTCAGCGCCGACGTCTATGACGATACGCTGATCCACGCCCGCCTCCTTCGCATAGCCGTAAACGATAGCTTGGGTAAAAAGACCTACCATTACCGGGTGAATACCAACGGCGGAACCCTCGTTATTACAAGCAAAGGCGGCGACGGCGCCGGCGGCAGGAATGGGTTCGATGGGAATCCCGGCATTCGGGGAATCGACGGCCCGATCAGCATCGACGTGGGGACAACCACGGCACCGGACGGCACCACACAAACCACGGCCACCACTACTCAGGGGCCCGGCGGGGACGGTGGACGGGGCGGTGACGGCGAGAATGGAGAGGACGGAGCAAATGGTGGAAACGGCGGAAATATCTACGTCCGGTATACACCCGCCGTGACGCCCTATCTGCATCTGATCAAAGCCCTCAGCATCCCGGGGCAAGGTGGTTTGGGCGGCAGGGGAGGAGATGGGGGCACCGGCGGACCGGGAGGCAGCGGCAACCCATCCGGAAATAGCGGCCCGAATGGCATGTCCGGCCGCAGCGGTTTTGACGGCACAGCCGGACATCAGGGAAAGGTGGTCTTTACGGCTATTTAGTGCTTCCCTGCCCCTGTTGATATCGTTGGATCCCCTCGAGGATATTCCGGGCAATCGTCGACTGGTTCTGTCCGTCCCGGATAAATGCGAGGTCGCCCGGATTATCGATAAAGCCGCATTCCAACAGAACGGCAGGCATCGGGCTGTGTTGCAGGATATAGATGCCCCGGTCCAGTTGGTGAAGGTTGGCGTCCACCGGATAGCTGACCTTCACCGCATCGAGCAGCGCCGAGCCGAGCTTCGCACTCTCCTCCAGGTGTGGATTATCGGAGGACACAAAAGCGCTGAAACCATGGTTGGGTTGCCCGCCGCCGGCATTGTTGACATGCAACGAGACAAGGAGATCCGCCTTGTTCTTCGCGGCCATTTCGACCCGGTATTCGAGCGACTCGCGGATGTCGCTTTTCCCACCCGCCAGTTCGTCCGTACTCCGGGTCAGCACGACATTAATGTGATATTCCGGACTGAGCTGCTTTACTTTCAACGCCAGGGCCAGGTTAATGTCCTTTTCTTTTGTGTCCCCCGATATCGCCCCGGCATCCGATCCGCCGTGTCCGGCATCGATCACGACCGTGAAAGGAGCCGACCCGGCAGTGGACTTCAGGGCCGCCTTCCGAAGAGCAAAAGCGGAAAACAAGAATAAAACCAGCGGCAATACCATTGTCCGGCGCCAATAGCCGGGTCTGGTGGAATGAAGTTGTGTGAGCATAGTAATACGTCGTTTTATGGATGATTGGAAAAATGGATGCAGAACAGAGAACGGACGGTCGGATACACTGTGCCAGACCAACAGCTCCGCATATTGGTACCGGTCGCCGTCTGCGACGGCATACCGGTCGGCAAGAAATTCGTGGATGGTCCGGATCTCCCGGTAGATAAGGTAAAAGATCGTATTGACCCAGAAGAAGGCAAGCAACACCTTCAGCCAGATCAGATCCAGGGTGTGGCGCTCCCGGATATGGAACCACTCATGGAGGAAGATCTGCCTCCCGCGAGCGGTATCGATATCGATTTCTTCATTCCAGAACAACCGGTTGAAAAAAGAAAATGGCGTACCGGGCTCCCGTGTCATAAAAAGATCGATTCGGCCGAATTTTTCCCGGGGATATTTTTTTGGAAGCGCCCGGATACGAAAAAGTTGCCGGACAAAAACACAAAGCAGCGCCACGGTCGCCGCAATATAGACCGCCCCAATCCCCACTGCCAAACTCCGGCACGACCAAGCCGTCGCTGCCCGGTCAGCCGGCGACGAATACTCCGTCCACCGCGCCCTGACAATCCCATACAGCGCCCCCGGAAATACAGCTGTCCGATCCATAACCGTCGGCAGATGGAATTGCACATGCACCAGCGGCAAAAAAATAGCGACAAACGTAGCGCCAAGCAAATAATAACGGTTGTATTGATGGAAGCACCTGTTCTTCAGGAAAAGCCGGTAATAGCCGAACAACAAAATAGAGATCAGTACAACCTTGGCCAGATAAAGGGTGACGATGACAACGACCTCGTTCATGATTTGGATTTTTTGGCGGTTCGGATCTGCCGCAGGAGGTCCTCCAGCTCCTGCAGACTCAATGTTTTGTCGCTCACAAACTGCGATACGAGCTTCGCCGCGGAACCTTCGAAATAACCCTTCACCAACTGGTTTGCGCTGCTTTTTCCGTAATCCGATTTGCTGACGAGCGCGCGATAACAATTATTTCGCCCCTGGACATCGAACTCCACGAATCCTTTTTCTACGAGGATCTTCAGCAACGTGGCAATGGTGTTGGGGTGCGGCCTTGGTTCTGGGGTCCCGTCGACGATATCCTTTAAGAACCCTTTCTTAAGCTTCCAAAGGACTTGCATGACCTGTTCTTCCGCTTTTGTCAATGATTTCATCGAATAACTAAGTATTTAGTCATTCAAATATATAACTAAATTATTAGTTACTCCAAATTTTTTCAACAAAAGTTTCGAGATTTTTTTGGAACCTTTTTGATCGCGGCGTGAAAAGAGATCGCGTTAACATTCACTTCACACCCTTGTTGGGATCCCAGACCCCCTGCAGTTTAAGGACATACAGGATCTGTCCCGTGTGATAAGCCGTGTGCGCGTTAATATGGGCGATCGTGGACGCCCATTCTTTTAGCTTTGCCTCGTCTGCCGTCTTGATGGCCGTCTCCCAATCCTTCATGACGTCATTCAATTGCGCTACTACTTTTTGCCAGGCGTCTTCGGTAAACGCAGTAAAGGTCTCATTGTTATTCCCGGAAAAAGCTGCCGGTTTTCGCCCATAAAATTTGTCCAGGCTTTCCTTATTCCAAAACCAGATGTGATAGGCCAATTCACCGGCCGAATGCGAAGAATCGGCGGGCTTCCAGACGGCCTGTTTCGCTGTCACCCCGCTCAGCGCCTTCATCACCGGCACGTACCAATCCTCCTCTACCCACGTCTGGCGAAATTGTTCGAGCAATACGTCGCGCAGGGTAGTGGGCTTCTGCTTTTGCTGGGCGCTTGCGGTGAGGCCCGCAATCGTTAATAAACAAAAAAGGATATTTTTCATAAGCGTCATTTTTTTACGTCTATGGCAACGATCATGTCGGGATCATCGGCCGTGGGCCCGGGCACCTCCAACTCCGCGGTCCCGTCACCCGCCACCCGGACGTTGACCGCCGCCCCCGTATTCAACAGCCGGGCCTTTCCGACCCGCGCATAAGGGAACCTTTCCAGCCGAATCGTCCCCGCATTCGCCTTGAGCACGTGTACGTACAGCGTGTCGCCCCGCTCCGTCAGACATCCCCAGGGCTGCGGTTTCAAATAACCGCCATGCGTGTGATAGATGCTCCCGCCATACTTCCCGAGCCAGCGCCCCATCCAATGCAGGCGGTCGATAAACTCCGGCTGGATCTCACCGTTTGGCATCGGCCCGATATTCAAAAGTAAGTTGCCGCCGTTGCCGGCCGATTTGACCAGCAACGCGACGATCTGCGCCGGAGACTTGTAGGTGGTATCCGTTATATTGAATCCCCAGGAATTATTTATCGTGGCACACGTCTCCAATGGTAAGGAACTGATTTGTTGAAAACTTAATCCACTCGTATTTTCACCCGGCACGTCCTGCTCGAACATCTGGAAGTCTTCGCCCGGGATCGGCGTCATATGATGGTTGTTACCGACAAGACACTGCGGCTGCAACCGGTGGATGAGCGCATACAATTCCCGGATATGCCAGTCTACCCGCACGTCGTTGTCCTTCCGGTCCTTGCTTTCCTCCGCCATCTGGTCCCAATACCCGTCGAACCAGACGCCGCCGATCTCACCATAGTGCGTCAACAACTCAGTGAGCTGGTTCTTCATGAATTGTATATAATCATCCCAATTCCCATGTACCGTCCTGCCGGTGCCATGCCCCGTCCGGCCTGTCCACCAGGAATAGTCGTTCCGCCGCCAGTCCAGCAAGGAATAATAAAGGAAAAGTTTGATCCCCTGGCGGTGGCACTCATCCGCCATCAACCGGACGATGTCGCGGCGATAGGGCGTATGCATGATGTTAAAGTCCGAATATTGCGTATTCCACATGCTGAAGCCGTCGTGATGGCGCGTGATCAGGGTGATATATCTCATGCCGGCAGCCTTCGCGAGACCCACCCAGGCCCTGGCATCAAAGTCGATCGGGTTGAAGAACTTCTCCAGTCGGGTATAATTCTTAACCGTGATATTTCGGTTGTTCATGACCCATTCTCCATCGCCGGGTATGCTGAACGGACCCCAGTGGATGAAGAGCCCGAATTTGGCGTCGCGAAACCATTCTCGCGCCGCTACGTTGGCTGGCGACGGCACATAGACCGCTGAATCGGTCTGCCCGCATGCAATCAGCCCCGTGAAGGCCGCTATAAGCAGAAAGGATCCTTTTTTCATCCGGCTAATTTATATCCTTTTTCCTACCTTTAAACAGACCGTTTGAAACCATGCTGCCAAAGCCGTTTTATTTTGACGATGCCATCTGGGGTGCAGATACCTGGCCGCTGCTTAGCGCCGCATATATAGGTGACCTCGAAGCGGTGAAGCATATGCTGGTAGACGACCCGACACGGGTTCACGCACAATACGCATACTATGAACCGCTCCATTATGCCGTGAGAGGCGGCAGCCTTCCGATGGTTGAGCTCCTGCTGCGTAACGGTGCACATCCTGCCGCGCCGGGTTGGAGCAGGCTGGGTGATGAAACTCCACTGGCGAAGGCCAGGTATAGACGCCGCGAAGATATGGTTACGCTGCTCGAACGGGCAACGGCCGCGGCACCACCCTACCAATGGCCAAGCAAACGACCCTTTACTGCAGACGAACAACGCCGTTTCGACTTCGAGATCGCCTGCGGCTATACCCCCGACATCGAGCACGTACGCCGTGTCATCGCCGAGCACCCGGGCTGGGCCACCGACGGCCTTTATGAATCCATCCACCATGACCGGATGGAGATCACCCAACTTCTGCTAAATGCCGGCGGAGATCCCAATGGATTTATGCCCTTCGCCTGCTGGTTTACCCCGCTCATGCATACGCTCCGGTATGAAGAGCCCCGCTGGGCCATGGCGGAACTGCTGCTGGATCACGGTGTGCCGATCAACGGTATTAATGGGCTGGGAATGACCGCTTTACATATAGTTGTTGCGATGGGTACGGTCAGGGCGGCCAAATGCCTCCTCGACCATGGCGCCAATCCAAACGCCATTGAGCCGGAATTCTCCTCCACCCCCCTGGGATGGGCCGCACGATGGCACCGGGCCGACATGACGGAGCTCCTATTGGACTATTACTAAATTATCCGTCCATAACTACCCAAAAACCACTAAAATGGTCTTTTAAGACTACTCCCGCAAGACCTTTTTGCCTCCCTAACTGTGTGTTATACAATTGGATCGCTCCAATTTTCGTTAAATGCGCAAGAATTACGAATAAAATCCCGGCCAGCCGGTTACGTCCCCTTCTCCAGAACATACTAATATATGAAAGTCGTTGGAAAAATTACCGATAACGAATTGATCCTGGCGATCGGCGACAAAACACAACTCAATGACGCCATCCTCTCGATCTATCGGCTACACTCCGACTTGGTCAGTTCTTTCTTAATCAGCAATGGAGCCAGTGAACAGGACGCCGACGACGTGTTCCAGGAAACGGTGATCGCCTTTATCAATATTGTCCAACAGGGCAAGTTCCGGATGGAGGCCAGCATCGGGACCTTCCTCGTTTCGGTGGCGAAGAATATCTGGCGAAATGAGCAGAAAAAACGAATGCGGACCGATTTTCGGGAGCAGCGGTTCGAATCCGGCCGGCCTCAGACGGAAGATGGGATCAATGATTGGATCAACGAATCGGAAAAGAAGCGGCAACTGCGCGACCTGGTCTTTAAGCTGGGTGAGCCCTGCAGAAAGCTGTTGATGCTGTTCTATTATGAGAATCTGTCCATGAAAGAGATGCTAAATTATCTGCCGTATGACAACGAACAGGTAATACGCAATAAAAAGTATAAATGTTTGCAGCAATTGACCGATATGTTGAAAAACCATCCATCAATTGCAGGACAATTGAATGAATTCACAAAATGATAACCCTATGGAACTGAACCGTGAACAACTGATCGATCATCTTGACCGCACCCATGCCGGCCAGGCATCCGCCGAAATGGACACGCGGATCGCGGCCGATCCGGAGACCGTTCAGGAATGGAAGCAGCTCCGACTTGCCGTGGATGCCGTCGAACAGGCCGCATTGTACGAAAAGGTCAGCGCGGCAAAAGCAACATGGCTGTCCCGCCGCTCCGATGCCGAACCGGTATCGCGGACTCAGCCCAGCCGCACGATACTCCGCTCGATCTCGCGCGTCGCTCTTCGTGCAGCCGCGGTGATCCTCGTCATCGGCGCCTCTGCCGCACTGTATAAGTATACCGTTACCAGCTCAAAAGGGATGTATTCGGCATATTATAACGGCTACGATCTGAACACCAGTCGTGGCGCTACGGCGGCACAGGACGACATGGAAGAGGCCTACAAGGCGAGGAACTGGACAGGTGTAGACGACGCATTCAAAAAGAAGAAGACAAAAGACAATAAAAGCTATTTTCTCGAAGGTATGGCCGATATGGAATCAAAGAAATACGATGAAGCCATCGGTATGTTCCAGCAGGTCATGGCGGTCAACAATCTATCAGGCTCGGATTATTTCGAGGATGAAGCCGAATTCTACCTGGCGATGGCATGGTTGGCACGCAACGATGTAAAGAATGCAATGCCGCTGCTGGATAAGATCAAGGCCGACAAGACCCATCTGTACCATGATGTTGTAGTGAAAATGTCAAGCCTGGATCTGCGGATCGCGGCCTACAAAGATCTCAAATAGACCGTTCCTTAACCAATAGATTACACCATAACCATTAAACATTGAACACGCGCTGGCAGTAAAGGGAAAGCCGTCATCGGCTTTCTCTTCTTTTTTTTTGGCCCTTCCCCATCGCCCGCCCTTTACCCCGCCCGCCGTTTACGCTGGCGAACGCGCACCATCCACCACATCCCTCCGGCAAAAGGAAGAAGCAACAATCCCCACCACCACGAAAGACCCCCGGGATATAACGGTGACGTATCCCCGATCAGAACAAGATGCGACCAAAAGGCCGGACTCTTGTTGACCGTTCCGCTTGCGAGATAATCGAGCTTGGCCCGGCGCAATGCGACCGACTTCTTATAGCCTTGTCGCAGATAGACATAAAATCGGTGAATAATAAATGACGTGGCCTGGTCATCGGCTTTCCAAAGACTGCTGATGGTGCTGCCGCAGCCGGCATAGGCGAAAGCACGGGCCAGAGAAATGACGCCCTCGTTGCTGACCAGTTCTCCCTGTCCCGTTTCGCAGGCACTGATGACCACGAGCTTTGTTTTGTTCATGTCCAGGGCGTATAGCTCCTCGAGGAATAAAAAATCTTCCATTGGCGTGTCCCGCCGGGGATAAAAAGCGATAAAGGATCCTGCGGCATTGTTTGCGGATGACACGGCATGGGTAGCCAGGTGAACGATCGGATAGCGATTCAGCGTCTTTAAAAAAGCAGCCTTTGTTGCCTGCGAACCGGTGTAGCTGACGCCCGGCAGCCCGGCGATCTCTTCCCTGGATGCAGGCAGCGGCGGGAAGTGGAAGGAACCCGCTCCCAGAAATCGGTCCCCGGTAAAAGGAGCGAAGGCGGACACGCCCGCATCGGGCGCCTCCTGATCCGTTCGCGCCGCCTGGGGCAGGATCAGCCGGGAAGCGAATTGATAACTGATCGTCGTGCTCGCGACCAGCGGGTCCCCGGCAGGTTCGGCAGGAATCGATTCAAAGGGGAGAAAATACAGATATCCGTCGGGGACAATAAGCCATTCGTCCTTGCCGGGGACCAGCGCTCTGATCGGACGGATAAGCAGCTCGCTAAGCCGGTCGCCCAGCGGGCCGCCCTTGAACTTTCGACCATTTTCCACCGTCTTGAGCATTTGCAGCCAATCGGTTACGTCCCGCCCCAACTCCGCAACCGAATCGATCCGGGTGTACCCAAAGGCCGTTCGCGTGAGCGCGAAGATATGCAGGGCGTGGGCATCGAGGCTACAGCTGATCAGCGCCTGGTTAGGCTCCAGATGCGCCTGCAGCGTTCTTATCCCCGGTATCGTATCCTCATATTTTAGCCGGTAATAGTTACCGTCCCGTTCGAGCTTTTGTTGTAGTTGCGCGAGCCCGATCTCGTAACCGGCCTTCTCCCGGGTGATCTTTTCCATCTCGGACTTGTCCAGGGGCTGCTGGAGCCTGACGTCCAGCCGCGCAATCCGGTATTTGATGTCCTCTTCTTCCGCATTTCCCCTGAGACCGTTCAGGCTGCGGACGCGCAGGTTGGCTGAGATAACCGAGGCTTTATTCCGCTCGCTGATCTGGAACGCCTTTTCCAGATAATCCTTGTCCGGATGCCTGCGGTATAACTCCAGACAAGTTTCGAGGGCGCCCTGGTAAACGGCGCCGTTGCGCTTCTTCAGGAACAATTTGGCATCGTCGGTGTCATAGCTTTTTTCAATATACCGGAGGATCGAAAGGCTCGCTCTATACGCGTTAAAGGCGGCTTCCAGCCATTCGTCACTGGGATGCACCCGGTACATGCTCTGCAGGAAAGTCGCCTTTTTGAATAAGGCATCGAATAGCCGGTAGGAAGCAAACGAACCCGTGAAACTGGCGGGATTCGCGCGGATATCCGGATCGTTGAACCGGGGGGAAAAGAGGATGATGGCCTTTTGCAACTGTTGCAGCGCGGCCAGGTAATCTCCGCCGCCGGCAAGCAGGTCCGCTCTATAGAGATCATTTGTTCCAAGATCCAGTTCGTTGATCCCCGGCGAAGTTCCGGCCGCCCGCTCACGCGCCGCCAGCACATCCAACCGGTCAAGATAACGGGCGGCGGAATCGGGCTGTTGCAGTCGCCACAGCGCATAGCCCATTTCATTGAGGACCCCGGGAACATTTTTCACCGTCACCTTCCTGAAGCAATTGAGTGCATCCCGGTATTTTTCCAGCGACGCATACGCCATGCCCATATTCAGCCAGACGGGATCGTCCGCCTGATGATACTTCAGGATCTGATGATAAATATCCAGTGATTCGCCGAACAACCCGAGATGATAGTAGCAGGTAGCGATATTGGTTTGCAGACTAACCGCCGACGCCGTATCAAAAGGCAGACGGCCGTTGACAATCTCGAGGGCCCTGCTGAAATAATTTTTTCCTTGTTCATAGTTGCCATTGTCGAAATAGAGAACGCCCAGGGTATTGTAAAGCCGGACATTATCGGCCGGATCGGCAAATCGGTTAGCCCGGGATTCGGCGTTAAGCAGGAAATAGCGCGCGGAATCGAAATCGTTGAGATTATAATAGCTGGTGCCCGTATAGACATGAAGTACGAACATCAGGGAATCATCCAGGGAGTGGTATCGGAGGGCCCGGCAATAGGCGGTTTTCGCCCCGGAGTAGTCGTATCTTGAATCGAGCAGTATCCCCTTTTTGAGCCAGGACTGAAAGAGGAGGGTATCTTTCCCTTTACTTTGAGGCGCCCCATCGATCCCCGCAATCACTTTTTCAAACCCCTCCAGCGCCATGCTGTCGGTTGCGGGAGTATTGTTCGCCAGTTGAAACAGGCTGTCGGCCCGATGGTATATAACGGCAAACCGGCCGATAGGATCGCCGGAATTGCCGAAGAGGAAAGTGAGACCCATAAAAAGGGCCGCTGTCAGACACCTCCTAACCATGCCCACTACAACGACCCCCGCAACGTGTTAATTGTGTCGGACGATAACTACCAGCGGCGGCCGCGGGTTAGTCGTCGTGCTGATCAGGTTCCCGCTTAGCAGGTTGTCCGCCGCATTAAGGATATCACCCAAAAGGCCGCTATTGATCTGCGACGGACTGTCATAGTAGACAAACTGGACCGCAATATGCTGCAATGCATTGTTACTCGGGTCACTTCCGATCTTATAGTAGATATCGGTGGTGATGGTCTGGCCGTTTACCGGCAGGAGGCCAAATGCACCACCAAGCAGACCATTACTGCTATTTAATGTCTTTTGAAGGTCGATAACCCCGGTTTGCGGGTCTACGACGACGTGCATCCTGGCTGCAGAGCCCGTTACGTCGAAGCTACACTTGTTGCCGTTCTGACACTGGGTGAGGTCGAACGGATTGGCTTCGAAATACGGTTGCGCGTTGGTCGCTCCATTTTGGAGGATGTAGACGCTGTCCGCATAAGCGGCGCCGCCGATGGTCAGGTAACTGAGACAGGTGTCATTCGATCCGTTCGCTACATAACCAATAATGTATTTCATCCCGGTTTCACTGGCTGTCACGTCGATCGCCCCCGTAACGGAGTCGATGACCATACCCACCGGCCAGGACAGATATTTGCCCGCACCCGGATTATTCACGGGATTAACCAAATAGTCGGGCCCATTTGTCGGTTGGGGATAAATGATGGTATCGCCATATATCGGAAGCGAAGGGCAACTGTTCTGCGGACCCGTTTGCTGCGGAAGCGGCGCCTTGGGCTGCTGCGGGGGAGGAAGCTGGCTGCTGTCGGTAATCAGGACAACCGGGGAATTTGCGGCGGTGTCGCCGGCAGGGCGGTTGGGGGCTGACTTGGAGCCAAGGGTATAGACCGGATCGGTTTCGGTCTTCCGGCAAGAGGCCAGGATCAGGAGGATAGCCATTCCCAGCAAGGACATCAGGTCTAGTTTCTTTTTCATCGGGATGGATAGTTAAAGGGTTAGTTGTGTCTGACGATAACTACCAGTGGCGGCCGCGGGTTGCTCGACGTGCTGATCGGGTTCCCGCTGGTCAGGTTGTCCAGTTTGGTAACGATGTTGCCCAGGAGGCCGCCATTGATCAGCGATGTATTGTCATAGTAGACCAACTGGACGGAAATCTTCTGCAGGGCGTTGTGACTCGGGTCGTCACCGATCTTATAGTAAATGTCGGTGGTGACGCTCTGGCCGTTGACCGGGAGGATACCGAAGGCGCCCCCGAGGACACCAAGAAGGCCGGTGCCGTTCAATGTCTTTTGCAGGTCGATCACGCCGGTGCTCTTGTTCACGATCACCTTCATCTTGGCGGCGGAACCGGTGACGTCGAACTGACAGGCGTTGCTGGTCTGACACAGGTTCAGGTCGGTCGGATTCGCTTCAAAATAGGGCGCCGCAGTCGTTTGTCCAAGGCTCAGCACATGGACGCTGTCGGTATAGGCGGCCCCCCCAATAGTGAGATAACTGCGACAGGTGTCGGTTGTTCCGCTCGCGACAAAGCCAATGATATACTTCATCCCGGTCTCACTGGCGGTCACGTCGATCGCACCCGAGACGGAGTCGATGACCATGCCCACCGGCCAGGACAGATACTTCCCGGAGCCGGGATTGTTGACGGGATTGACAAAATAATCCGAACCGTTCGTCGGTTGCGGGTAAATAATGGTATCACCATAGATTGGAAGCGAAGGACAGCTTGCCTGTTGCTGGGTAAGCGGCGACCCGGGTTGAGTACCAGGGGCAATGGTGGCCGGGTCGAAAAATACCTTTGGAGGATCGTAAACACTGTCCTGAGGCGCGGGGCGGGTAGAGCCGAGGTTATACGCCGGATCGTTCTCGGTCTTGCGGCATGCAGTCAGGATCAGGAGGGTTGCCAATCCGAGCAGGGAGATCAGGTTTAGCTGCTTTTTCATCGGTACGGGTATATTAGGGTACGTTGACAAAATATGAAAAAATGTCCAGCAATTCAAGCGGGACCGGGCTTTTCAGGGCCTGGTCTCCTAATTAGTAAACGCCCGGCTCCGGCATGTAACCGGTCCGCGGCGTTAATTTTCAATTAATTGACTATCAATCAATTAATCTTTTGATGGTGGTGCGATCGGCTGGTTTTTTTCGTTCATTCCCTGTACCTGGATATAATCCAGCTGCATCTTCCCCAGGGTATCGGCGGAAAAGCGGACGGCGTCTTTGTTGTTCTTATCCGAAAGAACCAGTCCCTTTACTATCAATTTTTTTTGACCAGCAGGACTGAAGGAGATCCAGACCGAGTCCCGGATCATTTTAGCGTTCATCGCGTCCAGCTTGATCGATTTAGGAATTTGCACCTGCGCCGGAGCGTTTTGCTCTTTGCTGCACGCGAGCGCCATCACTGCCAGCAAAACGGGCAGGGCCAGTGCCATCCGCCATCGGGATGGAGATTTTGATAGACTGATCATACGTAATCTTCGTTTTATGGGTGAATGAAAAAAATGCTGTGACGGATCGAGATAGCGGCCGCTGTCATAGGACCGCAAGAGCATTTGCGCGAAGCCTTCGGTATCGCCCGCCGCGACGCAGGCATCGTCGGCGATAAATTCATGAACCATCTTCAGCTCCCGCCGGATCAGCCAATTGAATGGATTCATCCAGATGACAGCCGCCAGTGTTTGCGCAAACAGATTATCGAACGTATGGCCGCCGCGGATATGCGCCAGCTCATGGTCGAGTATCCTGCGTTGGACAGGGTCATGAATATCTGCGCCCTCCTGCCAGAATAGGTTCTTCAGGAAAGAAAATGGCGCCCGCCGGTCCCGGACCTCGATCAGCACACAGCCTCCCATCCGTTGCCTGGGTCCGGTCCGCTTAAGCTGGTAGATCCGGTAAATCCGCCAACCGAGGATTATCAGCAACACGATACTGATCGACGCGCAGCCCGCAACAACAACCGCCGCAGCAGACACCGTCACTCCGGCAGCCGGACGCACACCGCCCGTATTCAACGCCATGACTTTCTGCGCCTTGCCATACCATGTCAGCCAACCAATGTGCAGTAACGGCAGCACAATACTGGCAAGCAAGCTTGTCAAAAGCCACGCGCGGTTGAAGGAGTGCGACCTCCGGTTACGAAGCGCCAGGTGATAGTAGCCCAGCATCAAACCGCTGACGAGGGCCGACCGGATAAGATAGGAGACAAGGGTATCCATATTATTTCTTGTTTTTCTTCAATTGTTGTAATAGCAATTCAAGTTCTTTGACCGAAAGCTTTTTCTCATCCACAAGGAAGGAGACGACATTGCTGAACGAGCCTTCGAAATATCCTTTGGCCACACTGGTCAGCGTGTCCCGGGAATAGTTTTCTTTGGTTACCGCCGGGTGATACCGGTGAATGCGCCCAAGCGTTTCAATGCGGACAAATCCTTTGTCCACCATCGTTTTTAAGATCGTCGCAACGGTGTTCTTGTGCGGTTTGGGGTCCGGCATGGCTTCCACAATCTCCATCAACAAGCCGCTGCCCAACAGCCACAGAACCTTCATGATTTGTTCTTCCGCCCGGGTAAGGGTTTTCATGTTAAACTAGGTTTATAGTTCAAAGGTAAAACTATTTTTATAGTTTCAAAATTTATTTTTACCCGGCGTGGGCCGGTTCCGCTGGCACGATTTTTTTTCTCCTCCCATGCATCATGTTCCTTCATCCCCGCACAAGAGTTCTTCCAGGCATCCTCTGTCTTTTTCTCATCATCGCAGGGGAGGGGAGGGCTCAGTCTCCGCCCGACGGCAAGTCCCTTTTTCAGACCAATTGCGCGCAATGCCATAACCCGATCAGCGTCGAAGTTGGCCCCGCACTCAAAGGCGTGACCCAGCGCGTTCCGGACATGAAGCTGCTGCACGACTGGATCCGCAACAACGTTGCCGTCCTGCACTCGGGGAACGTGTATTTCAACAACCTGTATAATCAATATGGCCGGGCGCCGATGAATACCTTTCCCGGCATGACCGACCCCCAGATCGACGCCATTCTAAATTACATCGAGACCTATGCGCAGCCGCTTGCCGCCACCAATACATCGAACTACCCGAACGCCGCGCTGGAAGACCATACCGTTCTGTACGGCATCTGTACCTTCATCCTCGGGCTTTTCTTTTTTGGATTGTACCTCGTCAACCACAACCTCAAACGCCTGGCCGACGAAAAACGCGGCTTCCCGGCGCCTCATCCCATTCCTTTTTACCGGAATAAATTTTATATCGCCCTCGCCTCGATCCTGATCATGGGTCTGCTCGGCTGGTGGCTGACGGAAGCGGGTGTGCGCCTGGGTCGGCAACAAGGCTACCAACCCCGACAGCCGATCTTTTTTTCACACCGTATTCACGCGGGCCTCAACCAGATCAGTTGTCTCCTGTGCCACGGCAATGCCTGGGACGGCAGACAGGCTTCGGTGCCCTCCCTTAATTTTTGCATGAACTGCCACGCCGCCATTAGCGTTTACCATGGCGAGCGGCTCACCCGGCCCGACGGTTCGCCGGTCGACCCCAATCAGGAGATACAAAAGCTGTTCTCCTATACCGGTTACGATCCGGCGACGGGGCGCTATACCCATCAGGGAAAACCCGTGGAATGGGTACGGATCCATAACCTCCCCGACCTTGTTTTCTTCAGCCACGCCCAGCACGTCCGCGCCGGCAAGATCCAATGCCAGACCTGTCATGGGCCCATTCAGCAGATGGATGAGGTCTACCAGTTTTCCCCGCTTAGCATGGGCTGGTGCATCAACTGTCACCGGACGACCCGCGTCGATTTCCCGGACAGCGCAAAACGCTTGCCGGGGAACACGTTTTATACCCTATATACCCGATTTGGCGATGAAATGAAAAAGGGCGCGCGCGATTCCGTGACAGTCGAAGACATCGGCGGAACGGAATGCTATAAATGCCATTATTGAATTTGCTCCGGCATGCCGCGCCGGCTACTCCACCCTTGCAACCGGCTGTACCTTTTCCCTCTCCCGCGCCCATTCCGGCGCCTCATCCTGCGGAATGAAATCCCTCCCGCCCGTACTGTACTCATACGGCCCCCGGTAAACCATCGGGATCTCGCCCGGCCAGTTGCCATGCCCCGGGCGGATGGGCGTAGTCCATTCCAGCGTATTGGCCTTCCAGGGATTTGCCTCCCTTACCCGTTCCCCCCGGAAGATCGAGGAAAAGAAATTGGCGACGAAGATCAACTGCGTAAGAAAAGAAACGATAGCCACCGCGGAGATGAACTGGTTGAGCGAATCGAATTGATTGAATGAGATCCAGTTCGAAAAGTCGAAATAGCGCCGCGGCATTCCGGCGAGCCCTTCGTAATACATAGGCCAGAAGACAAGATAAGCCGCAATCAGTGTAATCCAGAAGTGGATATAGCCCAGCACCGGATTCATAAACCGGCCGAACATCTTTGGGAACCAGTGATAGATGCCGGCAAACATGCCGAAGACGGCTGAAACGCCCATAACGAGGTGAAAATGTGCGACCACGAAATAAGTGTCGTGCAACTGGATATCCAGGCTTGAGTTCCCAAGATAAATACCTGTCAGGCCGCCGGAAATAAAAGTGCTGACGAAGCCGATGCTGAACAGCATCCCGGGCGTAAACCGGATGCTTCCGCGCCATAGCGTCGTTATCCAGTTAAATACTTTCACCGCCGATGGGACGGCGATCAGCAACGTGAAAATCACAAAGAGGCTGCCGAGAAAAGGATTCATCCCGGTGACAAACATATGATGGGCCCAGACCGTGAACGACAGCGTCAGGATCGCAACCATGGAGGCAACCATCGCCGTATACCCAAAGATCGGTTTACGCGAATTTACACTAATGATCTCCGACACCATTCCGAATGCGGGAAAGATGACGATATAGACTTCAGGGTGACCGAGGAACCAAAACAAATGTTGATACAGGATCGCGCTCCCCCCTTCAAAAGGCAACGCCTTACCCGTTTCACTCAGAAAAATATCCGAAAGATAAAAGCTTGTCCCCGCATGCCGGTCGAAACTCAGAAGGATAAACGCAGCCAGCAACACCGGGAAGGATAACAAGCCCATGATCGCGGTAACCAGCAGTCCCCAGACGCTCAATGGCAACCGGTTCATCGCCATTCCCTTTGTCCGCATATTCAGCACGGTGGAAATATAGTTGATACCCCCCATCAGCGTAGACAGGATAAAAAAGCCGATCCCCAGCAGCCAGAGATCCATTCCTGCGCCGCTCCCCGGATCGGCGCCATACAGGGCGCTCAGCGGGGCATAAGCAGTCCAGCCCTCGCCTGACGGGCCATCCGGGACAAAAAAAGAACACAACATAAAAATGCTGGCGCAAAAAAATGCCCAGTACGACAGCATATTGACAAAAGGCGACGCCATGTCACGCGCGCCGATCTGCAATGGAATGAGGTAATTGGCGAAAGTCCCGCTGAGCCCGGCCGTCAGGACGAAGAAAATCATGATCGTCCCATGCATCGTCATCATCTGGTAATAGGCGATGTCCCGGACTTTGCCCTGGGCAAACCAGTGACCTCCGAGGTGGTGTAGAAACCCGAATGTCGAATGTGGGAACCCCAGCTGCAGACGCATCAGTACCGACAATAAACCACCGATGACAGCCCAAACGATCCCCGTGATCAGGAATTGTTTCGAGATTACTTTATGATCGGTACTGAAAATGTATTTCGAAAGAAAAGATTGGCGTTCCATCCGGCACCCGCAATCGCACAATTTCCGTGCCTTTGTGATTGCTCCGCCGGGGCCCGCGTTGCGAATTCCACACCGGGAATTTTTTCCACAAAGGGACCGCGCCGGATCTCATATCGTTACATGTACATTTTCCGTGATCTTTCGGACCAGTTGAAGACACCTTTCTATGTCTTCGCCGCTGATCCCGGCTACCGCCTGTTCGTACACTTCCAATACCCAGGGATACAATTTTTTTCGCAACTGGCGGCCTTCCGGAGTGAGATTGACCAGTTTATTTCGTCGATCCCGCTCATCACCGACCCGCGAGACCAGCAACTCTCTCTCGAGCTTGCCCACCAGGTGCGTGATGCTTGACTTGTCTTTTACCGTGAGTGCTGCCAACTGCTGTTGATTCACGCCATCCGCCTTCCAGAGACAGGCGAGGATCTCGACCATCTCAAAGCTGATATGCGGGGCATGCACCGCTATCTTTTCCTGGAGCACGTAATTGATGTGATTTCTCATTTCAGCCACCGCCCGGCCCAATTCAACGGCGAGTTCGGCTCTTTCTTTTTCGGGCATGATCGGGAGAATTTAGGTTACACGAATAGCTGGAACAAGATAGTTTAAAATGTTGTACATTCATTCATTTATGCATATGAAAAATATCTTACTCTTTGCACTCCCGTTCATCGCGGCCGCTTGTTCAATTTCTGCCTGCAACCGCTCCGGAACGGGCTCCGGCCTTCGCCTCAACGGCACCTGGCAACTGGTATCCGGGATGACTATCACCGGGAAGGACACCGTTCCCTATGCCTCCGATTTCCGGATGATCAAGATCATCGACGACGATCATTTCGCCTTTCTGCGCCATGACAAAAATCCGCCAAAGGATTCTTCCAACCACTTCGACGGCGGTGGCGGTAAGTATTCCTTGTCGGGTAACCAGTATACCGAACATCTCGATTACTACGCAGACCGCAACTGGGAAGGAAAACCATTTACGTTTACCGTCGAGATCAGGAATGACAGTTTGATCCAGACGGGGATTGAAAAGGTCGATGCCGCCCACGTCGACCACGTAATCATCGAAAAATATATCCGCCTTTCCGGCGCGGAAAATTAGCGGTGATGCTTCCCGCCGCCGAACCGTCTTCCCAGGATGACTTTGAAAATACTGCGGTCGATGGAGGGCGTAAGCCCGAAGACATATCCCGCATTGAATTCCCAACGGGGATCAAAATCGGCATCCACACAGATCGCCAGCTGATGCTGTTGCGCGGAAAGCGGGTCGAAATGCGAAAACGGTCCCCAGGATCCATAATATTCGATCCCATATGCCCACACCTTTCCGACCTGGTAACTGAATTTGAAGTCCGGTGCCCAGATAGGCCCCCTTCCTGCATCGGCGCCATTGAACGTGAAATCCACCACCGGGTTTAATGCAAGGTAGACAGGCCCGAATTGTTTGTCGATGATCGGCCGAACTTCCAAGGTCCAGATATCCGGATCATAGCCGTTCCGGACAACACCACCTTCGAACGAGATGCTGACCCCCACCGGCCAGTTCCATTGAGCTGGCGCCATGACCCGGGGCCGGATATGACTTCCGACATAGTTGGTGCGGCCCATATCACCAAACGCATTGAAAATATAAAGACCTGTCTCAAACCACGGCGTCCAGCCATGCGTGATCTCTATCGTCTCCCGGAGCATGTGATTGGTAGAAACGACGCCTTCGGATGACGGATTACCCCGAAAACTATAGTTACTGTGCAATTCCACCATCGTCGTATCCTTTCCGAGCGTTGGCGAAGCATATACCTGGATTTCGTAATTGTCCTGCGCTTTCGACTGCAACGCGACGAGTAAGGCGAAAAGCAGCAGGGATCGGAACCGGAGTGTACGCATAATCGAGTGGGGCCGAAGGTCTGAAAAATTTTTGAAGTAATTTTGAAGGAGTTTACTCCAGCTTTTAACCAGATTGTCACCCGACCTTGCCCCTTTGTCAGCAGTTGAAACGATATAATGAGGAAATTACTCTTTCTTTTACTGTCATGGAGTGCCCTGTCCCATTTGAATGCGCAAAAACCCGTATCGACACCGTCGGGTCCTGTCGTAAGGATCACCGGCCGGATCGTCGATTCCAGTTCCCGGCAACCCATCCAATATGCTACCATTTCCGTGTTTGGCGCAAACGCATCCCGGCCGCTTGGCGGAATGATGACCGGCAGCAAGGGAGAATTCAGTATCACCGCGCCGCGCTCCGGCGAATTTTTACTGGCCATTGAATGCATCGGTTATGCCAAACTAAAATTGGGACCATTCTCTGCCGAAGCCAGGCGGACTGCCCTGGGGGATATCCTGCTCAACAAGGAGGCAGCGAACCTTCAGTCCGTTACCATCACCGCACCGCGGGGCCTGGTCGAAAACAAGCTGGATAAGATCGTATACAATGCGGAAAAAGATGTGACCTCCCTCGGCGGGGTCGCCACCGATATCCTGAAGAAAGTGCCGATGGTCTCGGTCGACGTCGACGGGAATGTCGACATCATGGGGAACACAAATATTCTCTTCCTGATCAACGGCCGGCCTTCCAGCATTTTCGGCAACAACCTCGCTGACGCCTTGCAGACCATACCCGCCAGCCAGATCAAAAGCATCGAAGTGATCACCAGCCCCGGCGCAAAATACGATGCGGAAGGCACCGGCGGTATCATCAATATTATCCTGAAGGACAACCGGGTCAACGGCGTCAACGGGAACCTCAGCATGACCGGAGGCTCGCGGCTGGAGAACGGTTCCTTCAACTTTAACGTTCGCCGCGGCAGATTCGGTCTCAATAGCTTCTTCAGCGGGAACGCCCAGTTGCCATCCACTACCCTGAATTCATCCTTTCGTAATTCCTACGATTCGGCGGGAAACCTGCAAAGCAGTCTCCTGCAACAGGATGGCAGCAGCCGCTTTTATCGCAATGGTTATGAGACAGGACTTGGTTTGGAATGGGATGCGGGTAAATATGACGTCATTTCGGGCGGTCTTCAGTACAGCAGTTTCGGCAACAATAGTCGCGGTTCCTATCAGCAGACGGAAACAGATTACACGCCGCCAGGTACCACCCCGGCCGATATAATACGCAGCCTGGTAAAAAGCAACAGCCAGTTCCGGGCCCGCTCGCTCGATTGGAACCTGCGCTACAAACGAACCTTTGCAAGGGAAGACCGTGAGCTGGATTTCTCCGTCGATGGTACCTATGGCCGGAACACGGCTTCCTATGGTCAGCTGCAAAGCCGGCCGGACGGCGACTCGGCCTTCGCCGGCTCCACGGGCAAGAGTTCCGGATACGACCGTGAGACCAATATCCGGTTGGACTACACCGAGCCCTTCGGGGAGAAGGTCCGGTTGGAAACCGGCGGAAGGGTCCAGCTTCGCCGGATCAGCAGCAACTCGCCTGTCTATTCTTTCGACGGGACGACCGGGGAATATCCTTATAATACGTCGCAATCCGACTCCCTGATCTATAACCGTCATGTCTATGCCGGTTACGCGTCGGTCACTTTTCCCGCCTTTCATTTCCTGGATGTCAAGGCTGGCGTGCGTTTTGAGCGGACGACAACGGGCGCCGCCTTCTCCCGGGTGGCCGACCCGTTTATACCCTCCTATAATAGCTGGGTGCCCTCGGTTGTCCTGTCCCACAGCTTTCCTCACGATCAGACCCTCAAGATAACGTTTGCAAGACGGCTCGAACGACCCGACTACCGCGAATTGAACCCTTATGTAAATGCCAGCGACCCAAAGAACCTGAGCCGCGGTAACCCCCTGCTGCGACCGGAGGATGCCTACAATTTCGAGCTGGGATACAGCAAGTCCTTTGAAGAAGGCAGCGCGCTGAATATCGTTGCTTTTTACCACAAGTCGGATCATGATATCCAACCTTTCATCCAATATTACAGCAGCTTCCCGTTGGGCGATTCTGTGTACACTAATGTGTCCGTGAATACGCCGATGAATATCGGTTCGGAGAACAACTACGGGGTGAATATATATGGATCGGTGCCGCTTGGGAAGAAACTGAATCTGCGCACCAATATCACGGCGTTCGACAGGTATATAGTGACAGGCTCTCTGGGCGGACCCCCGGTCAATAGCCTTAACTATCGAATCAACCTCAACGCTTCTTACCAGTTCAGTTCGACTTTTATCGGTGAGTTTTTCGGGAATTTCCGGTCCGCCCGCAACGAGATCCAGGGCCGTTACCCCTCCTTCACCACCTACAACATCGCCGTGCGCAAACAATTCTGGAACAAAAAGGCCAGCATCGCCATTACCGCGACCAACCCGTTCAACCTGTATGTTAACCAGGCCACTGCGGTGGCCGGGACAGACTTCACGCTGAACAGTCTTCGCAGAATTCCATTCCGGTCCTTCGGGATCAACTTCACCTGGAAATTCGGAAAACTCGAATTCAAGAAGGACAAGGACGAACAGAAGGACATTCCGGCAACACCCGGTGAGACAGGCAATTGAGACCTGAAATCCTGCCCTCAAAGCGGGGAAGCGATACCCAAAATCCCGTATATTTGGTTTGGTCCAAACCTGGGTTATGGTTTCCCGTTTTTTTACCCGGCACCGCCATATCATTTTGTACGGAGCGGCTCTCGCCGCCCTGGTTGTCCTGCTGAAGTGGCTGGAGTGGCGCTTCCTGATCATCGACCGGGCCGTCGAATTCTATAGCGGCGCGATCGCGGTTGTCTTCACCGGGTTGGGCATCTGGCTGGCGAAAACGCTGGCCCGGCCGAAATGGCGAACCGTCGTCGTGGAGAAGGAAGTTTATGTAAAACCCGTGGCCATCATCAACGAAAAAGAACTGAGCCGGCTGGGCATCAGTACCCGGGAATTGGAGGTATTGCGGCTAATGTCCGAGGGCTTGAGCAACCAGGAGATCGCCGCCAAACTCTTCGTTTCGCTTAACACGATCAAGACCCATTCGGCCAATATCTTCGAAAAACTGGACGTCCGCCGCCGGACCCAGGCGGTGGACAAAGCCAAGAAGCTGAATATCATTGCATAAACTAAAGATCCAACAGAACGATTTTGCTGTCATCCAAAAGAACGATTTTGGCGCTTCACCACAAAATCACCCGAAAGTATGACCCGGATAAAGAAATGATCGCCCATTTTTGACGGAACAAAATTTTCCTGATTATGAAACGGACAATCCTTGTATTCGGTTTGATCTCCGGCGGGCTCGTGGGCCTTTTCCTGGCATTCGCCATCATTATCAATTTTAAAGGCGGCGCCTGGTTCGGCTATACCACGATGGTCATCGCCCTTTCCCTGATCTATGTGGGAGTTCGGAATTTCCGGGACAAATTCAACAACGGCGTGATCACGTTCGGCAAGGCCCTGAAGATCGCAATGGGGATAACGCTGATCGCATCGACCATCTATGTGCTGGTATGGCTGGTGGAATACTATTTCTTTATACCCGACTTCATGGACAAATATGCGGCCGCCCTCGACAAGGAAGCCAGAGCCAGCGGATTGAGCCCTGCCGCCCTGCAAAAAAAGCTGGACTATATCGAAAGTATGCGGATCGCCTATCGTAACCCCATAATGGTTGTCCTGTATACCTATCTGGAGATCGTGCCGGTTGGGATTATTATTTCTCTGTTAACCTCGTTGCTTCTAAAGCGCAAACGCCCGCCGTCCCCGGTCGCGCCGACGATCGCCTAAACCGGTCTACCATATTTATCCAGAATTTGTTCGTAATCTTATGCATGCCGATTCGATCCTCGTTTCCAATTGTTTTTATCGGGTTATGCGTACTCGTCTCCTGCGGGCAGCCCGGTCCTGACAACTCGGCCCTTCAGGCACAGGTGGACAGCCTGCAGCGCCGGCTTAGTAATGGTTACTCACCCGGCTTGGGCGAATTTATGTCCGGGATCCAGGTGCACCACGAAAAACTCTGGTTTGCCGGGAGCGCACAAAACTGGAAACTCGCGAATTTCGAGATCGGCGAGATCCGGGAGGCACTCGACGATATCCAACGTTTCTGTACCGACCGTCCCGAGATCGCTTCCCTGCCGATGATCCTCCCGCCGATGGACAGCGTCGACAAAGCAATATCGCAGCAGGATCTCCCAAAGTTCAAAGCGGCATTTACGGTGCTGACGGCCACGTGCAACAACTGTCATCGGGCTACCAAACACGAGTTCAACGTCATCCAGATTCCGACTACGCCTCCATTTAGTAACCAGGTCTTCACCAGGCAACCCTGACCCCTTTATGCCTTCGTTCCCCGACCAACCCATGGATTCCCATTCCAATCATTCCAATGATCCGTACCCCGAACAGTCCCCAAAGTCTCCGACAAGTTTGCACGAGCTGGCGGGATTGTTTGGCCGTTTGGGCATTACCGCGTTTGGCGGCCCCGCAGCCCACATCGCCATGATGCAGAAGGAGGTCGTCGACCGGCGGAAGTGGATGGACCATGACCATTTTCTCGACCTGATCGGTGCAACCAACCTTATTCCTGGCCCAAACAGCACGGAAATGGCGATCCACATCGGCCGGGAACGGGCAGGTTGGAAAGGACTTCTTGTTGCGGGAACCTGCTTTATCCTCCCGGCCGTGATCATCACCGGCGCGATCGCATGGGCCTATCGGCGATACGGTCATTTGCCGCAGGTGGCACCTTTTATCTTTGGCATCAAACCCGCAGTCATCGCTGTCATCGCCGGCGCAGTGTATCCACTGGCGAAACGGGCTCTCAAATCCGGGTTCCTTTGGGTCACCGGCGCGCTTGCCCTGATCGCGGGTCTATATGGTGTCAACGAGATCGCCGTCTTATTCGGCGGTGGCGGGCTGACCATCGGGTGGTATGTATTCCAAAAACCGGGCGCGAAGAAAGCAGGGTTCCTTCCCTGGGTGATCCTGCAGATTCAACAGGCGGCTG
>DATJWK010000075.1:0-14079 GCA_035501395.1 Puia sp.
CCACAAGGGGGAAAGAAGGACCAGCTGGAAGAAATTCTGTATGACATTTGCCAGCAATACATAACCCACGAATCCGAACCGCGGTTGATAGATAAAGGCGATAATGCTGTTGGGATGGCGTTTAAACAGCGGCGGGCAGACGGAGAGAAAAAAGAAGGTAAGGGCGATATTGACGAGGATCCCGGATACGCGGATCGCGGCAAATTTCCGCGGGCGGCCCTCATGCCTGAGCCGGGCAAAAGGCAGCGCGGAAAGGGCATCGAAAGCAATGATGAGCGCAGCCAGGGTAATATATTCGGGGTGATTGGCAACGTCGATGAGGGCGGCAAAAGGTACGCGAAAGAA
This sequence comes from Puia sp., assembly GCA_035501395.1. Classification (GTDB taxonomy): domain Bacteria; phylum Bacteroidota; class Bacteroidia; order Chitinophagales; family Chitinophagaceae; genus Puia. Next base: position 346 of record DATJWK010000075.1, read on the forward strand.
GATAATAAGAAACGTGATCGCCGTCGTGCTGCACAACATCGAGATGAGAAGAGTGGGGTAGAGGCTCTTTTGATTCTCCTTCCGCTGGATAAATCGGAAAAAAGCGTAGTCAAGCCCGAACAGCACGCCGATATTGACAAAGGAGATGGCTGCATACACCAGGCTCATCTCCCCGTATTCCGGCGTCCCCTTGAATTTAAGGGTCAGGTAAGGGGTCAGCATGTACTGGAGGAATCTGGCAAAAATCGAACTGGCGCCATACCAGATTGTCTCACCTGCCAATTTCTTAATACTGCTCAACGGGTTGTTTTATTGCGCTTAAATATGCAAAGGTAACCCATAAACGTATTTTTCCCGCATTCGGTATGTCACCCGATATCCGCCTCCGATATGAGATGATGCTTCAGCGCAAAAATTACCACACCGGCCGTGTTCTTGACATCCATTTTTTCGAGGATGCGCGTCCGGTACCCTTCAACCGTCCTTTTGCTCAGATAAAGCATCCCCCCGATCTCCTGGGCGGTGTGCTGGCGGCAGATCAGCCGGATGATCTCCTTCTCCCGATCGGTGAACAGCGACTCCTGGGTTTTTTTATGGCTGTCAAACTTGCTCTTGACGATCATGGACGCGAGCCGCGCGGTCGTGTGCTTGCAATAAAATATACTTCCTTCGTGAACGGTCAGGATGGCCTCCAGTATCTCCTTCTTGTCCGCATTTTTCAACAAGTATCCCCGGGCGCCGGTCTCCAGCATTTCCACAATCAGATCTTCCTCATCGAACATCGACAACGCGATAATTTTCAGTTTGGGGAAACGCTGCAACAGCATCCGGGACGCTGCGATGCCCCCGAGCCGCGGCATTTTGATGTCGGTGAGTACGATGTCGGGCTGCGTTTCGGCGACCAGCCGGAGCAACTCCTCCCCGTCGCCGGCCTGTCCGGCGAGGACCACCGTATCCTGTTTGGACAACATAAGAGCCAAGCCATCCCGAAATATTTCGTGGTCATCCGCAATTACCAGCCGGATCGTATTCATACCGAAAAATTAGCTCAACTTTCCGATATTTCGTCAAATCGGTATTTTAATAAAATAATTCGTCCCGAGCCCCGGCGCCGACTCCAGCGTAAGAATGCCGTTCAGGATCTCGCACCGGCTCTCCAGGGACCGGAGCCCCAGGCCATGAGAGGCGGTCATTGCTTTTTCCCGATCGAACCCCTTCCCGTCGTCTTTGGTCAGGCACAGCAGATGGCCATTCTCCTCACTGAAGCCGATCTGCAGGTTTTTCGCGTGCGCATGCTTGATGGTGTTATGCACAATCTCCTGGATCATGCGGAAAATATGGATCTCCTTTTCTTTCGGGACCCGGATCTCCTTTACAATGTACAATTGGATATTGACCGTCTGTTTTCCTTTCACCTGCTGGATAAATTCACGTACCGCTTCAATCAGGCCTTTTCGCTCGAGGGTATTCGGCAGCAGGTCATGCGAGATCCGCCGCATGCTCCCGATGATCTCGTCGAGGTAACCGGCCGTTTTGTCAAGGATCTCCTGGTCGGCGGCCGTATCGATATCGACGCTGCCGATATTCAGTTTTACGGCAGAAAGGAGCGGTCCGAGACTGTCATGCAGGTCTCCCGCAATCCGTTTGCGTTCGTTTTCCCGGATGGTGATCTCGGCAAAGATCTTCTCCCGCTGCAGGCGCATGTACCGCCGGTGATACCGGATAATGGAAACAAAAAAATAGATAATTATTATTGCAATAATCAGCGATACCAGCAGGGTGATATAAAGGATCTTGTTTTCCATTATTCTTGACTACCCACACTTCGGCCGGCCGTCACCAGAGTATGAATTTTTTGGGGGCCGGGATCCGCAGGAAAGCAATAGCAAAAATAATGTTTGTCAGGGCATTAATATAACCCCACAGAAAGATAATGGTCTCAGTAATAACTATCGGGGCGGCGTTATTGCTGGATTGATAGGCCCATTCATAAACAATATCATATATAAAATATATGATAAATGCAATACAGAACAGGAAATCCGGATGGCCCAGCAGTTTTCGGTTATCGTGGGTGATCATGAAGTTGATCTTGTTCACGCTGAGGAGGACGATACTGAAAGAGGCTAAGATCCGGAAATAGGGCGAGAAGTTGATCATTTTGCCAACTATGAGGTTCTCGGCCAGCCAAACGACGCAGGGCGCGAGAAGAACCGCATAACCAATTTCTTTTCGCGTCCGAAAGAAGCCCCAGGTGCGGAACTGCCAGAACACTAGGATCCATTCAAGGAGAGCATAGGTATTGGCGATGTCCGCGTTGCTGGTCTTACGGTAGTAAATAAGGTAATCGCCGACGGCTTCGGCTATCAGTCCGGCAATGGACATGAGAAAGAGGGGCCGATAAGTTCTGCCCAGCCGGCGGAAACGAACCAGCCCCGCAATGCAGGGTAAGACCGCAACTATAAGTCCAAGATACCGATGAACTATATCCATAGATTAGTTGAGACCGCTGCTATCATTGCCACACGCCGGCGGACACCTTGATCCGTTCTCAGCCGCCTGACCGGCGCTGACCTTCAGCGCTTCCACATGTACGCCGGGTTTGGGTTGAATGATGATGTCCGCGATATGATTGACAATGTCGTTTCCCAGGGAATCATAGGGTACCATGATCTGGTGGATCTTTCCGGAAGCGTCCCGGCCATAGTAAATACGGATGCCATGGGCGCGGCTCACGGAGTCGGATTGTCTGAGGAGTTCCCGAAAGACGTCCGCGGGAAAGGATTCCGCATGCCCGAAGTCCATCGAATCGGTGAAGTGAGGGACTTTTTTGTCGAGGTCGGCGACGGCCGCGCGGAAATTGGCGGTTAATTGCACGGCTTCGCCGATTGGAATCAGGTGATTTTTGACGGTGTCGGTATTGATGGGCGGTTCACCGGCGCGGACGCCTTCGCCCTGGTTACAGGATGCGAGGTGAATGAAGGCTGCAACGATTGCCGCGAACAGGAACGCCTGTAAAAGCTTTTTCGGCTCGACGATTTTCCTCATAAGAATTGTTTTAGGATTAAGAGATAGATGATTGGTTAGCAAAATACTATTTCCGGACTTACCGCGTAATAGGTAAATATCCCCAAATAAATAGGTATAAATACCTACGATTTTTGCGTAGGACTTCGCTTGAAAAGTTGGATCGGAGAAGGGACCTTTGTTCACCCCCTACCCCCTCGTCCATCAAATACCAAATACCATTAAACGGCAATAGGCTCGGCCCCCCGGCAGGGTCTATTGTTATTTTTACTATTTTCGGCGCGGACGGGTGCGGACCCTGCGCGGACGGGGTGCGGACCGGTGGGGGGATCGGCGCGGGCGGTTCTCCGCTCAGGCTGGTCCGGGAATTGCACGCACTTTCGCGCCGGTACCAGCACAGATGTACGCATTAACCGAATGAAATATATAACCAAGAGCCAGTTATTACCTGCTCTTCCCCACTTTTTCGCTGTTCTTGTCTTTGCGGGGGTAGCCTATATTTACTGCCGGCCAGCCTTTGAAGATAAGGTGCTCTCCCAGGAAGATGTCGTCCAATGGCAGGGCATGGCGCACAACTCGTTCCAATATAAAGAGACGCACGGCCATTTTCCCCTTTGGACCAATAGCATGTTCGGCGGGATGCCTGCCTACCAGATTGCGATGGACTCCCAGTCGGTAGGAATCCCCGGCCTGTTTTACGGCCCGCTGACGTTCTATTTCAGCAAGCCGGCCAGTTTCTTTTTTATGGCCTGCGCCTGTTTCTACTTCCTATCCATCGTTCTCCGCATTAACCCGTATGTCGGGATCATCGGCGCGCTCGCCTATGCCTATGCTACCTATAACGCCGTGATCGTATCTGTGGGTCACGACACCAAGATGCAGTCGATTGCCCTGCTCCCGGGTGTTATCGGGTCGATGATCCTGATCTGCGAACGGCGGTATTGGCTCGGGATGATGCTGCTGGCGATGTTTACGGCGCTGTTGGTATCGTTCAATCACGTCCAGATCGTCTATTATACCATGATCATCGCGGCCGGGCTATTGCTGGGATATGCCATTCCGTGGTTTCGCAGGGGAGAACAGCGCCGGGTTGTCCGCGTCTTCGCCCTGACGATCGGAGCGGCGGTTGTGGGCGTACTGTGCAATGCCGTAACGCTCTTCACCACCTATGACTCCTCCAAAGAGACGATCCGCGCCGGTAGTGAGCTGGCGGCAAGCGCCGCAAGCAACGGGGGATCAGGACAAAACGGCCTGCCGGATTCGGCGGCATTCGAGTTCAGCATGTTCAAGTCCGAGCCGCTGGTCATGCTGGTACCGGATATCTATGGGGGAAGTACGGAGCTTCAACTGGGTCCGCAACAATCAAAAGCGGTTCGGGTGCTGAGTACCATGCCTCCGGATCTGGCAACGGAAATCGGGCCGGACGGTCCGCGGTTCTATTGGGGAGGTGTCGGCAAGTTCTTCGCCGGTCCGCCTTACGTCGGCGCCATCGTTGTTTTGCTGGCCCTCATTGGAATGTTTGTGTTGGACGGCCGTCATAAATGGTGGATCCTCGGTGTTACCGTGTTGACGATCGCGATGAGCTGGGGCGCTTATTTCTTTGCGTTCAATTCCGTTCTCCTCAAATGGCTGCCGATGTACAACAAGTTCAGGGCGCCCAGTATGATCCTGGTTGTCCCGACCTTTTTGTTCTGTATGCTGGCCACCATGACCCTCGACAGGATCCTGACGCCGGCAGACCGTTCCAGGCTCCGGTCCGGGTACCGGTACGGCTTGTTGCTTACCGGCGGCGTCTTCCTCTTTCTGACCGGACTTTACTTCCGTTTCCACTATTCCAGTCCCTGGGAATCGGACCTGCTGAAAGAGGCGACAAGCCGCGGAAGCTCGGCTGTCGGGTATATGAATGATTTCGTCATAGCCCTGCGCGAGGACCGCCGTTCGTTGTTTGGGCAAAGTCTGCTGCGTTCCCTGGCGTTCGTGTCGACGGCGGCATTGGTCCTTGGCCTGTATATCCGGAACCGGGTCCGGGCCGCCTTTTTACTCCCCGTTATGGGCGTGCTGATCTTTGCAGACGTCATGACCATCGACCTGCGCTATCTCAACGACGGCAGCTATATGGAAAGGGAGGACTACCAGAACAATTTCGAGGCAACGAATGCCGACCGGCAAATCCAGGAAGACAAGGGATATTTTCGCGTCCTCGACTTGCGTGACAGCCTCTCCAACTCGCTCAGCTATGGCGCCATGACCGCCTATTTTCACCGGTCGATCGGCGGGTACCACGCGGCTAAATTGAAGATCTATGATGATCTCATCAACCGGCAACTCTACAACTACCCCAATTGTGGTCCGGTGATCGATATGCTGAACACAAAATATATCATCAAGCCCCTAAAGACCGGTGGCGACTCGGTGGTGGAAAACAAAGGCGCCCTCGGCCCGGTGTGGTTTGTCCGGGGGATCCGTTTTGAGCCTACGGCAAACGATGTCATGAACGCGCTGAGCCATTTCGATCCAAAGGATTCGGCGATCGTTTTTTCTGCCGACAGCAGCCGGGTGAAGGCGGGCGTCGCGGGGGACTCGTCGGGAACGATCTCGCTGACCAAAAACGACAACGACGAGATCAATTACCTCTCCCAGGCGCCGGGCCGGCGCTTCGCGGTCTTCAGCGAAGTCTTCTACGATCGCGGCTGGCGTGCGTGGATCGATGATCATGAGGTCCCCATCATCCGGACCAACTATGTGCTTCGGGGTCTCTCCATTCCGCCGGGGCGGCATGTGATCCGCTTCTTCTTCCGACCCTTGTCGTTCTATCTCGGCCGCCAGATCCAATGGATGGCAAATATTGTATTTGTACTGCTGATCGCCGGCACCGTCATCATCGCGCTCCAGGAATATCGCCGGTTACCTCGTCCGGCCAGTGATGACGCGCTGCTGCAGGCGGCATAATGAAGTCCACTCCTTATATTTGAACAAAAAATGCGCGTTGTCATCCAGCGGGTAAGCCATGCGAGCGTGACGGTTGCAGGCCGGGTCAGGGGGGCGATAAATGGCGGACTGATGGTCCTTGTCGGGATCGAGGACGCCGATACCGCCGATGATGCTGCCTGGTTGAGCGGAAAGATCGTCAACCTGCGCATTTTTAACGATGATGCCGGTGTGATGAATCGTTCGGTAAAGGAAACCGGTGGCGACATCCTGCTGGTCAGCCAGTTCACCCTGCATGCGGCGACAAAAAAAGGAAACCGGCCTTCCTATATTCGCGCGAGTAAACCGGAGCATGCGATCCCGCTGTATGAGCAACTGCTCGGCTGCCTGCAGACAGAGTTGGGGAAGACTGTTTTTACCGGCGAATTTGGTGCGGACATGAAAGTGGAGCTGGTCAATGACGGACCGGTGACGATCTGGATCGACAGCAAGGCGCGCGAGTGATCACAACTTGATCTCGAATTTGTAGCCCATTCCGTACAGCGATCGGATATAGTCGCTGCATCCTGCCTGGTGTAGCTTCCGTTTGAGGTTCTTCATATGGGAATAAATGAAATCCAGGTTGTCATAGCTCATGGCTTGTTCACCGGATAGATGCTCGGCGATGGCATTCTTGGAAATAACCCGATTTTTGTTCGATGCGAGATAGAGGAGGAGATCGTATTCTTTTCGGGTGAGGTCGATCGGTTGGCCCCCGACGGTAACGGTCTTGCCGATGAGGTCGATCACCAGTTCATTGAGGACAATCGTCCGGTTGCCTTCGAATCGTCTTCTCCTGATCACTGCGGCGATACGCGCGTTGAGCTCGGGCAGATGAAAGGGCTTGCTCAGATAATCATCGGCACCCATATTTAGTCCGTCAATCTTGTCGTCGATGGAATTTTTTGCGGAAATGATGATGACGCCGTCCGTTTTGTTGTTGGCCTTCAATTCCCTGAGCACGCTCAACCCGTTGCCGTCAGCCAGAGAAATATCCAGAAGGACACAATCATAATCGAAGAGGTCAATTTTTTCGAGGGCGGTCCGGCAGTCGGTGGCCAGTTCGCAGAGATAGTTTTCTCCTTTCAGATAGGTAGCCATACTCTGTGCAAGGTCCAGTTCGTCCTCGACGATCAGAATTTTCATCGGGGTAAAACTATGGGTTCTTTCTGGAGGGATTCTGTAAAATATTATAAAGTATGAAAATATATCAGGTAGACGCTTTTGCAGGCCAGCTCTTTCACGGGAACCCCGCTGCGGTTGTTCCCCTGGACGAGTGGCTCCCCGAGGGTTTGATGCAACAGATCGCGATGGAGAACAACCTCGCGGAGACCGCCTTTGTGGTCAGGGAGGGATCGGATTTCCGGGTCCGCTGGTTTACGCCATCCACAGAAGTAGATCTCTGCGGCCACGCGACACTTGCCGCGGCCTTCGTTCTTTACCGGTACGAAGGATATGCCGGGGATATGATCCGATTCCACTCGAAAAGCGGCCTGTTGACTGTCAGCCGGAGGGGCGAAATGCTTAGCCTCAACTTTCCGGTCGACCAGTTGACCGAGGTCGGATTGTCGCCCGAACTTACGGCGGGGTTCGAACCGAAACCCGCAGGAGCGTACCGGGGACGGACGGATTTCATGCTTGTCTTCGAAAGTGAAAAAGATATCCGGGAGCTGCACGTCGACATCAAACGGCTTGCCCATATCGATGCGAGGGGCATCATCGTTACCGCTCCCGGGGAGAACGCGGACTTCGTGTCGCGATTCTTCGCTCCGCAGTCGGGTATCGACGAAGATCCGGTGACCGGCTCGGCTCACACGACCCTCACGCCCTACTGGGCGGGCAGACTTGGTAAGACAAAACTCACCGCGATCCAGCTGTCCGCCCGCGGGGGTTGGCTGGAGTGTGAGCTGATCGCGGACCGGGTGCTGATCACCGGGCAGGCAGCGGCATACATGACGGGTGAGATCATGCCGGCTGACGCGGGCATCGGGCCGGCCCGCCGTGCCGAATTGCCGGGGGCTTCGACCCTGTCCATCGCCGGCCTGCAACAAGCCGTGGACCTTTGGATCCGGACCACCGGCATCCGCTACTTCAGCGAACTAACGAATATGGCCATCCTTACAGAAGAAGTGGGCGAAGTGGCGCGGCTGATGAGCCGGATCTACGGCGACCAGTCATTCAAGGATTCGGACAAGGATCGCGACCTGTCCGACGAACTGGCCGATGTGTTGTGGGTCCTGATCTGTATCGCCAATCAAACCGGTGTCGATCTGACTGCGGCGGTAAACCGGAATTTCAAAAAAAAGAACGACCGTGATCATGCGCGTCATCGCTCGAATCCGAAATTGAGTTGATGCGCCGGCTATGTCACGGGCAGACACTATCTTTGCCGGAAATGCGCTACTTTGTTTAACAGCGCATTTCCGGTATATATTATGGCGACAGACACCAGCAGATTCCAGGCTATCATTTCGCATTGTAAAGAGTACGGATTTATTTTTCCGTCCAGTGAGATCTACGACGGGCTGAGTGCCGTGTATGATTACGGCCAGTATGGCAGCGAACTGAAGAAGAATATAAAGGATCATTGGTGGAAAAGCATGACCCAGCTGCAGGAGAATATTGTCGGTATCGACGCCGCCATTTTCATGCACCCGACGACCTGGAAAGCCAGCGGGCACGTGGATGGATTCAGCGATCCGATGATCGACAACAGGGACAGCAAAAAAAGGTACCGGGTGGATCACCTCATTGAAGCGCGCGCCGCCGACCTGGAAGCGGAAGGCAAAACAACCGAAGCCGCGGCGTTGCTTGCAGAAATGGATCGGCTGCTCGCCGTCGAAGACTTTCCCGCCCTGAAGAGATTGATCGAAGATCAGAAGATCACCTGTGGAACGAGCGGCACGTCTCACTGGACGGATATCCGTCAATTCAATCTTATGTTCTCGACCCAACTGGGCAGCGTTTCGGAGGAGGCCAGCGAGATCTATCTTCGTCCCGAGACCGCACAGGGCATCTTTGTCAACTTCCTCAACGTGCAGAAGACCGGCCGCATGAAGATCCCCTTTGGTATCGCGCAGATCGGCAAAGCGTTTCGGAATGAGATCGTCGCCCGCCAGTTTATTTTCCGGATGCGTGAATTCGAGCAGATGGAGATGCAGTTCTTTATTCGCCCCGGTACGGAGGACCAGTGGTATGAATACTGGAAGGAGGCGCGGATGCAATGGCATCTCGGACTTGGCATCCCGAAGGAGAAATATCGCTTTCATGACCATGCAAAGCTGGCCTTCTATGCCAAGGCGGCATGCGATATCGAGTATGAATTTCCGTTTGGCTTTAAAGAGGTGGAAGGTATCCATTCCCGCACCAACCATGACCTCAGCCGGCACCAGGAATTCAGCAAAAAGAAGATGCAATACTTCGATCCGGAGATCAACCAAAATTACATCCCCTTTGTCATCGAGACATCCATCGGGCTCGACCGGACCATCCTTATGGTACTGAGCGAGGCTTACGCGGAAGAAGACCTGAGTACGGCCGAGAAAGCGGACAGCCGGGTCGTTCTGAAATTCCCTCCCCGCCTCGCACCCATAAAGCTCGCGATCCTGCCGCTTACGAAAAAGGACGGTCTGCCGGAGATCGCCCGGGAGATCATGGAAATGTGTAAACCGAAATTCCGCTGTTTTTATGAAGAAAAAGATACGATCGGCAAGCGATACCGGCGGATGGACGCCATCGGCACGCCGTACTGTGTCACGGTGGATCATCAAAGCAAAGAGGATCAGTCAGTTACAATTAGATATCGGGACAGCATGGCCCAGGAGAGAATCCCGATCCGCGAAATACCGGACCTGGTTGTCCGCCAGATCGGGGGCTAGGACAGGTCGATGGCAAGGTTTGGCGAGGGGGAAAATAAAAACGGTCACTTCCGTTTTGTTCGGAGTTTTGTATCATTTTATTGTTATATTTGAGTGCGGATCAAGACTTTGACGATCCAATTATCCCCTGAAAGCAATCCCGTTGCTACTCCCTTTCGATCGAGAGCCCGTTTCTTTTATCAGGTACGCTATTTGTTAACAAGAACGCTAAAGTGCTTTACTAAAATGCAATTCACACTTGACGTAGTCATTAATCCGGTCATCCTTTTTGGCGCTGCTACCGTGGGAGGAATCATTGGTTTTGTGGTATTCAAGGCGAAATTGAACAGAGGCAAGGCCAAGATCCAGCAACTGGAGAAGGAATTGATGCATTGCAACGAAGAAACGCTTGAAGCTCAGCGGGCCTATGTCTTACTGGAAAGCAAATTGAAGGATCAGCAAACCAGCCCGGTCATCCCGATGAAGATCAACGGAAAAGAGAATTCAAAGGAAAAGGCGACGAAATAGGCCGCCCGTGCCGGCCTGCCCCGGGGGAAGAGAAACCGGCGGGTATTGCGCGAGAACCCAAATTACCCATACAGTTCCTGATGTATCGATTTCCGCTCGTAACCGAGCGCGGTGATGCGTTGTTTTGCTTCATCGATCATATTTTTCCATCCACATAGAAAGAAATGGGCGGGTTGTTTGCCGCTGCATAGTTCTTCATAAACCGGATGCACGTACCCCGTTCGGATCATCGGGCCGTCCGGACTTGCCGTTTCGCGCGAGAATGTGGGAATATAGTGGAACCGGGGGATCTGTTCGGCCAGCTCCGTCAACTCTCTTCGATACAGCGCGTCTTCCAGCTTGCGGCAGCCAAAGATCAGGTAGATGTCCTGATGGGGTACATTGTGTTCCAGGATATAATGTGACATACTCCGAAACGGCGCGACTCCCGTTCCCGTACAAATAAAGAACAGATCTTTCTCGATCCGGTCGGGCAGTGTAAACACTCCCTGGGGACCGCGAAGTGTCAACTGGCTGCCGACCTTCACTTCATTGAAGATATAGGTTGTCCCCGCACCCCCTTCGAGGAATACGATCACCAGCTCGATGACGTTGCTGCCGTCGGGCCAGGAGGCGATGGAGTAGCTGCGGATGCGCCGGGCGGGCTTCTCGTGTATGGGCAGGTCGAGGGTCACGAATTGTCCCGGTTCGAAGTCAAACGATTCCAGTTCCGGGATCCGGATCCAGAACCGCCGGGTCATTGAAGCTTCCTGCTCGATACGGATCACCGTACCGGTTCGCCATGGTTGTAGCATAATTGACATTAAAGCAAAGGGCGCGGCGAAGCCGCGCCCGTGAGACAATCTCTTTAGCGATGCGCTATTTTGATCTTGCTTTCATAGGTGCTGCCCCCGTGGATGACCTTTAGCACATAGATCCCGTTTGCCAGGTAGTACGCGTCGAGCTGCTGCGAGAATCCACCGTTAAAACTACCCAACTCGAGATCATATACCCGCTGCCCGAGCATATCGTAGATCTGTACCGCCGTATTATCCGAAGTCGACACGCTAAACGACACGTTGAACAAGCCGCCGCTCGGGTTAGGTCCGATCGTAAGCCCGATCGGATTGCCGGCCGAGGTATTGTTAAAGCTGATCTTGTTGGAGGTCAGTTTGCATCCCGTCGTTGGGTCGGTCACGACCGTATAGTAGGTGCCGATCAGGTGGACCGTATCCATTTGCCCGGTGGCGCCCGAGATCGCGGTGTCGTTGCGATACCATTGGTTGCCGTCGGCGGCGCTGCTTGTAAATATGTCCGAGTTGAGCTGGATGGTCGGCGCGGTTTCCGTGGTGGGCGTGACCGCTACGCGCGGACCCGGGCATTCATCGAGTGTGATGCCGATATCATAGAGCGGGAAGTAAAATCCCCGGTCAAATGTCGTGTCCGATGAATTGTTGGGATTGTATTTATTCGAGTTGCCGGTGATCGAGAAGACGCCCGGGATACTCATCGGGTAAGGATTGGTGGCAATATTCTCATTGATGTACAGGTTGGACCCATAGCACTCTGCGATCAGGATATAGCTGCCGGGATTCGGGATCGGCAGATTGAGGTAATAGACCGCCCCGGTGTCCGTCATCTGCCCCGGGCCGATGTTGACGCGCCCGCTCGTCGGTGTTGAATACGTGGGATACACGTTTATGCTGACGCTGTCGATCGGATAATACGAGTATCCCTGCGAGGTGAAGCTTGCCAGAGAGGCAAGGGTGAAAACTACCGTCCCCGGATAGGCGACATACAGCCTTGCGCTTTGCAAGGTCAGCGGGACGCTGGTGTTGAACTCCACAAACTGACCGTCCAGCGGATAATAGAATCCCGGATTGCCCGACGGGGGCGCCAGCGTCAGTGCGTTGGCCGGACCGCCTTTGGCTTTCAGATCGTTCAAGGCCAGGTAATAGGTACCGGCCACATCGGTGGTCGTCGTATTGCTGCCGGCAGCGATCGGCATCGTAGCGTTCTGGCTGTCATACCACAGGACCACATCGTCGCCTGAAGCGTTCGCCTTCAGTTGAACGCTGGTGGCGTTGTTGCCGCAGACCGTAGCCGATCCCGTTGCGGCGGGGCTGGCCGCATTGGCCGTCACCGTGGTCACGTTGCTGTCGTTTGCCGTATTTACGTCGGCGCCGAGCGAGGTGTAGCTGGTGAAGGTATAGCTGGCGCCGGGCGACAAGTTGAGGCTGGAACCGCTATATGTAAATACGACCTCGCTATCCGCCGGGATGCTGATCTTGCAAACGGTGCTGTATGTGGCAATGACGCTTGCGCCCTGGCTCACGACGGTTGTCACCGGCACCGATGTCTGCGCAACGGTCCCGTAATTATGGATACGAACGGCCACGAGCGTTGAATCATTCGGACAGGTCGTCAGGCTCGGATATTCCAGGTCGGTGATGCCCACATCCGTTGCCGGGTTGGTAAAGGTGACCCGGTAGTCCTGCGTTTCTCCCGCCCCGTATGTCCCGCAGGGCGACACCGCCGCGGGGTTGCTTGTTTCTTCCGCGATGACCCGCATCCGGGCGTAGCTGCCTACCACTGCGGTGGTGGGTATGGTTATATTGCCATTAAAGGTTCCGCCGGGGGAAGCGACACTCTGATAAGCCAGTTCGTTTGCCGCAAAGGTTCCGTCATCGTTAAAGTCGATATATACGGAAATGATCCGCGTGTTGTTGGTAGCGTTGCAACTCGTGCTGGAAATCGAGATCGGCACGGTCTGACCGACGGGCAGACCGGCGGGGGTAAGCGCGGTATAGTCCGTGTAGCTGCGGCAGGCGCCCGTTCCCGGGGCATTGGTAAGATTGCTCAGCGTCAGGTTGTCGATGCTGGCGCCGCCGGAAGAAGAAGCCGACGCACAGTTGGCCGTCCCGCCGCCCCCGCTGATCACGAGCGAGTAGGCCTGGGTAGTATTCTTAATCGTACCCTTATGGGAGATCGTGATCGTATAGACCCGGCCCGGGATCAGGCTGTCGCTAAGCTCAACCTTTTCCACATTGTCGCGGAAATTGTCGCTTTTGACAGCGGCTGCGCCGGGATTGGCCGGGTTCAACGTCCAGGGCAAATAGACTTTGCCCGTCGTGTTGTCGGTTATCCGCAGGTCGAGGTCATTGATCAGCTTGATCGTATTGTCCTTGAAGTTATGCTCGTTGTTCGGGATGTTCGGTGGGATCCCCGGCGGATCGGTCCAGCAGATGGTAGCGCTGACCGGCATTTTCCCGCTTGCCGTGACATTCCAGGTCTCGCTGTCCTTTGTCCCCTGGGTCAGACTGCTTTCATGGATCTGTTGGACCTGGTCGCTGTTGTCGGAGGTGATGACCGAAGC
>DATJWK010000076.1:0-8097 GCA_035501395.1 Puia sp.
AAGATATATATATACTCGCTATTTGTTTACCTTTAAAGCGCGCTTAAAAAAAGTTATGGGAGATATATTCGATGGTCCGCATATCGTACTCATCGCACTTGTGCTGCTTCTTTTGTACGCATCGTGGGCCAGAAGATCACGGGAATGAAGATCGCAAAACGACTTTGAGGCCAAGCAACTAACCCGTCAAACGGGTCTGTCCCAAGATGCATATAGTTGCCCGAGGAAAAAACTACCAATCGTTAGTATCCGACAGAACTTTCCTTTATTTTTGGGCCCAAATTGACAAGCCATGCATTTTCAGCTAACGGAGGAACATTTGATGATACAGAAGGCGGCGCGGGATTTTGCGCGGACGGAGTGTTTGCCGGGGGTAATCGAACGGGACGAACACCAGAAATTCCCGCGGGAGCAGGTGATGAAGCTGGCGGAGCTGGGGTTTATGGGGATGATGGTCGACCCGGCGTATGGGGGCGCCGGCATGGATACCGTCAGCTATGTTCTGGCCATGGAGGAGATCAGCAAGATCGACGCGAGCGTGAGCGTGTGCATGAGCGTGAACAACAGCCTGGTCTGCTGGGGGCTCGATACATACGGAACCCCCGCGCAGAAGGAGAAATACCTGACCCCGCTGGCGCAGGGGAGAAAAGATGGCGAACTGTATATCGGCGCCTTCCTGCTGAGCGAGCCGGAAGCGGGATCGGACGCCACCTCGCAACGGACGACCGCCATTGACAAAGGCGATCACTATCTGCTGAATGGAACAAAAAATTGGATCACCAATGGAAATTCCGCATCGGTATACCTCGTGATGGCGCAGACGGATGCCGCCAAAGGCAGTCACGGGATCAACGCGTTCATCGTGGAGAAAAGCTGGCCGGGGGTCGCCGTAGGCGCAAAAGAAAACAAGCTGGGTATCCGGGGCAGCGATACGCACAGCATTCTTTTTAATGACGTGAAGATCCCGAAGGAGAACCGGATCGGCGAGGAGGGTTTCGGGTTCCGGTTTGCCATGAAAGTGCTGTCGGGGGGGCGGATCGGCATCGCATCGCAGGCGCTGGGGATCGCCTCGGGCGCCTATGAACTGGCCCTCAACTATTCCAAGGAGCGAAAGGCGTTTGGGAAAGAGCTGATGCAGCATCAGGCGATCCAGTTCAAGCTGGCGGATATGGCTACACGGATCGAAGCGTCGCGGCTGCTTTGCCTGCGCGCGGCCTGGGAAAAGGACCAGCGCATGGATTTCGCGCTTAGCTCGTCGATGGCGAAAGTCTACGCATCGGAGACAGCAATGTGGATAGCCACCGAAGCGGTACAGATCCATGGCGGGTATGGATACGTAAAGGAGTACCACGTGGAGCGGCTCATGCGCGACGCGAAGATTACCCAGATCTATGAGGGTACGAGCGAAGTGCAGCGGATCGTGATCAGCCGGTCGATCTTAAAGTAGGGCCGCCTTCGCTGAAGCTTCGGCGGCCGAAGGTGGGTTAACCGTTGGAATCCGGATTGGCCTTATGCCGCTCGCCGCTTAGGTCCCGCCCAAACGAGTACGTGAAGTTGATCTTTAATACCCGGGTTTCGGGTTTGGTGACAGCATCCTGGAAGAAAACACCGGGGGTGTAGGTGTCTACCCGGCTGCGTTGCGTATTAAAGACGTCCGCAAGGCTGATGACAAGGGTGCCGGAGTGATTTTTCAAAAAATCGCGTTTGATGGCAAGGTCCATCCCGCCGGAAGGCAAGACTTTACCCTGAGCGACATAATTCTCCGCGTTGTAATTCCCGGTAACCTGGAAGGTGTAGGTGTTGAGGAACCGCATGTTCGAGTTTAGCTTGGCGAACCAGCTGAAACCCGCATTTGAGAGGCCCTGCGAGAGATTGTCGGCATTGATATCCGTCTGGAAGAAATTCAGGTTGGTTGTCGCATCCCACCACCTGGTGATAGGCGTCCGGACAATAATCTCGGCCCCATAGGTGTTCGTATAGTTGGCGTTCTCAAAGGTGCTCAGCAGGGTATCCTTGGATAACGGAATATTAAAGGCCGTCATGGGGTTGAGGGTGTTTTTCAGATACAGTGTCGAATTGAAGCCGATGTTGCCAAATTGCGTATTGTAGCCCAGCTCCGCAAGGTTGGTATTCTCGGGCCGAATGTGGGGGTTGCCGGCCTGGGGGTTTTGCGGGTTGCCGTAGTTGATCCCCGGGGTGATCTGCCACCAACGGGGGCGGTTGATGCGCCTGGAGAAATTGAGATGTAATTCGCTGACATCGGCGCTTCCAAGTTTCTCCGTCAGGAAGACGCTGGGGTACAGCCCGGCGGTATGATAACCAAAGGTCCCGCCGGCGCCCTGCAGAATATGGCCGGTATATTCATAGTCTTCGTAACGCAGACCAGCCATATAACTGAACTTCTCACCGAGGTGCTGGGTGAAACTGCTGTAGGCGGCGTAGGTGCTGTTGGTATAGCTGTAGTTGTAACTCGCGTTCGTATCGACGTAATATCCCTGGCCGAAGTCATCCTGAAAGTCGTTGTAGGAATGGTTGCCGTTAAGGATGGTCTTAAGGCCGGCTTCGAATTTTGATTTTCCATTGGCGAGCGGATCGCTGAAGTCGGTCTGGAGGGTCACCGTGTGGGCATGTGCGTATTCGTCGTATCGTTGAAGATACGGTGTGCCGATCGTACTGTCCGCTTTGCCGATATAGTCCATATTGTAATACCCGTTGTCCTTTCCATGGTAGGTCTCGAGTGCGGCGCTGGTGGACCATTTTTCATCGGGTCGGTTAAACACGTGGGTATAGTCGAAATTGGTATGGCTGAAAACGAAGTTATCGCTGTTGTAAGAACTGCGTGCACTGGTGGAGTCGATGACTGCCTTGTCGTCTATGTAGTCCGTGGTCTGAGCGCCGCCTGTCGGGTGATGGCCGAAACCGATATTCCCCGACAAGCTGAAGCTATTATGCTTGTCCATATTGAAATCCGCGCCCGCACGGACCATCTGGAAGGGACCGGTGGTGACGGCGTGGCCATGCTGGACCACGGACGAATTGGTGGTCAGATCGTCCAGGGTAGTGGTTGTGTTGGAGACCGACCGGTGGCCGTGAGCCATATAATTCAGCGTAAAATTCCAACGGTGTTTGTATACATTGAGGTTCGCAAATCCATAGGTTTCGTGAAGGGAGTTCCAGACGCCGGTGACGGACCCATTCAAGCCCGGCTTGCGGTTCTTTTTCAAAACAATGTTAACAATGCCGTGATTACCCTGTGCGTCGTATCGTGCGGAAGGATTAGGCATAACTTCGATGCTTTCGATCTGATCGGCGGGGATCTGGTCCAATGTCAGCGTTGTCTGTTTGCCGTCCAGGAGAATGGTGGGCGAACCATTCCGCAGGCTGACGTTGCCCGAGGCGTCGACCTGCAGGGTAGGGACCTGCCGCAGCGCGTCCTGGGCGGTGCCGCCCTTGCTCGCAAGACTGTTGTCTACACTAAATACTTTCTTGTCGATTTCGGTCCGGAAAACAGGTTTGGAACGCACGACAGTTACGGCTTGCATCTGGGATGCCATCGCCGCAAGCCGGATTGCCCCGGTGTTGAACGGCGAATTGACCGAATGACGGCCGGCGGGAATGGTTCGCGTAAATGGCTGATAGCCAATAGCGCTGATGCTAAGGATGTATGGGTCTTCGGGCAGGTTGGACAGCGAAAAGGAACCATCGGGTTTACTCATGGTTCGGCCGGCGACGGTTGAATCTTTGCGTAAAATGGTGATCGTAGCGGAAGGGATCGGTTGCTTACCGTCGGTTATCTTCCCGGTGATGACCGAGCCGCCGGGTTGCCCGGGCGTCGTGGCGACCGGATGTCTGGTTTGCGCTTTGATCAGGCACGGAGAGAAGAGGAGGAGGGCAGAGTAGATCAGCTTTTTCATGGGGTACAAATTTAGCCCTAAAAGGTTTTAGCACCTATATGTCCGATTACCGCTCGTATAGGTATCTTCGCGTTGGACCATTTTCACATGACGATAACATTCAACGCTTACAAGGCTTTCCTGGACCGGCTCGGGGCCGGCGTACAGCTCGTTGCGGTGTCCAAAACAAAACCCGCGGCAGATATCCTCGCGCTTTACAACATGGGGCAGCGGGACTTTGGGGAAAATTATGTGCAGGAGCTGTTGGAAAAGCAACGGGAATTGCCGGGCGATATCCGGTGGCACTTCATCGGGCATCTGCAAACAAATAAAGTAAAGCTCGTGGCGCCGTTTGTCCACCTGATCCACGGGGTGGACAGTTTGCGTCTGCTAAAAGAAATCGACCGGCAGGCCATCCTGAAGGGAAGGGTGGTGAACGTTTTATTGCAGGTCCATATCGGGCGGGAGGAGACAAAGTTCGGGCTGGATGGCGGCGAGTTGGATACGTTGATGCAGGTGTGGCGGGATGGGGTCGCGCGCGGAGAATTTGCCGGCGTGCAAGTGCGGGGATTGATGGGGATGGCTTCAAATACGGCGGATAAGGCGGTAGTGAGGGAGGAGTTCCGCGGATTAAAGTTGATGCTTGACCGCTATTTTCCGGCGGGCGGAATTCTCTCGATGGGGATGAGTGCGGACTATGTCACCGCGATAGAGGAAGGCAGCAATATGGTGCGCATCGGGAGTCTGTTGTTTGGCATGCGAGGCTGAGCACCCGCCTTCGTTGAAACTTCGGCGGGCGAAGTGGGTCAGAACGCGTAAATTCGCAGCATGGCAGAAGAGATCAAAAAGGAAGAAGAGAAGTCCCTTAATTTCCTGGAGGAGATCGTCGAAGAGGATCTGGCAAGCGGCAAATACAAGTCGATCCTGACACGTTTTCCGCCGGAGCCGAACGGCTATTTACATATCGGTCATTCCAAGTCGATCGTGCTGAATTTCGGGTTGGCGAACAAATACGGCGGTTCGACAAACCTGCGTTTCGACGATACCAATCCCGTAACGGAAGATGTGGAGTATGTGGAGAGCATCAAGGAGGACATCCGATGGCTCGGATTTGAATGGGCGAATGAATTTTATGCCTCCGATTACTTTGAACAACTCTACCTTTTCGCCGAAGACCTGATCCGGAAGGGTCTGGCATATGTCGATGACAGCACGCCGGAGCAGATTGCAGCGATGAAGGGTACGCCGACTGCGGCAGGTAAAGACAGTCCGTACCGGTCGCGGACGGTGGACGAAAACCTGCGCTTGTTCCGGGAGATGAGGGCCGGAAAGTACCGGGACGGGGAGAAGGTTCTACGCGCCAAAGTGGATATGGCTTCACCCAACATGCAGCTGCGGGATCCGATCATGTACCGGATCAAGCACGCGAGCCATCACCGGACGGGAGACGCCTGGTGCATTTACCCGATGTATGATTTCGCACACGGACAAAGCGATTCGATTGAGAAGATCACGCATTCGATTTGCACGTTGGAGTTTGTGTCCCACCGGCCGTTATACGACTGGTTTATCGAAAAGCTGGAGATCTTTCCTTCCCGGCAGTATGAGTTCGCGCGGCTGAACCTGACGTACACGGTCATGAGTAAACGAAAACTGTTGCAACTGGTAAACGAAGGTCACGTCACCGGTTGGGACGATCCGCGCATGCCCACGATCTCGGGGCTCAGGCGCCGGGGCTATACGCCGGAAAGCATCCGGATGTTTGCCGAGCGGATCGGAGTGCAGAAGCGGGACAACCTGATCGATGTCTCGTTGCTGGAGTTCTGTGTTCGGGAGCATCTCAATAAAGTGGCGCTAAGGCGGATGGTCGTTTTTGATCCGCTAAAGGTAGTATTGACCAACTATACGGATGGAGAGGAAACATTGCGGAGCGAGGACAATCCCGAAGATCCGGCGACGGCCACCCGGGACGTTCCCTTCAGCCGGGAACTTTACATCGAGCGGGAGGACTTTATGGAGAATCCGCCGAAGAAGTTCTTCCGGCTATCCCCCGGACAAAAAGTGCGATTAAAGAGTGCCTATATTATCCAGTGCGACGAGGTCGTAAAGGATGCGGCGGGAAACATCAGGGAGCTTCGGTGTTCCTATTTGCCGGAAAGCAAGAGCGGCGGGGCACAGGCCAACCTCAAGGTACAGGCCACCATCCATTGGGTCAGTATTGCACATGCGGTCACGCTGGAGGTACGGCAATATGACCGGCTTTTCCGGGTGGAGGACCCGGCGAATGCGGAGGGGGATTTTAAGGAGTATATCAATCCGGATTCCCTGCAGGTGGTGCCATCCGCGTATGCGGAGCCGGCGATGCGACATGCGCGGTTCAATGAGCACTACCAATTCCTGCGGAAGGGATATTTTTACCTGGATAAGGATAGTTCTGAAGAGAAGTTGCTTTTCAACCGGACTACGACGTTAAGGGATAATTGGGTGAAAGAGCAGAAAAAAATCCAATAAGAAAGGAGGCTGATGCCTCCTTTCCATATCTTGATCTATTATTTTCCGCCACCGGGGCGCTGCGGCCGGTTGGCTTGCTGCCAGTCCTGATATTTCTTGTAGAGATCGGCGCCGAGAACAGCCTGGATCCGAGCGTTCATTGCGTCCGTCAGGGGCTGAATTTTCGCCATCCTGTCCTCGCGGCTTAGTCCCTGATTGGCCGGATCAGTAAATATCGCCCGGCGTTTTGCCATAAATTCCATCGAGATCGCCTTCATCGAGTCGGCCTGAACCTGGGTAAGGTTGAGGTCGGTCTTCATTTTGGCAAGCCTGGCTTCCATGGCCTGGCGCATCGCGGCGGTATCACCTCTCATTCCGCCACCGCCCTGGGCTATGGCGGACGATGCGGTAAAGAGCGCTATGACAAGCGTAGCGCAGGCAAAGACTTTTTTACTCATGTTCATAGTAAGACATTTTTTATATTTGATAGGATACCAAATTTGTGCTAAAAACCCGTGCCACCAGCCGCTTTTACTCAGGCGGCAAACGGGACGGAAACGGATCGGTCAATCCCTGCTTTTTTGGCGTGAATATTGTATTTTTTATTTTCTCCCCCCGAAAGCCGTTGAATTAGCCAATGTAAATCGCTATCTGTCAGTATCAAGAGCCTGTTTTGGCAAAATTGCTCCAATATGTGCTTACTATCTGTCGGTATGGAAACGCTAGGGTTATTGCTCCGCATCTGGTTGTGGATTTCTCTCCCTATGGCGGTAATCATTTTGCTGGTGGCCACCTATTTCAATTATTTGAGGCATACGCGCCCGAAGATCGGGCTGAGGTTGGCAATGGAAGGCTGGGGCGGGAAAGGACCCGACACCGGTGCGGAGGAGCCTTATATCCGGAAAGAAGATGTGGTGGGTGACGGTGATGCCTTGCTCGAATCGGAGCTCGCTTCGGCGGTTTCAAGAGGCGAAACGCCGGGGATGGAAGAGCTGGGTGCAACAGGAGAGGAGACGATCTATCGCGGGTTACTCTGGATGAAAGAGAAATATGAAGAATACCGGGTGCAGGCAGATCGGCGGTATGAGCAATTGCGGGAAGAGTTCGGGCGCTCGGAGCAACGATACAACGAGTTACTTGAGGTCATGGAGCAAAACAAACGACGGGCGTTGGAAATCGTGGGTGCTGGCATTCCGGCAAATGCGGAGACCGTGGCGCCGGTCGATTCCCCGGCACCGGAGGCTGGCCCGCCTGTTGCAGAACCGGCCCTGGCGGATCAGTTGGCGGATGTGCAGGGTCAGCTCGGGGTCAAACAACGGGTAATCGATGAGCTCAAATCACAGCTGCTGGCGGAAAGATTAAAAGTGGAGGAGCTGGTAGCCATTCTTCAGACCAACACGCAAATGTTACGGAAGGTTATTCCGGATTTGGGAAAATAACCGGGAAGGATTTCATTATAATTAGTTAACTGTCAACTATTAATTATCTGGCAAGTCCTTTGTCCCTCTTCGGGGGATAATCCGTACATATGAAAACCAACGTGATCGCCTTTCTTATATTTCTTCTTGCTGTCCCTTCTACTTATTGCCGATCGGCAGTTGAACCGCGCACCTGCATCCGAAGTGTCATCGCACAGGGAGGAGATCTGCGGATGTTGATGGAGTTTGGAGAATCGGGTGCTTACCAGATAAAGATATATTCGGTGGACGGCCAG
>DATJWK010000077.1:0-25219 GCA_035501395.1 Puia sp.
CATATTCTCGATGGGATCTTCCAGTTCGATCTCCTTTGCGACGGTCACCCCGTCCTTGGTGATGGAAGGAGCGCCAAACTTCTTTTCCAGTACTACATTACGTCCCTTGGGACCCAGGGTCACCTTGACGGCATTGGCCAGCGTATCTACCCCCCGCTTCATCTTGTTGCGGGCTTCAATATCAAAAAAAAGTTGTTTTGCCATATTGTTTCGATTTAGATGGAATTATACAATTGCTAAAATGTCAGATTCCCGCATGATAAGGAAATCATCTCCTTCAATCTGGATCTCGGTACCGGCATATTTGCCATATAAAACGGTATCCCCAATCTTTACAGTGACCGGCTCGTCTTTTTTGCCGGGACCTGCTGCTACGACCGTACCGCGCTGCGGCTTTTCCTTTGCCGTGTCGGGGATGATGATCCCGCCGGCAGTTTTTTCTTCAGCTGGCGCTGGCTTCACAATTACCCGGTCCGCTAACGGGGTAACGTTTAACTTTTTGCCCATAGTTGTATCGATTTTTGTTTTGATGAAAGAGTTTACCCTGCCAGGACGCAGGACGGCAAAGCTACACGAATTTTATACCAATCCCCGCTCAATTGCCATATTTACATGTTGTTGGGCACTCTTATCCCAAACTCCGGCCGTACCGTGTCAAATTTTCAGCCGAAGGCGGCTGTTTGGCAGCGCCGGCCTGCAAAGACCAATAAGCTATTGATTTTCAACAATTTTATGGCTGAACGACCTCGCTTTCATACCGGTAGAGGATCTTGCCCAATTGACTGATCAGCTGGTAGGACAGTCCATGTTGTCGGGCTGACAAGGCCAGATCGTGGGCAAATTCGTTAAATGCGGCAGAATCGACAGGGGCCGGAATATTGGCATTGGAATCCGGGTTGTGAGCCGCAAACAGGTCCGGACCCGAATAGCTGTAGTCCTGCGCCCCCGCCGCAACTGCCAGGAAATTGGTGATGTTAAGGCTCAGTTTGTCATACTCGGTCGGCGTTTCGTGCAGGGTGTCTTCATTTACCATAATACTGAAATAGCTGTTGATCGTCGTGTCTGCCTGGATGATCAACAACGCGGTATCCACGATCGTCCGGATCGCGAGATATCCCTGCTCCACCGTTTGGCCGAAATTGGCCGGATCGGCCACCGGCGTGGTCCCGCCCAATGAATCATAAAAAGTTCGACCGCTGCCCGGGTTGTTCGCCTTATGACAGGAAGGGATCATCGTTGCCGCCATGACCAGCGCGCCGCCAAAAAGAACCGCTATCGCAAAGGCCGTCGTGCTGCTCTTCATCGTGTATATTAAAAAAGTCCCTTTAGAAACACGTAAATCTTATTGGTCACCGGGGACGTCGTCATCGGGCATCCCTTTCGTACCTCTTCCACCGAAGGCATATATCGCACTGCCCGGTCATAACGCAGGCTGTCCCGGAAAGCCCTTACGATAAGCCCCGGATTCGCCGCCGCCGGCCGGTACGTGAAGACCGCAATCGCTGCGCCGGGATTGACCATCACATGATCCACCCCCTTTTGCCGGGACAACCAGCCGGAGATCCGCTGCGCATCATCCCGGCCGATCGTTTGATGCAGATCGATCCTTGCCATTCCCCGCGAGTGACCGTCTGCGCGCGGCCGCGTAACGACATAGATATGCAGTCCGATCGCAATCACGAAAAGGCCCGACACCGCGAGTATAGTCCATACGAACCTCATGCCGCGCAAATTAGTCAAAAAAAAGAAACGGCTTCCCCATCGCAGGGAAACCGCCTCGTTTTAACATTTCGGCGCATGCGCCGGGCTCACCGCGGAATCAGCGCTGCACTACCTGGTTTTCCACCGAATACAATAAAGTGCCGAGGCGACTGATCAAATACGTCGGTAGCCCATTCTTTGTTGCCGATGCCGCCACATCCTTGACGAATTCATCAAAGTCATCACTGGCCACGGTCATCGTGATCCGCGAATTTGTATTCGGATTGTGCGCATCATGCATACTCAGCCCGGTGTAGGTAAAATCCTTCGCTCCGGTCGCCACCGCGACAAAGTTGGAAAGATTCATACTGAGCCGCTGATAGCCGCTGAGGTTTCCGCCCGTGACCTCACTGATCAGGACCTGGAAATATCCGTTTATAGCCGTATCCGCGGCGATAATGAAAATCGCGCTGTCCACTACGGTCCTGATCCCTAAATACCCTTTCTCGACCGTCTGTCCGGGATTCGCCGGATCGGATACCCTGGCGGTCCCTCCCAGGGAATCATACAATGTCATCGCGGCAGGTGTCGAATTTTTTTTGCTGCACGACTGACTGGATACCATCAACAAGCCTATGCCGATGACAAGGGCTGATACAACCATCGCTTTACTCCGATTCATATTTGTTTATTTAAAATTTTACGAATCAAAATCCCGCCGGACAACCTCCCGCTCCGGGGGCCGGCGGCGCGTGACGCTCCGCCTCCCTGTAGCCCAGTTGTGCCTTGAATTCCCGCACGATCCGGTTCCCGTCATTTTCCAACGGCGCGAAGGAGAACACCGCGATCGAAGAAACCGGGTTCACCAGCACATACTGAACGCCTTGCTGCCGGTATAGCCAGTCTTTGATCCGCCCGGCTTCCGCCTCGCCGATCCGCTGATGCAGGTCGATCCGCGCCATAACGCGCGTCCGCCCGTCGACGTGAGGCCGCATGACCCACCAGATATGAACCCCGAGAATGACACAAAGACTGCCGGCAATCCCCGCTGACCACAGGGCAATTTTTTTCCACTTCCTTTTCAGCATAAAAAAAGAATTAGTTATAAAATGTTAATAAAGCTTAGAATACCTGGTCTTTAGCTCCGCACAGTTACTGGCGATAGACGGATACACCCCGATGGAATGGGCTGCCCGCCGTTATATACGTGGGATGCAGTCGTGCGGATTTACCTCTCGAAAAAAGTCGCCAAAAAAAAGCCTATATTTGCCCCCGCAAACTACGCAAAGCTCTTATAAAAAGGAACCGCCGGAAAATTATGATCAGCAGAAGAAATATCAGGGTGAAAGTCATGCAAACCCTTTACACCCTGGAAGCGCAGGAAGCACCGGCAAAACCAGGCGAGCCTGCACGTATCCTCCAAAAACATTTTGATCAATCCCGGCAGTTGCTGACCTACCTGATCTATTGCATTACCGAGATTGCCCGGTATGCCGAGACCGATTCACGCGTGAGGGCATCCAAACACCTCCCTAGCGACAGTGACCTCCACGTCAATACCAAACTGGCCGGTAACGAACAACTTTGGAAGATCCTCGAAGACCCATCCTGGAAATCGGCAGCCGCGGCGGACAAACCGCAACTCCACGATAATAAGGAACTGATCCGCCGGCTGTATGGCGACCTGACCGCCACCGAAGAATACCGGAAATATATCGCCGGGCAAAGCCGCGAACGCCGCGCCGAAAAAGACATCCTCGAATTTATTTTCTCTTCGATCGTCCTTCCGAGCGAAGCCTTTCTCGCCCATATCGAAGAGTTGTATTCCAATTGGGAAGACGATGGTGAAATGATCTGTCAGATCCTCATGGGATACCTGGCCAAGCCCGGCTCGTTGAATTTCCAGGAGATCATCAGCAAAGACAAAAAGGAATTTGCGGTCGGCCTTCTGGAAACCGTCATCGAGAAAAGGGACGTGGTCCTCGGCCTGATCCGCCCGCGGCTGAAGAACTGGGATGCGGAACGCATCGCTACCCTCGACATGATCCTCATGCAAATGGGAGTGACCGAATTCCTCTTTTTTGAAACCATCCCGCCCAAAGTCACCATCAACGAATACATCGACCTCGCCAAAGACTACAGCACTCCGCAGAGCGGGCAGTTTGTCAACGGCATTCTCGACAACATCCATAAAGACCTCGTCCGGGAGGACAAGATGCATAAGGTCGACTTCAAAGCCAACTAAAAAATCGGTACGTTTGCAAAAAATTATCTTGTTCATGCACCCCCTGCTTCGCCGGCTGACCGGCATGCACCCTCGCCCCCATTATGCCTTTGTCGCCGTTGTTTGGGCCGCGACATGGTTGTCCGGATGCCTCGGAGGTGACAACCGGGCCATCGCCATGCAGCAGGTAATGCGGGACTCCGCCCGCTATACGACGATCCAGTGGCTTGACTCGACAAAGGACTTCGGCACGATCCCCGAAGGGCAGAAAGTGGAGGTGGCCTTCCGGTTCCGGAATACCGGCCTAAGCCCCCTGGTGATCACGCAGGTGAGACCCAGTTGCGGGTGTACGATCGCCGATCAGCCGAATGAGCCGATCGCGCCCGGGGCGGAAGGGCATATCCTGGCTACGTTTAACAGCGAGGGCCATCCCGGCATCAACCGAAAAACGTTATTCGTGACGGCTAATACAAAGGGAAGCCAGAACTATTCCCTCCACTTCACCGTAGTAGTCAACAAGAAAACTTCTTAAAAACACAATACAAACAATACGACAATGACGAACCTGCTTTCAATCGTTCTATTGCAAGTCAACAACGCCAACGCGTCCTACCTGAATTTTCTTGTGATCGGCGCCATGATCCTGGT
This sequence comes from Puia sp., assembly GCA_035501395.1. Lineage (GTDB taxonomy): Bacteria > Bacteroidota > Bacteroidia > Chitinophagales > Chitinophagaceae > Puia. The sequence continues at coordinate 4,574 of DATJWK010000077.1, forward strand.
GTTTTACCTGTTCATGATCCGCCCGCAGGCAAAGAAGGCGAAATTGGCGAAAAAGTTCCAGGAGGAAATGCAAAAAGGGGATAAGATAGTTACCATTGCGGGCATCCATGGAAAGGTCAATAAGGTCAATGACGACGGCACGATCGATATGGAGACGAGCCCGGGCAGCTATCTGCGGATCGAGAAAAGCGCCATCTCCATCGAGTGGACCCAGAATGCCAACAAAGCGACCACCGCATTGGCCGACAAAAAATAAGCATGCCTTCGATATTCCGGGTCGGACTTACCGGCGGGATCGGCTCCGGCAAAAGCACCATCGCACAGATTTTCGAAGTGCTGGGGATTCCCGTATCCTATGCGGACCGGGAAGCGCGACGGATCATGAATGAAGACCGGGATCTCCGCGCCGCGATAATCGACCGGTTCGGCCCGGAGGCCTATTCGACCGAAAACGGCACCCTCAACCGCCCATGGATGGCTGCGAAGGTCTTCTCCGACCCGGGGAAGCTTGAGACCCTGAATAATCTGGTTCACCCCGCAACCATCCGGCATGGCGAAGACTGGATGAGGTCCTGGGAGGGCCGTGCGCCTTATGCCATCCGCGAGGCCGCGCTGATCTTCGAATCGCCGTCCGCAGGTCATCTCGATTTCGTCATCGGGGTGCACGCGCCCTTGTCGCTTCGGATACAACGCACGATGCAACGTGACAACCTGACGAGGGATGAGGTCCTCCAACGCATGCGATACCAGATAGACGAGGAAATCAAAATGACTCTTTGCGACGCGGTCATCCGGAACGACGGGCGGCAGGCTGTTCTACCGCAGGTGCTGGCTCTCCACCGGCAGTTGCTCGACAGAGCCGCACGATCGTGAGCGGCGGCTACTTTAGCCGCGCCAGCGCCTCCTTGATCCGGCTCCATGCCTTCTCGATATTCGGCAGGCTGTTGGCAAAGGAGAACCGCACACAACGGGGCTCCCCGAATGCGTCCCCCATGACCGAAGAGACATGCGCCGTATTCAGCAGATACATGCTGAAATCGGCAGAATTGCGAACGGTTGTCTCCCCGTCACTCTTGCCGAAATAGGCCGAAACGTCCGGAAATACGTAGAAGGCGCCCTCCGGCTCAAAGCACCGGAGCCCGGGGATTGCCTTTATCAACTCCAGCGTCCGCTTCCGCCGCGCGGCAAATTCCTTCACCATCGCGACCGATGGCCCCAGATCCGCCGTCAGCGCTACGACCGCCGATTTTTGTGCGATGCTGTTGGTGCCGCTGGTGAACTGGCCCTGCAGTTTTTCACAGGCCCTGGCGATGTCCGGATGCGCCGCGATATACCCCAGCCTCCAACCCGTCATCGCAAACCCCTTGCTCAACCCGTTTACGATGATCACGCGATCCTTCAGATCGGCAAACTGCGCGATACTTTCATTCTTGCCGACAAAACTGATGTATTCGTATATCTCGTCAGAAATGATAAAGACGTCGGGATGCCTCCGGAAGACGGCCGCCAGCGCCGCGAGTTCATCCTTGCTGTATACAGCGCCCGAAGGGTTACAGGGCGAGGAGAACAGGAACACCTTTGTCTTCGGTGTGATAGCCGCCTCCAGCTGCGACGGCGTGATCTTGAATCCGCTTTCAAGCGCCGTGTGCACCTCCACCACCTTGCCCCGGGCGATCTTCACCAACTCGGAATAGGTCACCCAATATGGTGTGGGAATGATCACCTCGTCCCCCTCGTCCACCAGCGCCAGCACCACATTGGCAAGGCTTTGTTTCGCACCCGTCGACACCACGATATTCTCGGGCTTATAATCCAGCTGGTTATCCCGCCGGAATTTTACACAGACCGCCTCCCGCAGGTCGGCATATCCCGCCACCGGGGTGTAATGGCTCCAGTTGTCATCGATCGCTTTTTTGGCCGCCGCCTTGATATGCTCGGGGGTGTCAAAATCGGGCTCGCCAAGGCTTAGGTCGATCACATCGACGCCTTTCGCTCTTAATTCCCGGCCAAGCTTGGCCATTTTCAGGGTCTCCGGCTCGCTAAAGCGGGAAAGAATGGAAGATAATTGCATAGTTTGAATGAAATTCGGCCGCCAAAGGTAGGAAAAATTCGGCCGCCAACCGGCGGAAAAACCTATATTTGCCGTTCCAAAAAACAAAACGTTCAAAAATGATGGACGTCCAAATTAACAAACGACACTTCCAATGAGAGCACTGGTAAGTATTTTTGCTGCTTTATTGATCATCATCTCCGTGTACCAGCTTTCCTTTACCTGGTTCGTGAATAGCCATGAGTCCGCGCAGCAGGCCAGGGCACAACAGATCGCCAACCGGCTGTACATCAAACCTGCTCAGAAATATCCCAACGACAAAGAAGCGCAGGCCGCTTATAAAGACACGATCGATCAGGCTATCAACCACATTAAGGACAGCCTGCTGAAGGCCACGGGTGATACCAAGATCACCTGGTGGGGAACGACATATCAGAAATCGAAGGAGAACGAGCTGTTGCTTGGCCTCGACCTTCAGGGCGGCATCAGCGTCACGCTGAATATCGCGCTGGACGGCCTGATCAAAAATCTGTCAAACAATCCCCGTGATCCCCGCCTGATCCGCGCGATCGAAATGGCGCAGCAAAAAAAACTCTCCAATTCCGGAAACCTCATCGATCTCTTCGGCGAATCCTATAAAGAGGCCTTTCCCAACGACAAACTGGCCTCGCTTTTCGCCAACTCGAACCGCAACAAACTTACCTACGAATCCAGTGACGCGGCCGTCCTCAGCTATCTGCACGATCAGGCCAGCGGCGCAATGAAAGAAACCTACCAGGTACTCAACCACCGTATTAACCAGTTCGGTGTTGCACAGCCGAGCATCAGCCTGGACGAGAACCGGGCTATCATCAATGTCGAACTCGCCGGCGCTACCGACCCCGACCGCGTCCGGAATTATCTCACCAACACAGCTACCCTTCAGTTCTGGGATGTATATACACTGCAGGACAAGGACCAGGTATTTGCTGCCGCCTTTAGCCGGGCGAACAAGGCGCTGCAGGACTACCTGAATGGTGTAAGAGCGGATTCTGCCGCCACCGATAGCACGGGGAAGGCAAAAAAAGACAGTTCGACCACTGCAATCAACCAGAATGCCCTCTTCAACATCCTGCATCCGACGATTGACCCCCGCACCGGCCAGCCTACCGGTTCCGCCGCGATCGGACAATCCCTCCTTAAAGACACCGCAAAGGTGAATGCATATCTCGCTCTTCCCGCCATCCGCAATAGTTTTCCCACGGATCTGAAATTCCTTTGGGGCAAACAGGAGGTTGACAAGGACGGCAAGCCTCTTCCCGTACTCAGTCTCTACGCCATAAAGACGATCCCGGGCCAGGAAAAGGCAAGGCTTGAAGGCGACCAGGTCGAGAACAACGCCCGGCAGGATTTCGACCCCACAACCGGTGGCGTCATTGTCGAAATGTCAATGACCAAGCAGGGTACGAAGATTTGGGCGGATATGACTACCAAGGACGCGGTTGACCACCGGCCAATCGCCATTGTCCTCGACGACATCGTGTATTCTGCGCCAAGCGTCGACGATCCGATCACCGGCGGCAACTCGCAGATTAGAATGGGCGGGGCCGGTAATAATCAACAGACCGTGCAGGAAGCTACCGACCTGGCCAATATCCTGAATTCCGGCAAGCTGTCGGCCCCTGCCCGTATTGTATCCGATGAAGTCGTCGGACCCTCTCTCGGCCGCGCGGCCGTCAATGGAGGTATGCTGGCATTCCTGATCTCTTTCCTGGTGATCTTCACCCTGATGCTGGTATATTACAATACAGCCGGGTGGGTAGCCAACTGCGCCCTGATCCTGAACCTGCTCTTTACGATCGGCGTCCTGAGCGCGCTGCACGCGACGCTGACCGCCCCCGGTATCGCCGGTCTCGTACTGACGATCGGGATGGCCGTGGACACCAACGTAATTATTTTCGAACGCATAAAAGAAGAGCTGACCCGCGGCAAGAGCTATCCGCTGGCGGTCAAGGACGGCTACCGGCGCTCCCTGCCACCGGTACTCGACGCCCACGTCACCACCCTGCTCACCGCCCTGATCCTTTTCTATTTCGGCCTTGGCCCGGTACGCGGTTTCGCCACAACGCAGATCCTCGGTATTCTACTCTCCCTGTTCTGCGGTATCCTGATCTCGAGGCTCATCACGGACTTCTACACCAATAAGAACCGCCATTTCCAATATTTCACGGGATTATCCCGCCGCATCTTCAAGCACGCGGCCTTCAAATTCATCGAATATCGCCGCGTCGCCTACGGCATCTCGGTCGTCGTGCTGATCATGGGCGTCAGCTCCTTCTTCCATGGCTTTAAAAAAGGGGTGGAATTCCAGGGCGGACGAAGCTACATTGTCAATTTCCACCGGCCTATCGCCAGCGCCACCGAGTCGGTCCGTCACGCGCTGGAGAAGGGACTGGCGGGCTCCTCCCTGGAGATCAAGACATACGGCGGAAACGAACAGCTCGAAATCACCACGGACTATAAGATCAAGGACCCGGGCAACACCGACACCCTCGTATTACGCGCCCTGTATGGCGGCCTCACCGGTTTCCTCCCGCAAGGCGCAACCTATGGCGAATTCGTCACCAACAAATACCTGGGCGGTACCAAGAAAGTCGAACCGGTCATCTCCGAAGAACTCCAGGCCGGCGCCATTAAGGCTACCATCTTTGCGCTCATCATCATTTTCCTGTATATCTTCGTCCGGTTCCGCGACTGGCGCTACTCGCTGGGTACGATCATCTCCTTGCTACACGACGTATTCGTGACCCTGACCGTTTTCTCTTTTGCCAGAAACCTGGTGCCGTTCACCCTCGAGATCGACCAGCACTTTATCGCTGCCGTCCTGACCGTGATCGGCTTCTCGATGAATGACACCGTGATCGTGTTCGACCGGATCCGGGAGAACAGCCACCTGATGAAGAATGCCAGCAACGGCGAGATCATCAACAAGTCGGTCAACGATACGCTCTCGCGAACGATCATGACCTCGCTGACCGTCTTTCTGACCATTCTGATCTTGTTCCTGGTCGGCGGGGAGGTTACCAAGGGTTTTGCCTTCGCCATGCTGATCGGCGTGATCACCGGTACCTATTCGTCGATCTTCGTCGCTGCTCCCTTCCTGGTGGATTTCGCAAAGGGAAAGCCGCTTGGCGAACAACCGCTCGCGGCCGGAAAGCCCGGAGCCGGTGCGGAGAAAGCCGCCAAAGCCGCCATTACCGCTGCGGCCGCCAGAACGGCGAAGTCATAATCACCGCCAGACAAACCATAAAAAAACCCCGGAACCCGGGGTTTTTTCTTTTTATCAATGATGCAAAGGACGATGATGTACCGGCTTGTGATGATGCACCGGATGGTGATGAACGGGACGGTGATGCACCGGATGATGAGCTGCCGGGTGGTGCGGCCGGGGCGGCGGAGGCGGAAGGCGATGGTCCTGCGCCACCGCAAAACCGGTCAGCGACAGGGTGACGAGCCCAACCATTAGGAACTTCTTCATGTTTTGTTTTTTTAAGTTATGTACGATTTCGCTAAACCGAGCAAATTCGGTGCCCGAATCCTTCCCCGGACGATCCAACGATTACCTCACTACCAACCTGCTATCAATCAACCGCCTATGCCATACCGTACTTCGCCGTTTTCGCCGGTCCTGCAAAAAAGCGATCTTTATATTATTCTCTTAACCACCACTTAACCAGATTCTTAAGCCAAAACGCGTTAAGAGGAGCAATTTTGCATCCGATGCGTTCGAACACCTTGAAATGGATTGTGTTGTCCGCTACCTTGGTGGCGGCAATTATTGTCACGGTACAGCTCTACTGGCTGGTGAAAGTCTATTCCCTGGAGCAACGTTCCTTCAATACAAACGTCGTGAAAAGCATCCGCAGCCTGTTCGAAGACCTGCAAATGAACGACGCTCCCGGCACCCATCTTGAATCGCTCATCGACGCCCCGGATAAGAACAACGACTACTTTTTATTCAAGGCCGATACCATACCGATAAAAGACTCGCTTGTTTTCTATATCCAGGACGAGTTTACGGACTTCAAAGTGCTCACGGACTGCTATCTTGGCGCCTACAGCGCCTCCGAAAAGAAATATGTCTACGAGGAATATCTCCCTGCGCCGGCCTCCCGATATGCCAGTGTACAACCCCTGACCACAGAACTGCCCGTATTCAACAACAGTTTTGACCACATCCTGCTCTATTTTCCGCACCGCCACGAATATATCCTGGAACAAATGGATTTCTGGATCGTGAGCACGGTCGTCCTGTTCATGGCTCTTATCGGTCTCGGCGCCAGCTTGTTCTATTTCTACCGGCAAAAGTTCCTCGCGGAGATCCAGAAGGATTTTGTAAACAATTTCACCCATGAGTTCAAAACTCCCCTCGCCGTAATGAAGATTGCCTCCGACGTGCTCGCCCAGGATTCCATTGCGCGACAGCCGGACCGGCTGGAACGATACGCCGCCATCATTCAGAACCAGACCGAACATCTTCAAAACCAGGTGGAACGGCTCCTGCGCACCGCTTCCATCGAGACAAAGGATATCCCTATCCGTAAGGAAGAGATCGATGCCTGCCAATTGATCGAAGAGGCGCTTAGTAAAGTGCAGCCCCTCGTAGAGCAAAAGAAAGCAAAGGTAGAGATCAAATTGGATGAAGATGCCAGGGTCCAGGCGGATAAGGCTCATCTCGAACTGGCGCTGGTCAACCTCCTGGAGAATGCCCTCAAATACTCCCCCGACCCGCATATCGTGGTCCAGGCAGGCAGGGATGAGGACGATTTCTTTATTTCCGTTAAGGACAACGGCGTAGGCATCGAAAAACAGTATCTGAAAAATATCTTTAAAAAATTCTATCGGGTGCCCACCGGGGATATCCATAATGTAAAAGGCTTCGGCCTGGGATTGAACTTTGTTAAACGCATTATCGATGCCCACAAAGGCAAGATCCGCGTGAACAGCCTGCCCGGCATCGGCACCGAATTCAGACTATTTATACCCCTTAATAACTAAGGAATCGATATGCAACAAATCCCTAAAATAAAAGTGCTGCTGGCGGAAGACGACCTTTCGCTCGGTTATGTCATCAAAGACAACCTCGCTGATGCCGGCTATGATGTGGTATTGTGCCCCGATGGGCAGACTGCTATCGATAAATTCGATAAGAACGAATTTAGCATTTGCCTGCTCGATGTCATGATGCCAAACAAGGACGGCTTCGCCGTCGCAAAAAAGATCCGCCAGCAGAGCGATATGGTGCCGATCCTCTTCCTGACCGCACGCTCGATGGAAGAAGATAAGTTAAAGGGGTTCCAAAGCGGCGCCGACGACTATATTACCAAGCCATTCTCGATGCAGGAGCTGCTTATGCGCATGGAGGTATTCCTGAGGCGGACAAAGAAAATGCACTCCGACAAGTCGGTCACATTTACCATCGGGCAGCTCAACTTTTCCTACACCGATCTGAAATTGACCATCGGTCAGGAAGTGTTCAACCTGACACAGAAGGAGGCCGACCTGCTCAAATTCCTTTGCGAACATTCAAACCGGATCCTGAAAAGGGAGGAAGTGCTGCTCAATGTCTGGGGAAAAGACGATTACTTCCTGGGCAGAAGCATGGATGTATTTATCACCAAACTTAGAAAATATTTTAAAGCCGACCCGCAGGTCAACCTGGAAACCATACACGGCGTCGGGTTTCGGTTTAACACGCCTTCGAATTAAAGACTTAACCCCCGGTTTACAGTAAATTATAATATTTTTGCACACAAAAAAATCAGTAATGGGTTGGTTCCGGATATTGACTTTCACATTGACTTTTGCCGCTTTCACCGCACGCCCCACCCTCGCCCAGCCCCGCCAGGACACGCTCCGGTTGAATCTGAATGAAGCAGAAAAAATGTTCCTGGACAGCAACCTCCAGCTTCTCGCCCAACGCTACAATATAGACGCCCAGCAGGCCCTTGTCGTCCAGGCCCGTCTCTATCCGAACCCCAACCTGAGCATCACGCAAGGACCCCTTATTCCCATTTACGACCCTGCTTCCCAATACCCGCATTCCAATTTTTTCTACCACAACGAATTATCGGCAGGCATCTCTCAACTGATCCTCCTTGCCGGCAAGCGCAACAAGCAAGTCAAGCTGGCCCAGGCCAATGTTGAGCTCTCCCGGAACCAGTTTTTCGATCTGATGCGCACCCTGAAATACACGCTGCGCACCGACTTCTTCCATATCTACTATCAACGCCAATCAGCCAAAGTATACGATACCGAAATAAAAGCGCTGACCCAGATCGTCAACGCCTTTGTCCAGGAGGAAGGAAAAGGCTACATCTCGGAGAAAGAAGTGATCCGGATCCGCGCCCAGCTCTACAGTTTTCAAGCCGAATACAGCGATCTGATCAACCAGATCAACGACACCGAAAGCGAGCTCCGGCTTATCCTGCGGGCCAAACCGGATTTTTTCATCGACCCTGTCGTCGATACCGCCGCAGTCAGCAAGCTCGATCCGAACCAATACAACCTGGCCACCCTGATCGATTCTGCCTATCACAACCGCACCGACCTGCAAATCGCTTTGACCAATATAAAGATCAACCGGCTCAATTACGACTACCAGAAAGCGCTGGCCGTACCCGACCTCAGCCTGAACCTCGGCTTCGACAAGCAAGGCAGCTACGCGAATAACCTAACCACGTTGGGCGCTTCCATCGACCTTCCCTTTTTTAACCGCAATCAGGGCAATATCAGGAACGCAAAAGCCCTGATCTCGAACACCGAGGTCACCGGGCACTACACCCAGGCCACCGTCGATGAGAACGTTGCCACCTCCCTGCAAAAGGCTTTTGCCCAGGAGCGGTTGTACCGGTCCATCGATCCAAAATTCGCGGCAGACTTCGGGCGCCTGACGGGGGAAGTGATAAAGAACTATGAGAAGCGCAACATCAGCATCCTCGACTTCCTGGATTTCTACGATTCCTATAAACAAAATGCCGTCCAGCTCAATACGATCCTCTTCAACCGGGTCAGCGCGTTTGAAGACATCAATTATTATACGGGAACTAATTTCTTTAACTGATTGGGCAAACCTTCAAACCATATGCAACACATCTCCGCTACCGTCAGCCGGCTCCTTTTCTTCCTCATGTTCTGCTCCGCCATCTCGGCTTTCTCATCCTGTGATGATAAGGATAAAAAGCCGGAGGCTGATAAGGGATATGTCATCCCGGATACCGTCATGAAGGACTTGCGGATCGACACCGTGGGCATTTCCCAGCTGGTGAACGCGGTTACGCTGACCGGAAAGGTGGGCACCAACGACGACAATGTTATCCCGGTCTATTCGCTTGTGAGCGGCAACGTGAGCGATGTCAAAGTGCTTCTTGGCGACTTTGTAAATGCCGGTCAGCCGCTGGCCGTGGTCAGAAGCCAGGAAATGGCGCAGTACAGCAGCGATCTGCTCAACGCCGAGACCAACCTCAGCATTGCCCAAAAGAACCTTGAAAAGACAAACGATATGTACAAGAGCGGCCTGGCCTCCGTTCCCGACACTCTCGCCGCGGCTGTCCAGCTGCAACAGGCCAGGGCAGAACTCGACCGGGTCAACCGCGTGTTAAAGATAAACGGCGGCAACACCCAGGGTGAATTTGTCGTCCGTGCGCCGATCAGCGGTTTCATCGTGCAAAAAGGGGTCACCAACAATATGACGATCCGCGGCGATAACCAGACCAGCCTTTTTACGATCTCCGACCTGAAAAACGTCTGGATCCAGGCCAACGTCTATGAATCGAACATCGCGCTTATCCACCAGGGCGAGAACGTCGACGTCACCACGATCGCCTATCCCGGTAAAGTCTTTAAAGGCAAGATCGACAAGGTCATGAATGTCCTCGATCCCACCAGCAAAGTCATGAAGGTTCGGGTGGTGCTCCCCAACCCGGACTACCTGCTTAAACCGGAAATGTACGCCAGCATCACCGTCACGGAGAAAGAGAACAAAAAATGCCTGAGCGTACCCTCTTCGGCGATCATCTTCGATCACAGTCAAAACTATGTCCTCCTATACCATAGTAAGTCGGACGTGAAGATCACCCCCATTCAGGTGCTCAGCGCGGTCGGCGACAAGACCTACATTTCATCCGGAGTAAGCGAAGGCGACAAGGTCGTCTCCTCCCAGGCCATTCTGATCTATAATGCCCTGAACAGCTAGCCGGAGCAACCATATTATGTAGCATCAAATCCCTTCGGAGATGAACAAGTTTCTCAGAAGCGTCATCGCTTTTTCGCTAAAAAACCGGTATTTCATTTTCTTTTGTACTGGATTGCTGCTGATCACCGGTATCATTACGTTCCGCAACATGCCCATCGAGGCGTTCCCGGATGTGACCAACACCGAGATCAGTATAATCACACAATGGCCGGGCCGGAGCGCAGAAGAAATAGAGAAATTCGTCACGATCCCCATCGAGATCGCGATGAACCCGGTTCAGCAAAAGATCAGTCTTCGGTCTACCAGCATCTTCGGCCTGTCTTATGTAAAACTGATCTTTGAAGACGGCGTGGTAGACAAGGATGCCCGCGCGCAGGTCAACGCCCTGCTTCAGAACGTCACCCTGCCCGAGAACATCCAGCCCCAGGTACAGCCGCCTACCGGTCCGACGGGCGAGATCTTTCGCTATACGCTGAAGAGCGCTATCCGCGACGATCGCGAATTGAAGACCATGCAGGACTGGGTGATCGACCGCCAGCTTCGTTCGGTGCCCGGCGTCGGTGATATTGTGAGCTTTGGCGGCCGGGTCAAGACCTACGAGATCCAGGTCGACCCCGGTAAGCTGACCAATCTCGGCATCACTCCCCTCGATGTCTCCAATGCGGTGAGCAAAAGCAATATCAATATCGGCGGCGATTTCATCGTCCGCAACAACCAGGCCTACGTAGTCCGCGGCATCGGCCTGCTGAACGACATCGGCGAGATCAGGAATATCATCGTGACACAAAATAATGGAATCCCCGTTCTGGTAAAAGACGTCGCGAACGTAACCGTCTCCAATATTCCCCGGCTTGGAAGGGTTGGCCGCGCCGACGCCGTCGATTCGGCCGGCCACCGCACTATAGCGGACCAGGACGATGTAGTCGAAGCCATCGTCATCATGCGGAAGGGCGAAAACCCTACAAAAGTCGTACAGTCGGTCAAAGCCAGGATCGAAAAACTCAACTCCACCGTCCTGCCGCAGGATACGAAGATCATTCCTTATTATGACCGGGAAGATTTGATCCGCTATGCCACCCATACGGTGTTGCACAACCTGGTGGAAGGCATCCTGCTGGTCACCCTGCTGGTGTCCCTTTTCATGTTCAACTGGCGAACGACGCTGATCGTATCCATCATCATCCCGCTGTCCCTCCTCTTTGCATTTATTTGCCTTCATTTGATGGGCATGTCCGCCAACCTGCTTTCGCTCGGCGCGGTCGACTTCGGGATCATCATCGATGGCGCGGTGGTAATGGTGGAGGGCCTCTTTGTTATCCTGGACCACCAGGCCCGCGAAGTGGGTATGGATCGATTTAACAAGATGGCCAAAATGGGGCTGATCAAGAAGAACGGCGCCCAGCTCGGCAAAGCCATCTTCTTCGCCAAACTCATCATCATCACGGGCCTCATCCCGATCTTCGCCTTCCAGAAAGTCGAAGGCAAGCTCTTTTCGCCCCTCGCATTCACGCTTGGTTTTGCTCTTCTGGGCGCATTGATCACCACCCTTACCCTCGTTCCGGTCCTGATCAACGTCCTCCTGCGCCGCAACGTACACGAAAAGCACAACCCGTTCGTACATTTCCTTACGGGAATGATGGTTCGCGGGTTCATGTTTCACTGGAGACATAAGAAGACGACCGTCGCTGTCGCCTTCCTCATCATCGGCGTGGGGTTCTACGCCTTTACCCTGCTCGGTACCGAATTTCTGCCCGAACTCGACGAAGGTGCCATCTGGCTTCGCGCGCAGCTGCCATACAGTGCCTCCCTCGACGAATCCGTCAAGGTCGCCCGGCGGGTTCGCAACATGGTCATGGAATTCCCGCAGGTTAAGGTCATTGCATCTCAAACCGGCCGTCCCGACGACGGAACCGACGTGACCGGGTTCTACAATAATGAATTTGACGTTCTCCTTTACCCCGAGGACGAGTGGAAGCCGCATATCGGCAAAGACGAGCTGATCGACACCATGAACAGAAAGCTAAGCGTCATCCCTGGCATCGACCTCAATTTTTCCCAACCGATCAGCGACAATATCGAAGAGGCGGTTTCCGGAGTAAAGGGCTCTATCTGCGTGAAAGTCTACGGCGATTCCCTCGACTATATGGAGGGAAAGGTGACCGAAGTATACAACGTCCTCAAAGGGGTCCGCGGCATAGAAGACCTGGGTGTTATCAAAAACCTCGGCCAGCCCGAGCTGGACATCGATCTCAATCAACAGCAAATGGCCATTTACGGCGTGGCCACGGCGGATGCCAACGCGGTGATCGGAATGGCCATCGGCGGCAAAGCGGCATCTACCCTTTATGAAGGGATCAAAACATTCGATATCCGCATCCGCCTTCCGGAAGAATTTCGGGCATCCATTGACGATATCGGCAACCTCATGGTCCCCACCCAGAGCGGGTCCAAAGTGCCGATCAGGGAGATTGCCGCGATAACGATGAAGACCGGCCCCTGCCTTATTTTCCGCGACGACAACGAACGGTATGCGGCGCTGAAGTTTTCCGTCCGCGGCCGCGATATGGGTAGTACCATAGCCGAGGCCCGGCAAAAGACCGATGCCGCCGTCGCCCTCAAAAGAGGCTATTCGATGGTTTGGCAGGGCGATTTCGAGAACCAGCAGCGCGCGACCAAACGCCTGGAGGAAGTAGTCCCCATCAGCCTGCTGCTGATCTTCCTGTTGCTGTTCGTCATGTTTGGTAACCTCAAGGATGCGGGTCTGGTCTTCCTCAACGTCCCGTTCGCCATCGTCGGCGGCGTCGCCGCTCTCCACCTCACCGGCACCAACTTCAGCATTTCCGCAGGGATCGGGTTCATCGCCCTTTTCGGCATCTGCATCCAGGACGGCGTCCTCCTCATTACCGTCTTCAAACATAACCTGGAGCATATGCACAACCAGAGCCATACCCTCTATACCGCGATCAAGCTGGGGGTCATGTCACGGATCAGACCGGTGATGATGACGGCGCTGATGGCCGCCATCGGCCTTTTCCCCGCCGCCGTCTCCCATGGCATCGGATCGGAAAGTTCCCGGCCTCTCGCGCGCGTGGTCATCGGGGGTATCCTCTGCGCCATGGTCTTCTCCCTGCTGGTATTCCCGCTGATCTTCGGCTGGGCATACCGGAAGGTCGACACAAAGCACCGAGGAGCTATTGAATAGCATCGATTTCCTTTAGAATTTCCCGGCTCTTTGCCAGGGCCGATTCCGAGCGCTTCAGAATGTCGTCGATACCGTAGAAAGAAAACAAATTCCGCATCCGCATATCGGTAAAGAAGGCTTTATCCAGAATGGCATTGTTGTTCTCATCCCGTTTCAAATTATTCACCAGATGCGCCATTACCTGGGAGTTGGCAAACGTATTAAAGAAATTCAGCTGCTGCTCCAGATCCGGCAATTTTGTCTGATACAGATCTACAATATCGTTTTGGAGCCGTTTATCCTCTATTACGGTAATCTTTCCCGTCGACTTCAATGCTTCATACCGGTTCGTACTTGGAAAAAAATAGACATTGTGGAAGCATCTTGAGCCCCAGTAATTAACGCTGTCCCGCGACCAGTTGATCTGACTTTCCGGCTTGATAAAGTAGCGCGTCGCATTTTCCATCTGTACCCATTTGGCAGATGCCGCTTCCAACTGATTGACATCATTTCCCAAATCAGCCTTCAGGCCTTGCAGAAATGTATGCTCCAGGTTGCGATCTTCCACATTCTGCCGCCACCGCTCAAACAACAATGACAAGGTGATCGCAAATACGATGATGATGATCTCAAGCAAAATCTCGCCCAGCTTGTGTTTCATTTTCTTGCCTTCTTCGTTCAATATCGCCGCTATGCGGCTGGATTGTTTGATGACGTCATGCGCGCTCATCAGCCAAATTACTGTTTTTTCCATACCTTAGCGTCCATGCAATTGAAAAAATATTGCCTGTCGGTGGCCCTCGGCGTACTCTGCGTCGCCCTGACCGCTCCACTGAACGCCCAGGATTTTTTCAAAGCTTCGCCTGCCTACAACCCCGGTCGCGTCAATGGCGTTATTATAACCGAAGCCGCTATCGGGACCATCGCAACGATCGGCCTTCAATACCTCTGGTACAGGAAATTCCCGCATAGCCGATTCCATTTCTTCAACGACAACGCGGAATGGCTGAACGTCGACAAGGTCGGCCACGCCGCCACCGCTTACAATATTTCCGCATATCAGAACAATCTTCTTCGCTGGGGTGGCGTGCGCCCGGGTACCGCGGCACTCATCGGGACGCTGACCGCACTGGGCTTCATGACCATGATCGAGGTCATGGACGGCCACTCCGCGAAATGGGGCTTTTCAAAAGGAGACATGCTCTCCAATATCGCCGGTTGCGTCCTCTTCGAAGGCCAGCAACTGCTTTGGCACGAACAACGCATCAGCCTGAAATATTCTTTCCACACCACCCTGTTCCCCCAATACTACCCTGCAGAACTGGGCCGTAACCTGCCACAGCGGATGTTGAAAGACTATAACGGCCAGAGTTATTGGCTATCGTTCAACATCGGCAGCTTCCTCCCGGCTTCCGCCAATTTCCCCCGCTGGCTCAACGCCGCCGTGGGATACGGCGCGGAAGGCATGATCGGCGCCCGCGACAATCCAACCGCGATCGACGGCAGATCCATCCCCGCTTTCCAGCGCTATCGCCAATTCTATTTTTCCTTCGATACCGACCTCTACCGGATCGACGGCCTCTCGCCGCTCGCCGGCACCCTCCTCGAACTGAACCGGCTGATCAAAACCCCCGCCCCTGCCCTGGAATGGAACTCCCCCAACGGCTTTCAATTCCATCCATTCTATTATTAAATCTCTTAACTTCGACTTCCAACTGGTAATATGAACCGAATTCTTAAGGGCGTACTCGCATTTTCCCTGAAAAACAAGTATTTCATTTTCTTCGCTACCCTACTGATGGTCGTATATGGTGTCATCACCTTCCGCAGCATGCCCATAGAGGCATTCCCGGATGTCACCAACACCGAGATCTCGATCATCACCCAATGGCCCGGCCGCAGCGCGGAGGAAGTAGAAAAATTCGTTACGATCCCGATCGAGCTGGCCATGAACCCCGTCCAGCGAAAGACCAGCCTGCGGTCGACGACCATCTTCGGCCTCTCCGTGGTGAAGCTTATTTTCGAAGACGGTGTGGACGATACCTATGCCCGCCAGCAAGTCAACAATCTTCTTCACAGCGCCGACCTTCCCGACAACGTGGACCCGGACGTCCAGCCGCCTACCGGCCCGACCGGGGAGGTTTTTCGTTATACCCTCGAGAGCACGTTCCGCGATGCACGCGAACTGAAGTCCATCCAGGATTGGGTCGTCGACCGTGAAATCCGGGCCATCCCCGGTGTCGCCGACCTTGTCAGCTTCGGCGGCATGGTCAAGACCTATGAGATCCAGGTTAACCCGATGGTCCTGGCCAACCTGGGCATCACACCGCTGGACGTATTCAACGCCGTCAGCAAAAGCAACATCAACATCGGCGGCGACATCATAAAAAAGAACTCCCAGGCCTATGTTGTCCGTGGGATCGGGTTGTTGAACGATATTAACGAGATCCGGAACATCATTGTAGAAGTAAACAACGGCATACCCGTTTTGGTCAAAAACGTTGCCGAGGTCAGCATCAGCAACCTTCCCCGGCTTGGTGAGGTGGAGCGCACCGACGCCATCGACAGTTCCGGCCATCGTCGTCTTCGCAACAATCCCGACGCGGTGGAGGGGATTGTCCTGATGCGAAAGGGCGAAAACCCCGACCGCATCATCCAGGGTATAAAAAATGAGGTGGCGCGTCTCAACAACACCATTCTCCCCGCCGACACCAAGCTGGTTCCGTTCTATAACCGCGAGGACCTCATCAGGTATGCTACGCATACGGTGCTTCATAACCTCGTCGAAGGCATCCTGCTCGTTACCTTCATCGTATCTCTCTTTATGTTCAATTGGCGTACAACGCTGATTGTTTCCATTATCATCCCGCTTTCCCTCCTCTTTGCATTCATCTGCCTGCACCAAATGGGAATGTCCGCCAATCTCCTGTCCCTGGGTGCAATCGACTTCGGCATTATCATCGACGGAGCGGTCGTCATGGTGGAAGGACTTTTCGTAGCCCTGGACAAACGGGCCCACCAGCTGGGAATGGATAAGTTCAACAAATTGTCCAAAATGGGTATCATCCGGGGTCGCGGAGCGGAGCTGGGTAAAGCCATCTTCTTTACCAAACTGATCATCATCACGGCGTTACTGCCGATCTTTTCTTTCCAGAAAGTGGAAGGCAAAATGTTTTCCCCCCTTGCCTATACGCTTGGATTCGCCCTCCTTGGCGCACTCATCTTTACCCTCACGCTGGTTCCGGTGCTCGTCAGTGTCCTGCTGCGAAAGAACATCAGGGAAAAACGCAATCCCATCGTACATGCAATGACCGGATCCGTCATGCGCTGCTTCAAATTCGTATTCCGCTACAAACGGTTGTCCATGACCGTTGCCATTATCGGTGTGCTCGCGGGTCTTTACGCCTTCCGGTTCCTCGGTTCGGAATTCCTCCCGGAACTGAATGAAGGTTCGATATGGGTCAGGGCCACTCTTCCCTACAGCATTTCACTGGATACCTCCGTAGCGAAAGCCAGGCAAATGCAGGAGATTATGATGCGTTTCCCGCAGGTCCGCCGCGTCATGTGTCAGACCGGCCGACCCGACGACGGAACCGATGTCGCCGGCTTTTACAACAACGAATTCGGCGTCTCCCTGTATCCGGAGGAAGACTGGGTTCCCCATATCAGCAAGGAGGAACTGATCGACACCATGAACAAGGCGCTGTCCATTATCCCCGGAGTCGACTACAATTTTTCACAACCGATCATGGACAATGTCGAAGAGGCGGTTTCCGGCGTAAAAGGTTCCATCTGCGTAAAAATATACGGGGATTCCCTCGACTATATGGAATACCAGTCGCAGCGCGTCGACAGCATCCTCAAAAGAGTCCGTGGCATCGAAGACCTCGGGGTCATTCGAAACATCGGGCAGCCCGAGCTGGATATCGACCTCCAGCAGGATGCGATGGGACTGTATGGCGTCTCCACCGCCGACGCAAATGCCGTGATCGAAATGGCCATCGGCGGTAAGGCAGTTACCCAGCTCTATGAAGGGATCCGGAAATTCGATATCCGGATTCGTTTTCCCGAACAGTTCCGCGCCACGGCCGACGATATCGGCAACCTCCTCGTCCCGACCCAGAGCGGTTCGAAGGTGCCGATCCACGAGATCGCGCATATTACCCAAAAGACCGGCGCCTGCCTGATCTTCCGTGACGACAACCGGCGTTATTCCGCAGTCAAATTCTCCGTGCGCGGCCGCGATATGGGCAGCACGATCGCCGAAGCGCAACAAAAGGTCGATGCGGTCGTCTCCCTGAAAAAAGGCTATTCGATGGTCTGGCAGGGAGACTTCGAGAACCAGCAACGCGCCACCAAGCGCCTCCAGGAAGTCGTGCCGATCAGCCTTCTGCTCATCTTCCTGCTGCTCTTCGTCATGTTTGGTAACCTAAAGGATGCAGGCCTGGTCTTTCTCAACGTGCCCTTTGCCGTGGTGGGCGGTATCCTTGCGCTTTTGATAACCGGGACCAATTTCAGCATCTCCGCCGGTATCGGGTTCATCGCGCTGTTTGGCATATGTATCCTGGAAGGCGTGCTGCTGATCACCGCATTCAAACGCAACCTGGATCATATTCGCCACAGCGAGAGCCCCCTGTACACGTCGATCAAATTAGGGGTCAACGAACTCATCCGCCCCGTGCTTATGACCGCGCTCATGGCTACTATCGGCCTGCTGCCCGCCGCGCTTTCGACCGGCATCGGTTCCGAAAGCTCGCGCCCGTTGGCAAGGGTAGTCATCGGCGGTCTTACCTGCGCCACGGCTTTTTCGCTGCTCATCTTTCCGCTGGTCTTTTTCCTCTCTTACCGGAAGGTAGACACGCTGCACCAGAAAGAACCCGATCGGTTATAATTCCCTATTTTTGTCGCATGGACTCCAACCTGTTAATTGTAGCGATCGTTTTTGCCTTACTCCTGGCCGGTACCCTGGCCTGGCTCCTTATCCGTCAACGCCGCGAGCTGAAGAAATTGACCCATCCCCCGGGTAAATCCGGTCAATCCGCCGACGCTGGTCGATCCGATAACGGCGGCCACGGCGATCCTGCCGGTATCCCAAGCCGTCAGTTGCAGTTGCAGGCTTACGAACGCCTCCTCCTGCTGGCCGATCGTATCGCCCTTCCCAACCTCATCCAACGCGTCAATCAGCCCGGCCTGAGCGCGCGCGAGATGCAATCCTTACTCACCCTCAGTATCCGCCAGGAATTCGAACACAATATTACCCAGCAAATTTTTGTCACCCCGGAAGCCTGGGAGGTTATCCGCAACTACAAAGACCAGAATACCCTCATCATAAACCAGATCGCTTCTTTTCTTCCCGAGGATGCCAGCGGCAACGACCTCAACCGCGGACTCCTGGACCTGCTGGTGCAAAACCCCAAAGCGTCGCTTCAGAACGTCGTTTCCGAAGCCCTGAGCTTTGAGGCTAAAAAACTCCTCTAATGATCACCGATAGCGGCATCCCCATCAAAGTGGTGTACACGCCTGAAGACGCGCAACCCGCGCCTGGCAACGCCGCTCCTGTACCGGGTAACACGGAACTCCCGGGCGAATTTCCATATACCCGGGGCATCCAGCCCGATATGTACCGAGGCAAGCTATGGACCATGCGCCAATATGCGGGATTTAGCACCGCAGAGGAAAGCAATGCCCGATACCACTACCTTCTCAGCCAGGGTGTCATGGGACTAAGTGTGGCGTTCGACCTGCCTACCCAGATCGGTTATGACAGCGACCACCCCCTTGCCGAAGGAGAAGTTGGAAAAACAGGCGTCGCCATCGACTCGCTGGAAGACATGGAGGCGCTCTTTAAGGGAATCAAGCTCGAGTCCGTCAGCACGTCCATGACGATCAATGCTACGGGCTATATCCTCCTCGCCTTCTACACCGCGCTCGCCAGGCGGCAGGGTGCAGACCTGAAAAAGATCACCGGCACTATTCAGAACGATATCCTGAAGGAATATGCCGCCCGCGGAACGTATATCTATCCGCCAAAACCATCCATGCGCATTATCACCGACATCTTCGAATGGTGCAGCCACGAGGTCCCGCGCTGGAACACCATCTCTATCTCGGGATACCATATTCGCGAAGCCGGCAGCACTGCGGTCCAGGAGATCGCCTTTACCCTCGGTAACGGGAAAGCCTATGTCCGGGCGGCCATCGATAAAGGCCTTGACATCGATGTTTTTGGCAAACGCCTCTCCTTTTTTTTTAACGCGCACAACAACCTCTTCGAAGAGGTGGCAAAATTTCGCGCCGCCCGCCGGATGTGGGCCCGGATCATGAAGGAACTCGGCGCCACGGACCCCAAAGCGATGATGCTCCGTTTCCACACCCAGACCGGCGGAAGCACCCTGACCGCACAACAGCCACTCAACAATATCAGCCGGGTCACCATACAAACGCTGGCGGCCGTACTGGGCGGAACCCAATCCCTCCATACAAACGGTTATGACGAGGCGCTCAGCCTACCCACCGAAGAAGCCGCCCGAATCGCGCTCCGGACGCAGCAGATCGTCGCCTACGAAAGCGGCACACCCGATACCGCCGACCCGCTGGGCGGCAGCTATTTCGTGGAAGCCCTCACCCGCGAGGTCGAAGAGGCCGCATGGCATCTAATCGACCGGATCGATCGGATGGGCGGCAGCGTCGCCGCAATCGAGTTGGGATTTATCCAGGAAGAGATCGCCCGCAGCGCTTACGAACATCAACAAAAAGTCGAGACCGGAGAGAAAATCATCGTTGGAGTAAACAAATTCATGACAGCAGAAAGCGGATCGATCCCTGTTTTCCGCGTTGACGACTCTATCCGTCAGGTCCAGATCGAAAAATTGGCCGCACTCAGGAACAGAAGAGACCCCGCGAAGGTGGACTCACTCTTGCAGGACCTGAATGATAAAGCGGCGTCGGGCGAAAATATCATGCCCGCCGTCGTTGCAGCCGTCGAGCATTCCTGCACCCTGGGTGAAATCGCGGACACGCTCCGGGAAGTATTTGGGGAATATAAATGACCGGCGCATCGCATGCTAACCACACGCCGCATGGTCGGGGTTACCACATCACATCACGGGTGCTTTGCCCGCCGGACCCGGTGATGTTGACCACATAGATACCGTGAGGGTGGCCGTTAAAGGCGATATCCTT
>DATJWK010000078.1:0-58039 GCA_035501395.1 Puia sp.
AATAAATCCGCCCCACCCGTTGCGTTTGACAGCGGATAGGGGCGGTCTCTCTAGTGTGTATGTGGACAGTGAGCGGTACTGTGTCGATCAGGAACCAGACGGCCTATGGGGATATGTACCGGAAGACCACCAGAAAGGACAAAGGGCTGCGTGCCGCGATAGAAAGCGGATTTGTCCCCACCAACGGCCTAATGACCGGAGGCTCGGTTACCGGGAAGGTTGCATCCGTAGTTAGGCCGGAGAAGCATGTCGTTGGGCGGCAGGAAGCGGCTGTTTTGCCTGTTGTGGCCGGGCGTTAAGGAAAGATGCGTTTTTTTCCGATTTTTGAGGGGAATGAAGCGGATTCTACTACACGTGACGTTTTGGGTCATTTACACTTTGCAGGACTCACTGGTCGCCGTAACCTGGTTTACTTCCGACTATGGCAACATCAGCAAGAGCCAGCTGCTATGGGAATCGATGCAGGATGCGCTGTGGTGTCTTGTCTCCAAATTGCTTTTTACTTATTTTGTTCTGGAAGTATCGGTCCCGAGGATCGTCTCCGGCAGATACCCGCTTATCCGGATCGTAACCGAAATGATTGTCGTCTTCCTGCTGTCGGTCCTGGTCTACCGGCTGATCGCCTGCTATATCATCTTCCCCCATGTATGGGGAAGGCCCAGCCCGACTGCGTTGCTGGCACCGAGGGGCATCATGTCCGCCATAATGGATATCGGATTTGTGGCGGGTGTGGCGACCGTCCTGAAATTCGTGGGGGTTCAGATGAAGACAAAGGAAAATGAGAAGCTTCTTGTCCGGGAAAAGCTGGAAGCGGAGCTGAAATTCCTTCGTCAGCAGACGAGTCCGCATTTTCTCCTGAATACGCTGAACAACGTCTACGCGCTGGCGCGAAAGAAGTCGGAAGATACCGCCGAAGTCGTGATGAAGCTCTCGGAGCTGCTGCGGTTTATCCTTTATGAATCGAGCGACCCGACGATCCCGCTGATCGAAGAGATCAAGGTGCTCGAAGATTACCTCGAATTGGAACGGATGCGGTATGACCGGCGATTGACGGTGCGCTTTAAGAAGGACCTGGATGGAGAGTGCCACAAGATCACGCCCCTCCTGCTGTTGCCTTTCGTCGAAAATGCCTTCAAGCACGGGATCAGCGAAAGCCGGTTCGAGTCATATGTCGACATCAAAATCCGCGTCGACCGGGGGCAACTGGTATACACGGTAGAGAATTCAAAAGACGACGATGTCCGCAGATCGTCCAGTAAAAATATCGGGCTCGTCAATGTGAGAAGGCGGCTTGAGCTGACCTATAAGGACTACAACCTGGATATCCAGGAGGAACCCTCGAGTTATCGCGTAAATCTTTCACTCAACCTGGAAAGCCGTGTTGAAATATAGCTGTCTTGTGGTGGAGGACGAACCGCTGGCGGCCGAAATCCTCGTCGATTATATCGGTCAGGTTCCTTTCCTCGAGCTGAAAGGCGTATGTTCGGATGCCATATACGCGATGGAGATCCTGCAAACGGAGAAGATCGACCTCATCTTCCTGGATATCCATCTTCCCAAGTTGAAAGGGATGGATTTCCTCGAGTCCTTAAAGATCCCGCCAAGCGTCATCATCACCTCGGCCTATAAGGACTATGCGCTACAGGCCTTCGATGTCGGCGTGATCGATTATTTATTAAAGCCGATCCGGTTCAACCGGTTTCTGAAGGCGGTAGGCAAGATGAACCAACCCAACCGCGGACATTCCGGTGAGCCGGTAGTGACCCCGGTTGCGCCGGCGCAGGAGCGCAAATATGTCTATTTTAATGTGGGTAAGAAGCGGGTAAAGATCTATATGGACGAAATCCAGTTTATCGAAAGCCTGAAGGAATATGTCCGGATCACGACGCCGGAAAAGAGCATCCTGGTCAACTATCACATTACGGAAATGGAAGAGTTGCTGTCAAAGGACAACTTCATGCGGGTACACCGGTCCTTTATTGTCAGCAAGAGCAAAATAACCGCCTTCACGTCCACGGAAGTCGAGATCGGCGGCAAACAAATCCCTATCGGCAGGAGCTATAAGGAAGTGGTCATCGCGCTGCTGGAAGGAGGCGAAAGACAGGGATAGTGCCGCTCAGCGAAGCGGACCGGCGATCTTATTTTAGCGAATCGATCAATTTCTGGTTTAGCGCTACGAAATCGTTGTTGTTTGCCGTTCTGGAAAGTTCCATCGATTGCCTTGCGGTGGCGATGGCTTCCTGTTTGCGCCCGAGTTTGGCCAGGCAGCGGGCCTTCTGGTATACGACGAAGTAGGCGGCAGGATCCTGGGCGATGGCTTTGTCGAACCATTCCAACGCCTTGTTGAGGTCCTTTCCGTTTTCCAGGTAATAGAACGCGGCCTGATAATAGGGGCGGTTGTCTTTGATCAGGGAATTATTGATCTGGGCCATAACCCTTGCGTCGGTGTTGGTGGTAATCGGGAAGCCGACGGCGACGTTGTCCCAGAGAAGATCGAGGTTGCAGGAGTTGCCGGTAACGTTGGAAAATTCGATGGTCATGGTCTCGACGGCAAAGGGCAGGTTGTGCGGCGTGGCCTGCACCCGGACGATGTCCTGATCCTGTTTGTAGGCGGCGGGGTTTGTCACGTCGGTTTGGCGGGTGATGATAAAGGTCCACTGGTCGGCGCCGGGGATAGTCAACAGGCCATATTTTCCGGGCGCGATGGCAGCGCCGCCGATGACAACGGTGTCCCCAAAGGTCAGGGTAGTAGCCTGGTTAGCGCCGGTGCGCCAGACGTTGCCGTATGGGACGAGATCGCCGAAGATCTTCCGGCCTTTTACGTTTGGCCGGGAATAGGAAAGTTCGATGTTGGAGACGCCAAAGTCCTGGCGGATGAATTGCGGTGAGGATGGAGCGGGGGTCCGGAGCGATTGGGCTGAGGCAGAGAGGAGGACGGTACAGCCAACGGCAAGCAATAGCAAGGTCTTTTGCATTTGAAGGGAGTTTTGAGGCCCGAAATTAAGGGAAATTTACGGTGACCGATGCGCGGACTTTTTTGCCCCGGATCAGTCGCCAGCCCGGACCGTCATTGACCAGGCGAAAGATGCCGGCGTCATGAGCCGGTGAGAGAGATTGCTCGATCTTGAAAGCGGAAAGCGTGCCGTCGCGGGAGATGGTGAAGGAGAGTGTTTCGGGCCCGGCGATCGTACTGTCCAGTCCCAGTTTCTTTTTGGCCACGTTGAGGTATTGGATATACGCCTGGCGGCCGACGACCGGGGCGGCGTTCAGCCACAGGGTATCGAGTTTCTCATTACTAACGGAGGGTGCGCTGAGTTCAGCCGCGTTCCGGTGTAGTCCATAGCCAACAACGACGACTTCATCCAGGTTTGCGCTGCTGGGTCGGAGGTGGATGATATTATCGCGTTGGTCGAATGTGTTAAGGGCGTTTACGGCCAAAGAGGCATGGTCATAACCGATCATGGAGACGGTAAGTTGCCGCGTGGTATCGGCGGGGTGAAGGTTTAGCTGGAACTGTCCGTGCTCGTCGGTGGTAAAACCGTAACTGTTCTTGCCGTTCAGCGCGAGGAAGGCGCCGGCAAGCGGGCGGTTTTGAAGGTCGAGTACGGTGCCGTTGAGTACGAGCGGGCCGCTGGAGATATTGGCGGTCGACAAGGCGTTGAAGTATTCTGCCCCCTTAGCTTTTGCGCGTTGTTTGGAGAAATCGACGGCTAAACTGGCAGAGTCGGGTTGGCGACCGGAAATCGATTTGAATTTGTACAGAGATTGTGTGTCCTTTTTCAGCACGACCTCGTCATCGGCTGCACTACGATAGTTTAGTGTATAGCTAAGGCTGGTGCTGTCCCGGGAGGGCGCGGGCTGGTACGCTTTTGCGACTTCGCTTGCAGCGGAAGCCGGTGGGGTGTTAGGGAAAACCGGAGCGGAGCCTTTTTTACCGGTCTTTGGTAATGTAAAGGTATATCGGATACTGTCGGCGCCGGGAGCGGATTTTGCGGCCGGAGCGGTGTGGGTCGTGTCGGTTTGGGGCGGGGGAGCCGTCCTGGCGGCGGTGGCTTCCGACCCACGGTTGAGGCGGTTCTCGCGGTTAAGGCGGTTCCCGCCGTTAAGGCGGTTCCCGCGGTTAAGGCGGTTCCCGCCGTTATAAAAGAAAGTGTATCCGATCCCTAACAGAAGGATCAAGGTAGCCGCGAATGCGATCCGGCGTCTAAGGATGACGACTTTGCGGCGACGGGCTTGTTCAGTCACCTTTCTATTCAACCGCTCGTGCAGATCGGTGAGGTCATGGGCCGGGTCGGCGTGCGCTGTCAACCCTTCGATGGCGTCGGCGAGAAACGGGTCGTCGAGTGCCGCTTCTTCAAGGTCGTGCATTTCGCGGGCAGAGAGTTCCCCTTTCCGGTATTTTTCGATATCCGAAGCAGAAAATGGGGTAATATGTTTGTTGGCGCTCATTTTGATTTCGCCATAATTACGTGGTCGGATCCGGCCTCGTGCCGCTGCATGCAGAGCCGAAGGTTGCGTTTTCCGTTTTGGATCAGGCTCCGAACCTTATTCCAATCATGGCCGGTAATCGTTTCAATTTCCTTGTAGCATTTATTTTCCAGATAGAAAAGACTGACGACGGTCCTTTGATCGGCGGAAAGGGTCTCGATACATTCGGATAATCGGTCCAGCCGGACTTCTTTTTCCATTCTATCGTTCAGATGCGATTCTTCCATCGTTTGCATACCGTCGGGGTCAAATGGGCGCGCCTTCAGGCGGTTCGCGGAGCGTAATTGCATGAGGCAGTGGTTCCTGGCCAGGGTATAGAGCCAACCCCTGAAATTGGCGATGTCGTGGCGGAGGAGTTTCCCCGCCAATTCTTCAAAGATCTCCATGACGGCGTCCTTCGCTAATTCTTTGTCTTCCAGGTATTTGAGGCAGACTCCATAAAGAAGATCAAGATATCGCTGGTATAATCGGGCCAGGATGTTGAGGTCTTTGGAATGGCGGTACGAGGCGACCAGTTCGAGATCGGCCGGATCTTCGCCGTTTCCATTGGATGATATGGTGGTCAGGAACGCCAAGGGGCGGTGGGCGGGTGTGGATGCCTGCTCAAAATACGTAAAATTTCCCGTTGTGAGCGGGGGGTTGCGGGCGACTAGTGGCGGAAGGCCGGGTGAAACGTGTGGAGCGTCTCGCGGAGATATTCGCGGTCGAGGTGCGTATAGATTTCGGTGGTGGTGATGCTTTCGTGGCCCAGCATTTCCTGAACGGCGCGAAGGTCGGCTCCGCCTTCGACGAGGTGGGTGGCAAAGGAATGCCGAAACGTATGCGGGGAGATATTTTTGGTGATCCCGGCTTTACCGGCAAGATCCTTTAGCATCAGGAATATCATTACGCGGCTCAGGCGGCTGCCGCGACGGTTGAGGAACAGGATGTCTTCGTGACCGGTTTTTATGTGGATATGGGGGCGAACGTGCTGCTGGTATGCGTTGATCTCCTTAATGGCGTCGCCGCCGATCGGTACGAGGCGTTCCTTGTCGCCTTTTCCGATGACACGGATAAATCCGATGTCAAGGTAGAGGCAGGATATCCGCAGGTTGACGACTTCGCTGACGCGAAGACCGCAGCTGTACATGGTCTCCAGGATGGCGCGGTTTCGGTGACCTTCGGGCTTGCTGAGGTCGATTTGCCGGATGATCGCCTCGATCTCTTCAAAGCTCAAAACATCGGGCAGGGCGCGTTTTTGTTTGGGGGACTCGAGCAGGGTGGTGGGGTCCTGGCGCACGATCTGTTCGATGAAGCAATACTTGTAAAAGGAGCGGACGCCGGAGAGGATGCGAGACTGGGATGAGGCATTCAGGCCAAGGCCGGCGATCCATTGGAGGAAGGATTGGAGGTCTTTCAGTGAAATGGCGTCGGGCGCCTTAAGGTGGCCGGTGGATTGGAGGTATTCTGTGAGTTTGTCGATGTCTCGCAGGTAGGCTTCGATGGAATTGTCCGAAAGGGATCGTTCCAACTGCAGCCAGGCTTTATAGCCTTTTTTGTAGGATTCCCACATAGGGCGAAGATACCCGAAAAAATTCTTTGTAACTCCCGGTGTTTGCGGCATATTTGCATCTATGGCTCTTACGATCAATTTGAATTCATTCCGGCAACGGGTCAGTCGGTCGAGACGGCGGATGCGGAATTTCCTGACGCGTTTGGAGAAGAAGGCGCCGCGGGGTTTGAAGCGGGTCATCGTTGAGGCGGATAAGGAAGCCTGGAAGCATACGGACTGTCTTCACTGCGCCAACTGTTGCAAAACGATGTCGCCGACCTATACCCGGGAGGACATCCGGCGGATTTCCGCGCATTTGGGAATGACGGAAAACGCGTTTCGCGACAAGTGGTTGTATAAGGACAAGTCGGGGGACTGGATGAATGTGAAGCAGCCGTGTCAATTTCTCGACCTGAAGACCAACATGTGCAATATTTATGCGGTCCGGCCGCGGGATTGCGCGGGTTTTCCGCATCATCACAAGAAGATGAATACGGATTACATGCACATGTATAAGCAGAATATCGAATACTGTCCCGCAACTTACCGGTTAGTGGAGGGTGTTATGAAGCGGTTGATCACAGATAAACATCAGTAAACAAAACATATTCCGGATCGGCGCCTTTACGGAGGGTGATGGCAAGCACGTCGTATTGGATACGGGTGAAGCCCGGATGATTCAGAAGCCAGCCCTGGGCGCCCTGAAGGAGGTGCCCGATCTTTTTCCGGCTGACGCTTTGTTCGGGTGATCCGTAGGCGCCGGAATTCCGGCATTTTACTTCAACGATATGGATCGCGTTGTCTTTTGCGGCGATAATGTCCACTTCATACCGGCCATAGCGCCAGTTGCGGCGGAGGATGTGGAAGCCGTTGGCGGTCAGCCAATCCGCCGCGAGTGATTCGCCCAGTTGGCCTGCAAGGATATGTGGCATCATACTTGTAAAATATTATGTGTAGACCGATAAGTTAGGTAAAGGATATGAATACAGAGCGCAAAGTTTTCAAGTTGCGGGGGAAAGTTCAGCATTATGCGTGGGGCGGAAGCGAATTTATTCCCAGGCTGCTTGCGGTGGATAATGTCGACCGGCGGCCGTTTGCGGAATATTGGATGGGAGCTCATGAGAGCGGGCCGGCAAGACTGGAAGAGAATGGTGCATCGCTTAACGACTATCTTCGGAAGCAGCCGGCGGAGCGACTGGGAGAATACACGGCGGAACGGTTCGGAAGGCTGCCTTATTTGTTGAAGATACTGGATGTAAGGGATATGTTATCCATCCAGGTACATCCCTCGAAATCGGCGGCGGAAGAGGAATTTGCCGCCGAGAATAAGCGGGGTGTGGCCCTGAATGCGGCGAATCGAAATTATAGGGATGACAATCACAAGCCGGAGCTGATGGCAGCGCTGAGCGATTTCTGGCTTTTGCATGGGTTCAAGGCGGAGCAGGACCTCATTCGGGTCCTGGCGGATACGCCGGAGTTGAATTTTCTGATGCCCGTGTTCTCCATCGGCGGGTACCAGCAGTTATACAAGACCGTCATGGAAATGCCGCAGGGTGACGTGGACGACGTCTTGCAGCCCTTACTGGACCGGATATTGCCGCTTTATCATAACGGCGGGCTGGTACGCAGCGAAGAACACTTCTGGGCGGCCCGCGCGGCGCTGACCTATAACGAAGGCGGACGGATCGACAGGGGCATTTTTTCCATCTATTTCTTCAACCTTTTGAACCTGCATCCCGGGGAGGCGATCTTTCAGGATGCCGGCTTGCCGCATGCGTATCTGGAGGGGCAGAATGTGGAGATCATGGCCAATTCGGATAATGTCCTGCGTGGCGGCTTGACCCCGAAGCATGTGGATGTTCCGGAATTGTTGAAGCATGTGCGGTTCGAGGCCACGCGCCCGCGAATCATCGTCGGAGACCGGGATGCGGGGCATATCACCGTATATAGCACAACGGCGCCCGATTTTGAGCTGAGCAGGATCAGCCTGATGGCGGGCGAGGCGATCACGGTGAAGGCGCATTCGACCGAAATTTATATTGTAATGGAAGGCCGCGCAGGGGTGATCGAGGAGGGGGGCGCGGGATTCAGCAGGGTGAGGGGGGAATGTTTCACGGCGATGTATCAGGCCAGGTTTGAACTAAAGGCTACGGCGGATTCGGTGATTTACCGGGCTGCCGTGCCGGTACCGCGCCATTAGGTGCGTGCTTCTTTCTCAAATTCTTCATCGATAAGAAGTCCTTTGCTGTCAGCCGCGGCCGTTGCCAGTTCGTCGCACCGGTTATTGTAAGGGTTATCCGCGTGACCGCGGACCCACACGAAGCGGATCTGATACTTTTTTGCCAAATCGTGATAATGCAGCCAGAGGTCTTTATTCTTTTTTCCTCCTTTAAAATTTGTGGCGATCCAGCCTTTTAGCCAGCCTTCTTCGATGGCTTTCACGACGTATTGGCTGTCGGAATAGACGGTAATTTTTAAATTGTCGCGTTTGAGCGCCTCCAGGCCGGCGATGACGGCCATGAGTTCCATTCGGTTGTTGGTAGTATAGCGATAGCCGGCGGAAAGCTCCTTACGGTGACCGCCCCAGAAGAGGATGGTTCCGTAGCCGCCCGGGCCGGGATTGCCGCGGGAAGCGCCGTCGGTGTACATGGTCAGTTCATTCGACATGGGGGCAAAGATAGATCATACCTGGATGACGCCGGGGTTGAAACCGGGCAGGACCGGGTTATGCGCGGCGGCCCGAAGGCCTTCGGCAATGAAACGGCGCGTATCGACCGGATCGATGATAGCGTCTACCCAAAGGCGTGCGGCGGCATAGTAGGGGGAGGTTTGCCGGTCATAGCGGCCTTTGATCTCGTCCAACAATTTTTTTTCTTCGGCCGGATCGATGACTTTACCTTTTGCCTTCAGGGCGCTGACCTGGATCTGCAGGAGTGTTTTGGCGGCCTGGTCCCCGCCCATAACAGCGATCCGGGCAGTTGGCCATGCGAATATAAAACGAGGGTCATATGCCTTGCCGCACATGGCATAGTTGCCCGCGCCATAGGAGTTGCCAATGATGATCGTGATTTTGGGAACGACGGAGTTGGCCACGGCATTTACCATTTTTGCGCCGTCCTTGATAATGCCTGCGTGCTCGCTGCGGGAGCCGACCATAAATCCGGTGACGTCCTGGAGGAAAACGAGGGGGATCTTCTTTTGGTTGCAATTCATGATGAAACGGGCGGCCTTGTCGGCGCTGTCGTTGTAGATCACGCCACCCATCTGCATTTCTCCCTTCCGGGTCTTGACCATTCTGCGCTGGTTGGCAACGATGCCGACGGCCCAGCCATCGATGCGGGCGTACCCGCAAAGGATCGTTCGGCCGTAGTCCTCCTTGAATTGTTCGAATGCAGAATCGTCGACGATACGATGGATGATGTCGGTCATGTCATACGGGCGGGTCGGGTCGGCGGGGAACTGGCTATATAGTTCCTCCGCGGGATGCAGCGGGGGTCTTGATGCGGCACGGTCGAATACGGCCACCGGTGAATGCCCCAGTTTGCTCATGATCTTTTTGACCTGATCGAGGCATTCCTGTTCGGTAGCGAATTTGTAGTCGGCGATACCGGAGATCTCCGTGTGGGTAACGGCGCCGCCCAGGGTTTCCGCGTCGATCTGTTCGCCGATAGCCGCTCTCACGAGGTAGGGCCCGGCGAGGAAAATGGAGCCGTTGCCTTCGACCATCAGGGTCTCGTCGCTCATGATCGGGAGATAGGCGCCCCCTGCGACACAGGGACCCATTACGACCGCGATCTGGGTGATACCCATTGCGCTCATGCGGGCGTTATTGCGAAAGATGCGGCCGAAATGCTCCTTGTCCGGGAAGATCTCGTCCTGCATCGGCAGGAAAACGCCCGCGCTGTCGACGAGATAGACTACGGGAAGATGATTTTCCATCGCGATCTCCTGCAGCCGAAGGTTCTTTTTACCGGTGATGGGGAACCATGCGCCCGCCTTCACCGTCTGGTCGTTCGCGAGGATCACGCATTGTCGTCCGCTGACGTATCCCAGGCCGGCTACCGTGCCGCCGGCGGGGCAGCCGCCTTGTTCCTCGTACATTTCAAATCCCGCGAAGGCGCCGATCTCGATAAAGGCCGATCCTTCGTCGATGAGATATTGGATCCGTTCGCGAGCGGTCAGTTTTTTCTTTTCCCGCTGCTTTTCTATGGCTGCCCGGCCGCCGCCCAGCATGATCTTTTCCAGGCGGGACCGCCATCCGCTGACGGCGCGGCGCAACGCATCGTCGTTCTTGTTAAAATCCAGTGTCTCCGCGTTCATAAGATGGCAATTTAGCCTATTTTTAGCGGGTATGTATTCGCGTCGAAAAATAACCTGGGTTTGTCTCATCGGGGTCGCTATCCTTATCAAAGTGTTCGCTTATTTTCCGGATACGGTGGAGAAATATTATTCGAGAGGGTTATACCCGATCGTATCCCGGCTGCAGCGGGCATTGTTCGGGTGGGTGCCTTTTAGTGTGGGAGATTTGTTGTATGGGGTTGTCGTTGTCGTTGCGTTGCGGTGGATAATTTTGTCGGTCAGAACGCTGATCAGGCGGGAGGCCGGCAGCGGTTGGTTGTTGCGGGGGGGCCGCAAGGTGGCGTTTGCGATATTGTGGGTATATGTACTGTTCAATCTGGAGTGGGGGCTCAATTACAACCGGCTTGGCATAGCCGATCAGCTCCAATTGAACGTAAAACCATATACGACGGGTGAGCTTCAGACGCTCACGGATGTCCTCTTGGCCGAATTGAACCGGTTGGACAGTGTGGCCAGGCTGCATCGCACCGATCTCCGGCGGATGGCAACGCTGCGGTCCGGTGCGGTCCGGTCCTATGACAGCCTCGCCGTCGCCGATCCGCGGTTTGCCTATCGGGGCGTGTCGGTAAAAGCTTCCCTCTTCAGTTATCCCGGAGTTTATATCGGGTTCGCCGGTTATTACAATCCATTTACGGGAGAAGCGCAGGTGAACACGATGGATCCCCTGTTCGGTCTTCCTTATACAACCTGTCATGAGATGGGGCATCAACTCGGGTATGCAAAGGAAAACGAGGCAAACTTTATCGGCTTCCTGGCGGCGCGGAGCTCGGCGGACCCGGCGTTCTCTTATTCGGCCTATCTGGATCTATTCCTGTATTCCTTTCGCGAGTTACGATTTAGGGATTCGGTGCTGGCAAAAACCTATAAGGGAAGGTTAGGGCCGGGAGTACGAGCCGATCTGCTGGAGCAGGAGCGGTTCAACCGAAGATATTCGAACGATCTGGCGCCGGGTATCTGGGCGCTGTATGGCAGTTATCTGAAGGCAAACCGGCAGCCGCACGGGATAGTGACCTACACGGAAGTCACGGCGTGGTTGATTTCGTATGCCAATCAACGTGGTTGGGATGCGTTGAAGTGGGGTGGGGCGCGGTGACCGATGGGGAAGCGGGGAGGGGTACGGTGACCGATGGGGAAGCGGGGTGGGGCACGGTGACCGATGGGGCGATTTGATACCGGTGCGCGTCGGTCAGAAAGCGTTCTTCCACATCATGCTTTCGATCGGCTTGTCGGGCTGGCCGTTGTATTTGGCGTTCTTTTTCTGGTTGTATTTGACCAGGATCTCGCCTTCTACCGGAAAGTAGATGAGTTGTCCAACGGGCATTCCTTTATATACTTTAACGGGTTGTTTTACGGAGATCTCCAGCGTCCAGTTGCCGCAAAAGCCGACGTCGCCTTTGCCGGCGGTAGCATGGATATCGATTCCGAGGCGCCCGGTCGACGATTTCCCTTCCAGGAAGGGAACGTGCGCATGGGTTTCGGTATATTCATGGGTGACGCCCAGGTAGAAAATGTGCGGATAGAGCACAAAACCTTCTTCAGGGATCTCGAAATATTCGATCTCATTATGTTTCTTTGCGTCGAGAATATGCTCTCGGTAAGTAGCCAGCCATTTTCCGAGGTGAATGTCATAGGAATTGCTTCCCAGGCAGCTTCTGTCGTAGGGTTCAATTTTAATGGTCCCTTTGTTGATCTCTTCGAGGATGCGCGTATCGGAAAGGATCATGTCGAAATTGGTTAAGTTTGCGGATATGCTCGATATTGGGGTGTCGCAAATTAATTTATAATATCACAAATGCCGCTGTTTTATCAACATAATATCAACCGCGACACAAAATTAGGGATTTGGCGCATCGATGAGACGGAATCCTTTTTCCTGGAGCGGGTGCCGCTGAAGCGTGACGTGACACATCCGTTCAAGCGACGGCAGCATTTGGCGGGCCGCTATTTGCTTTCGGCGCTTTACCCGGATTTCCCGGTGGAGGAGATCCGGATTGCCGATACGCGTCAGCCTTTTCTGGCGGGAGATCCGTTCCATTTTTCGATCTCCCATTGCGGGGCGTATGCGGCAGCGATCGTCAGCAAAACTTACCGGGTGGGGGTAGACATCGAGCTGGTTACGCCAAGGATAACGAGGGTGGCGGAAAAGTTCCTGAATGAAGGCGAGATGAATCTCTTTAATGAGGACTATTCGGTCTTCCTGGAGCAGTGGGGTTTGCGGGGCCGGGTGGAACAGGAACTGCTGACGCTGATCTGGAGCGCGAAGGAAGCGTTATTCAAATGGTATGGACGGGGCGAGCTTGACTTCAAGCGGCATATGCAGCTGACGGGAAATATCCGGATCGAGGGGGATATGATCAAGCTGCCCTTTGCATTCGAGAAGGATGAGATCATCCTGTTGGATCTGGATGCGCGGATATTCGATGAGCAGGCGTTGACCCTGGCCTGGGTGGTAAGCTAGCCGCCTTCGCTAAAGCTACGGCGGCCGAGGTGGGTAGTTAGTTAATCCAGCAGGGATCCGTCGGAGCCGTCTTCGATGAGGTCGATGTCGATGGCCTTTCCCGCAATGCCTTCGATGGAGCCGCGAACGTGCGCAACGCTGACCAGCACCTTTTCCAATTGTTTTTCTCTGGCCTTCCACAGTCGTTCCATCGCCTCCCGTTCACGTTGAATGGACTGACGCATGGAGTGAAATCCTTCCCGGATCGCCTTCCATTGTTCACCAAATTCGTTGCTGGTCAGATAAGTATAGAGCAGATGCATTTTGTCGCCCGTGTTTTCATGTGTTCTCGCGACTTTATGGATCTCGATCACCGCATTGCGGAGGACGTGGGTGAGCGCGCGGGCTTCGGGATAAGAGCAGATGTAAACACCGTCCTTTTCACCGAATCCGTTCATGTCTTTTGGCATCGCATGTGTGACAATGACGGCGATATCCGCGCCTTGCGATCGCTTGTCGGTTTTGAGCTTCTCGATCCAGTCCATCGAGAAGGTGGACGTCCGTTTGGATTCAAAAATGATCTTGCCGCATTCCTGGCCGATGGGGTTGCGAACCGTTAGTATACAGTCAGCGCCTTTAACACCCTTGCCGACTTCGGTGACCGTGTCGAATGGGAAGGCGGAACGAAGAAGATGTTCGAGGGCAAGTTCCTGGGCTTCGCCCTGAAGCTGCATGGAGCCTTGTTCGGCTTTCCGCTTCATCTCCTCGGCGCGACGTTCCATTTCAACCGCCAGTTTCTTCTGGTCTTCGAGCTGCTTTTCCAGCTCTTTAAGTTTTAGCTGGTATTCGGTCTCTTTCGCGGCGACTTTCTGACTTTCGAGGAGACGGATCTCTTCGGTTAGCCGGGCGCGTTCTTCCTGCAGATTGCGTTGGATCGTCAGGTCGATTTCGGCTTCTTTGTTCATCAGGTCCTGTTCTTTTTTCAGGAATTCGAGTTCTCGCTGGCGGGCGGTGCGAAGCTTTTCTTCGTTGTCTTTGTTGACGTCTTCCAGGATGCGCAGCTTGTTTTCGAAATCGCCGGTGATGGATTTCCGTAATTCCTGTTCGGTGGCCGTCTGGATACGGCGGCGTTCTTCATCGACTTTCCGTTGGAACTCCTTTTCCTTGTCGCCGACGAATTTTTGCATCTGGGCGCGGAGGTCTTTTTTATATTCTTCAGCGACGGCATCTTCCATAGGGAAGGTGTGGCCGCAATTCGGGCATTTAATATCAGTGGGCATTGATCCGGTTCCTTTGTACAAAAGTAAATTTTTGCCGATTAATCGATTGCGGAAATTCAGGGAGCGGGGTGCAACATTTGTTTTAGTTCAAACGTCTATCATACAAACTATTACAATATGATACCGAGTATGACCAATTTTGGCTTTAACGGAAACGAAATACCGGCTGCCGGCCGACCTTTGAAAAGACATTTTAGCCGGCCGAAATTCGCAGGTTTGATGCTTGTTGCCCTTTTGGGGTTTGCCGCCGGGGTGAATGCGCAGGAACAAACCCGTTCGGTGTCGGGTTTCCATAGTATCGGAAGCGGCGGATCGTTTGCTGTCCACATCAAGATCAATGGGACGGAATCCCTGAAGATCGTCGGTGCGGACGCGGCAACGGCGGCTATGATCGAAACGATCGTCACGGGCGGAAACCTTGAGATCCGCTGGAAGAGGGGTTCGGAGCCGCACCATTATAACGGGCGGATCGATGTGTATGTGACCGCCAAGTCCTTGTCGGGGCTGAGTGATGCGGGGTCGGGTTCGATGGATGTGGATGGAGCGTTAAAGG
This sequence comes from Puia sp., assembly GCA_035501395.1. GTDB lineage: Bacteria > Bacteroidota > Bacteroidia > Chitinophagales > Chitinophagaceae > Puia. Next base: position 14,649 of record DATJWK010000078.1, read on the forward strand.
GGGCGAACGTCGATGTGACGCTAAGCGGATCGGGCAGCATTTCGACTGCGGTCGACGCGGGCAAACTGGGGGTTACGATCAGCGGGTCAGGTTCGATCCGGCTCAAAGGGAAAGCGGAGAATACGGACATTACGATCGCCGGATCGGGAAAGCTGAGTGCGGATGCATTGGCTACGGATGTGGCCGAGGCGGAGATCAGCGGGTCCGGCGATACCTATATTACGGTGAATAAGACGATCTCGGCGAATATTGTGGGATCGGGTTCCGTGCATTATTCCGGTGCGGGGACGGTTCGTTCGGTGTCGACGGTGGGGTCGGGGAGGTTAAAGCGGGAAGGATAAGATCCCGGTTCTCCGCCCACACTGTGTGCGCTAAAGACGCAGGGCTAGAGTTCCCATTGGAGAGCAAAATATTCGGCGCGGGTGGTGCCGTGGTTTTCCAGGGCGTGCGGGTTACCGGAAGGAAGGAAGATCAGGTCTCCGCTATTCGCGGGGTAATGATTCCCGTTGATATATTCCTGCACGTGGCCGGTACGCATCAGGATAATTTCTTCCGACCGGTGGATGTGGGGTGGATGGGACACTTCGCCGGGGTTCAGGGTGGTTGCATGGAGGTCGATCTTTGAAAGCCAGCATGTAGGGAGGCTGAAGATCTGGCGGGATTCGCCCTTAGCGGTATGCTGGACGGGCATATCGGGCCATCGCAGGATGAAAGGGGCGGCGGGGGAGCGGGCTACGGAGTACGGAGCAGTACCGGTTGCGGAAAGCGGTGTTCGGGGAGCCTGGCGGGATCGGAAACGCAGGCGGAACCAGGTGGATTGTTTGGCCTCCAGGCTATAGGAGATGCCGGTTGGAATGAGCGCGACGCTCCCGGGTACGAAGTTGAATGTGCTGTCGCGGATAGTCAGGTTGAGTTCACCTTCTTTTATGATAAGCAGTTCGTCTGCCGTATCGGGCTTACCGGACAGCATGATCGCGGATTTGAGGGTAAACGTGCGGATATCCAGCAGTGCCAGGTCGTGGGTAGCACCTTTGAGAACCTGGCCGCTGGCGCCGGGGTAGGGAGCGACCTGTGCGATGAGGGTATCGGCTTGCGCGATGCCGGTGAGTTGGGTGGTTTCGGCGGATTGCGCGAACGCGTGCGGTGCGGCGGCGAGGAGAATGATCCAGAAAACCGTGAAATCGAGGACACGCGAACGGATGCCGGAATGGATGGGAGGCAAATGGAGGTTCATGGGTATTTGTTTTGTTTGGCCAGTTCCAGGCCTTTCGTGGTGGTGTAATATTTTGCGATCATGTTGGGTACTTCCCAACCGGGCATATTGTGATCCTTGATAAAGCCAAGGAATTTTTCGGTGACACGGGCGAAATGCGCTTCATGCCCTTCCTTATAGTGATCGGGGATGAGAACTTCCCAGCGCGGGCCTTCTTTTTTCAGCGAGATACCGGGATAATTTGAGCGCAGCGTTGCGAATTGAGCGTTCAGCGTTTGTTCGTAAGCGGGGTCTTTTGTCACCGGCTCGATGTAAAGCGTGGGTTGGTAATGTTGTGCGGTGTCCTGCAGGATAAGCAGGTTGGCTTTCGTACCGCGGATCGTTGAGGTATAGGTATCCCCGGCGCCGGGTGGAGCGTCGTAGGTCCAGGCAGTAGCCGCTTTGACAAAGACGCCCTTCAGCCTATAGTCGATCTCGCCGTTGGCATAAATCTTTAAAACGGTGTCCTTTTTTGGGTCCGCATATTTCTTCAGGAAATCGGGAAATTGGTCGATGCCGGTGACGATCCGGAACTGGGACAATGACAGGTTGGTCGTCCAATGACGGGCATGATCTACCTGGATGTCTTTTGAGTAGTCCAGGGATTGGTCGGGGAAGCAGCCCCATTGGATAAGATCGACCAGGTGCGTCATCACGTCGACCATTCCTTCACCTTGATGGGCGACGTCAAAAGACCATGCCGGGCGGGTCAGCACGTTGCCGGATACAAATTTATACCAGCGATGGACGTTCGAGGCGAGAATGCCGGGATTCCGGGCGTCGCCCTTTTCCTGTGTACCGTAGACAGCGGGCATGGCGGCCAGTTCACGCTGCAGGATACTGGTAATCTCGTAGCGTTCGGTCATAATATCGTAGAGGACCAGGTTCCTTGCGGCGGCGGTGTCGAACGCCTCGCGAAGTTGGCTAAAGGCCGTTTCATCGATGACCATTGGTTTGTCGGAAAGCACGTGAAAGCCGGCTTGCAAGGACCGAAGGATATAGGCGGTCTTTTCGCGATTGTTGCCGGCCAGTACGACGGTATTGCCCTTGCGATCCCGGATCATTTGCTGAAGGAAATCGGGTCCGGTGTATACGTGTTCGTTCCAGCGGGTGGCGTCTTTTGCCCGGGTGTTATAGGCACTGATCCTTTCAAGGTGTGCTTTGACGTCCGGGCCCGGAGGGGCGTAGACAAAAACATTTGAGTCCACATCGGCGTACATGGATTTCTGGACCAGGGCGGCGTGGAAATGTCCGGGGTCGAGGGTGAGAAGACGCACCGCTTTCCGGGTGGTGTCGGCGGCGTCGAGGCGCCGGCCGGTGTTGTTATGACAGGAAGACATCAGACTCGGGATAAAGATGACGATGGATAGATAGCGAATGTTCATGGCTGGCAATTATGATCTTTTCGGGATGGTCGCGGTAGTCACCAGGTAGTCGGACGTAGACCGGTGGGTGTCCAACGGCTGGGAGCCGCCCGCGGAAATGGAGTAGCGACCGGGCAGCGGTACCCGGCGCATGTTGTCGTCGATGACGGTAAAGGCCTCGGGTGCAATCGAGAAATGCAGGGTCATCTTCTGGCCAGGTTGGAGATGAATGCGGCGGAACGCCCGAAGGGAGCGGATGGCACCTTCGCGGGGCTTCGGCGCCCGAAGGGGGAGGGGTGTGCGCGGTTCGAGGGCGGAAACGTATATCTCAGCGACTTCGTCCCCTTCGATGCGACCGGTATTTTTAACCTGTACGGTAAGGCGGATACTGTCAGCGTTGCCGGAGGGCGGGGTGACCCGGAGGCTGTCGTAGTGAAAGTTTGTATAGCTAAGGCCATAGCCGAACGGATAGAGGACACGGCCTTTATAATAGCGATAGGTCCGTCCGGCCATGGCGTAGTCGCCAAAGTCGGGAAGGTCCCTTACGGAGGTGTAAAAGGTGACGGGCAGGCGACCCGCGGGATTATAGTCGCCAAACAGGACATCGGCAATGGCAGTGCCGCCCGCCTGACCGGGATACCAGGCTTCGACGATCGCGGGCAGATGTTCGTTTTCCCAGTTGACGGCCACGGCGCTTCCGTTCAGCAATACCAGGATGACGGGTTTGCCGGTGGCAGCGATGGCGTGGATCAGGTCTTCCTGTTCCTTCGGCAGGTCGAGGGTGGTGCGATCGCCGCCTTTGAAACCGGGGATATTCAATTTCAGTTCCTCGCCTTCGAGGCGCGGGGAGAGTCCCATGCAAAGGATAACGGCGTCGGCCCGCCGCGCGATGTTTAGGGCGCTGTCGCGCATTTTTGCGGCAGGCACGCGGTGAGGGAGACCGGCGACGAGTTCGCAGCCCCTTGTGTAGAGCACGCGGGTGGCCGCTCCGAGTTTGGCCCTGATCCCCTGCAGCGGGGTGACGGTATAGGCGGGAGTACCATTATAGTTGCCGAGCAGGAGCGCGGAGTCGTCGGCGTTAGGGCCGATTACGGCGATTGTTCGCAAGGTCTTGGCGAGCGGGAGGGTGGAATGCTCGTTCTTTAGCAGCACGATGGATTTCCGGGCGCTTTCGAGTGCCAGATCGCGGTGTTGTTTGCTGTCGACGACGGAATAGGGGATGCTGTTGTATTTTACGCTGTCGGCGGGATCGAACATACCGAGTTTCATGCGGGCGGTAAAAAGTCTTTTTACCGCGGTGTCGATCTCCGCTTCGCTGATCATCTTTTTGGCAACGGCTTCTTTCAGGTGCCTATAAGTATTCAGGCATTCGAGGTCGCAGCCGGCCCTGACGGCAAGCACGGCGGCGGAGTCGGGTGTCGAGACGATCTTGTGTCGTTCGTAGATGTCGTCGATGGCGCCGCAGTCGGAGACGACGTAGCCTTTAAACCCCCATTCGTTCCGGAGGATCGTCGTAAGGAGGCGGCTGCTTCCGCAGCAAGCCTGGCCATACAGGCGATTGTAGGCGCACATGACGGAGAACGCCTTGCCTTCCCTGATGCCCATTTCGAATTGCGGAAGGTAGGTTTCGCGAAAGTCGCGTTCGTCGGGGCGGGCGTCGAAAAAGTGGCGTTCGGATTCGGGGCCGCTATGCACGGCGAAATGTTTGACGGTAGCGATGGTTTTAAAGTATTTCGGATCGTCGCCCTGGAGGCCTTTTATGAATTGGACGGCGAGGCGGCCGGTCAGGTAGGGATCTTCGCCATAGGTCTCCTGGCCGCGGCCCCAGCGGGGGTCGCGAAAGATGTTGATATTGGGGGAGAAGAAGGTCAGCCCTTCGTAGAGCTCGTGTTTGTCCTGGCGAAGGAATTCATTGTATTTAGCGCGTGCTTCGTCTGAGATGGCGGTGGCCATCCGGAAGTGCAGGTCTTCATCCCAGGCCGCGGCGAGGCCGATAGCCTGGGGATAAACGGTGGCGAGCCCCGCGCGGGCCACGCCGTGGAGGCTTTCGTTCCACCAGTTGTAGGCGGCGATGTGGAGGCGGGGGATGGCCGGGGCCGCGTTGGTCATCTGGCCGATCTTTTCATCGAGGGTCATTCGGCTGACGAGGTCGCCCGCGCGCCGGTCGACCGGTAGGTCCGGGTTGAGGTAGGCGAGGGCGTCGGTGGGGCGGAGGGTGCGTGTTGAGGCGTTTTGGCAAGATTGGACGGCCGGGAGCAGCGCGAGAAGAAGGTAAAGGGAGTAACGGCGCGGCAATGGCAGACGGCAAATGCTAATCATAACCGTAAAGATATGGCTTGATCGATTATTTTCTGATGGCGACTTTCGGGTGGGCGGTTACGACAGAAGCAAAAATGAAAATCGCGAAAAAAGCGGGACCTTTAACCGATACATGAGACCAAAAATATCGACGGGGGTGGCGCCGCTCACGTGGCGCGAGCGGATTAAGGCGTTGGGGAATTTGCCGCGGTTCTTCCGGTTGGTATGGGAGACCAGTCCGGCAATTATGTTGGGGAATGTCGTCTTGCGGGTTGTCAAGTCGGCGATCCCGGTGGCTATTTTGTATGTAGGAAAGCTCATCATCGACCAGGTGGTAGGGCTGGCAGCGCACCGGATACCGTCGGATAGCGGGACCCACCGGCTATGGTTACTGGTGGCGGGGGAGTTTGGACTGGCGATTTTTTCGGATGTATTATCAAGGTGCATTTCATTGATGGATAGCTTATTGGGAGATAAGTTCTCAAATTTTACTTCCATTAAAATCATGCAGCACGCGGCTATGCTCGACCTCGATCAGTTCGAGGATTCCACCTTTTATGACAAGCTGGAGCGGGCACGTCAGCAGACGACAGGCAGGACGGTCCTTCTGTCGCAGGTAATGGGTCAGGTACAGGATCTGATCAGCATGGGGTTCCTGGCTGTGGGGTTAATGGCATTCAATCCCTGGTTAATCCTGCTCTTGCTCGTGGCGGTGGTGCCTGCCTTTTTGGGGGAGTCGTATTTCAATGACCGAAGCTACGCGTTGACGCGGTCGCAGACAGAGGAACGGCGGGAGCTCGACTACCTGCGTTTTTTGGGGGCAAGTGACGATACGGCAAAGGAGGTCAAGTTGTTCGGGTTGTCGGATTTCCTGGTGGGCCGGTTCAGAGGGCTGGCCGAAAAGTTTTATTGGGATGCCCGTTCGCTGATGATCCGGCGATCGGCATGGGGGACGTTGTTTGCCCTGATCGGGAGTGTGGGGTACTATTTTGCTTATGTCGTGATCATCTTCCGGGCGGTGCGGGGCAGCCTGTCGATAGGCGACCTGACCTTTCTGGCGGGATCGTTCCGCCAGCTGCGGAGTTTATTGGAAGGGATCCTGACGCGGTTTACGAGCGTGTCGCAGGGGGCGATCTACCTGCAAGATCTGTTCGAATTCTTTGAGATCCGACCGCGGATCGTCACGGTGGCGCGACCGGTGCCTTTCCCCCGGCCTATCCGGGAGGGGTTCCGGTTTGAAAATGTCGGTTTCCGGTATCAGCATTCGGAGCGGTGGGCAAACCGGCATTTGAACTTCACCCTCCATGCGGGGGAACGGCTTGCATTGGTAGGGGAGAACGGGGCGGGAAAGACGACGCTGATCAAGCTCATGACGCGGTTGTATGATCCGACGGAGGGAAGGATATTGCTCGACGGTGTCGACCTTCGGGAATATGATCCGGCCGAGTTACGCCGGCAGGTTGGAGTGATCTTTCAGGATTATCTCCGCTACCAGATGACGATGGCCCAAAACATCGCCGTCGGCAACATCGACCGGCAAGACGACCGTGAGCTGATCGAAGCAGCGGCCCGCCAAAGTTTGGCGCATGCATTGGCGGAGCGGCTACCCGCACGATATGACCAGGAGCTGGGGCGCCGTTTTCGGAGCGGGGTGGAGTTGTCCGGCGGCGAATGGCAGAAGGTTGCATTGGCGCGGGCCTACATGCGGGATGCGCAATTGTTGATCCTGGATGAACCAACCGCCGCGTTGGATGCGCGGGCGGAGTATGAAGTTTTCCAGCGGTTCGCGGATTTGACCAAGGGGCGCACGGCGGTGTTGATCTCGCATCGGTTTTCAACGGTGCGGATGGCAGACCGGATATTGGTGCTCGAGAAGGGGGAGATGCTGGAGATCGGGTCCCATCAGGAGTTGTTGGCGGCGGGTGGCCGGTATGCGGAGCTTTTTGATCTGCAGGCGAGCGGGTACCGGTAGGGGGCGCGCCTTCGCTGGGCTAACGCCTCCGCTGAAGCTTCGGCGCTCAAGTCGGCGGCTGACAGCTTCAAGGTTGCTTCAAGATTTTGTGCGAATTTCGCCGGCATGAAGGTGCTTATTGTAGAGGACAACCAGGAGCTGGCCAGGAATATCCGGGACTTTTTGGAAAGAGAGGGATATGTGTGCGAGTTTAGCGCTACGATGGAGGAGGCGAAGGAGAAGCTGGCGCTTTTTCAATATGACTGTATCTTGCTGGATATCGGTTTACCGGATGGAAGCGGGATGGGTCTGCTGAAGTTTATCCGGACAGAATACAAGGGAAGCAACGTGCTGATCATTTCGGCAAGAAATGCGGTAGACGACAAGATCATCGGGCTGGAGCAGGGCGCCGACGATTATATTACCAAACCGTTTCATCTGGCGGAGCTGCACGCGCGGATCCGGGCGGTATACCGGCGGAAGAATCTCGATGGCGCGAGTGTGGTTTCCTTCAATGAAATCAGCCTGAATACGGATACATTCGAGGCGCGTGTCGGGGATGTATTGTTGGGCACGACGCCGAAAGAATTCGACCTGTTGCTTTACTTTCTCGTCAACAAGAACCGGGTGTTGTCGCGGCAGGCGATAGCGGCGCATCTTTGGGGGGATTACACCGATAATTTGGCTAATTTTGATTTTGTGTATCAACACGTTAAAAACCTTCGCCGCAAGATCAGCCAGGCCGGGGGGGTAGATTATATCAGTACCGTTTATGGACTGGGCTATAAATTCAATTCTCATTTGGATAATGGGCGATGAGGCTAACGACAAAATTTACCTTGTGGTATTTCGGAATCATGCTGGTCGTGCTGCTGATCGGCGGGGCGATCGTATATTTTGAAATTCAGCGGAAGCTCACGCGGGTGGAAGTAGCGCGGCATGAACGGCTCAACGATATTATCGCCGATCAGATCCGGCGGGGAGGGAACTATACGGGGGATCCGACCCGAAAGCGGGCGACGGTGGCGAAGATCCCGGTCGATTCCGTGCCGAAGGAGGTGAAGTCGTTCTATACGCGGGGGTTGGATTGGAACCCGGAATTTCAGACGAATGAATACCGGCTATTGGTCACGTCCTTCTATACCATCCGTGGGGAGCATTACCGGGTGACGACCTATTCCTTTATCCCTTCGTTCTACCAGCTTTTACCCGGGGTCGTCAATTCCTTTCAATGGATACTCCTGGTCTTGCTGGTGCTGGTAGTGATATCGGGAGGTCTGATCTCGAAATACATCCTTGCGCCATTCAAACGGACCATGCGGGTAATCCAGTCATTCGATCTAAAGCGTAAGGAGCCGATCCGTCTGCCGGAAACGCGAACGTCGGAGTTCGGGGAGCTGAACGAATTTCTGAAGAAGATGACGGAGAAAGCGCAGGAGGATTATCAGTCTTTGAAGGAGTTCACGGAAAATGCCTCGCATGAGCTGCAGACGCCGACGGCGATCATCCGGGGGAAGCTCGACTTGCTCATGGAATCGGATATCCGGGATGAGCAGGCGGTCCTGATCGCGGAAATGCAGAATGCGTTGGAGCGGTTGTCACGGATCCACAGTTCGCTGACGTTGCTGACCAAGCTGGAGAACCATGAGTACGATATTTCGGAATCCGTCAATATGACTTCGCTGGTGACGGGCGCGTTGGAGTCCTTTGATGAGCTGATTGAAATGAAGGCGCTGCAATTGACAGTGGACATCAGGGAGAATGTTTGGGTTTCGCTGCACCCGGCGTTGGCTGATTTGTTGTTGATGAATTTATTGAATAATGCGATAAGACACAATTCGCCCGGGGTTGACGGCCAGGGATGGATCATGGTCGCGCTGACCCGAGAAGGTTTGATGATCGCCAACAGCGGGTTGGATCCGAAGTTGCCGGTTATGGAATTGTTCGACCGTTTCAAGAAAGGCAACCCCGGTAGCGACTCGATCGGGATCGGACTGGCCATAGTGCGGCAAATCTGTGATCTGGCACATTTTACGATCGAATATGACTATTGCAACGAGGTGCATACATTAGCGGTCGGGTTTACCGACCGGGCGCCCGCTTCAAGATTACTTCAAAATCTTGCGCTCCCTTTACACCATGTTAAAACAGTTTCCTAGAGTCTTCTTCTGGGGGCTCTTGCTAGGGTGGCCGCCCGGCCAGGCGGCGGCGCAGGTCCTGACCCTTCGACAGGCCGTACAGACCGCACTCAACAATTATGGAACGATCCGGGCAAAGGCCAATTATGTAAAGGCGGCCCGGGCGAATGTCAGGGAAGTAAAGAACGAGTATCTCCCCGATCTCACGCTGGCGGCCGAGCAGGTTTATGGGACGGCCAATTCCAGCCTTGGTCCGTTGATCGGCTATAAAGCCCCATCGGTCTCTTCATCCGGCGGGGTATTTCCAACACAGAACTGGAATGCGGGTTTCGGGTCCTTGTACTGGACGAATATCAATTGGGACTTCTTCCAGTTCGGCCGGTACAAGGAGAAGGCGCAGGTGGCGCAGAAGGGGCTCGATCTGAATCAAAGCGACCTGGACCAGGAGAAGTTCGAGCAAAGCGTACGCGTGGCGGGGGCATATCTCAACCTGCTCGCGGCGCAGAAGTTAATCCTTTCGCAGCAGGCCAACCTCGATCGGGCGGTCTCCTTTCAAACGGTGGCCACGGCGCGGGCCAAGTCGGGGCTGAATCCGGGAGTTGATTCGTCGCTGGCCAACGCGGAGGTTTCGAATGCGCGGATCGCGTTAACGAATGCGATTGAAGCCGAGCAGGAATATGCCAACGAACTGGCGCAACTTATGCAAGTGCGGCCTCCCGATTCCAATAACTATGCCCTGGATTCCGCATTTGTGTCGCGATTGCCGAATTCGCTGAATGCGGCTCCGGCGCAGCCGCTGGGTAATCATCCCCTGCTGCAATTTTTCCAGCAACGGGTGCAATTAAGCGATCAGCAGGCCAGATACCTGCGGACACTCAGCTATCCGACCTTCTCGTTATTCGGGGTCTTCCAGGACCGGGGGACGGGGTTCGACTATAATTACGGGGCGCAGTCCCCGAACGCGTATACGCCAAATTATTTTAAAGGGGTAGGTTTTCAGACGGCCAACTACCTGATCGGGGTGGGGGTCACGTGGGATATCACCAATCCGCTGCGAATCCACCAGCAGGTTGCGGCACAGAATTTCACGACGGAGGGGCTGCGGGAGGAATACGGGCTCATCACCCAGCAGTTGCAGGCGCAGGTTGTCCTTTCGGACACGAGGATCCGTCACGCGCTGGAAAATTACCGGGAGGCGCCGGTCCAGGTAAAGGCCGCGGCGGACGCCTATTTGCAAAAGGAAACATTGTACAAGAACGGTCTTGCGACGATCGTGGATGTTACCACGGCGGCGGCGATCCTGAACCAGGCCGAGACGGAGCGGGATGTGATCGATACGGGCGTCTGGCAGGCCTTGCTGTATAAGGCAGCTTCCACAGGGGACTTCGGAATGTTCATTAATGAGTTCTAATTAAGGATTTTCAATCATGGGATTAATCAGACTTGCGCTAAGAAAACCGATTACCATCCTCGTGTTGGTGGCGGGTTTATTGTTTTTTGGCATCAGCGCTGTCCGCAGTATCAAGATCGACATCTTTCCAAGCCTCGATCTGCCGGTCATCTATATCTCGCATCCGTATGGCGGGTTTACGCCTGACCAGATGGAAACCTTCTTTGGCAAACAGTATGTCAACCTCTTGTTGTATGTCGGCGGCGTGAAAAGCATCGAAACCCGGAATATCCAGGGCCTGACGTTGATCAAACTCACCTTTTATGAGGGCACGAATATGGCCCAGGCCGCCTCGGAGGTGACGGGATATATCACCAGGGCGCAGTCGCAGTTCCCGAACGGATCGCAGCCGCCGTTCATCTTGCGGTTCGACGCTTCGACCCTGCCTGTCGGGCAGCTGGTGCTCAGCAGCCCCACGCGCAGCAATAACGAACTTCAGGACCTGGCAAACGTGTATGTGCGTGCGCAGTTCTCCAGTATTCCGGGGCTTGTATCCCCTGCGCCTTTCGGCGGGAATGCCCGTGCGATAGTGATCAAGGTCGATCCCGAGCTCATGCGGCAGCATCATCTTACGCCCGACCAGATTGTCGCTGCGTTGCGGGTCAACAACCAGGCCACGCCGGCGGGGAATGTCCGGATGGGAGATCTCAACTATTTCACGCCGTCGAATACAACGATTCCCAATATTAAAGATTTCGAGGATATCCCCATCTACACCAACAGTGTTCAAAATATCTATCTGAAAGATGTCGCTAAGGTCGAAGATGCGGCAGATATCACTCAGGGTTATGCGCTGGTCAACGGCAAGCGATCCGTTTATCTGCCGATCACCAAAGCGGCGGCGGCGTCCACCTGGGAAGTGGTGCAAAATCTTAAGAAGGCCATCCCGCGGTTGCAGGCGCAGCTGCCGGAAGATGTAAAATTATCCTATGAGTTCGACCAGTCCACGTATGTCATCAATTCGGTGAAGAACCTCTTGAGCGAGGGAGCGATCGGGGCGGTGCTGACCGGTCTGATGGTGTTGTTGTTCCTGGGCGATCTTCGTGGGGCTATGATCGTTATTCTTACGATCCCGATCTGTGTGATCTCGGGCGTGTTATTCCTCAACCTGTGTCATCAGACGATCAATATCATGACACTTAGTGGGTTGTCGCTGGCGGTCGGCATCCTCGTGGATGAGTCGACGGTGACGATCGAGAATATACATCAGCACCTGGCGATGGGAAAGCCCAAGGCGCTGGCCATCTGGGATGCCTGCCGGGAGATCGCCTTCTCCAAGTTGCTCATTCTCTTCTGCATCCTTGCGGTATTTGCGCCAGCCTTTACCATGGGCGGGATCCCGGGCTCGCTGTTCCTGCCGCTGTCGCTGGCGATCGGATTCTCGATGATCACGTCGTATTTGATGGCACAAACGTTCGTTCCGGTGCTGGCGAACTGGATCATGAAAGGTCATAAGCGGGGGGATGGGAAGGTTTTCGCTTCGGACGATGAGGAATTCAGGGCTTCGGGTCTTACGGCTGCGGATGAGGCCAGTGCGGCCGAAGAGAAACACAAGCTGCTGGAGCATGGGACGGGGGAGGGCGGAAAAGAGACGCGTTTTGACCGGTTCAGAAAACGTTTTATCCGCTTCCTTGACCGGCTGATGCCGTTCCGGATGGCGATAGCGCTGCTTTATATCGTTCTGGGCCTGAGCGGCGCCTGGCTGCTGATCAACTCGATCGGCCGGGATGTGTTGCCCAAGTCCAATGCGGGGCAGTTCCAGGTCCGGATGCGGGCGCCGGATGGCACGCGGATGGAGCGATCGGAGGAATATATGGTCCGCACGTTGCATATCCTGGATTCGATCGTGGGACACAAGAATATCAGTGTGACGTCGGCGATGGTGGGGATGCACCCGCAGCAATTCTCAACCGATCCGATCTATCTTTTTATGGCCGGACCGCAGGAGGGCGTGCTGCAGGTGAGTTTGAAGGAAGAATATAAGGTAAAGATGGACGATCTGAAGGAAGACTTCCGTCACCGGATTGCGCAGGATATGCCCTGGATGAAAGTATCGTTCGAGCCCATCGAGTTGACGGACAAGATCCTCAGCCAGGGTTCACCGACGCCGATCGAAGTCAAGCTGATCGGGAAAAACAAAAAGATCAATGAGGCATATGCGGTGAAAGTCATCGAAAAACTCAGGCAAATACCTTACCTGCGAGACGTGCAGCTGGATGAAGCGATCCATTATCCGGCCATCGATATCAACATAGACCGGATCCGGGCGGCGCAGTTAGGCACTACCGCCGATGCGATCAGCCGGTCCCTGACCTCGGCTACATCGTCGTCGCGATTCATCGAGAAGAACCTATGGGTTGACCGAAAATCCAACTTGTCTTACGGTGTGCAGGTCGAAATCCCGGAGAACCTGATGACCAGCGTGCATGATATCGGGGAGATCCCCATTGCGCCGAATTCCAACCGGCCGGTGTTGAGCGACGTGGCGACGCTGACGCGGGACACCGTTTACGGGGAGGCGGATGATATTGGTGCGACCCCCGTGTTGTCGGTAACGGCCAGCCTGTACAAGAAGGATCTTGGTCATGCAACGGTAGACGTTCGGAAGGCGCTGGCTTCGCTTGGAACGCTCCCGCGGGGTCTGGTGGTGGAGACGAGAGGTTTGACGACCGTGCTCACCGACACGCTGGAGAGTCTGCAGACGGGGCTGATCGTGGCGATCATCGTGATCTTTCTGATGCTGGCCGCCAATTTTCAATCCTTCAAGGTATCGCTGGTGGCGCTTTGTACGGTGCCGGCGGTGTTGTTGGGGTCCCTCGGTATTCTCATGCTCACGGGGTCCACGCTGAATCTCCAGTCGTATATGGGGATGATCATGTCCGTCGGCGTATCGATCTCCAATTCCGTCCTATTGGTAACCAATGCGGAGGAGTTGCGCATGCATTCAGGAGATGCCTTGCGGTCTGCGCGGGAGGCCGCCGCGACGCGGATCCGGCCGATCCTGATGACGAGTGTCGCCATGGTGGTCGGGATGATACCGATGGCTTCCGGATTTGGCGAGGGCGGGGATCAGGCGGCGCCGCTGGGTCGTGCAGTAATCGGCGGGCTGATCGCCAGTACCTTTGCCGCGTTATTCCTGCTGCCGTTGATCTTTGCGTGGGTGCAGGGCAGGACGTCGACCGTTTCGGTCTCGCTCGACCCGTCAGATAAAGAAAGTAAACACTATATATCGTCATTATATGAACATCATGAGAAGTAAATTTTTCGCGGCGGCGGCGGGGATGTTGTTGTGTTTTGCGACGCTGAACAGTTGTTCGGATACGGATGGGGAGAAAAAAAATGCGGCGGCTGCTGCGGGTGCGGGGAATTCGGCGGCCGGCGGCGCGGTTGCAGCGGGTCGTTCGGACAGTGCGAATGCCTCCACGGCAACGTTTGTGCTCCAAAAGTCGCGGTTTGCGACAAAATTGTATGTGCCCGGCGAGTTGATCGCGTTTCAGCAAGTGGATCTATATGCGAAAGTCAACAGCTTTGTGAAGAAGCTCTATGTCGACGTCGGTTCGGAGGTCAGACAGGGGCAGTTGCTCGCGACGATGGAGGCGCCGGAGTTGAAGAGTCAATTGGCGAGCGCTGAGTCAAAGATGAAATCGCAGGAGGCGATCTATATTGCCAGCAAGTCCAATTTTGACCGCGTGGTGGAGACCAGTAAGACGCCGGGGACGATCTCCCAGAACGATATCGATCAGGCGGATGCGCGGCAGAAGTCGGATCTGGCGCAGTGGGACGCGGCGAAGGCGGCGTATAACGAGGTTGCGGAGAATATCAAGTACCTGGAAATCCGGGCGCCGTTCGGTGGTGTCATCAGTATGCGCAATGTCAATCCGGGGGCCTATGTCGGACCGTCGGGAAAAGGGTCCGAGTTACCGCTGTTCACCTTGCAGGAGCAAAAACATATGCGGTTGGTCATTTCCGTGCCGGAGGCCTATGCAGGGTATTTAACGGAAAAGGATAGGGTCAACTTTACGGTAAAGTCGCTCCCCAACCGGATCTTTACGGCGCAAGTGCGGCGGCTCGCGGGTGCGTTGGACGAGCATTTGCGGGCGGAGCGGACGGAGATGGATGTGTACTGTGAGGATAAGGTTTTATTGCCGGGGATGGTGGCGGAGGTAGAGTTGCCGCTACCGGCAAAGGACAGCAGCTTTGTGGTGCCGAGTACGGCGGTGGTGAACGGGACGGAGCGGCTCTTTGTTATCCGGGTAACGGATGATCGCAAAGCCGATTGGGTGAACGTGCGGACGGGCCGCACGCAAGGCGGGAACACGGAGGTGTTCAGTACGGAGTTGAAAGAAGGGGACCGGTTGGTGAAGGCGGCCAGTGAGGAAGTACGGAATGGGGCGGTGGTGCCGTAGGGCGGCGGATGGGCCGGAGGCCCGTCGCGGAGCGAGCGAGAGCGAGCGGAGCAGACATGAGAGGATGGATGGACGGCGGAGCCGTCCCAAGTGCGGGTGGCGCTGGCCGTTTGCGGAGTTGGCGGAGGAGCTACCGTGTTTGGTGGTTTGCGGTTGACGAAGGCGTCGCATGGCCGGCGATCTGCTCGCCGGTCGGCGCGGCGGGGGTCCAGTAGTTGCCGGAGAGGATGATCATGTCAAGCATTTTTATCGTATTGTCATAATAGTCGAAGTCCTTTAATTTGAAGTGCTGGATATAGTCCCAGAGTTTGTTCAGCCATTCCTGGTTATCGGGGCTCGACATGGCGGCTACTGCAAAGGGGCAGATAAAGCAAAGCGCTTCGAAATAGCGACGCGGAAGGTCTTCGCCGGAAAGATTGTAGCCGGCGGAGATATTGTCGGGGTTGTCTTTTGTGGTGGTCCGGATCCATTTGTTGATCCGCCGGAGGAAAGCGGCCGCACGGGGATCGCCGCTGACGAGGAGGTCCGCGCCGATATGCCAGGGCACGCGGCAGGCGTTGAAGTTGTATACTCCGTCGTATTTCGATTCCAGATAATTCGGCTGTACGGGCTGGGCGAAAATGTTGGTATCATCCGCTGCGGTTATGGATGCGGGGGAGAAGCGGATATTCTTTATAAAATCCGGAACCAGGCCCGCTTCGGGGCTGTAGGTATTCTGTAAGAAGCTAAAAACCCGGTAATTATTATTTATCACCGTGTCCCAGAATGGGTCGCCTGTGGCGTCGCGGAAGGCGCGAAGGTGGTCGGGCATATAGTCGGATGACCGCATGTCGTAGTAGTCATGGCTCCGCGGTTTGCTGGTATTGTCCTCCATGATCGTATAGGTCTGCTGATTGATCTCCTGGTGACGGATCGCGTCGATCATCGCCAGTGCCTCCTGGCGGTAAGGAATATTGCTATGGCGGCCCCATTGCGCGTCTGCGAGCAAGAGCGAATATGCGATGTCCATATCGCCATCGGTAGCGGCGCCGCCGTCCATGCTGATCCCGTCTTTGTTTTGTGTCCAGGCCATCAGATGGGTGCTGGTCGTGCTCGGGTGCGACTTATACCAGCGGTACAGGCGATCATAGGTCGACTGGGCGGTTGTGTCGAATCCGGCCATGAGCGCTACGATGACCATGCCGTAGCCCTGGCCTTCGGAGACGCATATATTGGGGCCGCGGGTGCCTTCAAACCAGATATAGCTTTCCTCCTGCCGCGAGCTGGGGATGACATAGTGCTGTTTCCAGGCGAGATAAAAAGACCTTACGCTGTCATCCAATTCTTCCTGGCTGATGTGGTTTGGTATTATGGTACCTTCTCCGTAGGAATTGTGTTGCGGGAAAGGGTAGTAGGGGACGGTGGCGCTGGAGGAGGAAGGGTGCGATACGACGGCGGCGGAGTAGGCTGTCGCGGCAGGAGGGGGCGGGGATTGCCGGGTGGAGAACGACCACTGCTGCTGGGCGGAGACCGGCGCCCCGCGCTGAGCGGATAGAGGCGCTTCGTTTTGGGCGATGGCGGAGAAGGAGATAACCAGGATGATCAGAAAGGATGCCGGGATGCGGCAGCGGGAGGCCAGGATACGATCGGAAGACGCGGACACGCACTTTACGCTTTGCATACAAGTTTGTATATTTCGCAGTAATAACATTTTTCTAACACTTACTGCCGATGCTAAAATCTTTTTTCCTTGCGGTCGGCTGCTGTTTCGTGTGGTGTTTGCCGGCCAGGGCAACTGATTACACGGATCAGGAAGCGCGGGCGGCCTGGGAGCACTGGAAACATCAGCCCATTACGGAAAGCAATTTCCTTGCCATCTGTGATTTGATGCAGGATATCGGTAAGTCCAACATTCACATCAGCTACGAAATACTGACCGAATATGTGCCGATGGTGGAAAAGACCGGCAATCGGAAATGGGTTCATATTTTATTAATGGGTTGGGCCAGGGCGAAAGAGGCGTTGTTGGGTT
The DNA here is from genome assembly GCA_035501395.1 of Puia sp. Taxonomy (GTDB): domain Bacteria; phylum Bacteroidota; class Bacteroidia; order Chitinophagales; family Chitinophagaceae; genus Puia. The sequence continues at coordinate 31,519 of DATJWK010000078.1, forward strand.
TTGACGACGCGGAGGCCTTGTACCGGCAGGCGCTGGGCAATGCAGCGGGCGACGCGCGACGATATGATGAGGTGCTGGTCGGGCTTTCGCTGATGTATGCGGAATGGGGAAAGACGGATTCGGTGGATAAGTATGTATCGATCGGAAAGCAAAGTGCGGCCAGGGCCGGGGACATGGAAAATTTATCCTTCCTGTACACGTTTGGCGCGGTGGGGCATATGACGGATACGGCTAGACTTGGCCGGGAGTTGAACATGGCGATGCAGCTTTCAGCTAATCTGCCCGACAGGAACGCGCTATTCACCGCGCGGTACAACTACGCCACCATTTATTGTCAGAACGATCCGCAGCGGGAGGTAGCGATATTGGAATCGCTGCTGGAGCTGGCAAAGGACCCGACGCTGAATCATAAGCCCAGGTTGTATGAACGGACCGGCTTCTATTTTCGCAATGCGACGCCCAGCATTTACTCGCAACTCGTTCAGGTCAATCTCTTGCTGGCGGATTACGATAACGCGTCGAAGTTTGGGGAGTTATTGTATGACGCCGTCGTTGCGCCAAACCCCCGCGCGCCGCAAGCGCCGTTCTTTAATTCGGAACTTGCGATGGTAAAGGCGTACCAGGGGCAATATGATTCCGCGCGGCAATACCTCGGGCGGGCGCGGATGCTTTTCGGAGTGCCGGAGGCAAAGATACCTTACCCCAGCTATTTCCTTGCCGCCGGAATGGTAGCCGAGCATGAGGGATCGAATGAGCAAGCGATGAACGACTATGCCGCGGCGTATAAGATGGGGGGGATGGAAGGCATACACCTGATGCCATCCGACCTTTATTATGCGCATGGGCTTATACTGACCCGGCGGCTGGAGGAAGCGGAAAGGATATTGGCAAAGTTGCGGCCGGAGTTGCCGGCGAGGACTTATTCCGCTTTTGGTTACTATTATTACAAAGCGTATGCCGAGTTATTGAAGGCGAAAGGGAAAAGGGGGGAGTATAGCGGGGCGTTGGAAATGTTTTATCGCATAAAGGATTCTTTGACCAACCTCAATCATTACCGGGCGATCCAGGAGATCGAGGCAAAGGTCCGGTTGCGTGATAAGGAACAGCAAATCGTGCGTCTCCGGTTTGAGGCGGAGGCTGAAGCGCGGGAGTCGCGGCTGGAGCGAATCTTTTTCGGGGTGGTGCTCGGGTTGAGTGTCATATTGGTGGTCTCATGGGTCGGGCGGATGCGCAAACAACATCGGATACGGGTGATGCAAGGCGCGATCGATGCGGAAGAACGCGAAAGGCGAAAGATCGCCGATCAACTGCACGATGAAGTCGGGGGGATGTTGTCACTGGCGACACTCAATTTATCTTCGACGCTCGAAAAAGGGCGGGAAGATGCCGGCGCGGAAGAAAAACTGCTGAAGACGCAGGAGGTATTATTCTCTGTTGCGACCACCGTTCGGGAACTCAGCCACCAGCTGACGCCGTTAGCGATTGACAAATACGGATTTAAAAAGGCAATCGAAGATCTGGCGGCTGCGGTTAATGTGAGCGGGAAGCTGTCGGTGCAGGCGGTGGTCGTCGGCTTTGAGGATGCGGGGAGTGCGGGTGTTGCCGACGGCGCGGGGGGTGAGGGGAGAGGTGCGGGGGGCGCGGGCGGCGCGAGTGGCGTGGGCAGCGCGAGGGGCGTGGGCACTATGGGTGGTGCGGGCGCTGCGGGAGGTTATACTAAGGCATATATAAGCGACCTTTACCGGATGGTGCAGGAGTTGGTTCAAAATGTGGTCAAGCATGCGCACGCCACGCATGTTTTGCTTGAAGTGGTGGAGCACGAGCGCTCTATTTCGATCATGGTAGACGATAACGGCGTTGGAATAAAGGACGGTAACACGATAAACGGCAAGGGTTTAGAAACCGTCCGCTCGAAAATTGCGTATCTTAAGGGCCGGGTCGAGATCGGTCCGAAGCAGGAGGGGGGAACCCTGATTGTGATCGAGTTACCTAAATAGGGAATGATGGCGTTGAAGATCATTATCGCTGACGATCATCCGCTGCTTGTCGATGGATTGAGGCGGGTGCTGGAGGAAATGGACGATGTCCAGGTATTGGAGCCTGTCGGTAATGGGCGGCAGCTGCTGGCGCGTTTGACGGGCCAGGCCGTCGATATCGTCCTGCTGGATCTCCATATGCCGCAGCTGGACGGGCTGGAGACGCTGCGGTTATTGCAAAAAGAATTTCCTTCCCTGAAGATCCTTGTCTTTACCAACTACGCCCAACCGAAGTTATGGCGCGAGGTGCGGGCGCTCGGAGCCAGAGGGTACCTTTTGAAGAATTGCACGGCGCAGACGTTGAAAGAGGCGGTGCTTACGGTGTCGGATGGCGGAACCTGGTTTGACGAGGAGGGGATAGCGGGCGCGGCGCCGGAATCCGAGGATACGGTCTTCACAGATGATTTTATGAAAAAGTATCAGATCACGCCGCGCGAGGTCGAGATCATCCGAAAAATCGCCCAGGGGTACACGACAAAAGAGATCGGCGAGCAACTCTATGTGAGTGAGTTTACGGTTAACGCGCATCGTCGAAATATCTGCCGGAAGCTGGATATTTATACGCCGGTCGGCCTCGTCAATTTTGCCAAGGACAATGGGTTGGTGTGAGGGCGTCTTGAGAGTGGGCTAGAGGCTACGGCGCCGCAAATAGTTACAACTAACTATTTTATTCTCCTGTCACTTGCCGGATATTTGGGTATCGGTTTTTCCCGCTTACCCCTGCTATTTCACGCTAAAATTTATCAGCTATGAGAAAGTCCTGTATTGTCGCGCCGGCGGCGCTGGCGCTTCTTCTTGTCTTTTCGTTTTCATCTTGTACTACGTGGGAGATTGCGGCTTCATATGACCGGTCGAAGGATGGTGAAAAGGGACCCTCTGGTGAGACGGCGCAATATAACCCTGGCTTCAACGCGATTGTTGAAGTACTGGACGACCTGTCTGACGGTGGCTTGATCTGGTATTACGACGACAAGGTCAAATTCGAAGAGGTTCCCGATCCGTGGAATCCGGAACGATACTATGCTGCAAAAAAGGCTGTGAACGGGTTTGGACTGGTGACCAGTGCGGGTTACGTCGAGAAGGGACGGCAGGTCTTCGGCGCTTCTGAGCACCTTAGTTATTTGGAGGTATCTGAGGCCGTCGCTTACATGCATCAGATGTCCGGCGGTGTTTTATATGGCGGTCTTGGTCCTTATATCGCGTACGGCATTGGCGGGAAAGTAAATTATTCCGGGGGAAGCGAGCCCGTGTTCGGGAGCGACGGGTATAAGCGGTTTGACGCAGGGCTACATTTCCTCGGGGAATACCGGTTCAAAATGGGCGTCTCGGTGGGGATCGGGTATGATCTGGGTTTGTACGATAAATCGACCGATCCTTCGGACTATACTTCGCGGAACAGGACGATGATGGTTGAGGTCGGGTATTCGCTGGATAAGATCCTGAAGGCGGTCAGAAAGAAGTGAATTCCTGTATCTTGAAAGCTATAAAGGGAAAATAAGATGAAAACAGTATTGGTTACGCTGATTGTTTGGGTTGCGGTTGCTGACGCCGGGCGGGCGCAGGACATTCGATGGGGATTTCAAGGGGGAATGAATTTATCGGGCGGGATTGCGCGCGAGACAGGCGTGGTGATCAAGGGTAAGCCCGCGCCGGGTTATGCGCTCGGCGTGTTGGCGGATGTTCCGCTGGCGAATCCGCGTTGGTCGATCCGGCCGGTCCTTTCCTATCAGCATGAGGCGTCGAATGCGGATATCTTTGACGACAACACCTTTATCCGGGTCAACTATTTCAATCTGCCGATCGATGTGATCTATCACCCGGATTTCGCGGAGAAGCGTTGGGTGTTTGGACTGGGACCCTGGTTCGCCTATGCGCTTTCGGGCAAGTATACGCAGGACGGATATACCTGGAAGATCAATTTTGGTTCGTCGGACCTGAACGATGCGCATCATCTGGATTTTGGACTGGAAGCGTTGGCAGGGTTCCAGTTAAAGCCGGATATGATGCTGACAGCGAAGCTGGATTGGGGATTCAAGGATGTATCGGCGCAGCCGGATTTCGTAACCATCTTTACGCGAAGCTTCGCGGTCAACTTCGTATACTGGATGCCAAATGCGATACATTTTGGCGCGGGCGCGCAGAAGAAATAATTCAAGATCCCCCCTAACCCGTTGTTGAATTCCAGGCCGGTGTCCGTCGACGGATGCCGGCTATTTTATGATAATAATTTGCTTGGCGAGAACGGTTTGGTTGTCGATCAGGCGCGCGATATAGGCGCCGGCTGCCAGGTGACCATTCGCAGTCAGGGAGATTTGTCTGCGCCCTTGCAGGGAAGCCCAATCCTGCGCAAGCAATTTTCGACCGTTCATGTCGTACAGTTCAAAGCGGGCCTGTGCGACCAAAGCCGGAACATCCACGGTAATCTGACCGTTGTCCACCATGGTCGGGTAAATGCGGGCATTGCTGCCGGAGTTCTCGTGCATCGGCAGTTCAACAATGTTGGAATAGCCGGCGACGCCGTCATGGTCTACCATTTTGAGGCGGTAATACACCTTACCTTCGTAGTTGAACTGATCGGTATAGCTATAGGGTTCGGTACTCAGGCTATCGGGTTTTGCCGTGATCGTCGCGATGTCATCGAAATTCTCTTCGTCGGTGCTGCGTTGAATAGTAAAGTGGTCGAAGTTGACAGCATGGGTTGTCGTCCATTTCAGGAGGGCGTTATTGCCCGGCTCAAGGGTTGCGGACCAGTCACTGACGGTGACCGGTAAGGATGTGAACGTATTGTTGTAGGTAATGCGGTCGTATCCGCCATTCTGGTAATATTCGAGGACCGTGTTATACGTACCGGCGGCAAGCCAGGTAGAATAGGTTGCGGTGGTATAGGACTGGTCGTTCCATTTGTTGATCACCCAGGTATTGCCACCGTCAATGCTAAAGCGGAAACCGTCGTCACCGCCAACCGTAAATGTATAATTACCGGCGCTCATGGTTTGCTTCAGCATATAGATAGCACTGAATTGGTAAGTGGTTACAGCGCAGGTATTCGTATTAAAGGTGTTGCTGTTGCTGCCGCCGGGGTTGCCGAAACTCTCGTCGAAAAAGGGGCTGGAGGCAGAACCTTCGGTTACCGATCCCTTATAGGTCTGGAAATTCATCCCCTGGTAGATATAGCCGATCCACACGTTGCCGGTGCCGTAGGTTGTTTGACTGCCGGAGCCCATGCAGACCTGGGCGATATTGAAGGATACCTGGGCGGTGCCGCCATTTTGGTAAAATTCGAGGACGAAGTTATAGCTGCCGTTAAGGGTAACGGTGATCGTCGTCGTTTGGTAGCTATGGTCGCTCCAGTTATTAATCGTCCACGTATTGCCGCCGTCGGTGCTGAAACGGTAGCCGTCGTCGCCGCCTACCGTAATGCTGTAGGTACCGTTGGCAAATGATTGGGTCAATCTATAGCGAACGCTGAAATTGGTCGTATTGATGGTGCAACCGTTGGGGGTAAAGGTGTTGCTGCCGGTAAAGGTCGTATTGAAGTTCGGACTGGCTGCGACGCCTGCGGTAAAGTAACCCTGGTAATTGCTGCTGTTGAGGGTCTGACCGGTATACAGGTAAGCGAGCCAAACGTTGTTAGTGCCATAGGTTGCCGGGTTACCCTGGGCGATGCCGCAGGTTTGGGAATGCCCTTGCTGGTGGACAACGAACAGAAGGATTGCGGTAGTAAGCGTGTACAGTTGTTTCATCGGGTACTGGTTTTGCTTGGATATTAGCTGTATTACCAGTTCGATGCCAATGCGTAAGCACTTGTAAATTAATCAAGTACATATTTCGATTTTGGGATGTGGCTCTCTTTTCGGGAATGGATTCCCGGATGGGGAAAATCAACGGCGGTTAATAATTTGACTTCTTCGTGGTGTCGATGTATTGATTGGCATCGCCGTTACCCTGATCGTCGCCCTGCGCGCCCGCGGGCGGGGCTTTGTCCAGTTGGCTGTTGTAGTCGAATTGCAGGTTCATGTTCAGGCTATCGGGTTTGACGAAGCGGGCATTCCGGTCGAGGCCGAGGGATTTATCGGCGAGCGCTTTGGCAAAGAAGTATTCCCAGATCGGCCGGGCGATATGACCGCCGTCCGAGGACTTATCGTTGAGGTGGATAAAACGTTCATCGCAGCCCACCCAGGCGCCCGCGAGCAGCTGCGGGGTATAGCCCATGAACCACAAGTCGGAATTGTCGTTGGTCGTTCCGGTCTTGCCGCCCATTTCGGCCAGGCCCAGCCGTTGGCGAAGACCCGCGGCGGTGCCGAAGTCGCACGTACCCTGCATCATCCTCGTCATGGTATACGCCGTCTGCTGGCTAAGGACCTCTTTGTGCGGCGGATTAAAGCGGGCGATGACGTTGCCGTGCTTGTCCTCGATCTTTTCGATATAGTACGGTTCGGTATTGATGCCCTCTGTAGGAAACATGGTATAGCTGCCCAGCATTTCGTAGAGTGAGAGCTCACATGCGCCCAGCGCCATGGATGGGTAAGGCTGGACTGTAGACGGAATATTGATCTGCTTCAGGAATTCAGCAAAGCGTTGGGGGCCCTGGGGGCCGAATGATTTCATGATATAGGCGGCCACTTCGTTGATGGACCAGGCCAGGCCGTAAGCCATCGGGTAGGGGCCGGGGCTCCAGTGGGAGCCGGCTTTCGCCGGTACGTAGTCGTTATATTCAGGGAAGTATTGCTGGACAGCGGGACAGGAGGTGGCCGGCGTAAAGTTGAAATCTTCGATAGCAAGGCTATAAAGGAAAGGCTTGATCGAGCTCCCGACCTGACGTTTCGTAGTGAGATTGACATGATCGAATTTGTAAGTGCGGAAGTCGACACCGCCCACCCAGGCCTTAACGGCGCCGGTGAAGGGGTCCATAACCATAAAACCCGTCTGGAGCATCTGGCGGTTGTAGCGGATGGAGTCCATGGGGGTCATGACGGTATCTTTTTCCCGTGCGGCATTCCAGGCGAAGACACGCATCTTTACGGGGATATTGAATGTGGCGCGGATGGCCGCATCGGACAGTCCTTCGTCCTCTTCATCCTGCCAGCGTTCGCTGCTACGCATGGCCGCATCGAGAATGTTCTTGTGATCCGCCCATACGGAGCCATTACGGATTTCGCGTTGCGCGTCGAGCATTTTCTGGAGGACGGGCATTTGCTGATCCACCGCCTGATCGGCATAGGTCTGCATCCGCGAGTCGATGGTCGTGTAGATCTTAAGTCCGTCCGTGTAGAGGTTATAGGGCTGATTGGTTGCGGGGTTGATATGATCCTTGCACCATTTCTTCAGGTCACCACGGAGGATATCGCGGAAATAAGGTGCGATACCGTTATTTTCATCCAATCTCCGGTAGTGGCTGAGGTCGATCGGTTTTGCTTTCAGTGTGTCGGCGGCGCCTGCGGTTAGATAGCCGTGGCTGACAAGGCGGTTGAGGACGACATTGCGGCGATCGGCGGCTGCCTTTGGGTTGGTGCGGGGATTGAACAGGCTCGGGTTGTTGACCATTCCGACCAGGACCGCAGCCTGGTCGACGCTCAAACTGTCGGGTTCTTTTTGAAAGAAGGTGCGGGCGGCGGCCCGGATCCCATAGACGTTGTCACTAAAAGAAACATCATTAAGATAGAGGGCGAGGATCTCCTCTTTTGTAAAATTGCGTTCGAGTTCGATGGCAATGATCCATTCCTTGAGCTTCTGGATCATTCGACGGATGCGGTTGTGAGAACGCTCGCCGTTGAACATATTCAAGGCCAGCTGTTGGGTGATGGTGCTACCGCCTCCGTCACGGCCGAATTTGACGATGGCGCGCAGGAGGGCTTTGCCGTCGATCCCCGAGTGCTCATAGAATCGTTCGTCCTCCGTCGAGATCAATGCATGAATGACGTTAGGTGAGATGTCCTTATAGTCGACGTGGAGGCGGTTGCCTTTGCTGGTATAGTATTTCCCCATGGAGACGCCGTTGTCGGAATAGACTTCGGAGGCCAGAACCAGGGATGGGTTCTCCAGTTCGTGGAGGGATGGGAGTTCGCCAAAGGCGCCTTTTGCGATGCAGATAATAAGGATGATGAAGCCAAGGAGGCCGGCAAAAAGGGCGATCCAGAAGATGCGAATGGCTTTGCGCATAGTATATTGATTGTGAGGCGATGGCGCGCGCATTTCGGCTATGCAGGTCAGGCGGGCCCCGCGGTACCAAGTTAACGTTAAAGATTGGGAATTCGCGTGAAAGCGGAGTGAAAAAATGGGTATTTTGGTAAGAGGGTTCATAAAATTTGTTGTTTTGTCCTATCGGGAAATGACCGGTTGTCTATAGGGCATTAATAACCAAAAAAACATTGTTATGAAAGAGTTTGCGTTAATTTTCAGAATGGAGCAAAATGGGGCCGCGCCGCAGTTGACGCCGGCGGAAATGCAGAACCGGATGACCTCCTGGATGAACTGGATGGGTGGGATTGCGGCCAAGGACAAGCTGGTTAACAGCGGTACCCGGCTGGGTATAAAGGATTCCAAGTGGGTGGGGCCGAAAGGGGTAGTCTCGGACGGACCGTACACGGAGGTGAAGGAATTCATTAACGGGTTTATCGTGGTCCGCGCGGAGAATAGCGATGAAGCGGCGGAACTGGCGAAGGGCTGCCCGGTTCTTTTCGGCGGCGGGAAGGTGGAGGTGCGGCCATTGGTCACCCCGGACAACAACGAATAAGCTATGAACCGATGTTCAGGTGGCAGAGTATTGTTTTTTTCGGATTTTTGAATTTGCATAGACAAACCCAACTATTTTGGTGTGATTTGCTGCCGGCATCGGTTCCCTTTTTGAAATGGAACATGTCAATCTGATACCGCAGCTTTACCGACAGGAGTTCAGCAAAATGGTTGCGCTGATCTGCAGCCGGTTTGGCATCGAACAGATGGATGCAGCGGAGGATGTCGTCAGCGAGACCTTTCTGGCAGCGGCGGAGACCTGGGGATTGAAAGGAATTCCGGACAACCCGGTGGGATGGCTATACCGGGTGGCCCGAAACAATACCTTAAACGGGTTAAAGCATGAGCGGGTGTTCAGAAAGAAGGTGAAAGGAGCGCTGGTGAAGGAGATGGCTTCGCATGTCGAACCGGAGCTGGACATCTCACCGGCGAATATCATGGATAGCCAGCTTCGGATGCTGTTTGCGGTCTCTCACCCCAGCCTACCCGTGGAAGCACAGGTTAGCCTGGGGTTACGCATCCTATGCGGATTTACGATCGATGAGATAGCTCAGGCGTTGCTGACGACAAAGGCGAATATCAATAAGCGGCTTTACAGGGCGAAGGAGAGGTTGCGATCTGCGGGTGTACGGCTGGAATTGCCGGATCAGGCAGGGCTGGATGTCCGGTTGGATGCCGTGCTGATCACGCTGTACCTGCTTTTCAACGAAGGATATTATTCGATGAGCCCGGACAACGTGCTGCGTAAGGAGCTTTGTCTCGAGGCGGTGCGGTTGACCTATCTGCTGGCGGAATATTTGGAGGCCTCGAATCGAGGTGTTGTGCGGGCCGACATCTACTCGCTGCTCGCGCTGATGTGTTTTCAGGCGTCGAGGCTGGATGCGCGCGTGGATGCCGCCGGCAGACTGGTGTTGTATGAGCAACAGGACAGCGAACGCTGGGATACCGACCTGATCAACCGGGGGAATGTTTATTTTGTGAAGGCTTGCGATTCGGGGGTGCTGTCGCGATATCAACTGGAGGCGGCGATCGCATGGTGGCACACGCATGTCCGTGACGGGCGGGAAAAATGGGAGAATATCCTGATGTTGTATAACAAGCTGCTGATATTGGACTACTCGCCGGTAGCGGCATTGAACCGGGCATATGCCTATGCGCGTGTTTATGGCAGGGAGGCGGCGATCCCGGAGGCAGAGGGATTGCAGTTGGAAGGGAATTTGTTTTATCATTCGCTGTTGGGGGAATTGTATATGGGGGTGAACGATACCCGGGCGGTAAGTCATTTCGAGCGGGCGCTCGAATTATCGACCACTGATGCGGAGCGAGCGGTGTTGATGGAAAAAATTGGAAAGTGCCGGCGAGATTAGGGGCTTTCCGGGTGCAGTGGAGCGTTCGGGTCGGCAGGGCTAGCGGGGTTTGCGGAAAGAGGGCTGGAGGATCTTGTTGTACCGCCGGCTCAGGCGCAGAAAGAGGAGGCCGGTGAGGAGGCAGAGAATGGCAGCCTGAATAGAACCCTGGGGTCCGAAATAGCCGCCCGTCAGCCATTCGGCGCCGCCGCTTGATGTGTTGAGCAGGCTGTTTTCCATGGTATAGCCATTGATCGACGCACCATAGATGGCGGCGAAGGAAAAATCCCAGGCGAAGTGGATCGCAATCGGCGCCCATAAGCTGCGGGTATAGACATATACCGGCCCGAGCAGAAGGGCGGCGTGCATGGACACGGCGAAGGCGATGACCGGAGTGGCGCCGGGTGCGGAAATATGGAGACAGAAGAAAACAATGGCCACGACCAGGAGCGCCAGGTATGTGCCCAGCCAGAGTTCGATCAGGCGAAAAAATACGCCGATGATCAATACTTCCGCGACGATGGAGTTAACGAACGTATTCCAGCAGTTTGGCAACAACGGGAGAAAAGAGCGGGTACCATTGATCGTAAGAACATGTGAAATGTACTGGATAAAGACGATCGTCGAAGCCAGTCCTGCGCCGACGAGGATGCCGCCCGTCAGGTATCGCGTCAGGTGGCTGGCAGAAAGCTCGGTTACCGGGCGCTTTTCATACCGGGAGTAGAGAAGGGTATACAGGATGCAGACAACGGCGGCGAGAACGGTACCGCCGATAGGGTCTTTTACCGATGGAGACAGGGTGGTAAGGGCAAGCAGTTGCTGGGTGCCGAATATAGCCGGCAGGCCCACACCCAGCGTCAGCGCCAGGCCGACGACGAGGCGGGTTATGGGATGGTAGAGAAAAGCCTGCCGGGTGGGGGGCATGGGTTTTCTTTAAATGTAGGGGATTTTCGATAATTTTTCGGGGTGAAAAGGATCGTCTTTTTGCTGGTAACGTTTTTTGTTGGCCAGGGGGCGTTTTCGCAGGAAATTCTTGTTTGGGATTCCGCGGTGAAATTGACGTGGGGGGACTTCCAGGGAAAGGTCGACTCGAGCAGCCCTTACAGCGCATCGACGGTGTCGGGCATAGTCTATAAATTTCGGTTCTCGGGAGATGGCTATAGTGATTCGATCAAGGCCGTGTTCTATCGGAAAGAGTCATGGGTCCGGGTTCCCAAGGATGGGGCACTTTTTCATGAACAGGGGCATTTTGATATAACCGAAATCTTTGCGAGGAAGCTTCGAAAGCGTCTGCAGTCCTTTGTCCCAAAGCGTGGGAGTTTGGGTCAGCAACTGAAAAAGCTTTACGATGAGGTGGAGGCCGAGCGCGTGGCGATGGAGAATCTTTATGACACGGAGACCAAACATTCGGCGGATGGCGAGCGGCAGGCGGAGTGGAATGAGCGGATCCGGAAGGAGTTGAAAGAGTTGGAAGCATTTGCGGATTGATTTTGACGCTGGTCATTGGAGCGCGATGAAACAGACATTGAAAAGCATATTGGCAAGGGCGAAGCGGCTTGGATTGGGGAATTCCCATTTAGACCTTGCGCGGGAGTTCCTTCATGGTCATGAATTCGGGCTTTGTCTGGACACGATTATCACGATGGTGTGTGAGGAGGGGATAAGAGTGGATGAAGGGTTTTACCGGGAGGTGGCGGATGCGGCGGGGAAGTTGGGGTTAGCGGGGGAAAAGGTGGAAAGGGTGAGGGAGATGATGTGAGTTTATGCAAGGATAAATGCGTATGCTAAAATACCCTTTCTTTAATCCGATTCATAAAGGCTTCGCGGAATTTTTCACTGATGGGGATCTGCTTGCCGCCCACGAAGACTTGGTTGTCGCGGATGGATTCGAGGCGGGCGATGTTGACGATATAGGAATTGTGGACGCGGGCAAAGGAGGCGGAGAGCTGCTCTTCGATGTCTTTGAGGCGTCGATAGACCAGGAGTTTGTGGACGGGGGTGACGACGCGGACATACTCCTTTTCGCCTTCAAAGTAGAGGATGTCCTTTAGGAGGATCTTCTGAAGAGCGCGGCCGGATTTAACAAAGAAATATTGCTCTTCGGCGGGCGGGAGAGTCGGTTGAGCAACGGAGTTAGGCTGGCCCGGCGCGAAGGTTGGCGAGGCGGTGTTGCCGGAGGCGGCCAGCTGGTGATCCGGGCGATCGAAATATTCGTCGATCCTTTGGAGGGCCGCATAAAAGCGTTTGAGTGTGATCGGCTTCAACAGATAGTCGATCGTCGGGAATCCATAGCTTTCGGCGGCAAACTCGGAATAGGCGGTGGTAAAGACGATTCGCGTCGATGCCGGGAGAAGGGCGGCCATTTCCATCCCCGTGAGGTGGGGCATGTTGATATCGAGGAATACGAGGTCGACGCTGTGGGTTTTGAGGAAGGTGAGCGCTTCGCGGGCGTCATAGCATTTGGCAAGCAGGTCCCAGGAGGTGTTCTGCTGGATGAACATCTCGAGGAGGTTGACAGCATTGGGTTCGTCGTCCACGATCAGGCAGCGCAATCGAATCCGGGGATGGTCGATACTGTTCATACAAGCGGTATTTTCAGATAGGCCTGATAGCTTTTGCCGGTCTGGGTGGTTCGCAACTCGAAGCGGTTTCCGTATAGTAAGATAAGCCGTTTCTCCAGGTTGATCAAACCGATGCCGGCGTGGACGACCGGAGGTGATTCGGCGGGCAGGCTGTTACAGGTGGTAAATGTCAGATAATTCCCCTCCTGCTGCAATTTGATTGCAAAGGCATTCCCCATGGCGGAGCGGTCTATGCCGTGTTTGAAAATATTCTCGACAAAAGTCATCAGCAGCATGGGCGGAATGACCGGGTTGCCTTCGTATTGCTGGTCAAACGTCACTTTTACACCATGGCGGATGCGGATCTCTTCGAGGGCGATGTAGTTCTCGAGGAACTTTATTTCGGTGGCGAGCATCACCTTCTCCTTAGGGCTTTCGTCGACAAAATAGCGCATGATGTCGGAGAGCCGGCCGATCAGCAGGGCCGTCCGCGGCGCTTCGCGGAAGGCTTCATAATAAATGTTATTCAGGGTATTGAAAAGAAAATGGGGTTGAACCTGAGACTTCAGCAGGTTGAGCTCGGCGAGGCTCTTTTGTTCCAGCATTTGCTCGGCCTGACGTTTGAGGCGGAAGTAGTCGATCGCGATCCGGAAGACAAAGCTCATCATGAATATGAACAAGCTGCTGCCCGTGAAGTAGAGAATTTCCTGCCAGTTATAATACTCGGGCATCCTAGGGCTGAAGTAGTTATGCACGAGGATGACTACCCAGGCGCGGCCGGCGGCGAAAGCGAATACCGCCAATGGGGCAATGATCATATAAGCGACGGTCTTTCCTTCCAGGTAAAGCCTGGGAAAGAGAAAGGAGATATTACCATAGATGATCACCGCATAGGCGAGGGTATTTAATAAAGCGTAGGCTGCGGACATGCCGGGTCCGTCCGGCAGATAGGTGAAGAACGTAAGTAACATGACGAAGCTCCAAATGAGGAACTGGAGCCGGACGGGTGTCGCCTGGCGCAGATTTAGCCGCATTCCTCAAAAGTAGGGAGCTTTTTCGCTGCCGGACGGTGCTTTTCAATGGTTGCGGAGGAATATTCAATGCGGGTTGGGATGGCCGCGTTCAACAAATCGTCGAAAAATCGTCATAATTTTGAACATTTTTTAAACATGTAAAAATGGAGTTTTTTTATTAATAATTTATAGTCAAGCCCTTGGATGGATTTTTTTCTTATATTACGTTTTTATGTTATTAGTTAGGTGAGCCTCATTTTCAACAATTGCCTTATCTTTAGGGCGTGCATAGATGAATTCATGTTTTATTTAATATGAAAGCTGAAAATCATGAGCAAACTCACTATTAAGCGTGTTTTACCTTTTCTGATCCTGGCGGCGGTATCGCTGATCGCCATCTTTGTGCCGAGCCTGGCGCCAACGGTGCCCGACTCCAAATATGTTCCGGCGGACGTAGCGTGGATGCTCGTTGCAACGGCACTCGTATTCCTGATGACGCCTGCTCTGGCCTTCTTTTATGGCGGGATGGTCAACCGGAAGAACGTGTTGTCGACGATGATGAAGAGCGTGGTGGCTGCCGGCGTGGTCGGCGTGTTGTGGATCGTGGTTGGCTACAGCCTTTGTTTTGGCCAGGACATACACGGGATCATCGGGAATCCGTTGTCCCATCTTTTTTATAAAGGTGTCGTGAGCGGAGAACCCTGGGGGCCGGCGCCGACGATCCCGAAGGCGTTGTTCTCGATGTTCCAGCTCATGTTTGCGATCATTACACCCGGACTGGTGGTCGGTGCGATCGCCGAGCGGATGCGCTTCTCGGCCTATGTGTTGTTCACGGTCCTTTTCAGCCTGCTGGTATATGCGCCGCTGGCGCACTGGAGCTGGCACCCGGACGGGTTCCTGGCGAAAATGGGCGCGTTGGACTTTGCAGGCGGCACGGTGGTCCATATCTCCGCGGGTTGCGCGGCGCTGGCGGGTGCGCTGGTGTTAAAGCGTCGCCGGGTTCATATCGACCGGGTGGAAACACATCCTGCCAATATTCCCTATGTGCTGATCGGGACGGGGCTGTTGTGGTTCGGATGGTTTGGTTTCAACGCGGGTTCAGCCAATGCAGCGAATGCGCTGGCGGTTTCTGCGTTTTCGACGACGAATACCGCGGCTGCTTCTGCAGGGCTGTCCTGGATGTTCTTTGACGTGTTACGCGGCAAGAAGCCTTCGGTGGTCGGGTTCTGTGTCGGAGCGGTGGTAGGGCTTGTGGCGATCACGCCGGCCGCGGGATTTGTGGCGATCCCGCAAAGCATTTTTATCGGCGTCTGCGCGGCGGTCATATCGAATCTCGCCGTCCACTTAAAAACTACGAAGACCGTGCTGGACGACACGCTGGATGTGTTCCCTTGTCATGGGATCGGCGGGATGGTCGGGATGCTGATGACAGGCGTATTTGCCACGACCGCGGTCAACGCGGCGGGTGCGAATGGTCTGGCATATCACAATCCGACGTTCTTCTTTATACAGGTGAAGGCAATGGCGATAGCGGTGGTGTATAGTTTTGCCGTCTCGTGGCTGATCTTCAAGTTTGTGAACTTCATCGTTCCGCTGCGAGTGAGCCAGGAGGAGGAAGAAGAGGGGCTGGATGCGAGCCAGCACGACGAGAAGTATACGCAAGGCACCTTGTTGGTGGCGACACCGGAGGGGTTGAAGGAGCGGGAGATCATGTAAATATATTGGGATAGTGTTATACGGCGGCGGGCGAAGCCCGCCGTTTTTTTTTTCGGAATATCCGGGGGCTGGGCCAATTTCTCCATTTTGAAGAAGCGGGTGGGGGAGGGGTGACGTTATCTTGCAGAAAAAAAAGTTATGAATAATCAATGGAGTGAGTTCAAATTGCGTGTTAATACGACGGCGCCGGTGGAAAAGGCGTTTGCGGCGGTAGCGACGCCCGGCGGGCTGGAGTCGTGGTTTTTGAGGGCAGCGGACATAAGGGCTTCCGGGAAACCGAGAGCGAAGTCCGATAAGATACAAAAGGGGGACGCGTATCAATTCCAATGGTACGGGCATCCGGACACGCTTACGCATACGGGAAAGTTTATTTCCACTGACGGGAAGAGCGTGATCAGCTTCACGTTTTCGCAGGAACTGCCGGTGACGATCAGCATTTACCGGGAGTGCGATGAAACGATCATCGAGCTGGCGGAGACGTTTGATCCCACGGTAGAGGAGGTGGCGCGGAATCATTACCTCGGAAATATAAAAGGATGGATCTTTTACCTGGTCAACCTGAAGTCGATCCTGGAGGGAGGGCTGGATATGCGGAACCGGAAGGTGGAGTTGAAGAACGTGGTGACGGCGTAGGGCGTTAGCCGTTGCTGGACGGCGGAGTACGCTCCCGACTGGCGAACGGTTAACTATCAACAGAAGAATAAAGAAGAGGCGCACACTGTAAGCGTTTCCATATATCAGGTTGGGGAAAATTGAACACCAATCTGCGTAATTTTCCGCAATTTTTTTTAGGCCGACTTAGGTCATTCTGCACGCTCAATGGCTGTTCACAAATTTCTAAAGCGATTGTTTTATTTGCATGTCAATTGATTTGATATTAGAACTGAACCTAATTGAACATACGGCCTAGTATTTTGTGAAGCAACTTTTGGGATCGGAGTTTTGGGGCGATTAGGATTTAAGGTAGAAATTTTTTTATCTTCGATTTAACAAATTTTTCTAAAAAGCACTATCAGACATAACCTGACCTAAATCTAAACTGCATGCATTCTTACAGAATCCGAAGCGCGTAAAACGCGCCCAAAAAAGCACGCATCATTCCCCTCGAGTTTTGGTGTTCCTCGGATGGCCGCTATTGGCTGATTAGTCATCGAAGGCTTACTATCGATTAGTTGCACTTCGCGCCGGCGACGTATGTCCGGTGCGGCAAATATTGTCGCCCAGAAGACGCAAGCCTTCATGGTAATTCCATCTATTAGCTAAATCTAATCGAATGAAAACATTGTTTGTAATTCTAAAGGTGATTGGCACTGCGCCCATATTGATTGCAGGCATCATCGTTGTGCCCGTCTTAATCGCAGTGGCTTGCCCGGCGGTTCTTTTGATCTTTATTAAATACCTAACATCCCGTTCGTTTCAGCCGAAGATGAATCCCGGACGAGCTATTGAACCTCAATTCGCGCCCTGGAAGGATCCGATTTTTATGCCTTGATCTGCACTTGAAATTACTATTTCACTTTCCTGCCCCCATGTAAGCTCCACGAATTGATAACCATTTAATTCCTTTTTATGAAAGTTTACATTGTACGGGAGGGGAGGTCGGTGCAGATCTACCTGGTAATCCCCAAATGGAAGACCGCATTCCTTGCGGCAAACCGGCGGCGAATTCTCGGCTGGGGAAAGAGTCTGCCCGAGGCCATAGAGCGGTTGGGCGGCGTATCGGAAAAACTCGCTGTTCTAAATGAGCTCTCTAAGCAGTGAAGAGCCGTTTCCTGTTTTACCCTTCCTTTCCAGTTAAGATGACGATATCATTATTCCACCATCAAAACTAAGTTATGAATCATGTATTTTATCTGAGCGGCGGCCTCGGCAAAAGTTCGGGTCTGGGCGACTGCATCTACTCGCTTCCGGTGGTGAAGGCCATTGGGGGGGGCATTTTCGTATATGGCGGGGCAAGAAGGTCGTATGAACTGTTGAAGCCGCTATTGGAAGTCCAGCCGTATATAGAATCCTGCAAGCACGTCTCGGAAATAGATCTGCCGAGAGATTTTGTCAACCTGGATTTGTTTCGCAACTCCCCGCTTCAAAGTACGGGGCACCTGGTGAACGCGTTTCTGGACTTTTTTGGCTTTGACTATTATGACTTTGACAACGATGGACCCTGGCTGGAAAACATCCAGGCGCCGCTCGCCAGCTATTTGAGTGAGTGCACTATCCTGAACATTACTCCCCGGTACAGGGACAAGATCTTTCCGAAAGCAGGTGGTTGGGATAAGGAAATTCATCATATAGCCAGGATCGCGACGCCGTTCTTTTTGGGGACGCGGGCTGAATATGAGGATGCGCAATCCGATATCCAAGCCATGCGATGGGTCTCGCATCTTCCGACTGAAAACTTATTGGATGCGGCGAAGGTCATAAAGGGCGCGAAGATGTTCTCCGGCACACAGTCGTCGCTGCTCGCCATCCGCCAGGGATTGGGGTTACCCTATCGGTTCGAACAAAGCCCCAACCACGTGGATGTCCGGCAATTCAGCGGACACGAAACAGTCATTAATCCTACCACGCGAAAACTGCATTTGGCCTATGCGACATTCAGACGATTGTTGAACAGGCGCGCGTAACCACACTTTTTTTCACTGACAGTAGGAGACTACTGAAAATCCAGCTCATGTCTTACAAACGGGCAGTATGCCTTGCGGCGGTGCTATGCCTTGCCGTGATGGCCTCTCATGCGCAAAATGTTGATTCTGCTGTTAGCAGGATTGCCAATTTTCCTACCAGGCTTTTTGGCAAGATAAGTCGGGAATCATCCACGTTCCAAAATCAACTAACGCGGCAGACGGAACGATATTTAAAACGCATGGCGAGAAAGGAAGAGAACCTCCGGGCGGAATTATATAAGAAAGACTCCGCGAAGGCCGCGGCGCTGTATCCCCAGGACCCGAGGCAACAGTACGCCATGTTGATCCAAAAGTTCAGGCGGGACAGTTCAAGGATATTCACCTCTATGGGGCCGGAATATCTCGGGCGCCTGGATAGCTTGCAGGTGACGCTGGCATTCTTAAACAAATACCCTAACCTGGTCAATGTGAATCCCGCATTGCAGGCGAAGATGCAAACGGCTCTTGGAAGCCTGCAACAGTTACAGGCCAAATTGCAGGCGGCCGATGCGGTGAAGCAATTTATTCAATCGCGCAAGGCACAGATCCAACAGGCACTGACCGGGTTTACCCATCTCCCGGCGGGGATAACGAATGCGGTTGCGGGATATAAGAAGCAAGCGTATTACTATGCCGACCAGGTCAGGGCGTATCGCGAGACGCTAAACGATCCGGGGAAAACGGCGCAGGCCGCACTGGCCCTGGTGTCGAAAGTGCCGGCCTTTAGCGGGTTTATGAAAAAGAATAGTTTTCTCGCGGGATTGATTGGCGTCCCGCCGGATTATGGAACGGAGAAAGCGGTAGAGGGCTTGCAGACGCGGCAGCAGGTTCTGGCGATGATCCAATCGAAGATCGGGTCTACGACTGCGGGGACAGCGTCCCTGCAAAATAGCATCAATTCCGCCAAGGCGGATATCGCGAAGTTGCAGAGCAAGCTCAGCAAGCTGGGCGGAGGTGGCGGCAGTGCGATGGATGTGCCGGATTTCAAACCTTCGGATCAGCATAGCAAGACATTTTTTAACCGGCTGCAATATGGTTTTAATATGCAGACGACGCAGGGCACGTATTATTTTCCCAACTATATGGATCTCGGGCTTTCCCTGGGATATAACCTCGGGCATTCCAATAGCGTAGGGATCGGCGCCAGTTATAAGATCGGGCTCGGCACAGGTTGGCAGCATATTGCTTTTTCCAGTCAGGGTGTGGGTATCCGGTCATGGGTCGATATTCACGTGAAAAAGAGTTGGAGTGCAACGGGCGGATTTGAGCTAAACTATGTCCAACCATTTTCATCATTCAAGGATATTCAGCAGCTAAATGTTTGGACCCGGAGCGGGTTGATCGGGGTTGAGAAAACGGTTAGCCTGAAGAGTACCATTCTTAAAAAGACGCACGTTCAGTTGCTTTGGGATTTCCTTAGCTATTCACAAGTTCCGAAAACGCCCCCGGTGGTCTTCCGGGTTGGATATGGATTTTAATTGATTTCATTTTTGAATTATCAAGTTTATGAGAAATTATATTGTACTACGATGCTTTGCGCTCTGCTTCTTCCTGATGGGCACAATACACAGCTGGTCTCAAACTTACCCGGGTCTATCGGTAAACCAAAGCTATACTCCGCCATCGCCCAATGCCCAGGGGTTTGAGAGCTACAACAATGACCCCGCCGCGCTCTTTACAGGGCTTCCTTCCATCGGCATCCCTATTTATACGATCAAATGCGGGACGCTCACCGTTCCGATAAGCCTAAGCTATAATAGCAATGGACTTTATCCCTCGCAGGATGCGGGCTGGGTGGGTCTGGGGTGGAGCCTGAACGCGGGCGGAGCGATCAGCCGGATGGTGGAAGGCAACCCCGACGGGTCGCTGCCGACCGGTCACAATTATGGCGAGTACAACCTAGCGG
The DNA here is from genome assembly GCA_035501395.1 of Puia sp. Classification (GTDB taxonomy): domain Bacteria; phylum Bacteroidota; class Bacteroidia; order Chitinophagales; family Chitinophagaceae; genus Puia. Next base: position 51,492 of record DATJWK010000078.1, read on the forward strand.
ACAGCATTGTTGGGTCAGGTGCCGACAGTTTTCTCCGACGGGTCTACAACATGAATATGGAGTATGGCACCAACACGTATGACCCGGCGCCCGATATTTTCAACGCAAATTTTAATGGCATCGGCGGACAATTTTTTTGGATAAGCGGAACCCCATACCAGATTTCTTACATGAAGCAGTTCAGCATTTCCTGGCCGAGCTACAGCAGCAATATTGTGGTCACCACTTCGGATGGCACGCAATATACCTTTGGCGCAACAGAAAAAACGACAGATTATCGTTATGGCGGCTCTGATTCGGCGCTTCAGTCGTTTACGTCCGCATGGTTCCTTACCCAGATGGTCTCGGTGCAAGGCGATACGATCAAATTTAACTATGGAACCTATACCTGGCAACAAACGGTTGTTCCTTATCAGGCTTCCTACACATTGTCCATAACATCCGGGCAGCCTGACCTGGGGTATGATCCGAACCGATACCTGGTGCAACCTTCCGATAGCACACAGGTCTTGCAGTCCATTGTTTGGAGAAATGGCCGTGTTTCGTTTATTCCTGACCCTGCCGGCCGGACGGATGTCAATGGGACATTGCCGCGGCTCCGAGAGATCGTCGTCATCGACAGTCTGACCAGAGACACGGTAAAGAAGAATTTACTGTCTTACAAGTATTTTGGGCTGTCGGCGGTAAACCCTACGCTCTATGAACGGCTTGCATTGAAAACCTTCAGCACCGTCAACCCGCTGATCAACTCAGACTCGTTGACGTACACCTTCAAATATATCAATGAATCGGATACGGCATTTAATAATGGATCAGGCGTAGGCTTTCCGGCTAAAAACACGCTTGGAACAGACTACTTTGGCCTTTATAATGGGGCGGTAAATTCGACCATCATTCCTCCGCCGAGCAGCATTTATTATAATCCTGAACCACCTCCGGGAGCCGGTTTCGGTTCGGGCGTAGTCCGGGATCCCGATAGCCTACATGCAGAATATGGGCTGTTGGACACTATCGTCTATCCCACGAGTGGATATACAGCGTTTCAATATCAGGCTAACCTTTATCATAATTCGCTGGGAACGATCGGTGGCCCGGGCTTGCGCTTAAAGAGCAGCACTATGTACGATGGTATAAACCCTAATCCGGCCATTCAAAAGAATTATTCCTATGTGCAGGATGATGGAACGACGTCCTCCGGTGTACTGGTAAATCCCCCGAATTACAATGGACCTACCTCTCTTGAAATAACATTCTATAATCCTGGCATTGATACGACCAACACGTTTTATAGTCAATATGCAGCTCCGAATCCCTCGGATGGGGTAGGAGGCACTAATCCGATATTTTACTATTCAAAGGTGACAGAGAGCGTTAGCTCGAATGGCGAGACCCACAAGACCGATCATTATTTTACCCAATACCCCGAGCTGATGCCGGATGTCAGAGAGACGAAAAGAATAAACTACATCAATACACCCGGGTCGAATATTTTTACGCCGGTATCAAAGACCATCACGAACTACAAAGACTCCACCCTAGGATCCGTCTCTTACATCGTTCCCTATATCTACCTTGAAACCGTCAACAAACTTGCGCATCCGGAATTCCAGTATGCATTCCAAAGTTTCAATTTCAATTGGAACTATTGCTGGGTATTTCCGACCTCCCAGCAATCCATCCAATACGACGTCAATGGCGATAGCCTGGCCACTACTACAAACTTTTACTTTAACGGCACCACCCGAAATCTTGCTTATACCGAAGCTCAAGGGTCGGATGGCCAAACGATAGTGCAGAAAGTCAAATATCCTGAAGATTATACCACCGCGATTACCGGAAATATGGTGTCCCACCACGTTGTGGGGCCGCCGATAGAAAGCCAGACGTGGCTGAAACAGGATGCATCCGATTCGTTGCTGATCTCAGGATCCATCGTTGAATATGACCAAACGATGTTTCAGCCGGACACGACATACGCTATCGAGACGACAAAACCGATCCCGTCATTGTCAAATGAGACTAAGTCCGGTGGTCTGTACAACAGTCTGATTAGTGATGCGCACTATGTCCGGAAAGGTCAATTGCAATATGATGTGAATAGTAACCTGAGTGTCGGTACCAAGGCCGCCGATAATCCGGTCAGTTATATCTGGGACTACCGGCATTCCAATATAATCGCGGAGGTGAGCAACGCTGCTCCTGTTGACATTGCTTATAGTTCCTTTGAAGCTGACGGCACCGGGGGCTGGACCATTCATGGCGGTGGATTAAACGCGGGTAGTGGAGTCACCGGAGTAAACAGCCAGTCCATGCACTTAGACACGATTAGCAAGACGGGACTAACGAGTACCAATAGTTATATTGTTTCTTACTGGACGAGCAATGGCTCTGCCTATACTATCGCCGGAACGGTAGCCGGTTACCCCATTCAGGGAAAGCGAATAAATGGATGGAGCTATTTCGAGCACAAAATTACGGGCCAGACCAGCGTAAGCATTATCGGTGGCAGCACCGGTGCCGGCAATATCGACGAGCTGAGGCTTTATCCTGCAAACGCCCAGATGGTCACCTACACGTATACCCCATTGGTTGGGCTCTCCTCAAAATGCGATGCGGACAACCGCGTGACGTATTACCAATATGATCCGTTTGGCCGGCTGAAAGTCGTGTTGGACCAGGACCATAACATCATCAAAACGATACAGTACCACACCATCGGCGAAACGGTCGAGTAATTGGAATGTGGCTAAAATAATCAAGTTATGAAAAAAGATCGGTTCGCCATCCCGGCGCAAGCGCTGCTTCTCACATTGCTTTTGCTTTTTGGTACGATAGCTCACGCAAAACCGCTACCCCCGCTAACTTGCGCGATCCACGGCCCCAGCAGCGTCTCCTTAGGGTCGACTCAAACGTATACCGTATCCTGCACTGCTACCAATTGGTCGGTGACCTGCGGTACTATACAGAGTCATACTTCGACAAGCGTGACCATTTTATTCAATCAATGTGGTTGCAATAGTTCCACGATAACAGCCATTGGCACTACAGCGCCGCCTTTCAATGTGACCGTCACATGGACGGCTCTTGGCGGCGGGTCGATCAGTGCACCAACCCATCAGACTATCTGGTCCGGCACCGCGCCAGCTCAGATTAATGCATCCCTTCCCACCAATGGAAATTGTGCCGGCTATACCTATCAGTGGGATTCGTCCACCAATGGTACCTCATGGTTCTCTATTTCGGGGGCAACCAGTCAAAATCATCAGCCGGGAACCCTGACCACGACCACTTATTTCAAGCGGGAAGCGTTTGACTACACGGAATCCGCCTTTACGTCAAATATCGATACGGTGACAGTATATGCTACGCTGGTGTCAGGCACAATTAGCCCCTCGACCTTATCGGTACCCATTTATAAGACGCCGACATCGGGGTTTACCGTCTCCGGGACGTCGGGTGGCAATCTCAGCTACACCTATCAGTGGCTTTCGGCATCTTCAAGCGGCGGCCCATATTCGTATATAACGAATGCATTCGGTGCGACTTATATTCCTCCCGCTTCGAATTCGCTAAGCCCAACGTGGTACGAAGTGAGACAGTATAGTTTTGGCGATTCGGTGACTTCTAGCCCTGTCGAATTGATCGTCACCCCGGAAGTCTTCCCGGGAGTTATTTCACCGTCTTATTTAGTGATCAATTCCGGTACAAGTCCTGGAGCGTTTACCGGGAACCCCGCCAGCGGCGGGGCGTGTAGCGGTAGCTTTGGCTATCAATGGCAAAGTTCACCAAATGGCACTACCTGGTCAAGTATTTCCGGGGCGGACTCTTTGGATTATACGCCTAGCACGCTGACCAGTTCCACCTGGTATCGACGGCAGGTGATATGCGCTGTCGACACCGAATACAGTAATGTAGCTCAAATAGTAATCGGCACGCCCAACACAAACTATAATTTCGTTCGCGTCCGGGATTTTCTGAAAGCCGGTGTAGCCGATACGGTAACTGCGGATAGCTTGACCAGTCCAAATGACGTGGTGCAGAGCACGCAGTATTTAGATGGGTTGAACAGGGTCGTACAAACGGTTGCCAAGCAGCTAAGTCCGCTGCAAAACGATGTCGTCAAACCGGTTGTATATGACAATTTTGGGCGACAGGTAACCGACTACCTGCCGTATACGGCGACAACAAATGATGGCAATTTTAAGCCTACCGCCTTGCAGGACCAGGAGAAGTTCAATTCCACCCAATTCCCAGGCGAAGAGGTGTACTATGGCGAGTTGAGTTATGAAGCCTCTCCGCTAAACAGACCGTTGGTTGCTTATGCGCCGGGCGCCAGCTGGATCGGAAGCGACAAGGGTAAATCAGTCCAGTATTTGATCAACACCGCCGCAGATAGCGTGCAAATGTGGACGATCAGTTCGGCTCAACTCGCCTTGCCGCAACGGAGTGGTGCATATGCCGCCGGTCAGTTACGCAAGAATGTCCTGACTGACGAACAAGGCAACCAGGTAGTGTCATATATGGACAAATACGGGCGACCGGTCCTGAAAAAGCAGCAGGTCGCTGCTTCGCCGTCGACGGGTCATTATGGCTGGCTTTGTACGTATTATGTGTATGATACTTTGCAGAATCTTCGGGTAGTCATTCAACCGCAGGCGGTGGCACTGATCAATGGGAGCTGGACGGTAAATCAGACTATAGCGAACGAGCTTTGTTTCCGGTACGAATATGATGGCCGACGAAATCGAGCCATTAGAAAAGTCCCTGGCGCGGGACAGATTTGCATGGTGTATGACGCCAGAAACCGCATAGCCTTGTCGCAGGATTCGGCCATGCGCGCCAACCAAAAATGGCTTTTTGTAAAATATGATGCTGAGAACCGGCCGGATTCAAGCGGAACAATCACCGATCCGTCCCACTATAACAATTTGTCCTATCACGACAGCCTGGCTTACTATAGTACAAATTACCCCGCAGTGAGTTCATACACAAATGAGCTATTGCTCCAGGACTTTTATGATGACTACTCCTGGGTATCGACCTATAGCGCTCCGGTGGGCTCCTCCATGGCGACCACCTATACCAGTAACGGTAGCTATTTCATTACCACGTACAATGCTTCTCCAACATATGCAGTCGCGGTGACAGCCACCCCAATCACCCGAGGTATGAAGACAGGCTCGATGCAAAAGGTGATTGGCACGACCAGTACGTATTTGTACACCTCCGTTTTCTTTGATGACCGCGGACGGTCGATTCAAACGCAAACCGTCAACTATACGGGCGCGATTGATACGGCTACCGTGCAGTATAATTTCTCGGGGGCAGTTTTACGGCGGCTTGTCAATCACAAAAAGAACAACAATACGGTGCAGAACCATATCGTGCTGACTAAAATAGATTACGACCACCGAATGCGGCCCCGACACCTATATAAAAATATCGACAACGCGGCGAGCGATCAGTTGATCGACAGTCTCCAATACAACGAACTTGGGCAGGTGGTCGCCAAGTACCTTGGTAAGAGTGTGGATAGTCTTATTTACACGTACAATATCCGGGGATGGCTGACGGGAATTAACAAGAACTATGTTGCCGGCACGGCGAACCACTATTTCGGGATGGAAATCGGCTATGACAAAACCAGCTCGGTGGCAGCGGGAAACACCTACCTCAATCCCGAATTGAATGGCAACATCGAAGGAATAGTCTGGAAGGGGGCCGGCAGTGGCATCAACCGGAAGTATGACTTCAGTTATGATCCGGCCAACCGGCTGATCGCCGCGGCTTTTCTGCAGAACGATTCAGCTTCGACCTGGGACAAAAAACAAGTAGATTTTTCGGTAATGGGTATTACATACGACGCAAATGGCAATTTGCTGTCCATGACGCAGCGCGGGTATAAAGTTGGGGGGTCGGCAGCCATCGATTCCCTGACGTATAGTTATTTTAATTCAGACTCCACCAATCGGCTTAGCGGTGTGACTGATGCGGCCAATGATTCCAGTTCTTTGTTGGGAGACTTCCATTACAAAGGGTCGACAAAGCAATCCACGGATTATGCCTATGATGGCAACGGAAATCTGACAAAGGATAATAATAAGGTCATCGACAACATGACCTATAATTTCATGAATTTGCCTCAGTTGGTTCGTATGAAAGGAAAAGGTAACATCACCTACACGTATGACGCCGCTGGGAATAAACTTGCGAAAGTCATAGCGGACAGTATTGCTGGCGTGGCGACCACGATTACCTATGTGGGTGGCTTTGTCTATCAGCAGCGGGCGCCGTTGGCAAGTCCAGGCTCCGCTACCGATACCTTGCAGTTTATTGTGCATGAAGAAGGCAGGGCGCGCTGGGCTTATCACAAGTATACGACCGGAGCGACGGCATACAAGCTGGAGTATGACTTTTTTGAGCGGGATCATCTTGGGAATACCCGGGCGGTATTGACCCAGGAGCGGGACACTACGAATTACCTTGCGACAATGGAGTATGCGTATAGGGGCACGGAGTTGCAGTTGTTCGGAAATATCGCCAATACT
>DATJWK010000079.1:0-3182 GCA_035501395.1 Puia sp.
GAGGATCTTTAGCAATAATAGTCCCACAACGCCGCCGGCCGTCATCAGCCCCCAAAAATAGGCCACGGTATCGGCGCCCTTTGTTTGCGGATCGTAGTGATGATAGGTCTCCAGGAATTTTGAGATCCAGTTCGCGATGCCCTGCTCCGTTCCGACATAGCAGATCATAGCGATGAAAAACAATACCACCACCCGCTTGCGGAACAGCATCAGGTGGGTCTTTATTGGCCCCACCTCCTCGTCTGCCTTCAACTGGACTACCGGGAACCGCGATGCCCGGATGATCACGATCATCACCAGCGAGATCACGGCGAATATCCAATAAAGCGAGATCCAGGGCAGCCCGGGCGGAACGATCTTCGCGAACATACCCGGATTTTTGACAAGACCGGAATATACGAAGGGGCTAAGGAACGACGCAGATCCGAAGATGAGTTGCGCCAGCACCGAATTGAACGCATAGTGTTCCTCGCCGCCGGCTGTCCGCAGGAGCGGATTGATCACCACCTGCAGCATCGCCATACCGCTCCCGATGAGGAATAGGGAAACGATCGCGCTCAGGTAATTGTGGATCACCGCCAGCAACAATGACCCGAAAAAGGCGACCACAAAGCCGGCGATCATGATCCGTTTCTCCTTGTATTTCTCCAGCAGCATCCCGGTCGGGATCGAGACCAGCCCGTAGGCGATAAAAAACGCGAAAGGAAGGATCGCCGCCAGCGTTAAACTCAAATCGAACCCCTTTATAAAGTCCGGATTCAACGCACCGATCACATTGGTCAAAAAGGAAATGACAAAGAAGGTAAGCATGATCAATGCTACGATGTAGTAGTCTCTCTTCATGGCTTTAGTATGGTTGTAGAGTTGGGTTTTAGCTGGTACAGGACATACGCGCCGGTCGCATCATGATGCGGATCGGTCTTCGTCTCCCCTACCCTGACGGTCTTCCAATCAGGAGGGATATAGGTCTTTAGCGTCAGCGGCAGGCCGTACATCGCCGGGTCGAGGGAACACTTGAGCGAGACGCCGATACTTCCGTCTTTCATCGCCAGGGAGCTGACCCTGGCATGCTCGCGCTCGCGCATATACCTTGTGACGTCGCCAAAGGTCGCCACCCACAACCGGTCCTCTTTTGCCACGATATAGTTGAAGTATTCTTCCAGTTTGGGGATCGGGGTCCATTCCCAGCCCAGGCTGTCGATGCCATGAAAGACCAGGACCAGCCAGAGGTCTTTGTTTGCCGCCGTCGAATCCACCCAGGATTTCATCAGGGACAGGGGCGTGTTGTGGAGCGGTCCGCGCTGCCACTGGACGTAGTCTTTATCGGTTGGATGCGGCAGCGCATGGCTTGCCCGGTCGATCTCCTTTAGAAACGGCTCCGGCATCCGGTTCCGCAGCGCAGGATATATCGTGTACGCAATCTGCATCACCCGGTCGTCTTCGTAGCCGTACGGAACTTCCGCCGAGAAGGTATATTTCTCTCCCAGCTGATTCCTTATTTCCTCCTTGCTTTTCTCCAGCTCATACCGGATATTGGCCTCGTCCATGCCCGGCATGGTCGCATGGGTAATGGAATGGCTGGCTATTTCATAGCCGGCCGCGGCGTCTTTCCGAAAATCGTCCCAGGAGGAGCCAACCGCCTCTTTGTATTCCGGACAAGGTTCGTATCCGGGTTTGAAGTCGCCATGCCTGACCTTTGCATACAAACTGTCCATCCAGCGATAGGCCTGCGTCTTTCTGCCGGAGGAATAGAGGCCCCCGGCCCGGGTGTGGTATGAGATCGTCCCCTCATAGCCAAGGTAGCCCGCCGCCGAACATCGTTCGAGGAAATTGCTGCTATCCGTCCGAACGGTCGCCGTCTCGCGGATGATGTCCGCTACCGGCCGGCCCACAAACTTCCCCTGAAATTTCGATCCCGTGATCGGGCCGGTGATGACGAAGAAGGTAGCCGGGAGCTTTAGCCGCTCCATGAGCGGCAGCGCGCGGGTAAACTGGTGTCTCGAAGCATCATCGTAGGTGATTGATAGGGCTCCGTTCTTGTCGTTTTGCCATTCGGTAACGGTCGTTCCGCCGACCTGGGCCTTGCAGAGACCGAACAAAGAAGTGAATAGGAGTGGCAAGCTCCGAAAGAGGCGGTTCATAGCCAAATATAGACTATTCCACCTTTCCGATCAAACGGCGGACGAAGGCGATCTCGTCGGGCGCATTCGTCAGCCGCAGCGTATTCTCCAGGTATTCGCGCGCCAGCGTCTTGTGTCCCTCCGCTGCGTATATCCTTCCCAGGCTGGCGTGCAACAAATAATACTGGCTCAGAAAGGCCTGTTTCTCCAGCGCGTGTAATATGGAAAGCGCCTCCTGTTTATGCCCGCCGTAGTACAAGGCAATCGCGTAGTTCATTTCCACAAAGGGATTGGCTTGCAACGCCAGCAGCTGCCGGTAAATGTTGGTGATCGCTTTCCAGTCGGTAGCGGCCAGCGTTTTTGCCGCGCAGTGCAATCCCGCAATCGCGGCCTCGCAAAAATAGGGATTGATCCCGCCGCCCTTTGCCGACTCCAGACTGGCGGTGGCCAGGAGGATCAGGTCGTGGTCCCAAAGGCTCCGGTCTTGTTCGTCCAGGTCGAGCAACTCCCCGTGCTGCCCGAAGCGAGCCTTGATCCGCGCGGCGTTGAACAACATCAGCGCATACAGCGCCCTTGTCTCTTCGTTGCCGACCATACTCTGACACAGCGAGCGGGTCATGATCAGCGCTTCCTCGCATAATTCTTCCCGGATCAATTCCTTCCCCCAGGATGATTTATACCCTTCATTAAAGATGAGGTAAAGGACCTTATGGACGCTGGTCAACCGCGATTGAAAGGCGGCGGCGGTTGGAGTGTGGAAGAGAATGCGTTCATCCCGGACTTTTTGCCGGGCCCGCAAGAGCATTTTGTCGACCCCGTCGATGGTCAGGCCGAGAATTTTCGCGATGGCCTCCACTTTCAGGTTGACGACATATTTCAGGCTGATCACCACCTGTACCTTTGGCGCCAGATCGGGGTGGGCACAGGCAAAGAGCAGGATGAGTTGCTCGTCGTCCAGCGGGAGATAGCGGATTTCGGGATCTTTCGGGTCGGTGTTTCGGTGGTCGATCCGGTCTTCGCCGGGGCTGTTTCTGCTGAATTTTTTTGCCTCCCGGATCTTGT
>DATJWK010000080.1:0-37953 GCA_035501395.1 Puia sp.
TCTACGAGACCCGCGGCGGTGCAAACGAATGCAGGTGGTTTTGACCTGGAGACGGTATTCCCGATCCGGGATAAGTTGCTGGTCGGTTCAAAAGAAGGTGTTTTTGTATATTCGATCAGCAATCCGTCCCAGCCGACCCAAGTGGGTGAATTCAAACACGGTACGGCTTGCGATCCGGTGATCGCAAATTCGCAACATGCCTATGTAACCTTGCATACGGGTACCTACTGCGGCGCGGCGGCCAACGAGCTGGATGTATTGGACGCACAGGATCTGACGGCCGTAAACATGATCAAGTCTTATCCGATGACTTCGCCGACAGGTTTATGCCTGGATGGTTCGCTGCTATTTGTGTGCGATGCCAACGTCGTGAAGGTATTCAATGCAAGCGACCCGGGTAACCTGCAGCTGCTTTCCTCGGTTAGCGTGGATAATCCAAATGATGTTATCGCGGTGGATCATGTGATGTTGGTCGTCGCCCCGGACGGACTCCATCAGTTCGACTACACCGATCCCGGTCATGTTTCCGAGCTGAGCTTTTTACCCATCACCAATTTGAAGTCATGAGGGGCGCCGGTATTCTCGTGGTCCTTGTATTGGCGGCGAACCCGGGATATGGGCAGCACCCGCTGCAGTTTCGTTCGACGGAGTGGCTGGGGCTTTCAACCGGCCAGGCTGGCGGCGCAGGTATTTTGGGAACGGTAAACGGCGTTGCCTGGGGGCCGTGGTTTACCGGGCTTGGGGCGAGTGTGGATTATTACCGCTTCCGGAGTGTTCCGTTATTTCTGTCTGTGACCAGGGACATTTCGTTGGGGCGCCGGGACCGGCTTTACCTGTATGCCAACGGGGGGACGAACGTACCGTGGTATACGCGGCCCAATATGGGCGACAACAACGCCGTTGTCAGCAGTACATTTCAGGGTGGAGCATATTGGGGCGGCGGGCTTGGGTATTTGTGGAAGTTGGGTAACCAACGGCAGGCGATCGTGTTATCTGCCGGCTATGCGGTGAAGAAGCTCAGCGAAGACCAGGTGACGGCCAGTACATGTGCCCCCCTCGACTGTAACATGGCGCGTTATGAGTATTTAAACCGGATGTTTGAGTTCATGATCGGCTTTCGATGGTAATGCGAACAGGGTCGGCAGGATCATGTGCGGTGAGGCGACCAAAGGGCAGGCAGCATTCGGGAGGGAGGCCGTGGGACCGCAGGAGTTGTTGCACTTCCATATCGGCTTTCGGGGCAACGGCGATAAGCAGGCCACCGCTTGTTTGGGGATCGGCGAGAATGGGTCGCTGGTTGTCGGCGGAGAGCCTGACCCCGTTTCCGTAACTCGCCCAGTTGCGACCGGTACCGCCGGGGATACAGCCCTGTTCAACGTATGTCAAGTACCCGGGGATTACGGGCACTTTTTCAAATTCAATAATGGCGTGCAGGTCGCTGCCCTCGCACATTTCGGTCAGGTGACCCAATAAACCGAAGCCGGTCACGTCGGTCATGGCGGTAACACCCGCGAGTTGGCCGAGCGTTTCCCCAAGGCGGTTTAACGTAACCATATTCTTTAATGCAATGGCCGCGTCTTTTTCTGTCAGCAGTCCCTTCTTCTGGGCCGTTGTCAGAATTCCGACACCGAGTGTTTTGGTCAGGTACAAATTATCGCCCGCGGTGGCGGTGGAATTCTTACGGATATTCGGGATCGGGACGATGCCGTTGACGGCCAGGCCGAAGACGGGTTCGGGACAGTCGATGCTATGGCCGCCGGCAAGTGCGATGCCGGCTTCGGCGCAGATGGCTCTTGCACCTTCGAGGACCAGCCGCGCGGTTTCCGGCGGCAGTTTTTCGATGGGCCAGCCCAGGATGGCGATGGCAAGAATCGGTTTTCCGCCCATGGCATAGATGTCACTGATCGCGTTGGCGGAGGCGATGCGGCCGAAATCGAAGGCATCATCGACGATGGGCATGAAAAAATCGGTGGTGGAGATCAGGGCCTGTCCGTTGCCGAGGTCATAGACTGCCGCGTCGTCGCGGGTGTCGTTGCCAACCAGGAGACGGGGGTCGGTCTTCGGCGATCCCGGGCTATGAAGGATCTTGTCGAGGATTGCCGGGGAGATTTTGCAGCCGCAGCCGGCGCCATGCGAATATTTTGTTAGTTGGATAGTCATGTCGGAATACTGTTGCGAGTGATCATGAGAAGCCGGCAGGCGTTTATATTCGGGTCGCCGGTGGCCGTGACGACCGGGATGATGTCGTCGCGGTTCCGGTCGGTCAGGCCTTTCCGATAGGTTTTGTCAAAGTAGACCAGCACCTGACGGATGAAATCGGCCATCCGGCCTTCGGTGATGGCCGTTATGGCATGTTTGGTTTGCTCGGGGCCCAGGCGCCGTTCGATCCGTTCTGTCGATTCGATGAGGAAATCCTTGTCGAGGCCGCCGTATTCTTCCAGCAGCGCGGCGATGCGGTGTTCGGTCGGAACCTGCAGATCGAAAAGAGTGGCGTTGCGAAGCTGGTTCCAGAATGGTTTTGGGAGGATCCGTTTGCCGATGTTCTGGCTTTCGTCTTCGATCCAGACCGGCCGGCGGGGGTCGCAGGCGTGGAGACGGATGGCAAGTTCATTTTCGAACTGCTCCTGTGTAGGTTGGATCAACCGGTTAAGCGAGCCATAAGTCGATCCCCGGTGCTGGGCCAGGTCTTCGAGGTCGATCGTCTGCTCACCGGACTCTTTCAGGCGGGTGAGCACGCGCGTTTTCCCCGAGCCGGTCATCCCGCCGATGACGACCAGCGGGCAAGGGTGTTCGAACTGCCGTAGAGTCCAGCGCCGGAAGGATTTGTAACCCCCGCGGATGGTATAGACATCGAATCCGTAGAGGTCGAGGGCCCAGGCCATGGCGGCGCTTCGCATTCCGCCGCGCCAGCAATGGAGGACGATCTTCTTTGCGGGCGCGAATTCCAGCGCCTGACGGATATAGGAGGACCATTTCGGTCCGGTGAGGTCAAACCCGAGGAGTATAGCGGCTTCCCGTCCCTGTTGTTTGTAGGTGCTGCCGACGCGGATGCGTTCTTCGTCGCTAAAGAGGGCCAGGTTGACCGCGCCGGGAATGTGGCCCTGGGTAAATTCCGCGGGGGTGCGGACGTCTGCGATGGGAATGGCTGCCCGGGAGGCGGTGTCGCCGGACGCGGTTGCGCGAGGATCTGCCGTGCGCAGGGCTATGAATTCTTCTATGGTGATGGGACGGGTCATCAATGGGTTGTAAATATACGATAGTGGGGTTTACCGGACCCGGTTCCCTAACTTTGCAACTATGAGCAGATGTCTTGCTTTCATCTTTTTTGCGTGGGTGGGATTTGCGGGGCGCGCGGCGGCGCAGTCTGTTGTCCATAGCAGATGGAGGACATACTATTTGCCGATCAGGGATACGATCACGGTGAATTTTGGGTCCGACACCATGGCAGTGACGACAAGCACAGGGGTGGCGTTGCTGCAATCCACATTCAAGGTCGACAAGGATGTGCTCACCTTGCATGATTACGGAGGTGAGAATATGTGTGCTGATCTGGCGGGGTTGTATCACGTGCGGATCATGGCGGACACGCTGATCCTGGTGATGGATCAGGATCCGTGCGATACGCGGGGCGGGACGTTGATGGCGAAACGGTGGGTGCGGGTCGCGGTGGCCCCGCCGCCTGCGGCGCATTCGCCGGTGAATACCGGAAAACGAAAGAAAAATGGATGACTGTGGACCTTATTTTAGCCTGAGCTTTTGTTTGGCATGCGGCATGAGATCGTCGGTCAGGGGATAAACGGCGATGGTTTCTTTCAATAGCACATAGGTGTAGCCATGCTCCTTTGCCAATTCCCAGATCAGGTCATTTGCTTTTTTTCGGATCGGTGCCAGGAGTTCGTCCTGTTTTTGCTGGATCAGCGGGTTGATCTGCTGGTTTGATATACGAAGACAGTCGTAATCCGGGATTTGGGGCGTCGCAAAATGATTTAACATTCTTTTAGGGCCGGGGTTTTTATTCACCGTGCCCCGGATGATGTTCTGCAACTCCTACCGGGTGGGGTACAGTTGCGGCGCGGCGTTTAGCATCGGGAATTGTCGCTGATGCCAATAGGGATAGGCCGGCAGGGTTTCGCTGGCCTGATCGAGGCGCTTGATTTGGTCAAGACTGAGGTTCCAGCCGATGGCGTCGAGGTTTTCTGTCAGTTGACCGGCATTCCGGGCGCCGATGATGAGGTTGATAACGGTGGGGCGTTGGATGAGCCAGTTGAGGGCAACCTGAGCTGCCGACCTTCCGGTTTCCTTGCCGATCTGATCGAGGGTATCCACAATGGTGTAGAGGCGTTCATCATCGGCCGGGACACCGAGGACGGGGTTGCCGCCCTGCGCGACGCGGGCGTCTTTGGGGAGCGGTTTGCCGCGACGATATTTTCCGGTCAGCTTACCGCTGGAGAGCGGGCTCCAGACGATGGTGCCGATGTGCTGGTCGATGGCCAGGGGCATGAGTTCCCATTCGTAGTCCCGATGCAGGAGCGAATAATATGCCTGGTGAGCCACATACTTTGCCCAACCATATCGCTCCGACACGGACAAGGATTTCATCAGATGCCAGCCGGAGAAGTTAGAGCAGGCGATATACCGCACTTTTCCACTGGAGACCAGGTGATCGAGGGCTTTGAGGGTCTCTTCGACGGGGGTGTTGCCGTCGAAACCGTGCATGTGGTAAATATCGATGTAGTCGGTACCCAGGCGACGAAGACTTTCATCGCAGGCTTTGAGCAGGAAATGGCGGGAGGAGCCGAAATCGTTGATGTCTTTCGACATCGGAAAGGTAGCCTTTGTAGAAAGCAGGACCTTGCTGCGGCGGCCTTTGATGGCCTGCCCGAGGATCTGTTCGGCGGCGCCGATGCTGTAAACGTTTGCCGTGTCGAAGAGGTTAACGCCGGCGTCGAGGCATTGGTCGACGAGACCGGTCGCTTCGTCCACCTGGGTGTTGCCCCAGGCTTTGAAAAATTCGCTCCCACCGCCGAAGGTGCCGGTACCAAAGCCCAACACGGGAATGCGCATGCCGCCCAATTGTCTGTATTCCATGCTTTTTTTGCAAAGGTAGGGAATCGCAGGGGCGGCGGAGCAGCGACGGCAGGAGGCGGGGATGGCTCAGTTCGCCCGGCAACCTAATTGAAATACTACAACTTTATAAGTGTAAACACCTACGAGCTGGCAAATAGATTGAACGGTGGATATATCGGATGGGCCGGGGCGCGTTTTTGGACGGTGCCCCTGGAGGGGCGACCCCTAATTGTCAGTAATGAAGCTTGTCCAATATCCACTCTTACTCCTGCTTCAGTGTGCCGGTTTTGTTGCGTATGCGCAGCCGGGTAACCTGAAGTTTTCTCATATCGGCACGGAGGTGGGGCTTTCCCAAAACAACGTGACCTGCATCCTGCGGGACCGGCAGGGTTTTATGTGGTTTGGGACGCGGGATGGGCTTAACCGGTATGACGGGTATGATTTCGACGTGTACAAGAACGAGCCTGAGGATTCGTCGAGTCTGAGCAGCAATTTTGTGACGTCGATCATGCAGGACCGGAAGGGAGATATCTGGGTGGGGACCTGGGGTGGAGGGCTGGACCGGTTCGATCTGGAAAAACGTCGTTTTATCCGCTATGGCGGAGTGATCCATTCCGACTTTATCAACGCACTGCTGGAGGACGACAAGGGTCGGATCTGGATCGGTTCGAACGATCATGGGGTTTGGGTGTTCGATCCGCAGACGGGTAAAGTAGCGTTACTGACGTCGATGCCCGGCGATCCGGGCAGCCTTAGCGATAACGATGTGCAGACCATCCTGGAGGATCACGAGCATCGGATCTGGATCGGCACGTCGAGGGGCGGTATTAATCTTTTCGACCCCGGGACGCATTCCGTCCACGTTTTTGGGCACCACGATGGTGACACGGGGTCGTTAGCCAGCAATACGATCGCGAAATTATTCGAGGACGCGCAACAGCGGATCTGGGTCGGTACCCGGGAAGGGGGACTCGATCTCTATGATCCCCGGCACGGGACCTTCCGGCACTTTCGGAACGATCCGCGGAATCCAGGCACTCTGGCCAGAAATGTCGTTCTATCGCTGGAGGATGACGACCAGGGGAACCTGTGGGTTGGAACGGAGAACGGAGGGCTTAGCATCCTCGATAAAGACCTGAAGACGTTCCGGACCTATGCCCACGACGACATTGACAATACCAGTCTCGCCAATAACTCCGTCTATTCATTATACCGGGATCCGCAGGGAAATATGTGGATCGGGACATATGACGGCGGGATCGATCTTTTTTCCAAAAGCGCGAATAAGTTTACCCACTACAAACACAGCAGTTCGCCCCAGAGCCTTTCCAACAACCTGGTGCTCGATATTCTCGAAGACAAGCAACATTTGTGGATCGGGACCGATGGGGGCGGACTGGACCAAATGGACCGGCGCACGGGGAAATTCACACATTTCTACCAGGGCGCTCCCGATGGAAGAGGAATCGGCGGCAACAATGTCCTTTGCCTGTACGAAGATGCGGCTGGCAACATATGGGCCGGGACGTGGGGGAATGGCATAACAGTGATCGGGAAGAACGGAAAGTTCGTCCGGCAATACCGGCATAGCGACGCAGACAGCAACAGTCTTGGCGGGAACAATGTGTATTCGATCATAGATGACGGTGAGGGGACCATTTGGGTCGCCACATACGGCGAAGGTCTCAGCCAGTTCAATACCAGGACCGGCGGGTTTCATCATTATAAACATCTGGCTACCGATCCCAACAGTCCCGGGAGCGACCGTCTCCATACCTGTCTTTCGGACAGCAATGGTATTTTGTGGATCGGAACCTTCGATGGCGGTCTGGACCGGCTTGACGAATATACCGGGATGTTCAAACATTTTGTACACGAGCCCGGCAAAAACAGCCTCAGCAACAATACCGTCAATTATGTCTACGCCGACAGCCGGCATAACTTCTGGGTCTGCACGGCGGATGGGTTGAATTTAATGGACCGCAAGACCGGCCGGTTTACGGTATTCGGCACCAGGGATGGGTTGCCAAGTGCCGTCATCTTCGGCATCCTCGAAGACGATAACGGAAAGCTGTGGATCAGTACCAACAACGGGCTATCGCGGTTCGACCCCGAGACCCGGCAGTTCAAGAATTTCTCTGTAGCGGACGGCTTGCAATCCAATCAATTCAAGGCGCATGCCTGTTACAAAAGCGCGACGGGGGCCTTGTATTTCGGGGGGGTGAACGGATTTAATAAATTCTATCCTGACAGTATCCGGGACGATCCGTTCGATCCGCCGTTACTGATCACGGGCTTCTCGGTTTTCAACAAGGAAGTCCCGATCGGGGATTCGGCACATCCGTCGCCATTGTCAAAGGATATCACGATGACCAGGGAGATCCGGCTGCCGTACAACAGTTCCGTGATATCGTTTGAATTCGGTTCGCTAAACTATACCGTAACGGAGAAAAAGCATTATGCTTACCGGCTGGACGGATTTGACGACGCCTGGAATGATGTCGGCACAAAACGTACGGCCACCTACACCAACCTCGACCCGGGCACCTACACATTGCAGGTAAAAGGGTGGGACAATGACGGCAACTGGTCCCCAACCCTCGCGACGCTAAAGCTGACGGTGACGCCGCCCTTCTGGCAGACGTGGTGGTTCCGTATGCTTGCTGCTATTTTTATCTTCGGCGCGGTGGTAGCCGTATTTCGGATCCGGCTGCATACGATGAGAATGCAAAAAAAGAAACTCGAAGCCGAGGTGGAGCAACGGACCAGTCAATTGGCTACGTCGCGGGATGAGGAGCGGCGGGCCAGGGAGCTGGCAGAAAAAGCCAGCCGGGCCAAGAGCGAGTTCATGGCAAATATCAGCCACGAGTTACGCACCCCCATGAACGCCATCATCGGGTTTACGGATCTGGTCTTGACGACGGAACTCATGCGGCCGCAACGCGAATATCTCGAGAATGTGCATCGCTCGGGTTACAACCTGCTGGGCATCATCAACGATATTCTGGATTACTCCAAAATGGAGGCAGGCAAGCTAACCATTGAGAATACGGCATTCAAGCTTTGCCAGCTGGTCGAGCAGACCGTCGACACGCTGGCGATAAAGGCGTTCGAGAAAAAACTGGAGTTGATCTGCGATACCGATCCGTCGCTACCGATCCAGGTGATGGGTGATCCGGGCCGGATACAACAGATCCTCGTCAACCTCCTGGGTAACGCCATCAAGTTCACGGAGCAAGGTGAGGTGGTGGTCTCGCTCGAGCGAGGCACAGTCATCCAGGCAAAAGACGGGCGCCGGTTCCAGCCGGTTACGTTGTCGGTAAAAGACACCGGCATCGGCATTCCAAAGGAAAAGCTCGACCATATCTTTGAGAGCTTCACGCAGGCGGATTCCACGACTACCCGCAAATATGGAGGGACGGGTTTGGGGTTGACGATCGCCCGGAACCTCGCGGAAATGATGGATGGCATACTCGAAGTGCAAAGCGAGCCAGGTAAGGGAAGTGTCTTTATGCTAAGACTGACACTCGAGATCGTCGATGAAATGTCCACCGTTCCAGTAGCGGTCAGACCGGTACTAAAGCGGGTATTGGTTGTCGATGACAACATTACCAATTGTCATTTGCTGGAAAACATTTTCCACTATATGGGGGTCGATTGTACGATTTGCACCAGTGGTGCGGCGGCAGTGGACATCCTCCGGGAGATCAGCGAAGAAGATCAATTCGACCTAATCGTAACGGATCATCAGATGCCGGTGATGGATGGGGTTACACTGGTTGGGAAGATAAAGACCATGCTCAAGGGCGAGCGGCAACCTTTTATCCTCATGTTATCGTCGCTTGACAAGCAGATGTGTGTCGGGGATGCGGAACAGATCGGGATCGATATGTTCCTTTCGAAACCGGTGAAGCTGCAGGAGCTAAACAATATCCTTCAGTCCATTTTCGGGTCCGCGCAAGAGCGCCGCGCGGGCGCCGAGGTAAAGCCGGAAATACACAAGCTCACGGATCATGCGAGCATCCTTGTGGCAGAGGATGAGCCGGTAAATATGTTGCTTATCTCCGAGGTGCTCGGGAAAATGGGCTTCCATGTGATCAAGGCATCGAACGGAAAGCAGGTGCTCGACCTCCTCGCTGACCATCATCCGGCCATCATCCTGATGGATGTGAATATGCCGGAAATGGATGGGCTCGAGACAACGCAGATCATCCGGACGCTTCCGCAGCCCAAACGAAACATCCCCATTGTGGCCCTTACGGCCGGAGCGATGAGCGAGGATAAGGAACGGTGCCTTGGCGCCGGTATGAATAGTTTCATCTCCAAACCCTTCCGTCTGGAAGAGATAGAGGGCGTTCTGAAAAAATATGTTAAGGTTGCATGAGTACCTTGTACAGCACGCCCTTTTTTGTCGGCATTTTTTGAATATATCCGCGTTCATCCAGCTGTTGCAGCAGCCGGCGGGCATCGTCGGTCACCAGGTCGCTCAACATGGCAAATTCTTCCTCCAGCAACGTTGGAAAATGACGGAACAGGTTGACCGGCCGGGGGTCGATCAGGCAGCGTTTGGCGTGCGGGTTAAGTTCGAGGATCGCCTTTTCCAGATCTTCATAATACAGGTGGCCTTTTAGCCGAACCGTTTGACCGGTGGCGTTCGAGAAGATAAGATGAGGGAAGCTCTTCACGCCCAATTGACGCGCGAGCTGCAGGTCCTGCTGGAATGCGATGCGTGCTTTGCCTTCATAAGCCCTGGTGAAGGCGCGCAGGTTCAAGCCGACCTCTGCTGCGGCGGCTTCCAGGTGTTTCCAGCGCATGATATTCTTTTTTTCGAGGAAAAGCATTTCCCTTATGCGCCGGAGGAACAGGATCGCCGTTTGCTCGTCCTGAAGCTGGGCGGCTTTGACTGCGATTGACGGTGGGAAAGAGGAGGAAAGGGGGTCTTCCAGCCAGATGTCGCCGTCGATTGGAATGTTGTAGATCGCGTTTACGTCTTTCCACAAGCGGGCGGCATCGATGGGGCTTTTGATCTTACCCTCACAGGTATCCCAGGAAGGAAGCAGGCCGCCCATGTGATATTTTATATCCAGGTAAGGTCCGTATTCGAGTGACATCTTCTTCAAGGCCGGCTGGATGATCCAGCAGGTAGAACAGATCGGGTCGGTAAAATACTGGACGGAAATTTTCCGGGGCGTTGTCGTGAGACGTGTTAGCCGGCTGGCGGGGTGGACCGCCTTCGCCGGGGTTCCGGCGATCGATGCGAGCGGAGTTTGGCATTGATGTGGCCGCGGTTGAAGGAAGGCGGCCCGGAGTTCGCGGCCCATGCGGATATGGTCGTTGACCACCGGCGCGCGGTCGGCATAATATTGCCGGAAAGCGGTCTCGAGGTCGCGGGAGTTACAGAGGGCGGCGGCTAATGTCGATGCGCCGACAAGCGCGTTGGTCGTTCCGGTGCTCGAGAATGGCAGGGCCTGGTGGGCGGCGTCGCCGACAAGGACCACATTATCGCGGTGAAAGGCGGGAAGCAGGTCGAAGTCACGGGTATTCCAGACATATGTCGAAGAAAAGTCGTTGCCGGCGAGAATATCGGCGACTTCGGCAGGAAAGCCGTTCAGAGTCCGCGTGCAGAATTTGCGGATTGAGGCGGGATCGCCTTCGCGAATATCACCGCGCCTGGGATCGTATTGCATAAACCAGACGAATTCATGTGTGCCGGTGGGGATCATCCCGAAGGCCAGGCCGATGTGGTCGTGCTGGAATTTTACAAAGGTATGGCCGTAACGCTCCCACTGTTCTACATTGCGGGTGACGCCCACGATCTCTTTATAGAGGACGGTAGTGGGTGGAAGGCTGCCAAAGATTTCCTCTCTCACGCGTGATCCGCCGCCGTCACAGCCAATAAACACGTCGCCGTATTCCACTGCGCCGTTTGTAAACACGGCAGCCACGGCCCTACCCTGTTCCCGTATGAAATGCGAGAAGGCTCTTCCCCGGCGCACCGACGCCGGCTCTACCAGACCTTCCATATACCGGAGCAGGTCCGACCGGCGCATACAGGTCCAGGTCTTCAGCTCTTCGCATTTGATCTCACTGCCGTCAGGGCGCCTTAGCGAGAACAGGCTGATGCGTTCACCGGGCATTTTTTGATTGTGGTCGAGGGTTAGGCTGCGCAGGGTCGAAATTGCGTCGTCGTGCAACAGGAAGGCGTGGCCCAGGGTGACGGGGCCGCCCGACTTTTCGTTGATGATGACTTCCTTTCCTTTACGCTGGAGAAAGGCCCCGATGGCAAGACCGGCGATTCCTCCTCCGAGGATGACGTATTTCATAGTTGCGGATTATAGGGGTGAAAGGGATTGTTTTGTTTTATAGGTTAAGGATTGTTGTTGCGATTCGCCGGAGCGCGTCATCCAGGATCTCCTTTGAGGTGGCGAAGCTCAGGCGGATATGGCCTGCCGCGCCAGGTCCGAACCATTCGGGGAGACCCGGAACCACGGCTACCTTTGCGCGGTCGAACAGGATGTCGCGCAAGTCGGCCGGATGCAGGCCGGTGCCCGTAATATCGGCGAAAGCCACATAGCAGCCTTCGGGATAGTGACAGGAAATGCCGGGAATCCGGTTCAGTGCGTCGACGCAGCGATCCCGCATGTCATGCAGGTGGGTTACGAATGCTTCAAGCCAGGGCCTGCATTCGTCAAGAGCGGCGGTGGCCGCCACCTGGGAAAGAAGGTTGGCGCCATGAACGGTTGACTGGTGCAGGGAGCTATTGAACAGGCGCGTATAGTGCTCCGGGTTTGCAGCCATGACGGCACCGATGCGAAGGCCGGCCAGACCGTACGATTTGCTAAAGCCGGTGACTGTGACAGTCCGGTCGCTGACTTCGGGGTCGAGGGACGCTATGCTTGTGAATTGATTTGGCTTGTAGACGATATCGCTCCAGATCTCATCGGACAGGATAATCAGGTTATGACGGCTGGCCATTCGGGCGAGTGCGTACAATTCTGTTCTGGTAAATACTTTGCCGGTCGGATTCAGCGGATTGCAAAGGCAGATCAGCCGGGTCCTCGGGGTGATCAATTCATTCAGGCGATCGAACGCTGCGTCCTCCCCGGGAGCGATTGGAAGCGCCACCGGGATCGCATGCGCTTCTTCAATGGCATAACGAAATAAAAAATCAACAGGGTCGAAAACAATGGCTTCGTCCCCGGGTTTTAAGAAAGCCTTGCAGGTAATGAAGATGCCGAATGCCGCGCTGTCAACAGGCAGGATGGCATCCGGTGAGGCGGGGATCTTTCGGCGATCCTGAAAAAAGCGAGCCATGCTTTCGCGGAATTCCGGCATTCCTTGTGGCGGGCCGTAAGAAAAATATCGTTCAGCCAGGAATTTCTGAATCGCTTCTGTCACCGGAGCCGGGCAGGGAAAGTCCGGATCGGCGGCAGTCAGGGGGATGACGTCCGGTGGAACGGTGGCCCAGCGCAGGTTATGGGCTCGTCTTCGCAGGGTTGGCAGATCTACATGGGTGGGATCAAACATGGGAAATGATCTCGGCGATCTTTCCCTTCGCCACGGGTTTTATCAAAAAATCCGATACCGCGGAGTATGTTTTCGAGCGTTCCACTTCCTGGGGCGAGATGGAGGACGAGACGATAAATAATTCGATCGGCTTGGAAAAATGCGGGCAAAGCTGCGCATATTCGTCCAGGAATTCCCAGCCGTCCATGACGGGCATGCTGAGATCGACAAATATGATGTCGGGCAATTCGCCGGTGTCCTTGCAGATTTGTCTGAGGCGGTCGATTGCCAGCTCACCGTCGGCAAATTCCCGGATATGGCATCCGCCATTTATGGAGCAGATGATTTTTTTTGTCAGGTAGACAAATACCGGATCATCGTCTATGAGAAATATCGTCTTCATGAAGCTCTCGCTTTACGGGTTGGGAATTCAATATAAAAGGTACTACCGACCTGTGGCATGCTTTCTACCCATATGCGGCCGCCCATTGCCTCAACCTGCGTCTTGGTCATAAACAGCCCAAAGCCTTTTGCGTTAGGGTGCCGGTGAAATACTTTGCCGATCTTGAAAAAGTTACTCCGGTGCTTGACAAGGTCGATACCCAGGCCATTATCGCGGATAGCCAGGATGATCTTATCGTTTTCCCGGGTAGTCCTCACGTGAATCTCGGGCCTGCGATCCGGGTGATGGTATTTCAGTGAGTTGCTGATCAGGTTATGGAATATGCTATTAAGGTATTGAGGTGCGTAGTTGATCACTGAAGCCGCTTCAAAGTCGGTGGTGATCTGCGCGTCGAGACGGCTGATCTCGGTCTGCAGCCCGGCGACGGTCCGGCGAACGCATTCCTTCAGACATACATCTTCCGTCTTTATTTCCAGGTCCTGTCTGATCTGGATCGATTCTACCAGCTCGTTAAAGGTCAGCTGAAGGTTTTCGATCACCGGTTTTAGTTTGGAGATCAGCAGCGAGTGCTCAGCGGGATCATTGGTCTCCTCCAGGCAGTCGACGAGCATGGAGATGTTGACGAGGGGCGCGCGCAGGTTATGCGAAACGATGGCGCAGAAGTCGATCAGCTGGGTGTTCTGCGCCGAGAGCTGCTTGACAAGCGCCGCCTGTTTCTCTTCCATGAGCTTGCGGTCCGTAATATCGATCCCGAATCCGATAACGAGAGATAGTTCGCCCTTTTCGTCGTAAACGGGGAACATCCGGCGGAGATGGGTAATGACATTGCCTTTAGCATCCGGCAGGCTGTCTTCCCAACGGATCTCTTTGCCGGTGTTACGAGCCTCAAGGAACTTAGCCCGGCGTTCATGCGCCACCGAGATATCGCGGTTGCGATAGGCGGCATATTCATAGTCATCCTTGCCTATAATGAACTTACGGTATTCTTCCTTGCTGATAGCGCCGGGGTTGACAAAGAGATAACGATGTTCGGAGTCAAATACCGCGATATCGGTAGGCAGCTTATTGAGTATATTCTCGTAAAAGGCTTTTTGTTTGTCAAGTTGTTCGGTCACCAGTTTGTCTGGCGTGAGCATCATCAGCTGGGTGAGGCTTTCGGAAACGAGCCGAAGGTTTTCGGCCTGGACCCCCGTCAGTGGGTTGGCGGGGTTGAGGCATAGGTGACCGTGGTGCCTGCCGTTACGGGCGATCAATGGGATGTTGACGGTAAATGCAGCCAATTCGCTTCCGGGGTGGTCCGCGTCGAGGATCACGGCGCGGGGTGCTGCGGCGAGACGGGCAGCGAGTTGAAGCAGGCTTTCATAGCCGGGTGGCTGCACGGACTGGGCAGCGACCGCGGGTGCAGGATAAGTAGCGCCATTTATGACAGAGGTTGGCCTCGGGCTCATTTCAAGGGGATAGGGACGTTGATTAAAACCTAACTATCTAGTAACGAATAATTTAATTCGGTATTGTGGAAAACGATCCGTGCCGCCAAAAGAAATCTTCATGCCGTCACAACATATTGCTTGTCAAGGGGTCGATAACGGTCTTAACCTCGGTGATCGTGTTGATCGGGAATTTTCCCAACCGGGCATGCTCACGCACAAGTTCTTCACTTTCAGCAATATGGATACAATAAAGTTTGTCCTGGGTAACAAAGGTCTGGATCCAGTGGTAGGGGCGGCCCAGGTTGCAGACGACCTCGCAGGAGGCGCGGGCGATATTTTCGAGTTCTTGCGGGGTAAGATTGCCGGCGCCGGGAAGGTTACGTTCGATAAGAAACTTTTTCATGGTAGTAATTTTGGTTCGTTGTTAAGACAAAGTTGCGGATTTTATGCCGGCGGACAGTCGGGGAAATTCCCTATTTCTTTTGCCGGGGTTCCCTATTTTAGAGTCTGAGGGTTGCGGCGTCCGCGCGGAGCCTATTTCATGATGCCACGGCGGATTGCCTCGCGGACGGCTTTGGTGCGGGAGTCGACGTCGAGCTTGAAGAGAATGGCGGAAATGTGGTGGTCGACGGTTTTGGCGGAGATAAAGAGGCGGGAACCGATCTCTTTGTTTTGCAGGCCCTCCTTGAGAAGTTCGAGGACACCCAGCTCACGGTCCGTCAGAAGTGCCGGATTGGCGCGTGTTGTCGCGCGGCTGCCGCGGGGGATGCTGCGGATGCCCTCGGATCGCATTTCCAATTTCATTTTTTCATAAACGGCTGTGGCGCCAAGGTTTTGAACGATGGTGACGGCTTCGCGTTTGGCTGTTTCGTCCCCTTCGTAAAGGAACAGCGCCTGCTCATAGGGGCAGCCCAGGCGGCCCCAGGCCGCGGCCGTCTCCAGGGCCATTTTCGGGTCGTCGGCGCGGTAGCGTTCGTGTACCTCATGCAACGGCACCTGTTGCTCTCTGACCTTCCACAGCCAAAAGTCGAACTCGCAGCTTTCCCGCAGGGTACCGCCCTGGCTTAGCAGACCGATCGCGTATTCGATGGCGGCTTTTTCGAGGACGGCCTGGCCGGTTATCCACTCATATTCGAGGAGGGCGGTGAGTGCGGGCAGCGTACGTTGGAGTTCCATCGACTCGAATGCTTTGGTCCTGGCTTCAAGCAGCAGTGGCAATGCCTCCGGCTGGTTGGTCCGCATCCGGATCGTACCGATAACGACGAGGGCGCTGCTTTTTACGATGCTCGCCTGTGTCTCGTTGCGCAGCAGGGAGTTGGCGATGGCCGCGGCGGCCTCATAATGCCCCAGGTCGAGGAGCAGCCTCGCTTTCCAGGAGAGCATATAGGTACGCCAGGAGTCCAGCTCCACCTCTTCGCAGTAGTGGATGCCTTCCTGCAAGGTGCTGGTGGCGAGCGGGTAGTCTTTCAGCTGGATCGCGTTGCTGGCGATATTGGTATACGCACGCGCAGCGTGTTCGTGAAAGTGACGGCGAAGCGCGATGTCAAGGCTCCGTTTGAGGAGGTCGTGGCCTTTTTGGCGATAGGCCGATACGCGCATCTGAACGCTACCCACGTTGTTGTAGGCGTGACAAAGGATCTCTTCGTCGGCAAGGTCCGCCGCCATCCGGATGGCCTTTTCTCCCCAGTGGATACATTCAACCGTTTGGTCGGCCAGCATTTTCAGCTGGGACATATTGCTAAACGCCATTGCCTTTGGACTTGAGGGCGGCTGATCGGCCAGGGCATCGATAGCTTCTTTTGCGAAGCGTTCCGCCTGCCGCCGGTTGCCATCGAACCACCAGAGGCGTGAAAGGAACCAGAGCGAATTGCCCCATTTTTCCCGATCGTCTTTATCCTGCCAGATCCGCGCAACCTTTTGCTGGTAGATGATGGCTTCTGCCATCCGGTTTGTCAGGTAGCATTCGTAAGCAAACGGTTCGTAAAGCCCGACGAGGGTAGCGGGGTCTTTTCCCTGATAGTATTCGATGGCGGAGAAATAGAGTCGCGCCGCTTCGGTATGGGCGCCAAGCGTGGCCGCCTGTCTGGCGGCAAGCGGGGCGAAGTGAACGACCGTCTGATGATCGTTGGCGTTCTTTGCATGGTGAATGATCCGTTCGGTCTCACCGCGGGCTTCAAAACGATCCTGAAAGGCTGTCAGGATATCTTTGTTTAGAGCGATCCGGGTAAATGGCGAAAGCGAGGACTCGATGGTCCGGCGGTAGAGTTCGTGTTTGAAGAATAGCCGGTTGTCCTTCAGCTGGATGATCTTTGCGTCCATACATGGGGCGAGCACGGCAGCGTATTGCGGCTCGAGTTGCTCGAGATAATCTGTTTCCAGGCCAGTAGGCATTACCGAGAGCAGCTCGCAGACCCGCCGGGTGTCGGGTTCCAGGCGGTTGTAGACGGAAAGGATGGAGTCCTTGATGTTGTTGGGGATCCCGGGGCTATAGCTTGCCAGGATCTCGTTGACATAAAAGGGGTTGCCGCCGGAAATGTCATAAACGTCTTCGCCACGATAGCCACGGGCTTTGGCAAGGTCGCCGACGGCGTTTCGCGAGAGTGGCGGAAGTTGGAACCGCGTAAAGGAATGGGGTGGCAGTTGGCCGAAAAGCTGGCGCACCGGATGGCTCGCATGGATCTCTTCGTCCCGCCAGGTGAGGACAAACAGGCATCGAAGCCTGGTGATGCGGCGAGCCAGGAACTTGATGAAGTCGATAGTGGCTTCATCTGCCCAGTGGATGTCTTCGAATACAATGAGGGACGGGCCCGGTTGCTGGTCGAACCGATGGAAGAAGTCGGTGAAAAGGGTGGTGCGGTCCTCGCTGACCTTCCGCCAGTCGTCTTCCCAAATCTGGTAAATGATATCATAGAGAGGCGCCAGGGGGCGAGGGGTGAAGAGGGCGTCGCAGGTACCGACATATATTTTGGCGTGGTGGCGGTGTTCGTTGCAAAAGGTACGGATCAGGGCGGTTTTGCCGATACCGGCTTCACCACTGAGCATAACACAATGGCCTTCCCCGGCCGCGATGTCTTTGAATTTATCGTGCAGCGTGTCGAGGTGCCCGGCTCTTTCGATCAGTTCGATATTCACAGGTTGGCGAAATATACAAAATTGCTGAAAATTACTGGTGGGGGTGGTACCCATTTAGTGGTATTTTTGGCAAATATGAGATTGCCCGCCATTTTGTTGGGATGCCTGGCCGGGTGGCCGGTCGCTGTTTTGTCACAGGTTCGGCCGATGCAATGGCCGGACCATAAGAAGGCGGCGATCGTGCTGACGTATGATGACGCCCTGGTCTCCCAGCTGGACAGCGCCCTCCCTCAGTTGAAAAAGGCAGGATTGACCGCGACCTTTTTTCTGACGAGCGATCTCGACTTCGTCACGATGCCGCGATGGCGTGCTGTTGCAAATGCGGGATTCGAGTTGGGAAACCATACGTTGTATCATCCTTGTTCGCCATCGCCGGATAATCCGGTGTCCTCGTCGACGTATACAAAGACACAAATGATCGATGAAATCGATCTCATGAACCGGTTCCTTTATGCGCTCGACGGGAAAACGGTCAGAACCTTTGCCTATCCCTGTGCGGAGACGCTTGCCGGCGGACATGATTACGTGGATTCGCTGCGGCGCACCGGAACGGTGAAATATGCGCGGATAGGCGGAGATGAGACCGCTGTGATCACGGACTTCATACATCTCGATTCCCTGCGGGTGCCCGCGTTGGGATTGGAGGACCATACGGATGCGGCGACAATCATCGGGTTTATCAAAAAAGTGCAGCAAGCAGGGGGAATGGGTGTCATCATGTTCCATGGCGTCGGCGGAGATTATATTACTACCGCTACGGCTGTTCATCAGGCGGTGCTGGATTATCTCACCGCGAATAAAAAAGACATTTGGGTGGCGACGTTTATGGAAGCGATGCAATGGGCGGAAGCGCACAAGTGAGATTGCGGTTTTCTTTTTACTACTGCATGGTCAGGGCGTAAACGGCAAACGAGGCGAGCCAGTGTTCACCCATATAGTCGCCGCTTGCCACATGCGGCAGGGCTTCGGTCAGGTGGCGGTTGGCGATCTCGTAGAGCCGCGCGCGATTGTCCGGAAAGTGGCGGGCGATACCATACAGGTCCCAGGCGCGGCTGAGGTTTAGTCCGTCGAGATGGACAAGCTTGCCGTCGGAACGATCCTGAACTTGTCCGGGGACGAGGTCGAAGTCTGGGCGGGTAAGCGCGGGGAGAAATTTCTGTAACCAGGCATGGTAGGCAGGTGCGGGCAGGATGCGCCACATCAGGTCGGCCTCTTCGAGCGCGGGGCTTAGAAAGTCGTTGCCGCCGGGTTCCCAGGACATCGGGTAATTCGTGTCGTTGCGGTAAAAGCGAATGGCGGACTTTAGGATCGCGGTTTTTAGTGAATCGTCTCTGGTACGGGTCGCGTAGTCCCAGGCCAGCCGGAGGGAAAAGGCCAGGTTGGTGTGTTCGCCAACGCGAACGGGATAGTTCATTTTTGGCAAATAAGCCATGAAGAGGCGGGAGATCAGGTGAGCCAGCGGCGCCAGGTTATCGCTCAGCTGGTGGCCGATCGGGTCGTCCCAGCTGAGGAGTTCGTTCTGCAGCTGCAGGAGCCAACCCCAGCCATAGGTCCGTTCGAAGCTTTCGTTGCCCTTTGTGGCGAAGATGCGCATTTCGCCGCGGATATTTGCTGCGGAGAGGTCGTCCTGCAGTTTCTGCCTGATCTCGGCGGCGCGTGGCATGTCAGGGAAAAGTTTGAGTAGCCGAATGAGCATCCAGTGGCCATGGACGCTGGAATGCCAGTCATAGCAGCCGTAGAATGCGGGATGGTAGAGGCGCGGCTTGATGGCGAGGCTGCTGTCTGTAAAGGAAATCCCGGTTTTATAAGGGAATTCACGCTGCATGCAGCGGAGGGGAAGATCCGCGAAATGGGCGGCGCCTGCTGGCGTAAGGGAGGCTTTGCCGTCACGAATATCGTACTGGGGAGATTGGGTCGATTGCGGGCTCTGCGGGGATTGCGCGCGGCCGGTCAGCGTGGTTAGGGCCAGCAAAATGGTTTGAACGAGTTTCATCGGTCCACAATCTATGGATTTTTGGTTTAAAATTTTGGCGCAGGCGTTGAATTGGGGACCTGTAAATCGGGGAATCGGCGGAGATTAGCGGTTGCTAAATTTATTCGTTGTCATGAAGCATGTTTTCGGCCTTGTTATTCTGTTGGCGGTAGCTACCGCCGGCAGGGCATTTGGGGGTTTGTTAGGGGATACGCTCCGCGTTCGCGCTTCCGATCTTGACATTAAAGACCTGCAGACGGGGGATTATTCTTATGTGATTGTCCGGCAGAAGGCGAAGGACAGTCCGGCGATGAGTTTGATTCTCGCGAAGATGAGCGTGGAGCGTATCAGCTATCACAGCCGGCCGGCGGTTGCCGTCCGTCAGCAATGGGACCGCGACTCGGTAGTACACCGGGCGTATACGGTATTCGACGCGTCGACCTTTGCGACGCTGTTGCATGAAACTTACTGGCGGGCGCTTGGGTATTCGATGGTTTTTGATTTCGATAAAAAGACATTCGATTCCCGGCCGGTCCGGCAAGCTATTTCGGATTCGGCACGGAAAAGCTGTTCGGACGAACTGGCGGGGTCGTTTGGAGCTTACAATCTGAACTGGCATGACGATCTCGTCATCTATTCGATGTTGCCATACAAGGAAGGGCGAACCTTTCTGATCAACTATTATGATCCCGGTTTTGGTAAGCCGGTAGAAGTACCCTATTCCGTGACGGGGAGCGATTGGCTGGTGAGCCGGGGCGGGGAAAAGACCGAGTGTTGGACACTGGAGCATGGGGATGAGAATGGCGTGGAGAAATTCTGGATCGCCAAGGGAACGCGCGAAGTGCTGAAGGAAGAGGATCGCGGGGCGAAGGGCGGGTACCGGTATAAGTATAAGTTGGGCGTGGCGGGCGGGGCGCCAATGTAGCGGCGTATTTGCAAACGGGCTGGAGCCGGCGCTTCCGATTATCTCGGGGAAAATCGGTAAATTCCGGGATGGCAAAACATAAATTCTTCCTCGTTGTTTTCCTGTCGATCTCCGGCATCGGGGCTGCTGCACAGCAATTCATCAAACATATTATTACCCCGGATTTTATTTCCGAGGGCGTTACGGTTGCCGATGTCAACAAAGACGGGAAGCCGGATATCCTGACGGGTGCGTGCTGGTTCGAGGCGCCGAATTGGGTGAGGCATGCGATCGATACGCCGCGGCATTATGATCCTTCGACACAGTTCAGTAATTCCTTTCTCGATTTCAGTATGGATGTGAATCAGGATGGGTGGGTGGATCTGATCCGGGTGAGTCTGCCGGGGGAGGAGATCGTTTGGTATGAAAATCCCGGCAAGGCAGGTCGCGGACGTGACGGGTCGCGCGGAGGCGGAAAAAATGGGTCGGCCGGCAGCAGGGATCGCTTCTGGCGGATGCATCCGATCCTTGCGCATGCGGGCAATGAATCGCCGGCGCTGGTCGACGTCGATGGAGATGGCCGGCCGGATATCCTCTGTAACGACTGGGTCGCAAAGGAAATGATCTGGATGAAGTCACCGGCGGCAAAGGGGGATACGGTCTGGACGCGCCATGTGATCGCTCGGGGCGATATCGGAACGGGGCGGTATACGCATGGGCTCGGGTACTTCGATATGAATGGAGACGGGAGGGCGGACGTCGTGATCACGAAGGGGTGGTGGGAGCGGCCGGCGGATGCGCGCACGGAGAATTGGGTCTTTCATCCGGCCGATCTCGGGGAGGACTGCGCGCAGATATACCCGCTGGATGTGAGGGGGAACGGCGTCAGGGACATTATCACCTCCTCGGCTCACCGGTATGGGATATGGTGGCATGAACCGACGGCAGATCCCCGGATATGGATCCATCACCTGATCGACAGCAGTGTTTCGGAGACGCATTCGCTGGCAATGGCGGATATCGACGGCGATGGGCATCCGGACCTCGTGACGGGGAAACGATATTATGCGCATAATGGAGAGGACCCGGGAGCTCATGAGCCATCGGTGCTGAATTGGTTCGCCTTCCGGCCGGGGCCACAGCCGGTTTGGGTGCGGCATCTGATCGATACGAATTCCGGTGTAGGCGAGCAGGTATTGGTTCGGGATATGAACGGGGATGGGAAGGTGGATATCGTGGTGGCGAACAAGAAAGGGGTTTTTTGGTTTGAGCAGAAGTCAGCAGGCCGCTAATTGCGAATAATACGCCGGCCTTTTGAGTCGGCGGGACCCATGACCTCGTCCATCTTCTTTTCAAAGGCGGCGCGCGTGATCAATTTGCCGGCGGGAATCTTCAGACTTTTTGGGTCCGGGTCCCGGCTGAATCCGGTGGCGGTGAAGACGACAAAGCCGTTGTCCATATCTACTTGAAGGATAGCACCGGGAAGGCCTGCGTAGTGATCAGGACCAATCGGGAGGGGGATGTCTTCGCAGTACCACGCGATAACCGGCGCCTGATTGCGGGGACTGATGGCGGTAGCCTTTTTACATAAGTGACCCAGGATGCTAAGCGTGTCTGCGGAGAGTTTCCACGGGAGGGGGCGGATGGAATCGGTAATGACATACTGGACGTCTTCCAGGGTATTTTGCTCGAACAGTTTGCCGCAGGAGAGATTGGAAAATAGGATTGCGTTCTCGCCGGGGCCGCCAAAACGTATCACGATGTGGTTGCCACCGGACTGATTGTCAAAAGGATCCGGCGATTCGTCTTTTGGGGCGGCCCGGTAAACACAAAGGCTGTCCCGATACAAGAGCTCATATTGACCGATTTGAAATTTCGGGGCCATAGCCTTCATCTGTTCGTCGTCGATGCGACGGCGGACGTCGATCTTCCGTTCATAGTAAATCGTCCCTTGAATAGGTTGGGCTGACAGAGGGAGACCGGCGCAAAGGCCGGAAACCAGGAGGAGCATTCGGGTCCGCATGGGAAATTGTTTGGGGCAAAACTAACGGCGGCCGACGTTAATCAACGCTGCCATAAGGTTAATTAAGGTTAACGGAGTATTTCCGGTCGTCCTGCCGTGTATATTTGCCGCATGCCCAAAAGGATCCGGATCGGCATTCCGCTCGCTGCCCCGCTGATGATCCTGACGATCGTCGGTCTGGTCAGTTTCCAGGTTTATTGGATGTGGACACTGTATGCGCAGGAGTGGGCGGAGCTAAGGAAGGAAACGGATATTGCTTTCCGGGATGTAATCTACCGACTGCAAATGCAGCAGCTCCAGAAGGACTCACTCTTTATCCGGCATGATTTACCCCCCAATCTCTTTCTGTTCAATTTCGTGGACAGCCTTCGGGAACGCATGCTGGTAGACAGTCCCGGTGGCGGCTTTGGCCCAAACCTGCCGCCCGGCAAACATAAGTTGACCATATCCATCGAGGAATTCGAACACGATACTGCCGGGGAGCGTGTGCAGGGTCGGATTTTTTCTGTGGATACCGGAGCACCGCATCGGTTGCATGACGTCAGATCGCGGCTTGGCGCCGGGCCCCCGCTCACCATTGCGCAGATCGATACGTCGTACCGGATGGAGCTAGCGAAGAATCATATTGGTGTCCCATTCCGCATCGAGCGTATCGAAGGGCCTGCCGTACTGGCGGACAGGCCGGTCGCGGCCGGCAAGATCCAGACTAATTTTTTATATGTCGGATTGTCAAAAGACTACGCGTATCGGGCCACTTTCGGAAGCCCGACCACCTACATCCTGGGACGGATGCGCTGGCCCATCGCCATGGGGATGTTCCTGACGGGATTGACGGCGATAGCGTTTGTCGTGTTGTACCGAAGTTTGCGCCAGCAGCGGCGGCTGGCGCAATACAAAAACGACTTTATCAGCAATATGACGCATGAGTTGAAAACACCGATCTCGACGATCAACGTAGCGATAGAGGCGTTGCGGAATTTCGATGCGCTGGATGACCCTAAGCGGACACGGGAGTACCTTGATATTTCGGCGATCGAGTTGCACCGGTTGTCGCTGCTCGTGGAGAAGGTGCTCAGGCTGTCCGAATTCGAGAACAAGGAAGTCGAGTTTCAGTTAACGGTGCTCGATTTGCGGGAGCTGGTGGCGGAAGTGGTGTCCGCGATGCGGTTGCCTTTTGAGAAGGCCGGAGCGGTTGTTCGGCTGGCGCCCGGCGATGGGCGGTATGAGGTCAGAGGGGACAAGTCCCATTTGAGCAGTGTGATCTCCAATCTGCTTGACAATGCACTAAAGTACAGCAAGGAGGATCCGGTCATTGCGGTGCAGGTATGGCGGGAAGATGGAATGGTGATGTTGTCCGTTACGGACAATGGGATCGGGATACCGGCGGCCTATCAGCGCAGGATCTTCGACAAATTCTTCCGCGTGCCG
The DNA here is from genome assembly GCA_035501395.1 of Puia sp. Taxonomy (GTDB): domain Bacteria; phylum Bacteroidota; class Bacteroidia; order Chitinophagales; family Chitinophagaceae; genus Puia. Next base: position 23,866 of record DATJWK010000080.1, read on the forward strand.
TCGGACGATCACCACAACATAAAAGGATACGGGTTGGGGCTTAACTATGTACATGAGATCATCCACATTCACAGAGGGGTCATCGGGGTGGAAAGCAAGGAGGGGAAGGGCAGCGCATTCACCGTTCAATTGCCGGCGGTATGACCAGGATAAAGGTTCTGTACGCCGAGGACGAGATCTTCCTCGGAAAGATTGTCAAGGAAACATTGGACAGCCGGGGATTCGAGGTCGCCATGGTCACGAGTGGCGGGGAGGTGCTGACGACGTATCGGGAGGTAATGCCGGATATTTGTATCCTTGACGTTATGATGCCGGACCGAAATGGGTTCGAAGTGGCAGAGGACATCCGGGCGATAGATGAGGATATTCCGATCATTTTTCTGACGGCTAAGACCCAGACGGACGATGTGGTGCGGGGTTTCCGGCTGGGCGCTAACGATTATATTCGCAAGCCCTTCAGCATGGAGGAACTGATTGTTCGAATTGAAAATTTATTGCGGATAAATGGGGAGGCCGTCGCCGGATCGGCCGCCGCTGCCAGAGCTACTGCGGCCAGGGCGGCAGCGGATCCGATCGCGATCGGAACGTATGTCTTTTATCCGCACCGGCAGGTGTTGACCGGCGATGGCGAGGAAAGGAAACTGTCCTACCGCGAGACCGAGCTGTTGAAACAACTTTGGGCGGGAAGGAACCAGATCATCGCGCGGGAAGATATCCTCCGGGCATTATGGGGGAACGACTCCTTTCTCAACAGCCGCAACCTCGATGTGTATGTGACGAAACTGCGAAGCTATCTTCGCGGAGATGAGCGGGTGGAGATCTTAACGATCAAGGGCGTCGGCTATCGTTTTGTACTACCATAGAAAAAGCAGGGGCGGTCCGGGGAATTTAACGTTGGTTAACGTTAGAGCTATGTTGATTAACCCGGTTGGCGGAAGGGCAAGGCTATTTTTGGCGAAATATGGGTTATGCCAAGAATTCTACTGCTGTTCCTGCTGTTGGTGTTGGCGACTGCTGCAAACGGACAGCGGCTTTTTCTCAAGGGCAAGGTAGTGGATTCATTGTCACACCGGGGGTTGGCCTCGGCGACAGTGTCATTGGTCCGCGCCGCCGACTCGGCGCTGATCACATTTGGGATTGCCGATTCGGCGGGGGCTTTCCGGTTGAACGCAGTGGGGAGGGGCCCCTTTCTTTTGTCGGCCTCCTGTGCGGGCTATCAGCCGGTATGGCATGCCGTGGATAGTGCGGGGGACGCGGATGTGGGAAAGATTGTTTTGGTCCCGCGCGATTTATTGGCCGCGGCGCAGGTTAGCGGGCGCCGGCCGCCGGTGGAGATCAATAACGATACCATTGAATTCAATGCAGAGAATTTCAAGACCCAGCCCAATGCGGTGGTCGAAGATATGTTGCGAAAGATCCCGGGAGTCACGATAGAAAGCGATGGAACGGTCAAGGTCAACGGACAGACCGTGCGGCGGGTATTGGTGAACGGAAAGGAATTTTTTACCGGCGATGTCAAGATGGCGACAAAGAATCTGAATGCCGATGCGGTCGATAAGTTGCAGGTGTTTGATCGCAAGAGCGATCAGGCGGCTTTTACCGGCGTAGACGACGGGAACTCCGAGAAAACGATCAATGTACAGATGAAGAAAGACCGGAATTTTGCCACCTTTGGGAAGGTGGGAGCCGGCGCGGGGACGGACGCGGGAACGGGCTGTGGCGGGTCGGGTCCCGGATCGGCGGGTAGTGACGGACGATACGACGGACAGGCGAATATCAACCGGTTCCGGGGAGACGAACAGACGTCCCTGCTCGCAATGGCAAACAATACGAACCGGCAGGGCTTCACGTTGATGGATGTGATGAATTTTACCGGCGAACTGTCCCGGGGGATGCGAAACGGCGGTGGAGGTGTCAGCATTCAGATGAACAATGCGGGAAGCAACAGCGGGCTGCCGGTTACCGGGCTCGGGCAGGATCAGCAAGGTATCGCGCATACGATTGCGGGCGGGATAAATTACAATAATACCTGGGATAAAGGGCGGACTTCGCTCAACAGCAATTATGCCGTGAGTGACATCCGGTTGGTGACCGACCGGATGTCGTTGATCCGGAATGCCGGCGAAAATCCATATAGCACTTTTGATACGACGCACACGGTCACCCATATCACGCAGCATCGGTTAGCGGCCATCCTGGATGCCACGATCGATCCGTCCTTTTCTTACCGCCTCACTCCCACGCTCACCTGGCAGAATACCGATAAATCCGCGACAGAAAGTTATAGCAGCTTGTCGGGCGATTCGCTATTGAATGACGGGACGAATCAAACGGCCGCAGGACCGGGCGCATTCAATATCGTAACAGACCTTTTGTTGCGGAAAAAATTGGCGAAGAAAGGCAGGACCTTCTCGTTGGATGTGAACCTCACGTACAACCACAGTACGGATCGGGGAAGCCAGGTCTCCGACAATACGTTTTCAGTGATCAACCAAAAATATCACCGGGATGCCGTTACGCGCAGCGCCGGCGGCAACTTTACCTATACGGAGCCAATGGGTCGGCGGTCACTGGTAGCATTCAGCGGATTTTATAATCTCAACACCGGAAATACGGATAAGTCGACGACAGACTTCGATTTGGCTTCGGGGAAATACGACCTGCCCGATTCGGTGTTGAGCAACCATTTCAAGAGCGATTACCGGTACGGTGGCGGTAGCGTCAGTGTACGGAGCAACTTGAACAAATGGAGTTTGACGGCGGGAGCGACGGTACAGGCGGCAACGCTGAATGCGTCCAACGTCTCGGAATCCAATGTGGTGAAGCAGCGATTTACCGATTTGTTACCCAATTTCATTCTTCAATATAACTTCTCGCAGGCAAACAATCTCCGGCTCGACTATGAGACCTTTACGACGCAACCGTCGGTGGTGCAATTGCAGCCGGTACCCGACCCCGGCAATCCGCTCGATATATCTACAGGAAACCCCCGATTGAAGCGTACGTACAACCAGAGTCTGACGTTCAGCTATATTTCAGCAAAAGCGGGGAAGGGTGGTCGGCATCTGCTTGCGATGCTCAGCCTATCGGATGCCGCCAATGCCATCGTACAAAGCGATTCGGTCACCGCATACGGTACGCGGACGACTATGCCGGTAAATGCAAATGGTGTCGGCAACCTCTTCAGCAATGTGAATTATGGTTTTCCCGTCCGGAAATGGCATGGTGAGTTCGAGGTCGGGGCTTCGGTAGTGTACAGCCAGAATGCGGCATTTATCAATGGGGTCAAAAACAATATCGGCAGCACGAGTTTACGGCCGGCCGTATCGTATGCATATGATCCGAACGATCAAGTCGATGCGGAAGTATCGGCGGCGGTATCGTTTAATAGCGGCCGGTATTCATTGCAGCCCGGGCTTAATACAAATTATGTCCGGCAAACCTATGGAGTCATTATGACGAATTATTTGCCGAAGGGGGTATCGATACACAATGAATTCAACTATATTTTCAATACCGGGCGGCCTCCTGGCTATAATACGAGCGTGCCGTTGTGGAATGTATCGGTGGCCAGGTCGCTGTTCAGGCATGACCGGGGAGAGGTCAAATTCAGCGTGCTGGATGTCTTGGGCCAGAATACCGGGATCACCCGGAGTATCGAACAGGGAAGCGTACAGGATGAAAAGTACAATGTGCTGCAACGCTATTTTTTGCTGAGCTTCACGTACAGCCTGAACAAGTCGGGGCTGAAGACCAAAGGAGGTCCGCAGATAAAGGTACGAACAATGGACCGGTGACGTCTATCCTCCGTGCCTGGGAAAGAAGAGCGCAAAGCCCATCAGGACCAGGTAGGGAAGCACCAGGATGCCGAGCGATACGGCCAGATGCCAGCTTTGTTTGGGATTCTCGTCGGATTGCTGCACGAATTTGTCGACGATCTTCTGGTCTCGGTCCTTCACAATGAAAATATAGTGAAACGCCAGGGCGGTGAGGCCATAGATGGCCAGAGCAAAGAGGATCGATTCGAGCCGGGAGTTAAAACGGTTGTGTTTTATGAAATGCAGATAGAGAGATTCAAATAAGAGGAGCCAACCGCCGGAGCCAAGAGAAAACAGGTACATAGCCTGGATCCGGGTGTTAAAACTATCTCGATACTGACTTAATCGATAGCAATAGCTATAGATATTAAAGTAGAGGTAGTCTATGTGTTTCATAGAGTCTTCGTATTAGGGTACTGGGTTTCCGGCGTACGGATGCCGGGTGATCTTTCTATAAACGCGTATCAGGGCAAAATCGTACGGGCCGGGGCAATTAAAAAGTTTTTATATTGAATTTCAATCTATTATAGAATAAACATTATTTTTATATCGCGTATATGGCGCCGATAGGATTTTTGCCTAGTTTTATCGGCTATGCGAAGAAAATTTCCATCGGTCTTATTGGGGCTCCTGATTGCGGGAGTAAGTGTTTTTCCTGTCCTCGCGGGCGCCGGCGAGAGGGCTTTTCAGCTACCTCCGGGGGTTGGCAAGGGGCCGCAAGGCTTCCGGGTATTGGTGGTGGCGTCGCGGGCGCAGGACCATCAGAAGATGATTGCGGCTGCGCGGCCCTTTTTTCAGCAGATGGCGGCGGACAATCATTTCGGGTTGGATTTCACGGATGATACCAGCGCCATCAATACGGAAAATCTGAAGCGGTACAAAGTCTTTGTCATGCTTCAACTCGCCCCCTTCGATATGTCGGCGTCCCAGCAAGCTGCGTTGCAGCAGTTCGTGGAAGGCGGCAAAGGATGGGTGGGGATTCATGCGGCCGGGCTGACGGGCAGGAGCTTCCTTGCGCCAACGAGCGAATACTGGGAATGGTTCGAAAATTTTATGGGAGGTGTGCTGTACAGTCCGCATCCGGCCTACCAAACGGCAACATGGCATGTCGACGATCCATATCACCCGTTGATGGCCCATATGCCTGCGCAGGCAGTCTGGCCGGACGAGTGGTATGAGTGGAAACCGAATCCCCGGGGACGCGTACATGTACTGGCTACCGTCGACGAGTCAACGTATCACCCAGGGAGGCCGATGGGCGATCATCCTATCATATGGACCAACGAACGTTACCGCCGCATGGTATATATTGCGCCCGGTCACGACCCGGCGTTGTTGAAAGACTCCGCGTATGCGCGACTGCTCCGGGATGCGGTGCTCTGGGCGGCAAGCGGTGATCCGTTGCCGCCGGTGGCGACAAAGAACGGGATGGTGGATTATGAGGAGGCGTATGATCTGCCGGGGACGCCGACCGTCGGGGAAGGATTTGAAAAAGTCAGGAAAGTGGTTGAAAAATTGCCACTGGCAATCACGCGCGAAGAGCGGGATACGATTGGGGGTACCGGACAATTCACGGTGAGAACCGAAGGGCCGGTGAAGAGGTTCGATGTAAAGTTTGACTGGACGGCTACGGTAAGAAACGGTCGATATATTTTTAATACATCGCATTACTATGAGAAACCGGAGGGGCCGGGTATTACCAACGAGTACTCAAAGATTGAGTACAGATGGGGCGACTACCGGGCGGGGCATCCATGGTCGACCGCAGACCGGCCGCTATTCCGGGGTATGGACAGTGCGACGCGGGCGATCATGGAGAGGCTTCGGCGCGATCTCGGCGCGACGCCTGAGCCGCGATTCCGGGTGTTGGCGCTTTATGAAAATGGGGGACACCATGTGGAATATTCGGCACGGGCGCGGGTCTGGCTGACCAAACTTGCGGCGGACAGCAATATCAGGATCGATTATTTGACACATACGGATAGCATTACGGACGGACTGTTGGCAAAATATCAGTTGATCCTGCAGTTGGATTATGTCCCGTATGGATGGAAGCCGGCGGCTATGGCGGCCTTTCAGCGTTATGTCGAAGAAGGCCGCGGCGGGTGGGTGGGAATGCATCATGCGTCGCTGCTGGGGGAATTCGACGGCTACCCGATGTGGCCCTGGTTTTATTCGTTCATGGGAAGCATCCGATGGAAGGATTATATCGCGCGGTTTGCGAAGGGAACGGTACACGTCGAGAATGGAACGCATCCGGTGATGAGGGGCATTCCGGATTCCTTCGCGGTTCGGAAAGAGGAGTGGTATACGTATGACAAAAGTCCGCGCCCGAATGTTCGCGTGTTGGCGCATGTGGACGAATCATCTTATCAGCCGGATACATCGATCAAGATGGGAGATCACCCGGTGATCTGGACGAATGAAGGGATGAAAGCGCGGAATGTCTATATTTTCATGGGTCATTCGCCAATACTGTTTGATGACTGGGTATATCGGAAGCTGTTGACAAATGCCATCTTTTGGGCGGCGGCTACGCCGCCGCCGCCGAATTTCCGGGTCCTGGCGTTCTATAGCACGACGGTGGAAGGTGATCATGTCGCGTTTGCACAGGATGCGATCCGCTTTTTTAGCGACCTTGCGGCGCGGCAACATTTTGCGTTTGATACCACTTCCGATTGGGCAGGGATGAGCCGGCACTTGGGTGAATACCAGGTGGCTGTCTGGCTCAATGACTTCCCGCATACGGCAGAAGAGCGAACCGAATTCGAACATTTTATGGATAACGGCGGAGCATGGCTGGGTTGCCATGTATCGGCTTACAATGACCGGGACACACACTGGCCCTGGTTTGTCAATTTCCTTGGCGGGGCGGTTTTTTTTAACAATAGCTGGCCACCGCTCCCGGCTAAATTGATCGTTGAGAACCGCGGACATGCCGCAACGGTGCGGCTGCCGGAGCGTTATGTAGCGCCGATCAATGAATGGTACGGGTGGAAGCCGAATCCCCGGGACAATAAGGACGTGCGGGTGCTGCTGTCGCTGGATACGGCAAACTTTCCGTTGGGGAAAAAAGATATCCTGCGAGGTGGAGATATTCCGGTGGTATGGACGAATACGAAATACCGGATGCTCTACCTGAATATGGGGCATGGCGACCAGATCATGAGCTTGCCGGTGCAGAATAATTTATTCGAGGATGCTTTACTTTGGTTGGGGAAGCGGTAGGGGTCGCGTAACGGCCGTCTAGGGTATCGCGTGCTCTCGGAATTCGAAGTCGCCATTTTCAAGCGGCCAGACGGAGAGCGTGTCGAGTGATCCGGGTCTTGCACCGGGGACCCGGACATCGTATATATAAGTGTAATGAGTAATGCCTTGTCGTTTTAACTGCGGAAGAAGCCGGTGGAGGCTGCTGTCGTCCGGCGCCAGGAAGAAATATTTATCATAAAACGTATAACCTAATTCCATCGCGATATAGGGTAACGGAACGACAACAACCTTTCCAGGCTGTTGGTCCAGGAATTTCAGATCAGGAGTAATGCGATGGTGGTTCTCCCAAACAAGTGTATCGATCCCTCCTTTGTACGTATTGTGCTGGAACGAGTATGCGGCGATTAATACAGCGATCACCGTAGCCCAGATGGGGGGTTGCAGATCCCATTCCTTCTCCACCAGCAGCAAGGCAAGCAGGACGACGGTGATCAGCGGAAGGAAATAGCGGGCTCCCCATTCTCGGCCGCCGTCATTGGGAACCATAAAAGGTGTGAGGATCGAATAGAGCAGTGCGATCGCTATAAGCAGCAGGGTTCGAATCTGCAAATGCCTGCGGTAGCGGAGCCAGACAAATATGACGGGAGCCAGCAATAGAATGAACGGGAAATGGCGGAAGTTAATGAGATTATTTGCAATGAGATTGTGAATTGGATTGACTTCCACACCACCTTCCACGCTGTTTGTGAGTACCTGGCGGCCATGGACCCCCAGGAACGAACCGTATTCCATCCGGTTGAAGAGAAGGAAACTGCCGAAGCCGGCAGAAAGGCTGATTAGAAACAGGATGGTGTTCCGTCCGCGCTCCCGGGTGTATAGGTAAATGAGCGCGGCTGCATAGAGCGCGTTCATCATCATCGCTTCCGGGCGAAACCAAACCGCCAGGCCGCTGAGAAAACCCAGGACGATTGCCATGCGAGGGCTGGACGATGGGCGGACCAGAAAGGACAAGCCGGCGAACAGAAAAAGGATAGCGGTCATATGTTCCCAATAGATCGCACCGTACAGGGTAAGGGGGCTGCAGAACACGAGGATGAACAAAGCCGCGGCAACCAGCGGTGGCGCAATGCTACAACGCCGCAGGACAAGGATGACGCTTAGCCATAGTAAAAGGGTGGATGCGACAGGAAGCACATATAAGCCCGCGTCGCCGAAATGCGTGTAGAAGAATGAGCTCATGATCTGAAATGCCGGCGGAAATACAAACAAATAACCACCGGGAGACGGATAGAGAAAAGGCGGTTTGAATGGGAAGAAACCCCCGGACCAGATCTGTTGGACCCATTGGGGTTGAGGCAGATACATATACTTAAATCCGTGTCCTCCGCTGAGTTGCCTTACCATCAGGTACTTGACACCGCCGTCGCTGGAAAAAAATACACCGCGTTGAGCAGAGGAAACCAGAAAAGCCAGGTAGAGGATTGAAATGAAAGCGACGATGTATACAGATAGATAGTTATTCATAGAGTAGCTCACAACGCTCTTCGTCATACCCTTCGTCATGCTACGAAATTAGGAGGTTTTGCCGAGAGTTTTGCGCCGTTTACCGTGTTTTTTACTCCGTTTGCAGCATTCGTCTGGACTCAACCAACGGATACGGATAGCTTTGTGTATCTAAATTTACCATTGTGAGACAACTATTGACCACGCTAACCTTCCTTTTCCTGGTGACTTTCACTGTCCACGCTCAGAATCCCCAACCGCCAAAGGGCGGTGCGGGCGGCGGCCAGCGGCCACAGGGCCCTCCGCCGTCGATCGGCCGGGCTTACGGCAAAGTAACTGATTCGGCCGGGCAACCGCTCGCGCAGATTTCGGCAATCGTATTAAAATCAACTGTAGACCCTACCACAAAAAAGAAAAAGCTCGTCCTGATAAAGGGGATGGAAACCAAGGCAAGCGGTGAATTCAATTTTGAAGACTTGCCGGTATTTTCACCGCTGGTGATCCGCCTTTCCGGCACGGCGTATAAGAGCCAGGACATACCGGTTACCATTACCATGTCGGGCGCCGGAGGGGGCGCCCCATCTCCCGGCGGCCAGAATAGCGGCAACCCGATGGGGGCGATGCCATCATTTGAAAAAGACCTGGGTGTGGTCAAGCTAAGCGAAGATGTGAAAACGTTGAGCGCAGCTACGGTTACCGCGGCTCCGCCAACGATGAAACTGGAACTTGACAAGAAAGTGTTCAATGTCGACAAGAATATTGTCAGCGCCGGCGGCACCGGTCTTGACGTTATGCGAAATGTGCCATCGGTGAATGTGGATATCGACGGGAATGTCACGCTACGGGGTCAGACACCGACGATTTTTGTAGACGGGCGGCCAACTACGCTGACGCTCGATGAGATCCCGGCGGATGCGATTGAAAGTGTCGAGGTCATTACAAACCCTTCCGCCAAATATGATGCATCCGGGGGCGGCGCGGGTATTTTGAACATTATATTGAAGAAGAACCGCAAACAAGGTTATAACGGCAATATTTCCGCCGGTATCGACTCCCACGGGATGCCGAATGCGCTGGCGGGATTCAATATCCGGCAAGGAAAGGTCAATTTCAATCTGAACGGACTATACAACGGAATGAACGGCAAGACCATCGGCAATACCGACCGGTACACGTTGTTGAGCGATACCACGCGTCTGCAACAGTCGGATCTGCAGCGGAACAAAGGGCATTTTGTCTTTGGTCAGATCGGCATGGACTGGTTTGCGAGCAACAAAACAACGCTATCCGTTTCTTATATCCGCGTTCACGGTTCGTTTGGTCCCACCGATATTTCTCAACTCCAAACGGATATTCTGTCCGGAGTTAACAAATCAACGGTCTATGCAACGCGCAACGCCAACTCCACCCGGGCTTTCGATGTGAATGGCGGCCAGGTGGGAATGAAACATCTGTTTGCAAAGGACGGTGAGTCGTGGACCTTAGATGGTTCCTTGTTCAATGTCAACTCGCACAGCACCGCGTTGTCGACGACAGATTATTATTCGGGCGCTCCCGGGTCGTCAGTTTCCTACATCTCCCAGCAGCAGACGCTGGGTTCGGCTTCGCCGTTGTTCTATACGATCCAGACCGACTACACCGATCCGATCGGCAAGAAGTCGAAACTGGAAGCGGGTTTGCGTGCGGCCATCCAGCATTTGAGCAACGACAATACAACCTTTTCCAATGACAGCGCCGGGCATTTCAAGGAGGACTCGCTTGGTGTGACGGATTACAAAAGCACAAGCCGGGTCTTCGCCGCATATGTCAATTATACCAGCGGGTTTGACAAGTTCAGCTATGCGCTGGGGTTACGGGCGGAAAGCTCCGACTACAACGGGACCCTGATCAATGTCGATTCCACCTATAAGAATCATTATCCGCTCAGTTTGTTCCCGTCGGTATTTCTTTCTCAAAAGCTCCCGCATGACCAGGAATTGCAGTTAAGCGCCACGCGGAAGATCACCCGGCCGAATTTCTTCCAACTGATCCCGTACACCGATTACACCGACACGCTGAATATCACCCGGGGAAACCCCAACCTGGTACCCCAGTTCACGGAGTCATTCGAGATGACATATATGAAGACACTGCCGCATAGCAATACGTTGTTGTTCTCGGCCTATTACAAGTATACGTCGAACCTGATCCTGCCGTACCAGGACAGCGGTTTGAACCCCGTCGGCAAGCCGGTGCTGATTAATACGTACAGGAACGCAAGCAGTTCCTACAACATGGGTGCGGAAGCGACGGCAACCTACAATTTCACGCACTGGTGGGATGCTTCGCTGAACATCAACGTGTATAAAGGGCATATCAATACCAGCAATCTGAATCAGCCTTCGGAGGATGCGATGTGGAGCTCTTTTGGGAAGTTTAACAGCAATTTTAAGTTACCTGCGGGCTTTACGATCCAGCTGACGGCGATCTACCAGTCAAAGACACAGCTGCCGGTCAATCTCAATCAGGGGATGTTCGGGCCGCCAAATTCGCAGACGCAGGCGTCTTCGCAGGGTTATATCAAGGCATATTATGGCATCGACCTGGCGATAAAGAAGACGTTCCTGAAGAACAATGCCGCGTCCGTAACGGTAACCATGACGGATATTTTCCGGACGCGGTGGTCGGATCAATATAGTCAAAGCGCATTTTTCCAGCAGGAATTTAACCGGTTGAAAGACCCGCAATTGGTTCGGGTGGTGTTTGCTTACCACTTTGGTAAGATGGACCTCAATTTGTTCAAGAGAAAGGATATGAATTCGCAAGGCATGGGTGATGCGGGTCAATCGCTGTAAGCCGGTAGTTTTGAATGGCAGAGCCCCACTTTTTAGTGGGGCTTTTTTAATATTGATCGCCGAGGGCGAAGTCGTTTTTCCGGTACATCCAGTTACCGTGTGTAAAGTCGGGGAATGGGATGGGTTGAAAGCCGGCTTCGATGGAGGCTTCGCTGATAGGGGTGATAGCGCTCCAGGCTGCGGCATCATAGACATCCTGGGGCGTGGGCGCACCGCGTTTGATGGCTTCGACGAATGCATTCAGCACGAAGAAGTCCATGCCGCCGTGGCCGGCGCCTTCTGCGTCCTTGCTGTATCGCTGCCATAACGGGTGATCGTATTTTGTGAACCAGGTTTCGGCGGGGTCCCATTCATCATTTGCCTTGCTTTGACCTTCTATGTAGACGCTTTTTGCGACGTCCATCCAGAGGCCGTTTGTGCCCTGGACGCGAAAACCAAGGGAGTAAGGGCGGGGATTATTGGTGTCGTGCTGCAGCAGGATGGTTTCCCCGTTGGCGCAATGGATATGGGTAGTGACGATGTCCCCGAGGCGAAAGCGAACGGAGGCGTTCGGGTGTTGCTCGCCGCCGTTCTTCACGATATAGTTATGCAGGCCGCGGGTTTTGGTCGCAAAGGAGGAGAGTGACAGAAAACGGTTGCCGCGGTTGATGTCAGCCATCATGGCCAGGGGTCCGACGCCGTGGGTGGGATACAGGTCGCCATTACGATGTACGGAATGGTTGGTGCGCCAGCGAGCCTCGGAGAACGCTTTGTCGCCGAATTCCACGCCGTGGTTGTAGGGCGGTCGGCCGTCGTTGAATTTCACGCTTCGCAGGTCGTGCTGATAGCCTCCCTGCAGGTGAAGGATCTCGCCAAAAAGGCCCTGGCGAACCATGTTGAGCGCAGCCATCACGTCACGGCGATAACAGACGTTCTCCAGCATCATCACGTTCGCTTTGTGTTGTTCGGCGGCGTTGACGACATCCCAATGGTCCTGAAGCGTGATGCCCAGCACCACTTCGGTGGCGACATATTTCAGGCCGGCGTTCAGGGAATCGAGGATCATGGGAGCATGCCATTCCCAGGGGGTGGCGATAAGGACGGCGTCGAGGCCTTTCGTATTGAGCAGGTCCCTGTAGGCGTAAGGGCTCCCGGTAAAGACCTTTGGCATCGGCTTGCCGGATTTCGTCAGGATAGTGTTGGTGTAGTTTAGCATTTCGTTGTCCACGTCACAGATGGCTACGATGTCCACATCGGAGCGGCGCAGGGCAAGGGAAAGATGGCTTTGGCCGCGGAAACCGCTGCCAATGATGGCAAGCCGTACGCGGTCGGCGGGGTTCGCTTTCGCCGGCGTGTTCAGGATGGTCGGATGGAGGGCGACGCCGGCGGAGGCGATGGAGAGATTGCGGACGAAGTCGCGGCGGGAAGTGGTCATTGTAGTCATATTTTGTTTGGCGTGTTAAATATCGGATTTTCGACAATATTTATGAAAATGCACTGTCAAACCGGATCTTGACGCCGGTCGGGGCCTTGCAGGGATTGGCGGGCTCCATAGGCAAACCGCTGCACGGGCAAGGGATTTGCATTGCAGCCTATATAACCAAATAATCGTAGTATGAGAAGATCAATTGCTTTACAGGGAATTGTTGCGGCGGCTATGCTGCTCATGGCGACGACTTCGTCCGCACAGAACGATTCCGGCCGGAACGGTAATGACAAACAATTAATCAGGCTTTTGGCGAAGCTAAGTGAGGACAGTGCCAAGCTGGTAAAATTCAAGGGGATGATATCGCAATTCGAAAAAGGGAAAAAGGATGCGGCAGAGCAGGCCCAGCAGTCGGCAGATGACAACAAGCGGGCGGCGGACAGGCTTGCCGATGATCCGCAGGACAAGCGACTGGCCAGAAAAGCCCGTGGGGCGGCGAAGACCGCGCGGAATGATTCACAGAAGGCGCGAGTAGCCGCAAATAAGCTGGACGATCTGAATGACGACATTAAAAAACTAACCCGGCAACTCGGCAAAGAGCAAACCAGGTTAGAGAAGTACAAGACATCGCATGCGCCGGCGGTTTCGACGCAGTAGGCGAAATTTCGTCGGAGCGGGGAATTATTTCATCGCTGCCGGTGCGGCGGCGCGTGTCCATTTGAGTTTGTTGATCGCATTGGCGCGGCCGTCGCAGGCGTCCTCTATCAGTGTCAACGTCAGGTTATTGCTGTCGTCTGATAGTGCAATCTTGTATTTTCCCGTTGCGTTGGGGCAAGCGTACTGGCCATCGTAGTCCGTGAAGAACAAGGTGTCGGCAGATACCTTGCAGACGGATTTGACCACGGCGTCGCCGGTGCTGGTAGTCACGTAGGATGAGTCCGTCTTAATATGAAGGGTGATCGTATCGTTGAGGTCGGGGATAAATATTTTCCAGTTGGTGTTTTTCAGTGAGGGTGTCTGGGTTTGGGCTTGTGCGCGGACAAAAAGCAAGCTAAAGAGGATGGCCGGGGCTAACAACGAGATCTTTTTCATAACTGTTATTTTGGTGGTGATTTAACTTGTTGATTTACTAACATAGGACCGGTGGCAGATCGGCGTAGGGGAAGGGAGCGTTTTTTGGCATCCCGTCCGGGCGGGGTGTGCGGCTGCGGATGCTGAAGACGGGATCGAAGACGATCTGGTCCGACGGCATTTCGTAGGCCAGGATCCCCGCCAACTGTTCGTCGGTGAGGTCAGGCTTCAGCCACTCCATTTCCAT
>DATJWK010000081.1:0-108106 GCA_035501395.1 Puia sp.
CCTCCGTGGCGGCTGCATGCTTCAGGGTATTGTTTAACAGCTCCTGGACAATCCGGTAGATGATGATTTCCGTCGAATTGTCAAGCCGCTCCGTCATCCCGAACGATTGATAGCGCACCGACAATACCCCTGCCGTCGCCAATGAATTGCAATAATCTTTTAGTGCTTCGTCCATCCCAAACCGGGTCAGCATTTCCGGCATCATATTGTGAGCTACCCGCCGTAATTCGCGGATCGAGGAGTCGATCATATCCAGGGACCGCTCGTATATGGCCACATTGTCGGCCGTGACGACCATATTACCTTTTATATTGGTGAGCGAATATTTTACACCTGACAGCATTCCGCCCAGTCCGTCATGCAGGTCCCGGGCCAGCCTTGTCCGCTCCTCTTCCTGCCCCTTGAGCATGGCGCTGACAGCCATGAGCTGCTTGTCCTTTTCCAGGTCGCTGATCTGGCGGTCCTTTAGCTGTTGCTTTTGGCGGTAGTTCAGCCAAAGTAACACACCCAGCAACAGCAAACCACCAAGTGAAATAAATAGGATCATATTCAATGTTGACTTTTGCTTGAGTGAAAGCGTCTGGATCTCTTTGTCCTTTTGCAATTGAAGGATCGACTTCTCCTTTTCCGCAGTCTGGTACCTGGTTTCGATTTCTGCGATAGCCGCTTTCGATTCTTCTGCTTTCAGGCTGTCCCGTATTTTGTCTGCCTGCTTCAGCCAGCTATAGGCCTCAGCAGGGTGTTTGGCTTTGTCCTCAAGATTTGCGAGACCCTGCGTGCCTTCGAGAATTTCTTTCCGGTACCCATGTTGTCCGGCAATTTCCAGGCCGGCAAGCAGCGCCTTGCGGGCCGAATCGAATCTTCCGATATCAATATATGTCAGTCCCATACCCCGGGCGGCGGTCGCCTCGGCAAAGGGATTGCCAATGCTCCGGTCCAGGGTTATCGCCTTTTTGTAGTACTCTATCGCTCGCGGATATTGCTTGAGTTTCCGGTAGATCAGCGCCGTTTTTGAATAGTAGGCGGCGCTTAGACTGGGCTTATTCAACTTCTCTACTAACGGCCGGGCCAGTTTGGAATATGCCAGCGCGGAGTCCATGTTGGATAGCGTGACGTAATCGTCGCTTACAAGAATATAGCCTTGCGCCAGACGGTCATCGGTCGAACCTTTCAACCGGTAGGGGATGGCCGCCTTGTCATACTCCAGGCATTTGTCCAGTTCTTTCAAATCATAATAGACATTGGAAATATTCGAATAGTAGGTGGCAATCGCTTCATAACGTTCATTCCCGTCGTATTGCTGCCAGGCGGTAAGGGCCTCCAAATAGGCGGCGATCGCCTCTTTGTACTTTCCGCGTTTGCCATCTACGTCTCCCATCTCCCCCCTGCAGGTAGCTATGGAGAGCCGGGCCTGATCGATTTCATGCTTGGAGCGAGGTTGCGCAAGATATTGCTGATAGTAGCGGATAGCCGTATCGAGTAGCGGCAGTTTTTCCCATCGGTCCGTCTGGATATACATGACTGCCTCCGTTTCGAAGCAATTGCCGATTTCATAGAGATTATGCGTTTGTTCAGCCAGGGCACGGCTTCGGGCCAGGTATTGCAGACTCTTGCTTGTGTCATAACCGAAGTATTCCCTGGCCAGGTTTTGCAACGTTTCGATCCGGACCGTGTCGTCCTTCGTCTGCTTCAGCAGGCGCTCCATGCTATCGACCGATGGATACTGTGCATATACCGCGTGAGTGCTCATGAAAGCAACCGTCAGGAACCAAAACATCTGCGCGGGCGACCTGTGCATGTGTGGGTTGTAGGTTTAGCTGAATTAAAAGTACTCTTTTGAAACCCACAAATCCAAATATCCCGCAAAAAATCCCCTTTTAAAGCGATTGACCCGGACCCCTTCAGGAGAGTAATTTTGATGAAAACCCCCAAACATGAAAAAGCTGTTTCTACTACTCACAAGCGTCAGCCTCTTTCTTGCCGGAACGGCTCAGAAGCCAACAAGAGTTTCCGAGTCAGACAAACTGCCGGATCTCAATATCGTTTCGGTATCGCTCGCCTATCCCACTCCGGCAACGGTGCCTACCCGCGCCACCGCACAAGGGACCGTACAAGGCAAGGCAGTCAACCCCATTACTCAATGCACGGTCAACCTGACGGTTACGGGAAACGATGACGGCAATGTCGTCCTTACTGTCACGCTTCCTTCGGGCGTCAAGGTACAGCAGATGCCCGCAGGGGCGACGACCAGCCCCGGTCCGGACTATAACGCCAGCTTTGACGGCAGCATCAAGATACCCGTCGGAACGATGCGAATGGGCCAAACCGTTAGTCTCCAATTTACCTATTTGACACCTACCTCCACCTCCGTTTTCAATTCGGTGACGGCCACCGTGAAAGGGGACAAGGCCGAATCCAACATGTCCAATAATACTCGTTCCGCCACCTTACGTTAGCCATGAAAAAGTTGCTGACAATAGGAATTGTTGCAGGTCAACTGATTCTGCGTGCCCAATCGCCAACCGGGCCCTCCCATTTCAACCACATCCTTTTCCGTATCCCCGAGGGCTGGTCGTCGCGCCAACTGGGCCCATGGTTCGCCCTGACACCGCCGGATCTCGCCAACGGAGAATTCCTGAGCTATTTTCTTCTCCCGCCCGCCGGCGATAATTCGTTCGCCGAAGTTGCGGAAGCGACGATCCGGGAGGTCGCGACGATCATGGGCGGGAAGCCGATACGCGAATCTTTCGGCCAGGGCCCGGTCTTTGTCAAAGAGAATGAAGCCCGTCATGCAAAGGGATGGGAATATTCGATCGGGCACGGGTTGTTCCAGGCGGTTGCCGGCAAAGACGCCGTCGGTCTCGACCAGATCCTGACCTATTACACCGGCGTTTTTCTTGCCAGGATAAACGGGCGGATCGAGCGGGTGGTTTTTGTCAGCCGGGACTTCCGCGCACATATGGAGACCTGCCGCACCTATCTTAAACCCGCATACGAACCGGTTATCCGGAATTTCTTTTTTAGCCTGGAATTCGACGACTGGAACGATCGTTCGGCAGCACCCGGGAAAATTACCCATACCGGGATATCCGATATATGGGACGGGCTCGCGTATTTCGAGGGATCGGAAGGGCAGGGGCTCTTCGAAGGTTCGGTCAAAGCCACCTATCTCGCCTTTTTCGACAATGGACAGGTCTATTACAACAAAGAGTTGCCCCTGCACGGCATGCGGGAGATCAACAGCTTTACCGAAGCGGGACTGAACTCGCGCTGGTGGGGAACGTATACCTACCGAGACGGAACCGGAACGATCACGCTGCCCTATGTGACCATTCCTTTTTCCCTGAAGGACGGAAAGATCTATCTGGACATTTATAAATCCCATATTCCCTTTAGAAGGACCCCGGTGACAGACGGGATGCGGCTGGAGGGCACGTGGTCCGAAGCGGCAACCGGCTTTGGCAATCCGGCCAGCATCCGATTCACCGGCGAGGGGCAATTCGTCGATCAGGGGGTTGTCCTTCGGATCGAGCATCCTATCGGCAACTGCTTTCCTTCGACCCCGTTACAGGGAGAAGGACACTATGAAATAAAGGACAACTCGATAGTTTTTCGCTACGATAACGGGCTCGTCCGGCAAGCCGCATTCTCCGGGCTTGGTATGCAACGACAGGACGCTTCGCCGGGTGAGATCCACCTCGGCTTTCACGACGATACGTTTAAAAAACGGTGAACGACAAAACATTCCATTAAACACAACATGAATAAAATAATTCTTCTTCTCGTTTTTCTCCTGGTCGCCGGGATGCTCCGGGCTCAGAGCCGGTCGCCGGCGGACGATAATGGTCAAATCCATGTCGGACATTTCCTCTTCGCCGTGCCCCCCGGATGGAAAACAGCCGGGCAGGGGGGTATCTTTTCGATGTCCGCGCCGGACCTTGGACCGGAAGAAGGATTGACCTTCCTGCTTTTGCCACCCCTGACGGATGGCAGTTTTCTCAGCTCCGCCGACGCCACATTAAGCTTACTGGCCACCAGCATGCAGGGACAGGCTATTCCACAGAACTATTCCACCCACGCGCTGTACTTCGAGCTGCATTCCGGCCGGTGCGGGAAAGGCTGGGACTATTCGTTTGGTACGGGCGTGATCCATGTCCCGTACAAAGACCCCAATCTTACCTATTCCTCCACTATCAACTTCACCATCGGCGTCTTCCTCGCAAAAGTCAATGGGCGCATTGAACGTGTCGCGTATATCAGCAAGGACTACAAATGCGGTATCTACGGGACAACGACGGCGTACAAGTGGACCTATGGACCGGTGATCGACGATTTCTTTTTCGATTTGCGATTTGACGACTGGACGGAGCCTCCGACCCGTCGTGGCAAGATCACCAATACAGGCGTCTCCGGCGTCTGGTCGGGGGTAGCCTATATACCCGGTTCCTTCGTCACCAACCAGCCGGGTAAGTATGACGCAACCGTCATCATCTTATTCGACAATGGCCAGGTATATTATGGCGGAGAATGGCCCCGGCGTGGACTGGCGAACATCAATACTTTCTCGGAAGCTGCCAACCATCCTGATCATTGGGGAACCTACACCTGGCAGGATGGCTCGGGAGTCATGAAGATATCCTCCTGGCAGACCATCCCCTTCACGATTCGCGATGGCAAATTGATATCGACTATCAGTGGGTCCCAACGGCCCTTCGAACGAATGGCGCCTATGGAGGATATCCGCCTCGAAGGCGCCTGGTGCGAATATAACGGCGGTGCCTGTATCCGTTTGAGCGCCGACGGCAGGTTCGAGGACAATGGGGTCATCTGCCGGGCTGAGCATACGCCCACCACCTGTAATGAAGCACTGCCGCAGCAGGGGCAGGGGACTTACGAGATCAGGGATCATTCCATCGTGTTTAGCTATTCCACCGGCGTGACGACGCGGATTGCAATGTCGGGTCTGGGGTTGCAGAAAGGCAACAACTCGCCCGACAAATTATTCCTGGGTTGGCAGAACGATGTCCTGGAAAAAAAATGATACACATGAGAAAAATACTATTGCTGGTTTTGTGCGCGTGCTGCCTGATGAAGGGCGCCGTTTCACAGACCACGACTGCACAACAGCAGCAACAAGCCAGGGTCCTTGCCGAGGCGCAACGCAAGATCGATTCGATCATGAAGGACCCCAAGCTAAAAGCGATGATGAAGGCAAATCAGGCGGGCACGACGCAAAGTACGCCCGGTCTTCCGCCAAACATGGCGCAGCTGGCCTCTAACCCCGCGGCGCTGATGTCATTGGGCAACAAGCCCGATACCGCCTTCCTCTCGGGTCTGAAAATTCCGCCACGAAACGAAAAGGGCCTCGCTTCCATCCCCGCGCAGCCCATGACACGCCCCCAGGCGGTGGCGTTTCTTGGAAACATGAAGAAAAAGATTTTCACCGCCATGCAGTCTATGGGCGAGCTGGCCGACACCATGTCGGGCTTCGATGCCGAATCGATCGACAAAGCCGCAGTCCTCGCCTGGCTTACGGGCAACAAGGACAGGGCGTTGGAGCTCGCGCTGACGGCGGCCAACCACGACCCGGACAACTGCACCGCGGTCAACAACCTCGGCGGGATCCTCACGATGTGCGGCCTGCCTTACGAGGCCGTGCCGATCCTGGATTATGTCCGGGAGGCAGACCCCGGCAATTCCACGATCAACGACAATCTCGGCCAGGCCTATATCCTGTTGGGCGACGCGCAAAAGGCCACCTATTATCTCCTGCAGTGCCTGGGCCCAAGTCCGTATCATCCGAATGCCAACTTTGCCCTTGCCTGCCTGGCCTATACCAGCGGCAATAAGTCGAAGGCCGCCACCTACTGCGAGAACGCCCTTCGCGGCGGCTATATTGGGAACGCATGGACGATGCTCAAATCCATCAAACCGGACGCCCGGATCATGCAGTTGATCCAGCAGCGGTACAAACAGCATGACTACTTCAGTCCGCACAAAACTCCGCTGCTGCCGCAGGTCAAGAACGTGAAGGACGTTAGGCCGCTCATCGTCGAATATCGCGAATACGCCAACATGATCGAAGCCATGAAGCAGGCCAATAACCGGGCAATGAAAGTGGAGGAGACGTACATAAAGAACAACCTCGCCAACGATATGATGACAAAAATTCACAATGGCAAAGCGCCCCTTCGTCCTTTCGGATCCTTTGCGCTGACGGTGATCGGCGATCTTGGCGAGGACCTGAGCGACCGGATACAACACAAATTGGCTCACGTAGACTCAGAGTACAATGACCGGATAAAGGATTTGATGAAGCAACACGATGACGAACTCCAGCAGAAGATGAAACCGTTTGTGGCCCGGGGAGACAAGGCTGGCGAGGGCAACGCGGACATGAATCTCGAATCGGATATGTGCAAGGCGGCCAATGCCGTTCACAACAAATATCTCCCGCAATTGGCAGAAGTCACGGAAGAATGGCAAAAACAATGGATCCAGCAGACCAAGGACTACTATAACGACTACGCCTACTGGTCGTATCTCGCCTCTGTCGACGACCATTCCTACCGGCGGATGTTCCTTTCGATGAAAGACCAATGGCTGTCTATGATGCTGAAGTTGAACCGAACATCCTTTCTCAGCTGCGCCTCACCTGTCACTTACTCCAAAAAAGAATCGGATTCACTGGAAGTGGTGGAAGGGAAATGTCCGCTGTCCGCGAAGATCAAGGTGGGTCTGGAGAAGGACCCGTCCGAGCAAAAGGGGCCTGACGATAAAGTGGAAAACTTCGCCGATTTCGACATTACCTGCGAAGAATATAAGGTCAAATTCGAGCTTCCCGGCGAAGCTGGTCTCACCATCAAACAGACGGCCGCAGGTTCCACGACCGTCACCCTCGGCGCCGGCCTTGACAAATCCTATAAGGGCAACAAGTATGTCAAAAAGTTTCTCCCCGCATCGGTCGGCGCCTCCATGGGCACTTATATCACTTTTGGCGGCGATCAGCCGGCTGACTGGGGAATGAAATGGGACGGTGAGGTCAACCTTCCCGATTTTCTCGGGGGAAAGAACTCCTTTGGCTGGGGCTTTGGTATTAACTCCGGGCTGGAATTTCATGGCGACGGAAAGATCGTCACCTATGTCTCCGACTGGGCCAGCAAAAACATCTTCGGTCTCGATCCGGAACAGCAGGTGAATAAGAATATAAAAATGTTCAACGTCAATTCCAAATCCCACTAATATGGAGATCACCCCGAGCGTCCTGCGCTGGCTGGTAGCCCTGCTGTCCTTTGTCCCCCTGCCGGTACAGGCGCAATCTGCGGCAAAGGCCGCGCCCTGTTCGCAGGATGAATTGATGACCATCAAAGGCAAATGGCTGAAACTGGAAGGCGACAATGTCATCACCGGTATGGAGAGCAAGTTTTCAGAATCTCAAAAACATGAGATGGATGTGCGGATGGACAAGGCATTCCGCTTGGTTCAGGCCGCGTGGCCCGATCCGAAAGGCATGGAAGTAAAATGGGGTCATGATATCGGGTTCACCGTACCCGGCAAAAGCGGCGTCTTTGGGTACAACATGACTGCCGGCGTTTATCACTTGTTTTGCAACCCGGATCTCCAGCATTTGGGCGTAGATGATGAAACCGATGGCGGTTTCGATGTACATTTTAACACCTATGGGGGGCTGCTATATTTCGATACGTCCCTTCATGTCGGCCGCTATTATGTTGCGCTGATGGCCCCGCGTGTCGGCAGGATAGGAGATGCCGATCTGTATCAGACCAGCCTGGTGCGGGCGAACCAGCAATTCGTGGTTATTTCCCGCGACGGGCAATTCCCCTTGACCATGCTCACCAGGAAGCAATACCTGATCAGCCTGAAGGGCAAACTCCAAAGAGAAGAGGCCAGGGGGATTGCCAATGCATTGAAATATGCAAAGAACGAGCAGCAGAAAAGCCAGGTTCTTCCTTATTGGCAGAGCCACTATGAACCGAAGCTGAAGCGGATCGACGATTACCTTTCCGGCGCTTCGGAGGACGACCTGGCGCAAACTGCCTATGTTAAAAACCTGCAGGAGTTCACCCGGTTCTACACCGAACAGGAGGGCGGCTGCGCACCCGTCATTTCCAATGCAGATTATTTCCGGCCGCAGCAAACGCCATGGTTTCCGCAATTTATGATCGTGGTCTGGGGTTGGAATGACGGGGAAGGGCCTGGTGGCGGCGTCCTGAGGCCGCATGCACCGGACCTGAATGTTTGCTGCCGCGTAGATAAATTCTTTAAGGAAAGCATGGAACAGAATCTCGACATCAATGCCTTCCGCCAGATGCTGGATAAATAACCCGGTGTTTTGCCATCCTTATCACCCGAATCACCCGCAAACCGTAAATCTCATTTTTATGCGTATACTCATCACCCTCTTCACTCTTCTCCTTCCCTTCCTCCTCCAGGCCCAATTGGGCATCGGGATCAAGGGCGGACTTAATTTCGCCAACGTCAGCGGCGCGGGCGACATCAACAGCGGAAGCCGTTCCGGTTTTAATGCGGGGATCTTCCTCGCACCCCATTCCAGAGGCATCATCGGATCGCGCACCGAGATCCTTTTTTCCCGGCAAGGATATAGTTTTAATTCCGGCGAGACCACCGGCAATGTCTACCTGAACTATATCGTCCTGCCACAGTTCATGACGATAAATATCACGCGCTTCGTAACGCTACAGGTAGGCGTCCAATTGGCGTACCTGTTAAACGCCAAAGCGGACAGTTCAGCGTCTTCTTCCCCCGGCGGAATGGGGGCCGGCGCCGCCATGCCGTATGGAAATATCATGAGCTTCTACAACAAATACGACTATGGCTTTGGCGCCGGCGTGGAGATCCATCCGGTGGCGGGCCTGTTGATCGGCGCCCGCTACAATATCGGATTGAACAAAATCTATTCCTCACTAGGATCCGGCCAGGCCCCTGCCTTCAGTTCGGCGCAGGCAAAGAACAACGTCGTGCAGCTTTTTGCCGGCTGGATCTTCGGCGGAAAAAGCAAATAATCTACTAACACGATTTTTATGAAACAGATACTCACTATCACCCTCGCCATCGGATTCGGCATGACCGCCTCCGCGCAAAGCTATCCCAATCCCGATTTCAACAACGAAGTCTATGCCTTGCGAAAGGACAGCGGCAAACTGACCCGGTTGGAAAAGGCCTCCTCGCAAATTCACCAAAAGAATAGTTTTATGGGTGGCGGCAGCATGCAATACGATGTGGAAGCCAAACAATCGCCGGTCCGGTTCACCAACATGGACCCTTATTCGTTCATTATTTATACCGGCTCGGGGAACGGTGGTAGTTTTGCCAGCGGCAGCGCAGGCGACTCCGCGATGCGCGCCAGCGGGATGGACCCGAATATGTTCAACGGCTTTGGCAGTCTCAACCCTTCCCAAATTGCGCTCTACAGGATGGATGTCTCGCATGACCAGCGAGCAGTCGTAATGGCCAAAGGCGGCGGCTACTTCAATAAGAAATCGACTTCAAGTGGCGTGCTGACCACCAGCTTCCGAAAGGTGCGCGACGGCTATTTCGAGATTGTCATCGACAAGAAGCTGGCGCCCGGTGAATATGCGTTCCTGGTCCAGCAAACTGGGATGGCCTCGGCCAACGGCGGGGTTATCCTCTTTTGCTTCGGCGTGGACTAAGCCGGTCATTTTTCGGCAAATTGTAGGTATCTTCCGCAAAACCGGAACATGTCACCTGGAAGACTGTGCTTTTTCCTGCCCATACTGATCTACACTTTCCTGGCCAATGCCCAGCAATCGTTCACCATTAATTCCGGCAAGCTCCGCCTCAATCTTCGGATCGGCAGATGCACGTCCATTACCTCTATGACAGCCAACGGCCAACTCCTGATTGATGACACCGCAGGGGCATGCACTAACGTGACTATCGATGACCGCCACTATTCGTCGTTGGAACTTCAGACAGCCCCGAGGGTTAGCCGGCAGGCAAATTCGCTGACCGTCGACGGGATTTCATTTGGGAACGATCGGGTTTCGGTACGCGAACGATGGATATTTACCTGGAATGACAGTTCCATCCAATGGACGATCAAACGCAGCTATCCCCGGGCCCTAAAGATCGACGAATCCGCCACTCCCGTCTTTCGCTTTAACGGCATGGACGTTTGGGATGGAGCTTACCAGGGTTATGGCGGCCTGGCATGGTTCTACCTGTTCAACGAACGGCTTTGTACCTATGGCGTGCATACCAACACCTCCTGCTTCTGGAATAGCCAGACCGGCAACGGGCTCGACGTAGCCGTCGAATCCGCCGGCAGGCCGGTGGCCATGAAGTATACGCGGGCGGCGGACGACAGGCTGGAGTATGGCATCACCGTATCTGACCGTGAAATGCTTCCGCGCTACGATAGTGGGACGAACCGGAGGCGATTCATCCGCGGCAAGACCAAGGTATGGGCATCGTTTGACCAGGCGGCGGGCTCGGCCGAACAACGCATCACACTAAAATATTTTGACGTCAACGAGCGGTACGGCCGGGGAAAATTTGTCGGGATGGATGGATCCCGAATTTCCGCGGTGTTGAACACGATAGCACGGATCGGGGTGATCGACTCGCTGCTCTTCGGCGGCAATAGCTGGCATACCCCCTACGGTCCAATTTGCCTGCATGAACAATATATCGCCCAGCTCGGACTGGCCATCGATGATCCACATTACCTGAAGGGCTACCAAAGCTGCCTCGACTTCTACCGGGATCATGCTATTCGGCCCGATGGGCGTGTCATCGCCCGGTGGGCTTATACGGACGAGGATATGATGCCCGGACAGAGCACCAGGGAGGGTTTCTACGAAGCTCAGTGGGGTTACCTCCTGGACGCCAATCCCGACTTCGTTACTAATGTTGCGGAACTTTTCGACCTGACCGGTGACAAGACCTGGTTAAGGGGCCAGCAGCAAACCTGTGAAAAAGCCCTGGACTGGATCCTGGCCAGGGACTTCGACGGGAACGGCCTTGTCGAGATGATGACAGACAATGAACGACAGCGGCGTGGAAGCGATTGGATCGACATCATCTGGGCGTCCTATGAAAACGCCTTTGTTAACGCCAAATTATACCATGCGCTGATAGAGTGGGCTGCGATCGAACGGCTCTTGAAGGACTCCACGAAAGCCCAACACTATGAAGCCTTCGCGGCGAAACTCAAATCTGCTTTTAACCGGCCGCTTTCCGAAGGCGGATTTTGGGATGAAGAAGCGCATTGCTATATTCACTGGCGCGATAAAGATGGCTCGGCGCACGGACGCAACACCGTGACGCCCGTGAATTTTATGGCCATTGCGTATGGTATCTGTGACGACCGGCGTCGCTCGTCCCTGATCCTGGATACGATCGAGTCGCAGATGCAGCGGGAACGACTTTTCTTTTGGCCGCTTTGCATGACGACCTATGCACCGGGCGAAGGCAACGACTGGCAATTTCCTTTTCCGAATTACGAGAACGGCGACCTGTTCCTTTCCTGGGGGTCGGTGGCAGTCAATGCCTATGCACATTATAAGCCCGAACTGGCGGTCAAGTATATCCGGAATGTCCTGAACCAGTATAGCCAGGACGGCCTCGCCTTTCAACGGTATGGCCGGCTGCACCAGAACGGCCTGGGTGATGATATTTTGTCCGGGAATAGCCTTTCGATCGTCGGTCTCTATCAATCGGTCTATGGCGTCAATCCCCGCTACAACCGGCTCTACCTCGAACCTCATATTACGCCGGATCTGGCCGGTACCGCGATCCGCTACAACTTCAGGAACGCGCGACTGACGATCAGGCTGGATTCGGGTCATTCAAGCGTCGGCAACGGACGTTTTACCCTGACATGTTCGGAGCCGTTCGGATACGCTACTGCCTCGGACACGCTCTTCTTTTTCCCGGGCGACAGCCCGGAGCCCGCTTTGCAGGCCATATCTGACGGTCCGCTTCCATTGTCCGTTAATAACTGGCGGCGGGAATGTATGGAGTGGGAGCAGCCTGTCCCGGGGGCTGCCATCCATCCTGCGACGTATATCCTTCGGCAGCAGGCGCCCGGAGCTGTTTTTGGACTATATGCGGATGGCAAACGGATAAGAACGGTGACCGCTGACTCGGCGGGGGCGGTTCGGATTCCCGCCACCACCGCCAGCCAATTTTCGTTGCGGTCCGAGCCACGGTAGTGTCGGCACCACCCGAAATACCTAACTTTTGTTCTATTGCCCCGGACTAATATCGGTGCTATCTTGGCAAAAACCCCTCAAGATGCGCCGTATTTTGTTTGCAGCAGGCATACTTATACTATTGAACGGATGCAAGAAGTCGCAGTCGGGTACAGCACCCATTACCATTCCCAAACTACCACCTGCCCAAACAGCGGTGGGCGTGCCGACCGGTACGCCGGTAACAAAGACGATCGGGCCAGCTGGTGGAACGGTACTCAGCGCCGATGGCCGCGTAGAGCTCGACTTCCCTGCAAATGCCCTGACGACGAATACCGATATTACCATCCAGCCCGCTACCAACACCGCGCCAAATGGCAGTGGCCTGGCCTATCACTTTATGCCCGATGGATCGAAGTTCGGCGTACCTGTCACGCTGATCTTTCACTATACGGCGACAGACGCCAATGGCACCGACCCCTCGCTGTTTTACATTGCCTACCAGGATAGCGTCGGTGTCTGGCAAGCCGATTTCAAAAATCGGGCGCTCGACACGTCCGCAAAAACGGCCAGTCTTTCGATCGGTCATTTCAGTTTCTGGGCACTCGGCAGCCAGCTATACCTTTTCGCCGCACCACCCTCTGTAACACCAAGGCAAGTCGCCGATCTCGGGATGGTAATCCTTACCGACCAGGGCGACCTCACGCCAAACGGTTCCGGGGAATTTGGAATGTCAGCCTTACCCTCCGCGATACCCATTCCCCCAGGGTCCGTCGACAAATGGTCGGTCAACGGAGTGCCGGGCGGCAATTCCCAGGACGGAACCCTTTCGGGGTCCGAAAGCACCGAGACATTTACCGCCCCCTCCACGATCGATAAAGAGCGGACGGTCCAGGTGTCAGGTGCTGTCAGCACAGACGTCAAGGGCTGGAATAAAGGAAAGCAAGTCTTGCAAACCAACAAGTTCATTGCCTTCACTGGCATCCTCCTCGAACCGGGAAAATTGTCCTTCTCGGTATTTGTAACGCTCCAGTGGGACAATACCAGCGATCTGATCGGCGATGTCTATTGGGATTCCGCCCGTTTCCAGGTCGATGTGGAGGATGGGAAGGTAACTGTCGGGAACTATCAGAACTATCCGCCGAATGAAGTGCCTTCTTCCGGAACGGTCGGGAACATAAAGGCCACCTGGACAAGCGATGGCATCGGTCTGACCAACGTAGTGGGTGCGTTGGCAATATTAGGCAATGGCGATACGGTCGCCATATCCCTTGCTCACGAAGGGACTGACCTTCCATATTGGACGCTCATCAATTTGCTCGACGGCACCTCCTCTTCTTTCGGCGGCGACGAAGTACCCGGCTATCCATCCGGAGTTATTTTTGTTGCTAAAGATGAACCGCAGGCGGGGTTGTATAACAACGGTCAAAACGGTACCGGGGGCCCGATTACTACCACGTGGTCGGCCACGCCTATTCATTAACCAATAAAATTAGCAAACTGGCCGAACCGCCAATCGGAGTGGGGGCAACCATATGGCTCCCATTGACGTAAAAATGTGTATCTTTAACCCCCACCATCCGGCAAAACCAACGCGCCCGCCCTATATCCGAAATTTACGGTTTGCATTATGGTATTGAAGGCTTTAATTGTCACCACGCTTTTGACCGGATTGGGCACCCTGGGGTTTGGCCAGCCGCTTGTCATTTCACCCACGACACTTCCCGACGCCGTATATGGTTCCAACTATGGCAATCAAATGCTGTCGGTCACCGGCGGTACTGCGCCCTATACTTTTTCTATTTCCGCGGGGGCCTTACCGCCCGGAATGAACATGGATAACAACACCGGGACGATAAACGGAAAACCCAACGCAGCCGGCAGTTATTCCTTTACGGTTATGGCCGTTGACAACTCGAATCCGACACCCGTTACAGGAACGCAGGATTATACGCTTGTCGTTGACCAGGTGGCCCTGACCATTACGGCGAACGATGCAAACATGAACTATGGAGGAGCGTTACCGAACCTCAATGTTTCCTATAGTGGCTTTGTAAACGGAGACAATGCCTCCAGTCTCACTACCCCACCATCCATCACCACCGCACCTGTTAACTCTCCGGTCGGGTCGTATCCGATTACGCCTTCCGGCGCAGTGGACGCAAACTATACCATCAGCTATGTTGCCGGCACGCTAACCATAAAGCCGGTGCCCCTGATGATCACCGCCAACGATGCCAGCATGACGTATGGGTCGGCCATCCCATCCTTGAGCGTTACCTATAGTGGCTTTGTCAACGGGGATGTCGCCGCCAACCTGACCACACCGCCCTCCGTTTCGACCACGGCTACTTCCGCCTCCTCTGTCGGCAACTATCCGATCACCGCCTCGGGCGCCGCGGATGCCAACTATACCATTACCTACAAATCCGGGACCTTGTCCATCGGCAAGGCCCCGTTAACGGTTACGGCCGACAACAAATCGATGCCCCTCGGCGGCCCGGTCCCGACATTGACGGTCAGCTACAGCGGGTTTGTCAACGGGGATGATGCTTCCAGCCTTGCCCCCGC
This sequence comes from Puia sp., assembly GCA_035501395.1. Lineage (GTDB taxonomy): Bacteria > Bacteroidota > Bacteroidia > Chitinophagales > Chitinophagaceae > Puia. The sequence continues at coordinate 14,769 of DATJWK010000081.1, forward strand.
ACCCACGGTCACGACGACAGCCATGGCAAGTTCTCCCGCCGGTAGCTACCCGATCACACCGCATGGGGGTGGATCTCCCAACTATACGTTCACGTTTGTCAACGGCACGCTGACGGTCGCGCAGGCGGTTTTGACAATCACCGCCAACCCCGCCGGCAGCGTCTATGGTGCACCGCTGGTGCCCGCCGGGTCCCTGACGGTCAGTTACAGCGGTTTCGTCAATGGAGATGGCCCGTCCAGCATGACGGTGGCGCCTACGGTCACCAATTCGGCCACCCCCGGCTCACCGGCAGGGAACTACAACCTCGTGCCTTCCGGCGCAGTCAATTCCAACTATATCATCCAGTATGTTATCGGTACCTATACGATCAACCCCGCTCCGCTGACGATCAAGGCGAATAGTGCGAGCATGACGTACGGCGGGTCCGTTCCGTCCCTCAGCGTGTCCTATACCGGGTTTGTGAACGGCGACGACGCTACCGATCTGACCACGCAACCCACCACCACCACATCCGCCACCGCCGCTTCCCCTGCCGGGACCTATCCCATTACCGCAACCGGCGCGGTGGACCCGAACTACACCATATCATACCAGGCGGGAACGATGACCGTAGGCAAGGCGAGCCTGACCGTCACCGCGGATAACAAAGCCATGCCGCTTGGCGGTCCAATCCCGCCGCTGACCGTAAGCTATTCCGGCTTCGTAAATGGCGACAACGCCTCCAACCTGACAACGCAGCCCACGGCTACGACGACCGCCACGGTCAACTCGCCCGCAGGCGGGTACCCGATCACGCCTCATGGCGGAGTGTCACCCAATTATAATTTTATCTATGTCAACGGCACGTTGGCCGTCGCCCAGGCGGTACTGACGATCACGGCCAACCCGGCCAGCAGCGTTTATGGTGCCCCCCTCGTACCCCGCGGTTCACTAACGGTCAGTTACAGTGGCTTTGTCAATGGAGACGGCCCCAGCAGTATGACGGTTCAACCTACCGTTTCCAATTCGGCGGTTGCGGGCTCACCCGTGGGCAGTTACAATCTGACTCCATCCGGCGCGGTCAACCCGAACTATGTGATAGAGTATGCCACCGGCGTTTATACGATCACTCCCGCACCACTTACCATAACGGCTAACAACCAGACGATGACTTATGGCGGCACGGTGCCGGCGCTTTCCGCAACCTACAGCGGCTTCGTTAACGGAGACAATGTTTCCAGAATGCCAACGCCGCCAACCGTCACCACGACAGCCACGTCCGCTTCCGGCGCGGGAGCCTATCCGATCACCGCTTCGGGCGCAGTCGATCAGAACTACACTATCACCTACAACGCGGGAACTCTCACCATCAATCCGGCTTTCCTGAACGTAGTCGCCAATGCAGAAACAAAAAAATTCGGCGATCCCGATCCGACATTTACTTATGTAGCCAGCGGTTACGTCAACGGCGACAACTCCAGCATTTTTACCGGCAATTTGAGCAGGGCCGCCGGTGAAAACGTCGGCGTCTATCCTATTACAATAGGAAGCCTCAGCGCGGGAGGCAACTATACGATCCGGTACACCGGAAACAACCTGACGATTACGATCGGCTCGCAAGAAATAAGCTGGAATCAAAGCCTGATCGTCGGCTGTAATTCATCCACGCAGGTGCTGCTAAATGCCACGGCCAGCAGCGGTCTTCCGGTCACCTATACGGTATCCAACCCGACCGTCGCCACGGTATCAGGGAACGTATTAACCTTACTGCATCCGGGGACGGCTGTCGTCACCGCACACCAGGCCGGAGATGCCAATCATACGGCCGCTCCGCCTGTTGGGGATACGTTGCTATACGAGGCTACTTCGCTTATTTCGCAGCATTGGAATGACGCGATCTTCTTCGACAACAGCAGCGGAGATTACGTCGCGTGGCAATGGTACAAGAATGACACGCTGATTGCGGGAGCGACGCAACCCTATTATAGTGAAACGCCTACGCTGGATGGTCAATACTTTGTCATAGCGACAAACAACCAGGGCCAGGAAGTGCAAAGCTGCACGCTTAGCATCAGTCCGGGCTCGGCCATACCAGGGGGGATTAAGGTACAACCAAATCCGATCGGCAAGGGTCAAATGGCCACCATTACCTGCAATTATTCAAGCGCCGCGTTACAGGGGGCAGTATTGCAGATCCTCGACCTTTCCGGAAAAGTGCTGCAGCAGGTAACTTCGGTCCAGCCGTCCATGCAGCTTGCCATGCCCTCTGCAAATGGTATTTATGTTATCACCCTGCAGCTGGCGAATGGAGCAAGGGCCAGTGTAAACGTATTAGTAGACTAAACCCAAATGAACCGTAAATCCATAGCATTAGCCGTCGTTCTTTCGATCCTCTTCGCGCGTTCCCGCGCACAGGAGCTGGGTATCGAGCTGAGCGGCGGATTGCAGGGGATGCAATACACGCTGCAAAACGGCACGGTTCAGCAATTGCCGGCGGGTTCGTTCGGGCTGACCTATGGTTTCAGGTTAGGCCGGCACCTGCATTTGCTTACCGGCTTATCAGGAGGGTTCTACCGTACGCAGGCCAGCCTGGGGGACAGCGCAGTATACAATTCCGGCCAGGTCGACGACGCCGGCTCGGCCTTCCTGTACAACGTGAAGGCGACGGGATACAAGGAAACGCAGGAATTTATTGCTGCCGGTATCCCGCTCCTGTTGCAATATCAAACCGGTGGGTCCCGAACGAGATGGTACTTCGACCTGGGCGGCCGCGCCTTGTTCCCGCTGACCGCCAGTATCCATCAATCCGCGCGGCAGCTCAGTCTTTCCGGATACTATCCGGACTATAATATCGAGGTCTCGAACCTGCCGCAGCATGGCTTTGGTACTTACACGAACTGGACTTCCACGCAGACGGTGGAATTGAAACCGGCGGCCATTCTGAGTGTATCTACCGGGCTGAGTTTCCGGCTGTCGCGCGGTTCGCGCTTCTATACAGGAGTGTATCTCGATTATGGTCTGACCACGCTGAAATCCGCCGGCGACAGCATGCCACTGGTCACGTACAGCTCTACCGGCGGTTCGCAGATTCAGGCGAACAGCGTGTTGAAGATGCCGATCGCCGGACAGACGACATTGCTTTCATATGGCGTACAGCTGCGGGTGAGTTTTGGGCCCGCCGGCGCGAAGGCCGTTTCCAGATCCCGGCCAAAAGCGGAGCGAACCAATCCCGCGGATTCTGCCCTTGGCGATTACGAAACGAAAATCATCAAGGCTCCGGTCATTTTCGGCGCACTTGGGGAGACAACCATTCCCGATATAATGAAGACGCATCTCGACGATGTAGCGGCGATTTTACTGCAAAACCCGAATGTTCGTATTTCGCTTGTGGGTCACATTTGCAACAGCATGACGGAAACGGAAGATCCGGAGGTCGGGTTGGTTCGTGCGCGGGCGGTTGCCCGTTACCTGCGTAGCAAGGGGGTCAGCCGCGGGCGGATAGATATCCGGTATCTCCAGGAGAGCGATCCGGTACTGCCCAACAATCCGGCCGCCAACTATCGAAACCGAAAGGTGATGATTACCGTACAGTAAATGCCAACAAGACATTCCCTGGCTTTTGCCCGAACATCCCATACCCGCTGTTGACAAACAGCATACCGCGGCTGATCACCGGCGCCGGCCCATCGATCGCGCCACCTTCGCCGCTTACCCCGTTGACCGTTGTGCAAGGAACGGCCGTATTATAATCCCAGGCGATGGCGCCGTTTTCGGATTGGTAGGCGCGGATATGACCGTCGAGGCCACCGGCAAAAACCAGTCCGGGAACAGCCGCCGGGGCCGCGGAATTGACAGCCATACAGCTTTTCTCCCCTTGACAGGGCGGGCTTGCGGTATACCAAAGGATTTTGCCGGTTTTGACGTCCAATGCATAGATCCCCGGAGCCGCATGGATGCTGCTGTCTCTGCGGTCCAATGCCAGCGGATTGTCGGCATTGGCGGCATATAATTTGGTCCCGTCGGTCGCCATTCCCCAATGAACGCCACCCAGGGCGCCGCCTTTTCCAACCCTTGTCTTCCAGATTATCTGGCCGTTCGAAGGGTTAAGCGCATAGACGACCCCCGATTTTTGACCGGCCAGCAGCATGTCCTTCCCAAGAGGCCCATGAAGCAGAATAGGCGCCATGCCAAAGTCCAGGTCGGGGCCCGGCGTGGGCGGACAATTATTCAGGACCGGACAGGCAAGGTTGTAGATATCCCCGGTCGTGCCCTGGAAATTCCATACTACCCGGCCGGTATGGAGATCGAGCGCCTGGATCGCGTCGCTGGTAGGTGTGGAAGGGGAGGAATAGTTCTCTCCTGTGCCGATATATAGCAGGCCGCGTTGTCGGTCGACCGTCGGGCTGCACCAGACGGGCGCACCGGAAGGCCCATAAGTGGGTTTCCCCTTGCGGTTCGTGCCGCTCAACGTGGCGGGAGGCAGGACACGGTGAACCCAGGCGATTTTCCCGGTCAGGGCGTCGAGGGCCACGACGCCACCGGAGCTGATGCAGCAGGGATATGTTCCATATGCCGCGGAAGCCACCTCCAGTGAACTGATCGGGACGTATACTTTACCGTTAGAGACGGCCACCGAGCCGGTGGTGGAAGAAAGTTGGTCGAAGCCCGCTCGTTGGTTCCAGATCTGTTTGCCGGAGGTGATGTCCACTGCATAGACGTTGGTGGAATAATCCGCAAAATAGACCACACGCCCGTTAGCTCCGGGCGCAATCACAATGGCGCCGCGGATGGCTGCACTGGCATGGAAGATCCAGCCCAATTTCCCGGTGTTACGGTCAATCGCGTAAAGTTCACCGAACTGGCTGCCCACGATAAGCCAATTGCCGGCAATGGCAGGTTTGCTGCGGATGATCGTTCCGTCGGGGAAGCCAAAAGCCCATTTGAGCGAAAGTTTCTTCAGGTTTGCCGGCGTAATCCCGGCATCGGCGGCATTTTTAAACCCGGTGGCTTCCAGGTTGCCACCCCAGCCGCTGTAGTCACCTGGTTGCGGGGCGAGCGAACTGGCGGTCACCGCTTTAAAAGCGCTGGACGGCCAGGAATAATTATTGATTTTCGCCTTCGCCACCCATTCGGCGACTGCGCGGCGCTGCCCGTCGTTTAAAGTAGCCCCCTGGAGCTTCATCTTACCTTTCTCCAGCGCAAATAAAACGGCCCTGGCGCTCATTGCCTGCAGCATAGATAGGGAAGGGGCGAGGGCGACTCCTGAGTCCTTGTGGCAAGTATTACAAATGGCGTAGAAGATCCTTTTCCCAACGACTGCACCGGTATCCTGCAGCGGTTTGGGAATAGTATATACGCCCGATGGGGAGAAAACCCAGACGTTGGCAGCGGTGATCGCACCGATTAGCAGTTGCAGCTTCATTTACGTCAATTTTGGTGTGTTTGTCACGGTTTCAGGTAGTGAAGCGCGATACACCCGGAGGGAAGGACCTTTGTATCGGCTAATTTGAGATTCAAGCGCTCCGCGAGGTTAACGCCTGTAAACAACCGTCTCCCATCTCCCGCGATGATAGGATGAAGGACAAAATAGAACTCATCTACCAGGCCCAGCCCGATCAGTTGGCCGGGAAGATCTACACCGCCGACCATGATTTTTTTCCCCTGCTCTTTTTTGACGGCGAGGATTTCATCCTCCAGGTTTCCATGGGCAATTCTAGACCTTTCGTCTGCTAAGTTGTCCAGCGAATGGGAGAAAACAAGCTTGCGGATCGAGTCGAATTTTTTTGCGAATTCGTTGGCGGGGTTTGTTGGTCCGGAATGGTTCTTTGCTAGGTCCGGCCAGAAGGGAACCATCAAATCAAATGTTATTCGACCATAGACAAACAAGTCAAAGTCGAGCATGAGTTCGGTAAAATAATCGAGGATTTCATCGCTGCCACCTATTTTGGTATGGTCGCAACAGCCATCTGCAGTAAGATTGATGGCATAGACTAGATTTCGCATATGATCGGGTTTTATATTATGGCTGTGGAGTATTGAGACCAGTGTCCGCTTCTTCCGGTTTTCCCGGTTTCAGCACCAACTTACCGAATTTCCTCGTAAAGTTGAGCGCGACATACCGGTAAGGGCCAGGCTTCCCTACTCGTCTCACAGCAATTTTCCGGCGTATGGCTGCAAAATTATGGGTGAACACGCAAAATCACCCGAAAGTATGATTACCGATTGCCGATGGTGTCTTAATTTGCCGCCTAAATCAACAAAATATGAAAAGAGTCACCGGCATTGGCGGCATCTTCTTTAAATCCGAAGACGCCGATAAACTGAAGACATGGTATGGAAAACACCTTGGGCTGCCGATCAGCGACTATGGAACGAGCTTTGAATGGCGCCAGGATGAAGACCCGGAAAAAAAAGGAATGACCGTCTGGAGCCCGTTCAAGGCGTCGACCAAATATTTCGAGCCCTCCCAGGCGCCGTTCATGATCAACTACCTGGTGGAAAATATCGAATGGGTCGTCGAACAGCTTAAGAACGAAGGTGTTACGATCCTGGACGAGATTCAGGATACGGATTTTGGAAAATTTGTCCATATCCTCGATCCCGAAAACAACAAGATCGAGTTATGGGAGGCGAAAGGATAACCTGGTCGCCGGAGCGAACCGGCGGATCGAGCGGATCCCCTGGAGAGCGAAAATGGTGATAGTTTGTCTAAAAACCTCGTCATGAACGTACAGGAACAAATCAAAAAGTTCATCGCCAGCCAACCCGAACAAAAACGGATCGAAATGCAGGAGTTGCATCGGGCCATCGTTCAAACGTTGCCGGATGGTAAATTATGGTTCTCGGATGGCAAAAACGACAAAGGTAAAATTGTTTCCAACCCAACCATAGGGTATGGGATTCAAACAATAAAATATGCAGATGGGACAACGAAAGAGTTTTTTCGAATTGGCATGAGCCCGAACACCACCGGAATCTCCGTCTATATTCTTGGCATCAAGGATAAAAAATACTTAGCCAATACATACGGGAAAAAAATAGGTAAAGCGAGTATAACCGGGTATTGCATAAAATTCAAAACGGTAAAGGATATCAACGTCGATGTGCTGTTGGATGCAGTACGCTCATCTCATCATCTCGATCCATGATAAACGGCTACCGAACATAGTTCGAGATTACGGCCGGCTGGCTGGAGACCACCTGACAAAGATCAACTCCGGGGCAGATTTTTATCAGCCTTTAATCGCAGAAGGTATCGTATTTTTTGTACGTAAACCCCTGCAACATGATGCAAACTCCCGGAGCGGACCTTATTCATGAAAATGCGCCTGTAAAGGCCATTGTGAATTCGGACTATCGCACAGCCGACGTCTTCCGTAAATACAACATTGATTTTTGTTGCACCGGAATTTGGCCGTTAAGGAAAGCCTGTGAATTGGCCAATGCGGATTACGGGATTGTTGAAGGGGAGCTGATTGCTGCCCTGCGCCACAATGAGGTTTCCAACCTCCTCACCTTCGAAGAATGGGAGACGAATTTTTTGGTGGATTATATTGTTAACGTTCATCATGCCTATTTACGGAAAATGCTCCCGTTGACAAAGGATTTGCTGCGGGAATTTGTCATTGGCCATGTCAACCAGTATCCCAATCTGAGCGAACTTGAAAGACAGTTTGCGGAGTTGTTGCTTAAGCTATTCCCTCATCTCGATCAAGAAGAGGAGTCCATGTTCCCCTACATTAAACAGCTTGCCAATGCGTTTCATAATAACGAATCGTACGGCGACCTATTCGTCCGTACACTCCGCAAGCCAATCGAATCTATTATCGAGAAGGACACGGAAATTATGGAGATCGTCTTAATGAGTTTCCGCAAACTCACACAAAACTATTTTCTTCCAACTGACGCGTGCACTATCCATCAGGTAGTCATCTTGAAATTGCGCGAGTTGGATGCGGACCTCGTACAGCATATCCGGCTGGAGAACGAAATACTCTTCCCTCGGGTTCTTTCAATTGAAGCGGAGATTTTGGCAGGAAGGTCCGGCTAAGATACCGGCGAAAGAACCCTTCTTATTTTGACATGATCCCAGCCCACCTATTTATCGTAATTTTATTCCCGTCGGTATAGGCCTATCCAAATATTGCCACGATGCCAATCCACCTTAGTAACACCGCAAGCTTAGCCCGAATCAGCATGGTCATCGTCTTTCTGGCGCTGATCCGCACGCTTTCCGAACCATTTCGCCTGCACCATTATTCCTCCATACCGTTGACCTACGAAGTGCTAAAACCATACATCGCGGGTGCATTGATCGCCTCCATCGCCCTCTTGGCCATGACCACCCTTTCCTTCTTCTCAAAACACGGCATCGTGCTTATCATCGCGATTTTTGCCATCCTGGCCCTCTTTATGGTGAAAATATACGGCTGTCCAACTTGTTGAACAATGCCGGCTTTAGAAAGCGTTTGAAAAGAAAAGGCGCCTTTTTTTTCCTTATTTTTACATCCTATGCAACTCTATAATGCCTTGGCGGTCATTACGGTTCTCGCTGCCCTATTCGGCTATATCAACTACCGTTTCCTGCGCCTGCCAGACATCATCGGCGTCATGCTCATTTCACTAATTGCTTCCCTGGCCATCTTCGGTCTCGGACTCATCCAACCTGGTATCTTCGAGGGAGCCACCGCCTTCATCCGCGGCATCGACTTCTACACCATTCTCATCAAGATCATGCTGAGCTTCCTGCTTTTTGCCGGCGCTATCCACATCAACGCGCGCAATCTCCAGGAAGAAAGGGCCTCCGTCCTAACCTTCTCCACGATCAGCGTCCTGATCTCCACTGCCATCGTCGGCGGCCTGCTCTACCTGCTCTGCCGTGCCTTCCAGCAACCCCTTAGCCTTGTCTACTGCCTGCTGTTCGGCGCTCTCATCTCGCCCACCGATCCTATTGCCGTTTTAAGCATTCTGCGGCAGGCAAGGATCCCATCTTCGCTGGAAACCAAAATTACCGGGGAATCTCTTTTTAATGACGGTATCGGCATAGTCGTTTTTCTTTGCATGTACCAGGTGGCCGAAGCCGGCGGCAGCCACTTATCTGCGGCCAATGTCGTGGTCCTCTTCCTGCGACAAGCAGGCGGTGGCCTCCTTCTGGGCGCCGCTCTCGGCTATGCCGGCTTCCTGCTGGTCAAGACCATCGACCATTACCAGGTCGAGGTTATGATCACCCTGGCCATCGTCATGGGCGGCTACCTGGTGGCTGACAAACTCCAGGTCAGCGGCGCGCTCGCTATGGTCGTGGCGGGCATCATCACCGGCAACAAGACGCGGGTTACGGCAACGAGCGCTATTTCGCGCGACTATATCGATAAATTCTGGGGGTTGGTCGACAGCCTGCTCAACGCTGTTCTCTTTCTGCTAATCGGCCTTGAAATGCTCGTCATTCCGTTCCAGCCTATCCTGTTCTGGCTCGGTCTCGCCTCTATACCGATCGTCCTGCTGGCGCGGTACGTATCGGTCTTCCTGCCTATCAGCCTCCTGAAATACAATACCTGCTTCGAAAAAAATGCCATTGGTGTACTCACCTGGGGCGGCCTGCGCGGCGGTCTTTCCGTGGCCCTGGCCCTTTCCATACCTGCCGACATGTCCGGCAACCTGTTCGTTGTCATCACGTACATCATCGTCCTTTTTTCTATACTGGTACAAGGCCTTACCATCGGGAAATTCGCCAGGAAATTAATTTCCTGAAAATCAGTCGTTAATCTTCCTCACTCTTCTGCTCCCTTAAAATCCTACGAACTTGAAACTGCACAAAACTCTCCATTGAATCTGCGCGATTGTAGCTCGAATTGTAGCTCATCGGCTTGATCAGATATCCGGATATTCCTAACTCCTCCGCTTTCCTTCTATCTTCCTGCTCACCCGATGTCGTCATCACAAACACCCTGATTTGACTCAAACAATCATCGCTGCGAAGCACTCTCAGAAACTCCAATCCGGTCATCTTCGGCATATTGATGTCAAGCAATATGAGATCGGGCAGCGGCTCCATAGGCGACCGCCCCGCGCTCCCCCGAAGCATGTCCAGGGCCTCGATGCCGTTGAACGCAGTATGCAGCTCATATTCCATATCCATCTTTCTTAAAGAGCGTTCGACACTGATTACATCTAACCCGTCGTCTTCGATAAGGAGAATAACATTCTTTTTCATATTCATTGTCTGGGCCATGTAAAAATAAAGCTAGCGCCTTTGCCGGGCGAAGAGACTACCTTGATCGTGCAGTGTTTGCCTTCAATGATCTTCTTCACGATGGCAAGGCCGATACCGGTACTTTCTTTATCATCCCTTTCCCGTAGCGTCTGAAAGATCACGAAGATTTTCTCGTGATATATGGGGTCGATGCCCGGGCCATTGTCGCTAACTGAAAACTCGTAAAAGGATGGCATTTCGGCACAGGAAATCACGATCTTACCGCTTTTCGGCCGCGTGTACTTCGCGGCATTACTGATTAAATTGCCGAAAACCTGCTGCAACAGCACTTTCTCCGTTACAACAACCGGAAGGCCGCTAGCGATTACCTTGAAGTCCTTTGGCACCATTATCTCCACGAGATCGTTGATCAATGCGGCAACGTCCACGTTTTCTTTTAGCGACTCATCCCGGCTGATTCGTGCGTACTGCAATAGACCATAGATCAATGCTTCAATCCGTTCTATCCGCTCCAAAATGAAATTCAAATATTTTCTCATCCGCGGGGAAATCTCTTTATTCAGGTCTTCTTCAATCCACTGCACTACGTTCGAGATACCCCTAACCGGCGCCTTCAAGTCGTGAGAAACCACATAAGCGAATTGATCGAGTTCGGCATTTTTTCTCTCCAGCTCACTAATATTCCGGCTTAGCTTATCGGACATTGCATTCAGCGAATTCGAAACGCTGCTCAGTTCGTCCCTTGCATCATCCTGAACCATTGTGAAATTACCTGTCGAGATCCGCTGCGCATGCTGTACAAGTGAGCCTATACGGCGCGATATCTTTGACACGAAATAAATTGCAATGCTTACACCAACCACAATCAGCACGATACTGAAGACAAGGGAGTATCTGTCGGTCCTGTAAATGGATTCCGACAACGCCCGGCGGCGTTCCTCACGAACTTTATATTCATTTCGATCAAACTTGCGAAACAGATCTGCAATCTGATCATTATACTGACTGCCGACCCCTCGCTTCAACTGCGTTTCTATTAAATTCGCATATTGCGCATCCGATGATCCGGCTGTACCAGCCTTCCTTTTTGTATAAATGATCTGATTGGCGTACGCTATCCATTTATCATGCAAAGCAATGATCGAATCGAATATGCGGCGCTGCGGCCCCGATGATATGTCTCCCCTTTCCTCCTCGGCCACCGACGGCAAAGAATGCAACCCGTTAGTGTATCCGACTAAAAAATGTTCATCCCCTGTCAACAAATAACCCCGAAACGCGCTCTCCATAATGACTATCCCCTTGCTCAACGCGCTTGAATTTCGGATGATCGCTTCCGATCTGCTCAGGAAGTCAGAATCGGTCTTCACCTGCAAAGTAAGTGTATAGTTGACAAAGGAATCCAGAAGATCGATAGAAATTGCGACGAGAAATCCCAGGAAGATTTGTGTGGATAATTTCATATGCCCCGCGAAACGTTCGTGAATAATCGAGCCCGCGATCATTCATTGGCCTTGGAAGTTTCCCCTCGTGCCTCCGGGCTATTGCCTGCCATTTTGCTTGCCGCCCCTCGCCCCGTACTTTGGCTGCCTTTTGCCGAAGCCTTCAATTCAGCTTTATTTAGGTTTTTTTTGAGAATTTCCACATATCGCCGTGCATCTGAATTGGTCGGATCGAGTTGCAGCAATTTTTCAAAATAGTCAATCGAACCGGCATAGTCCTTTTCCATATTTGCCTTATACGCCGCAATATAGCCATAGGATTCGATCAGATGTCTCCGGTTCGTTCTGTTTGCGGTGTCGTTACCGACGATTTCTATCAGCTTTTGGTAATGGGAAATAGCCAGCCCGGTCTGCATAGCTGTATCGATGGCTGCATCGCACCTGGCCCGCCAATAATAGCCGAAATCCTGATCGGGATATTTTGTTTCGTACATGCCGAAAATGCTATCGGCCATCGGATACTCCTTTGCCATATAACTGGCCAGGCCCCAATTAAAAAGATCAAGATTGGTTGCCTTTGAATTTCCCTGGTAGTACTTCCCAAGCCAGAGTGCCTGATCGGAATAATCACCCTGCTTTTTGTACAATCCGGCTATCTTTTTGGCATAGGCCCTGCGTTCTATACTGTCTTTTTCCAGGTTAGCCGCCTTGACATAGTACGCAACTGCCGAATCCGGCCTGTCAAGCATATCAAAAATTTGACCCATGGTCTCGAAATCCTTGACGACAAATCCCGTATCTGATTGTTTTTTAAAATATTGTTGCATAAAATTCAGCGCATCTGTCGAATCGCCCAACTCCTTATAGGAGTATGCAATCAACTTGTACAACCGGGGCTCGGAAGTTCCACCCAGTTGGCCGACCAATTGTTGCGCCTTGTGGATTGCTTCCTGATATTTCCGTGAAGCATACAGCAGGTCCGTGATCAGATATTCGTTCCGAATGCCGGGATCTGACACAGCAATATAATGTTGCAGCTCATCCATTGCCTTGTTGACATCACGGAAATAATAGTGGTAATATAACTCGTACCAGGCGGGCGCGTAAAGGCTGTCGGCGGCAACGGCAGCATTAAAATAACGCAGGTATTGCTCGGGGCTATTCTGTGTGACGAATATCTTCCCCGTCTTGTAGAGCGCCGCGGCATATTGCCGGTTCTCAGCCAGTGCATCCTGGTAGGATTGGTAGGATTGGCCGCCATCCCCCAGCTTTCGATAGGCATCGCCGAGCTCTACGTATAGGCCCGGGTTATGCTTTTCACGTTTTATCGCCTTGCCTAACAGTTCTATTGCATACCGGGCATCGCCGGAATCGGCCACCACCTGCGCATGGGCTATCGCAGAAAGGATCACAGGATCTTTCTCCCGGGTAACGGCGAGTGCCCTATTGAAGTATGCCGCCGCACTGTCCTTAAGTTGTTGTTCAAGAAAGACCTGCCCTTCCGCGCAAAGTGCGAAAGGGTGTTCACGTATAGATACCGGTATCCGTTGCAGGCTGTCTTTTATTTTCGGGAGCTGATGACGATGCAAATAGACCTGAGTAAGCAACCACCAGGCCTCAGCATTTCCAGGGTCTGCCTTGAGCAGTGTCTCTAATTGTTGAGCGGCCCCGTCATAGCGCTCATAATACAACAATTTCCTGGCTTCCGCTGTCGATTGAGCCCTGAGGCCACCCATCATCAAAATAATCAAACCCGCAGTGAATGCCAATTTCATACTCATTAGTTTTAGTTGATCTTATACAGGGCGATTCAAGCCTCGATTCGCCGATTCGCTTTTCAAATTAATCCCGGGGGATTAAAAAATAATTAGAGCGGAATTAGAATTGAATTAGCAATTAGGCTGGCGAGCCGAAACTGTCCGCATACCCCGATTCTAAGAAATTTCTAATCCCTTTCTAATATCCTTTTAATAACTGTTTCTTAGGTTTGATGTGGGCCTCCTATAAACGGGGTAGCACACGAACACACGGCACCAGCCGGCCGCGGCTACATTTTTTAGAGCGATTGCAACCAAAAACGCGGGTATGAAATATTTCAGGTTTTGGGTATTTCTATTGGGTCTAAATATCATCAGCATGCTTTGCCAGGCACAAGTTAGACCCACCCCTTCAGAGGTTACAAATAGTTTCAATAAAATGTTTCCCGACGCTTCGGGCGTGCAGTGGAGAGACAAAATAAATAATTTCGCCGCCTTTTTTAAAATCAACGGCGCGCAGTGTGAAGCGAAGTTCTCGCCGACCGGCGACTGGATCAGCACAGAGGAGGCAATTCAATGGGACAGCCTGCCGCCTTTAGTCATGGACAGCCTGAGATCTTCCAAATACGCTGATTGGAAAGGCATGTCGGCATTTATCTTGCAATTGCCGGGTGGTAAGACTCAATATCATGTCGTAGTTACAAAAAGTGATCTCGGGAGAAAACTCCTGATCTTCAGCTCGAACGGCCAGCTGTTGGCAGATCGTTAACCTTCTGCCAAATCAAAGACGAAAGTATCAGCAAAGAATCAAACGTTATAACTGCGTACTATAACCGATTGTGGCGATTACCTGTCTAAATTTGTCAACCGTGTTAAACTTTTGCTATGATGACTGCGCCATGATCTTTAAAATTCTTCGATGACGTAATTTTATCTTGTCTCCTTTACTAAGTTAACTTTCGCTTGGAAGACCGTTCACGATCCGACCCTGGATGGCGAGTCATGTGCACATCCCCTAAATAGTAAGTGACATGGGAAGGTGTTTTGTGAATTATATTTATTAACAATTAAAGAAGATTTCAAAATGAACACAAATAGCTTAATTACCGAAGTATTTACCGATATCGAAAGTGGCAAGTTTGAAAAGGCCAACACGATACTGGCCGACGATTTCAGAGCGCTTTTATTAGGAAAAGAGGTAAACCGGCCGATTTATATTTCCGCATTTCGGTCGCTACGCCAGGGCATTCCCGATCTGAAGATCACTATTCAAAATGTGAAGTCTCACGGCGACAAGGTAACAGCAAAAGTAAAGATTACCGGCACCAATTCTCACTCGATTCCAGCGCTCATGAAAGGGTGGCACGAAATTCCCGCCACCAACAGAAAAGTTGACGGTTTATTGGCTGAGCTGGAAATCACGATGAAGGACGACAAAATAGAAGAAATTAGAAATGTCAAGAATACGCGGGGGATGTTCGTCAGCTTGCTGGAAAATTTGGGGCTGGATTACAAGAAATTCCAGGAAAACTAATTACAAGGGGGCTAGTTTCACAAAGGCGCGAGGCTGTTAAATAAGGACAGCCTCCCCTTTAACTTGACAGGAAGTAAATAATTACGGATTTTGGTGTGCTGATTGACCCTTTTCCAGGGGTTTAGTTTAGGGGTCCCGGCATATGCCGGGGCCTTCTTTTAAAGTGCGGCGCCTGTTGGGCGCCGTGTGATTTCAGCGAGCAGGCGAGTGCGTCAATTGACGAGGTACATGCGGGTCGCTGAGTTGACATATTCTGTAGGATCGAACGCGCTATCGAAGGTATCGCTCATGGCATCCAACTTGACGCCGAGCGCCTGAACTTTTAACCCGATCTCCGGGTCATTCTTATATTTAAACACAAGATCGTTGTACCGGGAAATGATCCCCCGGATGTCAAAAGTCAGCTCGCCAAAGCGCAGCTTAAGGGACTGCACGTCCATCAGTTCGTAATAGATGGGTTGCTTCCAGTTTTTTGCATCCGCCGCTTTCCGGCCCGTAACGAGGCCGGAGGCATTTTTCCGTAATTCTGTCAGGAATTGGTACCGTTGCTCGGCGTCCGTCTCTTTTGCGAAGCGGCGTCCGTACTCTTCTTTCGATACTTTTAGCAGAGCCAGGTTTTGATTGAGGATGGTATCATAATGAACTTGCAGCTTCCCGAGATCATTGGTCACAATGTCCCATTGTTGCTCGATGAGATCCTTATCGTAGTCGAATTGACTAAGCTTCGCCGTCAGCAAAAACATCCGCTGACTTTCGGCCCTAAGATCCTTTTTCTTGCTGCCGAGCGATGTTATGTACGAATCGATACCCAGGAACAACGCCTGACACACCGGCCCGGCGATGGGAGTGGCGCTGGTGATATTGCCGGTGATCTGCACCATATCGTGTAAAACATTGAGTGCCGGATCTTTGTCCTTCTCCTTCTCGATATAGGCATAAAACTTTTTATACCATTCCTGATACCCCGGATATTTCATCGGATCGGCCGTCTCGTTGAGGGTTGAAAAAAAGCTTTTGGCGGAATTGAAGAGCAGCAAGGGCTGAATCTCCTTATCCATGGAGACCAGGTTGATGATTGCTGATTGGTAGTTAGCCTGATAGACGTACAATTCATTTTCCTCTATGGCAAGTTGTTTTTGTTCCAGCGCCTGGACCCGCAGCAATAGTTTGTCTGCCTTTTCCCGGGCATCCCGGGTGGCCGCGATTTCGAGGTCGAGGGAATCAACCTTGTTGTCCAGCTTGGAAAGCGTCTGATCGATAGCTTTCGTTTTTTTGTCAAGGTTGTCCTGAATATCGCTAAGGACTTTATTGCGGAGATTTTTATCCGTGCTTAGCGCCGCAGAATCGGCTGTCTGTGCGGAACAGGGATGCATTAAGGCAATGCCGTACAGGATCAAAATGTACTTCTTCAAGAGGTTTGATTTTGGATAGAAAATGAATTGAGGATAGGTAAGCGTTTTCCTGATTAGCCCGGTAATATGCCGCCTTAACCATAGAGTCGGATTAGAACGACATTAGAATCTAATTAGAAATTCTGGAGAATTTTCACCCGGCAGCATAAAATAACTCCCGTTTCGCGCATCAGGGATTCGGAAATTCGATAAATTATGTCGAAAACTAACTATGCTCACTGTGTTCATCACTATTGGTTGCCTTATAATCTTATATTTTGGTACTTCTTTCATCATCATAATTAAGCGGAGACCGAAGCGCTTTCGCGGCAAATTGAAACCGCTGGCGAGAAATAAGCGTATACTTTCACTGACCTGTTGTATATGTTTCATTTTAAGTCATGCTATCGCCCAGAAAAACGTATCAATTGATAATAAATATATTCCGGACACCACCGTAAATTTGGTATTGAAGCTGTTCGATCCAGCCTCCATTCGGAACGCTATAGGTAGCCAGTCCGGTAAAATGATCGTGGATGAAGGACCTACTCGCGTTCAATTGACCAATGAAAGCGGCAAGGAATATCTGATACTTTATCATTCAGATGGTTCAAACATAAATTCATTCAGCGAATTTGAGGTTGGATGGACAAGATCGACGGACAAATCATTCAGATCTACCAGGTTTAAAGAATTTTTTACCGAGAGCGGCATCCGGCTCGGTATGGCTATGGACTCATTAATTGCGATAAAAGGGAAAAATTTTTTGAGATCCTCAGCCGATGGTCAAATCGTGTTGACGTACAACATAGAGGAAAATGTAAAAGACGGAAATGTTGAACTTCTTAAGCGTTATAACATGCCCGGGTATCAAGCACGGTACTACTTTTTAAATTCCAGGCTAGTCAAATTTATTTTTGGGTTTCCCGCACCGTAGCTGGCGCAGGAGGCCTGTAGAGCAGGCTCGCTATTGGTCGATGTCGCAATTGCCCCTGAAGCAAGACACTTGGTGCATTGCGATTTCGCATTCAAAATTAACTCACCTAATTACGCGCAACAATAGCCGGAAATTGCCCGATTTTTGAAGAAAGACAATAATAAAAAACGTTGTAAATCAACGACTTACAGCGTCAGTCGGGAAGACAGGATGCACCGTTTCAACGAATGGAATTGAATTTCAATATGTTAGTCTCATCGGCAGTTCGCAACTCACCTATCTACTCACGCACCGATAGACTTGAAAGAGTTTCTGCCAAAGAAATGAACTAGCCTCTAGTTCATCCTATCTTTAAATATAGCAAAATTGATCGAGCATAAGCAAAAATTGTTGGTCTCCAAAAAGACCTTGGATTCGAAAATTCGATTAAGCACACCGACAGCTAGGTGTATCCAATCTCTGCATTTGGTCAAGCTTACTTTTCATTTGATCCTTTTAACCCTTCTAGAGCCTTTTGATATATGCCTTCAATGACTGTTACCACCAATGCCGGGTTCTGTTCGTGAACAAAGTGTTGGTACTTCGGGAGCAACATGATATAGCCACTATCACTGTTCTCAAGTAGGGCTTGATAATTCTCAATCCGAAAATGGTTCATCATTTCCATGACTGCTTTTGTTGGCATTTGCCGAGCAGCAGCGGTGTCCCTGGGGGTAGGTCTCGGCGAGTTGTAGGTCAGCAATACTGCCATTGGAATGTCTGGGAGAGGGGCTAATGAATCAAATTCGCGAAGATCTCGATTTCGGTCCAGCTCTCTTAACTGTTGCCGTGCCCGATGCCGCGGTAGCGTAGGAAGCATAGTATCCGCAGCCATCCTTTCCAACCTGCGCACTGCTGATATTGAATCGTCCTGGTCTAAGTGAATTGCGAGCCGGAGTGCTTCATGTTGTTTCTTTGATTGCATAAAATCAGCAGGATCAATAAATACCAGACCGGCCACTTCTGCAGGATACAGCGAGGTGAACATTCGGATAATCGATCCCCCCATGGAATGACCGATCAAAATATATGGAGGTTTCACGTGAGCAACCTGTAAAAATGCGTGCAGGCGTTGCGCCCGGTCCCTACTCGTCATTACGGTCGTATCTTGCTCAGATTCACCTTCTCCGTTTCGATCATACCCAAGACCGGATGCCGTCTTTGACAGCGCCGGGAACAGGCTTGTGAAATTGATGGCGCCTCCTACGCCATATCCGGCTTCGAAGATCAGTACTGGATTACCGGGCAGCCGCGTATTAAGACCGAAGCTTTTATAAGACATTTTTTTGCCGGCGACGGTTACATATTGTCTGTTGTAAGGTGGTTGACCCTGATGTGGTAATGGAAGAAATAGTACCAATACCAGCGATAAGATGGCTGCGCGAAGAAGCGAAGAAATGAAATGAGGCATTTGCAATCCAGATTTTGACCGATTACCATCGGCGAACCGCTACTCACCTATCTAATCACAGGCATCGATAAACTTGAAAGAGCTTCTATTCGTGAAATGAACACCCATTCAGTTCATATCTTGCCTGAAGGTAACAAATCGTTCGAAGCGAGGCAAAATATCTTCAGCTTGAGTGTGGGCCAAGAATTCGAAAAATCGACAGTGTAAAAAATCTCTCAAAGACGTACCAATAAGTGCTTAAAGAAAATTTTCCTGCTTTCTCTAATCCATTCCACACTTACTGATAATAAGTTGATTTTGCACTGATTAAAATTGTTCCTACATTTGTTACCAATTTGGTAACATTTTCATATTTTTGCCATGAAGGTCATCGCCGTAAGGACATTGAAGAGGTATTGGACCGCGTATCCACAAGCGGAGCAAGCTTTGTTGGCATGGTACGAAGAGGCAGAGACCGCTCAATGGAATAGCCCGAATGAATTGAAGCTGCAATACCGCAGTGCTTCCATTTTAACGGATAAACGGGTTGTGTTCAATATTCATGGAAATACTTTCAGGTTAATCGTAGATATTGAATACAGATTGAAAATTGTCTTTGTTGTATGGTTTGGCACCCACAAGCAATATGACAAGCTAGACGCAAAAAAGGTTAGCTATGTTAAAGCCAGTAAAAAATAAGGCTCAGTATGAAGATACGCTCGCTAGAATTTACGAGCTTATGCAGAAAGACCTCAAGCCTGGGTCCAAAGACTCTGATGAATTGGAAGTGCTTTCTATTCTTGTTAAAGAATACGAACTGGATCATTATCCAGTCCCAAAGCCTTCTCCATTAGAAGCAATTAAATTTCGTTTGGAGCAAATGGGGATGTCAGAGGCAGAGCTTTCGCATATTTTGGGTTACAGGTCACGAAAATCCGAAATTCTTTCGGGTAAAAGAAAACTAAGTCTAACCATGATCCGGAAGTTGAATGAAGTATTGAACATACCCGCCGAAGTTCTCATTCAAGCATACTAGCGCGACTGCGCTATTGATAATGGGACGACCGTTTCGAGATACAACGTTATACATTCCGTCGCCATATCTGCCAGAAAGCTCCTCATCAAAAGTTAATCCGCAAATTCGGATTATCAAGGCGGGCACTTTTCTCGATTGAGGTCACCTTGCAACAAAAAAGCTGTCCGAAATGTCCCTGAACAGCTTTTAACTAATTGAAAACCAATAACTTAATAAGTCGGTGTACAGATACTCTGTAAATTTTCACAAAAAGTTTTTAGACTTTCGAAACTTTTTTACTTTTCTTCCATAAAAGTGTACAGAAAATCTTGAAATTCAATGACCAAGTTGGGAGAGTATTTAGCTTCAAAGTCAGTAAATAAGTCTGACGTTTCTCGTAAAACGGGGATCAGTAAGGCAAGGTTGAGCGAATTGACTATAAAGCCGACTGCCAGATTACGAGCCAGCGAACTCTACATGATTGCGCTGTCGATCGGCGCTGACCCAGGAATTGTCTTAGAGTACGTATGCGGAGATTTGAAAAAGAAAGTGAAATCCTAGTCGCCTCAGCACCCAACTTACCAAAGCCTTAACCCTAAAATATGGAATACGCTGAATTTGCCGAGAAATGCGTGGTGGAGTTGAACGCTGTGCAAGCCAGGTTTAGAAAGGATTTCGACCTAGACTCGTGGGAGAATTGGTTCTATGATGAGGTGACTGAACTGCTTACATTTTCGACAGGCGAGAAGCAACTAAATTTTAAATTTGCCCCCGTTGGTTCATACTCCGAAAAATCAAATATGTGGAAATGGTCATGGGACAACCCCACCACTCATGAAAAAGTAAAGGAAGCAACTAAGCTGGTTAGAGATTTCGGTGAGCAATCCGAATTCTCGAAACTTACTGAAGGATGTTTTCCAAGCGATGAATTCGAAGCCTGGGAATTCACCGCCATTACCGTCTCGCTTCTAAATGGGATAGGGGCCTATAGGCCCGTAATTGACACTGGGCTAAAACTGTTCTTCGTGATCACAGAATTTGTCGAAAACCATGCAGCCCAGGAGATCAAAGATAAATATGTCGACTGCCGCGCTCATGAAAAACAGCGGGCAGCGTTTGTCTGTAAGCATCTTATCGGTTCGGAGAAAGTGGGATTCAATGAAGCCTTTGATACTTTTGAGGACATGGAACTTGGAGAGGACGACGATTTTCAGGCTTGGTGTAACAAATGCGAGAACGAAAGACAAAAAAAAGGAGAATGGACCGATGCGTCAATGGCCTTTGCCGACATCAAACTTGTATGCGAGAAGTGTTACTTTGAAATCAAAGAATTGAATCTTGGCCACAGGTAAAATGATTCTTCCCCCACATCGCCCTCACTTTTGGATTAGTGCATTTTAATAATGAGAAAAAATAGACCCAATAGTGCAAGTTCAACCAGCACCTGATAAAGATATCGAAGGCGAAGTGCAAACCGAAGGAAGAGATAAACACCAACACCAATAAGCCCGCCTACAAGAAGTATAATGGCTGCGAATTCACCCCATCCTTCTTCATCGTGCTGATTCGAAATAAAAGTGAAAAGGGCAATTAAAACGCTTAGGGTTGATAGGAGCAAAATGGGAGTGATTCGCACTTTCGCGAAAAATGTAGTCGGGGGCCAATGGCGGAATGAGGAATCTTTGAACGGCCGATTGTATTCAAGCGGTACAGCTTCTGCCCAATAAATTACATCCCGCCAGTCATATTTCGCGTTCTCGATATAGGTTTCTAATTTCGAAAGATCACCTTTAGCCAAATGAACTATGCACCGACTGACCCGAGGACTCAACTTCGCCTCGGCTTCAAAAGTTTCGACGCGGACCATGGCGGCCTCCTGGTCTGGGCCAAAATCTCTTGCAATCCGCTCCCTGATATCCGGTTTCATGAGCCAAGTTTGAGGTTAATATACAAATTCCATCGATGCCGGCCTTTAGCCACACTAAACTAATTTACTTGGCATTATTTCAGCTAATTAAATTGGCTTTTTCGTATATTTGGAATGCCGCAGACACATACTAAGGTGTATGGAATATTCGCTTACTTTCAGAAATGTAAAACCTTATGCCAAAGAAAGATTTACATGATGATCCATTTGATCAAACCACAATTGCGAAGTTAGAGATTTTTGAAGATTACGCTCAAGCGTGGCTTCCAACATTCGTTATGAATGGAGTTCATACGCTTTGCATATTCGATTTTTTCGCTGGAACTGGATACGACAAAAATGGCATAGAAGGGAGCCCTATCCGCATTCTTAAAAAAATAAAGGAACAAATTGGCAATATATTCCAAAAAGGTGTCAAAGTAAAGCTATATTTCAATGAGTGGGAACCAAACAAGAAAGAGCAACTAAAATTCGGGATGTTACAAAAAGCATGTGAGGAATTCCTTTATTCAAACGCCGACGTAAAAAGGGCAATCGAGCTCCAATTGCTAAATGAAGACTTTGAAACCTTGTTTCCTAAACTTTTGTCCACAATCCGGGGCTTTCCCAGTCTTGTATATTTGGACCAGAACGGAATCAAATTTTTATCGGACAAATATTTGTTAGAACTAGAGAACACGACTCAGACTGATTTTATTTATTTTGTCTCGGCATCCTATTTCTGGCGATTTGGAGATAAAAAAGAATTTAAAATGCACTTGGATATTGATATGGCGGATGCGAAAAAGGATCCATATCGGCTAATACACAGAAATATTATTGAGCAGCTAAGAAAAAAATTACCACCTCAGACGAATTTAAAATTGTATCCTTTCTCTTTAAAAAAAGGCGCCAATATATATGGTATTATATTCGGTGCTTCGCACGTTCGAGCTGTAGACAAATTCTTATCGCTTGCTTGGAATAGGAATAAGGACAATGGCCAAGCGAATTTCGATATCGATGAAGATTCAAAAAAAATACAACCCGACCTTTTTGAAGGAATAAAAATGAAAAAAATCGAGTCATTCAAGTCTCTCCTTCGGAGTGAGGTATTGAGTAAACGGTTGACGACCAACGCTGAAGTTCTTAATTTTACCTATAGAGAAGGGCATATCCCTAGACACGCCGCAGATGCTCTAAAACAGATGAAATCTGATAGACTAATCGATTATGAAGGATCATCGCCAATGATTACATATGAAAATGTTTATAAATTGAAAAGAATTATTCAATATAAAATTAACTAACATGGCGCAATCAAGTATCGAATGGACAGAAATGACATGGAACCCTGTAACCGGTTGCACAAAAATCTCTGCCGGATGTAAATACTGTTACGCTGAATTGATGGCGAAACGGCTACAGGCAATGGGTGTTGAAAAATATAAAGACGCTTTCTCAGTGACCTTACACGAGGATGCCTTAAAAATTCCTTACTCCTGGAAAAAACAAAAAATTGTATTCGTCAATTCGATGAGCGATCTTTTTCATCCGAAAGTGCCGTTGCCATTTATTCAAAAAGTGTTTAAGGTCATGAATGAAAACCCTCAGCACACTTTCCAGGTGCTAACTAAAAGGGCTGAAAGGCTATTTGAAGTCAATGCTGAAGTAAAATGGTCTCACAATATTTGGATGGGAGTTTCAGTCGAAAACGAGAAAGTAATTTCAAGAATAGATTGGTTGCGGAAAACAAAAGCAAGAACCAAGTTTCTTTCGTGTGAGCCCTTAATAGGTCCACTTAAAAACATGAATTTAACAGCTATAGATTGGGTAATTGTTGGTGGGGAAAGCGGCAGAACTCCAAGGCCAATGAGTGAAGATTGGGTTTTAGATATTATGGATCAATGCTCGTCTGCAAATGTGCCGTTTTTCTTCAAACAGTGGGGCGGTCCTAATAAAAAGAAATCAGGCCGATTGCTCAACGGCCAGACTTATGACCAAATGCCAACCCAAAATAAATTTGCGACCAAATCAGCCAATTGACTAAGGCTTTTTATCTAGCCTTGCTTGAAGAAAATTCATGTCCATTCCTATTTTACTATGCATTACATGGGCATAAATCATTGTTGTAGCCAATTTGGTATGTCCCAGTAGTTTGCTAATGGTTTCAATAGGAACCCCGTTTAAGAGGGTAACAGTGGTGGCAAATGTATGTCGTGCCAAGTGGAAAGTTAGCCGCTTCTTGATTTCACAGATTTCACCGATCAGTTTAAGGGAGCGGTTCATTTCCTGATTACTAATCCGAGGAAAAACAGTTGCCCATTTTTCAGTGTTGTCGCGGGCTTGAAACTGGTCAAGAATTGCAGCAGCCGGTCGAAGCAGGGGGACATTCACTGGAATCGCTGTTTTCTTCCGGCTGGTTTTGATCCATTTCATTCCATCTACGCCCACCATGATATTTTCCGGTTTAAGCATAAACAGGTCGACATAAGCTAATCCGGTATAACAGCTAAAGACGAATAAGTCCCGCACCCGTCGAAGCATAAGGTCGGCCAAATCCCGGCCTTCGATCCGGGCTAACTCGTCCTTATCCAGAAATTCCATCTCATGCCTCTTGAATCGTAACCGGAAGGCTGCAAACGGATTCTTATCAATCCACTCATTGGCGTGCGCCCAATTGACCATTTTTTTCAGCCGCTCCAAATGCTTCATCGTTCCATTATTGGTACAAGGATCCTCGGCTTTTAGAGGATTATTCCGAATATAAAACTCAAACCCCGTAATAAATTGGTGGGTCAGGTCCTTGAGATAAATATCCCCGGCATCGTATTTAGAGAGCATGTAGTTCCGCAGATAGATAGCCGTGCTTTTATAATTCTTCATGGTTCCCCGTTCAAGTACCTTTCCCTGCATTTCATTGTGCTTTGCCACCAGTCGGTTAAGGGTCATTTTCTCTTCACCCGCTGCGGTCTTACCCAAATACGAGTTTTTGACCATTTCGGCGGTCAGGTACTCGTGCGCCAAATTAAGCTCCTGATAATGGGAAACGAGTTTGGCCCGGACTTCTTCCAAATGGCTGTTCAGGCGCTTTAAGGCTGGGGTGGTAGGCCGGGCGGCTCCCTTATTGGCATTCCAGTCTTTTTTGTCAATGATCTGTTTCAAGGCCAGTTCGCAACGGGTCCCATTGACGACGATCCGGAGGTAGATAGCGTAGGTTTCCTTTTGGGCGGGGCGGAGTACGAAATGCAGCCCGAACGTGTTCTTGCTTCTCATCTTGGTATGATTTAAAGTGAATAATACAAGCCGGGTCTATCGGTGCATTATTCACCTGAGGTGAGTACAAAATTAACTCACCCCGAAGGCGGTTTCCCACTCACCTCATTACTCACGAACCAGATGATATTAGCTATATTGAATTGGGCTGGAAAAAAATGAAAAAGCCCGAAAATCAAGCGATTAACGGGCGTTTAGTCTTCTTTGAACAAGTTATGGTCGCCCTGGCAGGACAATTCTCGAACCGGTTTGTCCATGATTTGAGGCGATTAGCGAACCTAGCGATCTGAAAACGAACGTTTTCGGTCGCTTTTTTAT
Organism: Puia sp.; assembly: GCA_035501395.1. Lineage (GTDB taxonomy): Bacteria > Bacteroidota > Bacteroidia > Chitinophagales > Chitinophagaceae > Puia. Next base: position 39,964 of record DATJWK010000081.1, read on the forward strand.
TCCCACCGCCAAGCCCTAAAAGTTAAAGAAATGTTAGACGCCACCGGAAACGGCCATCCTAAACGGCCAAAAATGATAGGTCGCCCGTGGGGTTGCGCGTTGGGGGCTTTCCTCCTGGTTGTCCGGCTTTCTTCCCCCGCAAAAAGCCAAAAGGCGGGGGGGGAGCAAGGTATATCACAGATGAAATTTTTTTAAACCCATAAATATTACAATCATGGCAGACCTGAAAAGAAGAACCCTGCAATTGAGCAGTGGAAAGCAAGTGAAGCTGTTTGGCAACAGCGTTGCCATTGGCAAGTCTTTGGAGATCGGGGAAGGAGGTCCCCCGAATATTTTGTCGCTCGTCGAAGAACAGCCGGATGATAAAATACCTGCCGGGCTATCGAATCCGCATAAGTTGACGATAGACGAGTTGATGGATCTGGCGGATTTCAATATCCAATTATGGATGGATTTGAAGGCCGGGCTACGGAGATACGGACAGATTGATACGAAGATTTTCGGCCAAGACGCGGCAAAAGCAGCGTCCGCCAGCCCGGAGAAACCGGAAGCCGGTCGCAGGCGTAAAACTACGGAGAAAGAAAGCCAATAGGAAGTAAGGTCTTTTGGAGTTTTTAGGGCGAGCGGTGTTGTTGTCGGACAGAAAGTCCTCCAACCACGCTCGCTTTTTGCTCCCGTTGGTCGCAAAAAGAGGCCGGCCTATCGACCGGCAGAAAAACAGCCTATAAAAGTGAGATATGGAAACAGTGCGTTTGAAAAAAAAGAAATGTGGAAGACCCACCCAAAAACTCAAAAGAGAGCTACGAGTTACTGCCCGGTTTAGCAAATTGGAGCACTATATCCTTCAGCAAAAATCCGGGAAAGCCGGAATTAATATTTCCGAATTTCTCAGGCAGGCGGCCATTACTGCGAAGGTCACCGCGCGATTATCGGAGGAGGAACGACATATTATCCGGCAGTTAATCGGGATGGCGAATAACCTTAATCAGATGGCAAAAGTCGCCAATAAGGAAGGTATGGGCAGTATCCGCCTTCTTTTGGAAGCCTGCCTCCAGCTAATTCATGACCTTCTAAATAAGCTACAGCATGGTGAGTAATGTATTCCCTGGACATTCCTTCTACCATGCAGGCCGTTACGTTTCAAAGAAACCGGGTGCGGAGCTATTGGATTATGTGGGTGTAAGAGGATATGATTATAAGCTGATGGCAGAGGATTTTATAGCCCAAAGTGAACTACGGCCTTCCAAACAGAAGGCTTGCTTTCATGCTGCCCTAAGTTTTTATCCCGGTGAGAAACCCACGGATGAAACCATGACGCAGATCGCCCGGGAATATCTGGAAGGGTTGGGTATTGTAAATACTCAATATGTCATCGTCAAGCATACCGACCGCGCGCACTTGCACCTGCATATCCTTGCTAATATGGTAGACAACGACGGAAAGTCAATAAAAGACGGCTGGATCGGGTTACAGGGGAAAAAGGTCGCTCAGCAATTAACCCGGAAGTACAAACTTATCCCGGCGAAAGGGAAAAACCTCGATTTGACCCATCTGGAAGCAATGAGCCAATCTGAAGTAAACCGGTACAAGATCTACCAGGCCATCGTAGACGCCTTACCCCATTGCCGGACACTTAAAGACCTGGAATTACGCCTAATGGCCCAGGGTATCCATACCCTATATAAATATAAAGGGCAAACTCAGGAACTACAAGGGATCAGCTTCAGTATCGGCAAGGATCGTTTCAAAGGCAGTCAGATAGACCGCAAATTTTCGCTGGGAAACCTGCAAAAAGCTTTGGCGGCTATGCGTCAAAACCGGGATATTACAGCCTGGCTTTCCCCAACGGAGCGAAAAAAAGCGTTACTTGTTAGATCCGCCACCCGTAAGGTCCCGGCTTCGGCTCCTGCCCCGACGCCCCAAAAGGCGCTGTCTCCTTTGATACTGGAATTATTGAAGCCTGTTGAACCTGAGGGCGGGGGAGTACCTTATGAACTGACAGAAGCTTACCTGAAGAAGAAGAGAAAGAAGAAGGGGATAGGACATTGACCCGCACTAGCTTTTCAGGAGAAAATGTATTAAATTTGTAATGATGGCAAGTCATATTCAGCGTATATATCTCGATACTTCGGTCATCGGAGGGTATTATGATACTGAATTTGAGGAAGACACCCGGATACTCTTTGAAAAGATTAAATTAGGGCAATTTCATGTAGTTCTTTCGGATGTTACCGAAGGAGAATTGCAGGAAGCACCTGAAATGATTCGGAATCTTTTTATCGAGCTTTCCGCAGGATCGGCCACCAAAATCGAGCTGACGGAAGAAGCGGTACAATTGGCCGACACGTATCTTGCCGAAAAGGTAGTAGGGAAAACAAGCCGGGTAGACTGTTTTCATATTGCCTTGGCAACCATCCAGAGGGTAGATATTCTGGTAAGCTGGAACTTTAAACATATCGTGAATGTGCAAAGGATACGGGGGTACAATTCCGTCAATATGAAGCTGGGCTATCCAACTATTGACATTCGATCACCCAAAGAAATTATTTATTATGAATACTAAAAAGACAGTGAAGAAGGAACAGAAGGAGTTTGATGCGGTTGGGTTTATGCGGGAGCGGAGGACGAAAATCGCTGGCGAAACGGAAGGCATGAGCTTTACCGAATTGAAAAAGTATTTTGGTCAGAGAAAGGTTAAGGCGACCAAATAACACCACCTCTGCAAACATAAACCATACAAGGACTTCTTCAAATTAATAGTCTCAAGCATTGACCCAATATGGACAGAATGATCCAGCGTGAATATACTAACACGCAGACGGGGGAGAAAATTCTAATGTTTGAATCAGAGGATTTCGAATATGTGAAGCCAGTAAAGCACTACGGGGATTTTTTCATCGTAAAATCGTTAATTCTACGAGGTGTACCTCAGGAAGAACTAAATGGAGACAGAAAACCCAGTGACAAAAGTAAAGAGATATTTAAAGGCGCAGTTCTTCACTGGCAAAAAATGCTTTCTGAGTTCAAGAAAATAAAAGTTCCCGAAAACCTAATAAAACTGTTATCGTCAAAGAAAAAGAGCGAACAGGAGTCCCTATTAAAAGGTATAGCCCTGACTCCCGATGTGCTCATGGGTTTACTGATAGTTGCGGAACAACATGGGTACACTTTAAGCCAATATACTTCTGAATTTTCACAAAAAGGGGTTGATCTCTCCAAAATGCCTCTAGCATACGAGGTCAAAGGCGATGGCGAAGTAAAGATTTTTGGAGATACAGAAATGTCTGCTGGACAACTCAAACAAGCCATTGAACATCGAAAAGTAAAAGTTGCCAAGATTTTGGACAGAGGAGATGAGTGGCATTGTTTTTTCGCAACATTTAGAAGTTTGAGAGGAGAAGAGACATGGCAAGGGGAGAAACAGCCCCATTTTCATTATATTTCTAACGCTTTCGGAATCCCACGGACAAAAGTGGTCGAACAGATTAAATCCGAACAATACAAACTTGGCAATCTTCCGCATATTAAACTCGAAGAATACGGAAAACAACCTTCGTAACTATCAATTGCCTGTCTTTAAAATACATTTTTTTTCCCAAATACACCCCGCTTTGGCATAGGCAGCCGCAGCCGATCAGCGGGAGAATAAAACCGGGCAATCGTTCCGGCTTTTGCCCCCCGGCGCTGATATACGATTGCCAATAGTCGTTCTAAAGGCCAGTTTAAAAGGGCAATCGTATACCACCACCGAGGATTGTTTTCTTGTTTCATCCTCCTTTTTTGGACCAGAGAGAGACTAGATTTCCCTCCAAAACGCATAAGAAGGCCCAATTGTAAACATCCCGAATTGATATACCGTGGCGGCAAAAAGCTAATAGGGGCCATTGCATATATCTATCAGGATACTTAGTGAGTGCCTCAAACGGCCTCACCATGCGGCTGTACAAGCAGCCTCTGGAAAGCGAGATTTATTCCGTAATTAGCAGAATACCCGCCTTATTCGCTTTATACTGAATTTTCTCCTTCAAAGCATAGTAGCTCCAATTACGCAAAACAAATTCCTCACCGACCGCCGCGGCTTCTTTTTCCGCCTGGCCCACCAAAATAAGAGATCCTGCCCGGTGCTTAACACACAGATCGATCAGCTGGCGGCTATAAACATGCAGTTTTTGTTGAACATAATCCTTTTCCCTATCCCGAAAATGTTCCAATGGTTTCAGTTTCCGGCGACGACCATGTTGAGCTCTATTATAAGAGGCGCCCTTTTGTACCCGGCTTCGGGCAGCTTGTATCGCCAGCCTTCTGTACAGAAACTCCTCCTTACTGCCAATGGTACTAGATGATATTCTAAGCTTAATTATCCAAGGATCGACGAAAGCAAACAAAGAAGGAAAAACAGGAAGATTTGGAACAGGTTTTATGACCACCTATCTTTTGTCAAAGAGGGTTAGAATATCAGGCACACTTATTAATAACCAGGGTTGCTTTGAATTTATTCTAAATCGAGATGCAGAAAATAATGATCAATTTTATCATTTGCAGCAGCTATCAAATACTGATTTCGAGACTTCCATTCGAGAGACTAGCTATTTAGGCGATTCTGAATTTCAGACCAAATTTACATACTACCTTGATTCGAAAGGAAAAAAGACGGCTGAAATAGGCTTGCAAAATCTTGATGAACTGATACCTGTAACACAGCTTTTTAATGAACAAATTGAATCTGTAATCATAATAGATACTGAAAAAAGTAAAACATTCTCAACATCGCTCGCAAGGCAGCACGACAGTGAGCTTCCTGCACACAATCTAAAAGAGTGGAAGCTTGAGACATTAATTAACGATAAAGTTGAAAAGGAATATAGGGCATATGTCATACAACATTTGACTTATGATTCTTGTGTTATTACTCATATCCAAAATGAGTCTCAGCAAATATTACCATTGACTGATAATTATCCGAGGTTATACTTCACCTTTCCCTTAATCGGAACGGAAGAGATAGGCATCCCAATTATCATTAACTCAAACAAATTCGATCCCAAAAAGGAAAGAGATGGGATTTATCTTAATGAGAGCGAAAATAGCACTTACGAAACGAATAGAAAAATCATTGAAGAAGCTCTAAAACATTCATCAAAAGCGTTCACAATTTTATTTTCACAATTGAATATATCTGGAATAGTCGAGCTTTTCAATTATAGAAATTCAAAAGACTTAAAATGGGTTGATGCTAAGTGGCTAAACAAGATAAAGAAATTGATATTTGAAGAAATGTCGAATCTTCAAGTTTTAAAATTCAACAATAATGCAGATGATCTGTCAACATTGAAATCTTTGACGATTCCGAATGCAAATACTGACGTTTATTTAGACAAGCTATGGTTCTTGTTATCGCGAATAACCGAAATTAAGATTCCAATAAAAATAGAAGCTAAAAGATGGATTGAAGTAATTGCAAATGCTGCAAAATTATCCGATCCGGAGATAGATGTTTCAAGTATTGAGTACGTGTTTAATATAAATAAGCTTATTGGCTTTATAGAGAAGAAGGAATCGTGTGGGGAATTAAATAAAGTGTTAAGTGGCGCTTTAAAAGAGTGGTTAAATGATTTTTATTCAATAATACGTGATACTATTGGGGCCATTCCTTTGGACAGAAACATTTTGTTGAATCAAGATGATCGGTTTCGAAAAGGAGAAGGAATGCTTTGGGATAACTCCAAGGAAGAAGAACTTGTGTCAATATCTAAACTGTTGAAAATAAATTTTTCAAATAAACTTATTTCTACGGTTGTAGAACCGATATCGATTGTCGGAATTGAGACATTCCATAAACAAGATGCTATTCGTGAACTAATATCCTACTTTAATAGCATTAGTGAATCAAATTTTCCTAATGCAGATTTGCTAGATGCCAATGCACGATTTTTAAAATGGCTAATAAATAGCAAAAACAAAGACGGCATTCGAGATCTCAGGGTATTAACTGGTGAGAGTAAAAAAATAGATGAAGGATTTGTCTTCGACCTCTTTCCCAAAATTGAACATTTATTGCTCCTTCCAAAAAAAGTATTTGAAGGCAACTTTCCTCTTTATGCAAACCTAATTAGAGATAAAGACTGCCTAAATGAAGGGTATAGTCCGACTTTGTCAGACGATGATTTTAGATACCTGGAGTCTAACGGTTTCATTAATTTTTCTCCTTTACTCAAAAGGAAGGATACTGTGTCAAGCAAGATTTTAGAATTATTAGTTTGCGACGATAATGATTTGAATTTATTAAGAGATAAGGAAGGTCAAATCTCTAAGAAGGTCCTTTTAGAATATTCCGATTTTGGATATCTCACTACTAATCCTGGCCATATTTACGATAGAAATTCAACTCAAAGGTCTAGTTTAGAAAGATTTAAATTCTTGCTTCTTGAAGCTGTCGAAAAGGACCCAAATTTTGATAACGATATCCAAGAAATAAATGTCGATGGAGTCGATAAACCGATCCTTTTCAAAAAATGTTTATGGGTTTACCGCGCACGAAAATTATCTTGGGTAAATATCAAATCGGATGATGGATCACCGAAAGGAGAAACACCATCGTCGAGCAACCTTTCTGAGCTTATAAAAAAGGAAGACTCTCTAATAAAGGCAATTAAAGGGGCTAAACAACAACTTTTACTTCATAAAATGGGTGTAGGTGTTTCAGATCTAATCAGGAATACTTTGGCATCCGACGAACTTCGGTTCAGTTGGGACAAAGCTATAACAAATATGATTACTAGCGAGGCAGATCCTGAACTAGCGCAAGAAATATTTGGTGACCCAGGCATAAAGAGCGAATATGAAAAGAGATTGAGAAACAAAAAGATAATAAGTCGAAATCAAAAAATTGGCCAACTTGTCGAGGAGCTTCTAAAGAAAACTATTCTTGCATTTAAACAAAAAGGTTATTTAATAAATATTGAAAGAAGACCGTTTGGCAGCGATTACGTGGTTACAGATGAATCGTCTGACTTAGTTAATGATGCGAATAAAAGGGAGGGATTTGTAATAAATGATTGGCTAATTGAATTAAAAGCCACGGGGAAAGAATACGCATCAATGACACCTCTGCAAGCCAAAACGGCGGTAAATGAAAAAAACAATTATGCTTTGATTGTTGTTCCTTTGGATGGAAGTGATCCAGATCTGGATTACGTTCAAAGCAACGCGCGAGTTATTAAAAGTATTGGAAAAAGGATTGAAGCTGTCATTCCTGATTATGACGATGTAGAGAACAAAAAATCGGAGTTAAGCATGGGGCGAGATGGGGTTTCAATAAAAATTGATGATCAAGAAATACGATTTAGAATCAGTTCCCAAATTTGGCAATCGGAAGAAGCCGAGAATATTGAAAGTTTTGTAGACCTAACCTTCAAGGTTGGTGCAAATTAAGGCACCCGTAATCGATGACAATACTGCCTTTTAATTCTTTATTCGCTTGTCAACATCCATTAAAATATCAGACAGTTGCATGCTTGGGTAGTTTCTTTTTACAAACCCGGTAAAAGCTTCTTTGATTGAATGAGTCTCCCAGTCCAAAACGGTAAAGATTGATAGAGGCGGTCTAAGAGGCGTTTCGATGAACTGATACATTGGATAATAGGGGGGCGCAAACAGAAAAGAATGTTCTATGAGCCGTTGATACAGGTCAGGCTTCAATGCCCTTTTAAGGTCCAGCACGACATCGTATAATGTCACTTCCTGGTAGCTGAGGGCGAAGGCATCCCCCAGGTAGGGCATCCCTTCATCTTCAAAGAAGTGGCGCAGATAGTTCAAGAAACCTTCCTCCATCTCATCTAATAGATCCCGGCCATAGTAGTCATATTCCTTTTTGAATAGTTCCAAAGAAAAATCCTCCGAGTGCCGATCGATAACAAATTCGATCAGTTTTTCTTCCCGCTCGATGATCTTATCAATATGGGGAGGGAATATTTGCCCGGAGACCCGGATGCCATATTTCGGCTTCATAAATAGATCGAAGAGATTGGAGCGATACTCCGTTGTCCGCCTGTCGAAGGTTAGTCTTATGTATAAGGGATAGACCAGCTTACCATGAAAGGACACTTTTTTTAACCTTTCGTTATGGTAGACCTTGTATGTAACCTGATATGTCTTGTTCCCGTCCATTTTGCTTTATTTTAGTCAATTTTGGCGAAGTTGCGCACGCGATTTTTGTAGCATTTGCCACCAAAAACGCACAAATAAGCACAAAATCGTTCAATGGAGTAAAGTTAGGCGTTTGGCGCGTAAGTTTGGTAAAAATATTTGTTCTACCTAACAATATTTCCTATATTTGTATTGATAGTTCTTTTACCCGAACACAATTGTGAAAAAGAAACCAGTGTAGAATGGAAAAATTGTCACCGGAAAAGGCTGCGGAAATGCTCAGTAGAGGAAGTATGAATGTATCAGTGGCCCAGGCTGCTATTGTCCTGGAATTTCTTCGGAAGTTGGCGGACATTGTAGTTTCAAATTACCTGGACCGCCACTGGTAGCAGTGCAAAAGAGAGCATTTCCGACCAAGACGGCCTGGAATTCCCCCATGATTTCAGGCCGTTTTCTTCAAACTTCAGTAAATTGATATAGACAACCGTATCGCCAATTACAAAACCTTTGACATGAAAATTGCCGACTTATACATCCGGGTATCTACCGACGAACAGGCGGACAAGGGTTATTCTCAGCGTAGCCAGGAAGAATTGCTCCGCCGGTATTGTCAACTTAATAATATCTCCGTCCGGCAGGTGATCTTCGAGGATCATTCCGCCAAAACCTTTAACCGCCCTCAATGGAAGAAATACCTTCTCGACTTGAAAAGAAGCAAAGGCAAGGCCGATCTTGTACTATTTATAAAGTGGGACCGTTTCAGCCGGAACGCCGGGGATGCCTACCAAATGATCAATACTCTCCGCAAATTGGGCGTAGAACCCCAGGCCATCGAGCAGCCCTTAGACCTATCCATTCCGGAGAATAAGATGATGCTGGCTTTCTACCTTGCCGCCCCGGAGGTGGAGAACGACAGGCGGGCATTGAATGTAATAGCCGGGATGCGGCGGGCCAAAAAAGAAGGCCGATACATGGGCCTTGCGCCGGTCGGGTATGTCAACAGAACGGACGAAATCGGCAGGAAATACATTGCCCCGGAAGAACCTTTAGCCGGTATTGTCCGGTGGTCTTTCGAGCAGGTGGCCGAAGGCATCCTTAACACGGAGCAGGTTTATAAGATGGCAAAGGCTAAAGGATTCAGGGGAGCGAAAAGCCTTTTCTGGACCTGTATCACCAATCCGGTCTACTGCGGTAAGATATTCTTAGAAAAGTATAAAGACGAAGAGGCTCAGTTTATAAAGGCCAAGCACGAGCCGATTATTTCCGAGGAATTATACTACAAGGTGCAGGACGTTCTGCATGGAAGAAAACGGAATACCTACCGGCTGAAAGTCGTATCGAATACCAGCCTTCCTTTACGGGGATTCCTCCTTTGTCCTGAATGCGGCAAGATTTTGACCGGTAGCGCCTCCAAAGGCCGGAACAAATATTACTCCTACTACCATTGCTTTGATGGGTGTACCTGCCGCTTTAGCGCCGATGATGTGAACGACTGCCTGATCTATGAACTGAAAAAGTATATCCCCCGCTCAGAAGCCATAGACGTTTATAAACTCGTCCTCACCGAATCCTGGTATAGCCAAACCGCTCCGCTCCTGAATGACCGGAAGGAGCTGTTAGCTCAGGTTGCCCAGGTGGAAGATAAGATTGCCTATATCGAAGAATTGGTATCCACCAAACAGCTTGCACCCGCCGATTTCCGGGATATGAAATCGAAGTACACCGAGCAACTGGAACGGCTTAAAGTCCGGCTGATGGCGCGGGAGCAGGACCATGACGTACCTGGCCTCCTGGATGCAGGAATAGAAAATCTCCTGAAGCTGGACTATATCTACCAGGACGGAGGCATAGAAAAGAAGCGGGAAGTCATTGGTTCGATGTATCCGGAAAAATTGACTTTTGACGGAGAGCGACTTCGAACCACCCGGATCAATGAGGCGGCCCAAATAATATACACGCTGGATAAGGCTTTCGGCGAAAATGAAAAAGGACAAAGCGGGATAATTCCTACTTTGTCCTCTCAAGTCGGGAAGACAGGATTCGAACCTGCGACCCCTACGTCCCGAACGTAGTGCGCTACCGGGCTGCGCTACTTCCCGATCAACAAAAGCGGGCCGCAAAGATAACTTTCCTCCGGCACCCGGACAAATTGATTTAACTTGGTTTTTGTATCTCCGTGAACGCCTGGCCCAGTTGATCGGTCAGGTCAGACGCCAGCATACTTTCCTGCGACCAGGCGGCCGCCGCGAGGTCCCCCGCCAATCCATGCAGGTAAACGCCTAACAGTGCCGTTTCACCGGGCGAATACCCCTGGGACAACAGCCCGGTCAATATTCCGGTCAGCGCATCCCCGCTGCCGCCTTTGGCCATCCCCGGATTACCGGTGGAGTTGAAATATGCCTTACCGCCGGGCATCGCGATATAGCTGTAGTGTCCTTTCAGAACGATAACACATCGTCGCTGCCGCGCCGACTCCGAGGCAAGGCTGATCCGGGCATAGTCATCGGAAGAAGGACCGAAAAGCCGTTCGAATTCCTTCGGGTGTGGTGTCAGGATAGAATACGGCGGCACGAGCTTCCAGAGGTCTGCCGAGGAGGCCAAAATATTCAGCGCATCGGCATCCAACACCATCGGCCTGCGGCAACCCGCCAACAGCGTCCGCAAAAACTCCACCGTTCTGCCTTCCATGCCGATCCCCGGGCCGACGCCAATAACCGAATATCCGGAAATATCTTCATCGAGATCGGAATGGATATTCTCATCCGGATCGACGATCACCATCGCTTCCGGAACGGTCGTCTGCATGATCGCGTACCCGCACCCCGGTACATGACAGGTAAGCAATCCGGCCCCGCTCCGTAAACAGGCGCGTGCACCAAGCACCGCGGCACCCATTTTCCCGTGGCTGCCTGCTACCAGTAATGCATGGCCAAAGTTTCCCTTGTGAGCAAACGGCGGCCGCGGCCGGAAGATTGCCCGGACAATTCCCGCATCGAGCAGTTCGGCCTCCCGGCTGACCTGCTGTAGGTAGCCGGGATGCAGGCCGATGTCCAGGATGTGCACGGCTCCGACCGAAGCGGCATTCTCTGGCATTAAGAATGCGGGCTTATAGCATTGGAAGCTTAGCGTATGTGTAGCGCGAATAACGGTAGTTCCCCGTGAACTCCGGCTGACAAACAAGCCGCTGGGAATGTCGATCGCGATGATCTCGTTCCCGGACGCATTGAGATGGTCGACCAGGGCGGCCGCGACACCGTCCAGGTTCCGGTTGAGACCCGAGCCCAGCAGCGCGTCAATCAGCACATCATCTGGTGGGACGGGATGAAAGTTATCTGCGCCCTGGATGAATCGAACTTCCACCGAAGTTTGATGCAGCCTGGCCAGGTTGATCTGGAAATCATCGGTGCCTTTGAACCCGAATTCGAGGATATGAACCGTTACGGGACATTCCGCATCGGCCAGCATCCGGGCGAGCGCCAATCCGTCGCCGCCATTATTGCCCTTGCCGCAATAAATGGAAAAAGAACGGCCGAGATATCGACTGTTGTCCAGCCATCGGTAACAGCTCGTTGCAGCCCGCTCCATGAGATCGATGGACGCGATCGGCTCATGCTCCATCGTGTATTCGTCCCAGGCCCGTATTTGTTCGGCTGAAAGAATTTCCATGCGGAAATTTACGAGATTTTCTTCTTAACCGCGACACGCTTCACCCGCCGTCTGGCATGATGATGCACCGCCGGGTTAGCCGCAGCTGCGATAGAAGCAGGGGCAGCTGATACAGACCCTACTACGGCCCCTTCACGCGGTTCGCCGCCCGTTCCCGGATCGGTCGAGTCGATCTCGCCTTCGTCAAAATTCTCATGACCCTGACGATAATCCCCGAATAGGTCGCAAAGCCGTTTTGCCGCATACACATTCCGATAGTCGTTATTGCTAAGGGCGATGATCGTGGCATTTTCATCCAGCATCCGGATAAAAACGGTCCGGTTGCCATGCCACCACCCATTGTGGTAGATCAACTTCTTGCCATTGGGGATAAAAAGCTCCCGCCATCCCAGGCCGTAATTTCGCCGCCCGGGCTTCTCAAAGCTATACCCCGCGTAGGCACTGTCCAGCACACCTTTGGAAAAGAGTTGGCCGTTCCGCAGCGCCTGATCCCATTTATATATATCCCGAACGGTGCTGTAAATATTCTTGTCGCCGTAGACGAGATCGAGGAATTCCATCCGGAACGGGCGACCCGACTGATAAAACGATGCCATCGATTTGGCTGAATCCGCCAGGGTATACACATAGGTATCCTTCATTTGCAGCGGCTCGAAAAATGTCCTGGACATGAAGTCGGGGTAGGGGAGACCCGAGACTTTCTCGATGATCAGGGCCAGCAACGCATAATTTGTATTGGAATATTCAAAATGCCGGTTCGACACGCCGCTATAAATGTCCCGGTCCCGGAAATGCTTGATGATGTAGTTCAGGACGTCTTCATTGTCAAGCAGTTTATGCTTGTTTACGTCCGGCTTGTACATAAAGTGGACATAGTTGTGCAGCCCGCTTCGGTGATTTAATAGCGTCTCGATCGTGACGGCAGGGTAGGGGAAACCTGCCAGGTATTTTGAAATTGGGTCGTGAATATCCAATTTGCCATCCTGCCAGAGCTTGAGGATGCCCATGGCGGTGAATGTTTTTGACATCGAAGCCAAGTGGAATGCGGTATGCGCCGTTACCGAGTCTTTGTGTATTCGGGGATTTTCGAAGCCCTTATAACGTTCGTAGAGAATGACCCCGTTCTTGGCCACGAGCACACTGCCATTAAAACGTCCGGCCACCATAGAGTCGAAAAAGTGGCTGCTAATCGTTGTGTACCGCTCCAGCTCCGGACCGGTCAACGGCAGGGTGGTAGCAGGAATGGCCGCCAGGGAATCAGTCGCTGAAGGACCCTTCGCCTCTTGAGCATGACCACAGGATACAACCAACAACGCGGCTGACAGCGCCAAAAAACCAAATCCTTTCAAAACTCTCACTTAATTTGGGTTAGAAATCGGCAAAATTAAATTAATCCGACGTTAATTTGCATTTCCATATCGGAAAAGTAACGCAAAAAGTGTGGCAAAATTATGGTGGAGAAGAAAACTACAAGCTACCCTAAAGAGAAGATTAACATATTGTTTTTAGAAAATATAAGCGACGCCGCGGTCAGGCATTTTGTCGACTCCGGCTATGCCTCGGTACGCAAGCTTACCGGCGCGCTTTCCGAGGAACAGCTAATCCGGGAAATAAAGGACGTTCATCTGCTCGGAATCCGTTCGAAGACACAGATCACCGCCAAAGTGCTTGAATCTGCCAAAAAATTGCAGGCGATCGGTTGTTTTTGCATCGGTGTCAACCAGGTAGACCTCAAATCAGCTACTTGTCATGGTGTTGTGGTATTTAACGCTCCTTATTCCAATACCCGCTCGGTCGCCGAACTGGTTATCGGCCTCGCGATCATGCTGATCCGCCGCATCCCCGATAAGACCCGGGCCGCCCACGACGGCATATGGCTCAAAGAGTCCAAAGGCAGCTTCGAATTGAGGGGTAAAACCTTGGGGATCATAGGATATGGAAATATCGGCGCCCAGGTCAGCGTCTTGGCGGAAGCCTTTGGCATGCGGGTGATCTACTACGATACGGTCACCAAATTGCCCCTGGGTAATGCCAACTCGCGTAAAACCTTACGCGAAGTGGTGACCGAGGCCGACATTGTCACCCTACACGTCCCCGACACCAGTCAGACTAAAAATCTTATCAATAAGAACGTCCTGAAGAATTTTAAAAAGGGTTCGATCCTCATAAATTACGCCCGTGGTGAAGTGGTCGACCTCGAAGCCCTCGCCAAGGCCCTTCAGGAAGGAGCGCTTTCCGGAGCGGCGATAGACGTCTTTCCCTGGGAGCCTGAGAAGAATGGGGACCGCTTCACAACCCCCTTGCAGGGATTGCCCAATGTCATCCTAACCCCCCATATCGGTGGTTCAACCGAAGAGGCGCAGGCCAACATCGGCGAGGACGTCAGCAACAAATTGTTCCAATATCTTGAAACGGGCACGACGCTCGGCAGCCATACGGTGCCGCCGCTAAGTCTTCCCCACCAGGAAGGTACTCACCGGATACTCCACATCCACAAGAATGTCCCCGGCGTACTTTCGGAAATAAACAGCACCCTATCTCAGCATAATATCAACATCCTTGGCCAATACCTGAAGACAAATGACGAGATCGGTTATGTGGTGCTTGATATCGACAAACGACTTTCCAATCAGGCTCTGCAGCTTTTAAAGGAAGTCAGGAACACCATCAAAACCCGGTTACTTTACTAAAGGACAGCACTTGAGGTTTTTTCCAAAAAATCTACTTAGTGCCCATATTTTTAACGGCCCGCTTTGCCCTCGACCGGAAGGCCGGCGTTGATTGTTCCCATTGCTCCTCGATGATTAGCCTAAGCTCGGAACGGATCTCCGGATAATCCTGTGAGAGGTTGGAGAGAATGGTCAGCGCAAACGCCTTCACGGCGATCGGCGTCTCAGGATCCGCGACAAAATCGAAGCAAATACTCATGATGCGCCCATGCCATCGTTTCGGGATGCTCACGTCCTGCAGCAACCGAACGGTATTCCGCACCACCGCTACGTGAGTATCCTTTCTTTCCAGATTGTCGAGCAATCGTTTATAATATGGCTCGATGAGTTCCGGGTGGTGTCGAACGCAATAACTCAACGGCCAGGCGGCGCGCTGGGTGATCCGGTATTCGCCTTCAAAGAATAAGCTGATCAGGGTCGCAAATCGTTTTGGGTCATCACCGACGTACGCCACGATCCGATCCGTCTGCTTCTTTGAATGTTCCGCCGCCAATAATTTTTTCAGGTCCATCGGTTCGCTTAAAGTTAACTAAATTTGGTTCGTAATCTTCATGCCATGAACTATTTGCCGGAACCCAAACGATACGATAGTATGGAATACCGCCGCTGCGGCCGCAGCGGTCTTTTGCTACCCGCCGTGTCCCTCGGCTTATGGCATAATTTCGGCGGCGTGGACACCCTCGAAAACGCCCGCGCGATCCTGCGGTTAGCCTTTGACTCGGGCATTACCCACTTTGATCTGGCCAACAATTATGGGCCGCCGCCCGGATCCGCCGAAGAGAATTTCGGCCGGATCTTGCGCCAGGATTTTCAAGGTTACCGCGATCAACTTGTCATTTCCACCAAGGCCGGCTATTACATGTGGCAGGGCCCCTATGGCGAATGGGGTTCTAAGAAATATCTTGTCGCCAGCCTGGACCAAAGCCTGTCCCGGATGGGGCTCGATTACGTCGATATCTTCTACCACCATCGGCCTGATCCAGACACGCTGTTGGAGGAAACCATGGCAACCCTCGACCTTATCGTTCGCCAGGGTAAAGCTCTTTATGTCGGTATTTCCAATTATGCCGCACCGGAAGCGGAAAAGGCTATTGCTATCCTCCGTCGCCTCGGAACTCCATGTCTCATCCACCAACCCAAATATTCGATGTTCGAGCGGTGGGTGGAAGACGGCCTTCTCGATGTCCTTGAAAAAGAGGGGGTTGGCTGCATCCCGTTTTCGCCGCTGGCCCAGGGGTTATTGACAGACAAGTATTTGAAGGGCATCCCGGAAGACTCCCGCGCACACAAGCCCAGCGGCTTTTTGCAGGAAGCCCAGGTCACCCCGGAACGGATCGATCAGGCAAAGCGACTTAATGAATTGGCTACCAACCGCGAACAGACGTTGGCACAAATGGCGTTGGCCTGGATTCTCCGGGATAAGCGGAT
This sequence comes from Puia sp., assembly GCA_035501395.1. GTDB lineage: Bacteria > Bacteroidota > Bacteroidia > Chitinophagales > Chitinophagaceae > Puia. The sequence goes on from DATJWK010000081.1 coordinate 55,932, forward strand.
CACGTCCGTGCTAATCGGGGTCAGTAGGCCGGCGCAGCTTACGGATTCCCTGCAATGCTTCAGAAATACCTGGTTTTCAAGCGATGAGCTTGCGGCTATCGAGAAGATCCTCCAACCCCCGACATCCGTTAAGAAATGATCGATCTTTTTTCGGGAATAGGTGTTCCCACCTAGGGAAAATATCGAGTTCCTTTATGCCCATATAGTATTGGTTATCAATTTTTTGTGATCTGGCATCGCGATTGTCTATATATAGGCATTAAAGTACTCGTATGAAACAGATCATTTCTTTCGTTGCCCTTTTACTCACCGCGTTCGGCTCATTTGCGAACGACCATGATGGCAAGGCCGCCACGCAGGCCGCCGCCACTTCCGCCGCTTCTGCTAAAGTTATGAATGCCGGCGCGGTACGTTTCCAATTCACAAACATTAATGCCCAGGACCATACGGATTCCGTGTTGGTTATTTTCGACCGTTTCGACCATACTGGCGCAGGGGTAATCTACCAGGTTTACGCCGCCGACCAGCAGAACGGGATCGACATTTCCGCCATTCCTGCCGGCAAGTACTTTGTGACGATCCAGTGTATGGGTCTGCATCATGACCGTCTTGAGAAAACGATCACCATTAAGAAGCAAAAGAACGAAAAGGTGAACATCGCTCTGTCTGCTTCCGAACTTTTCTCAAGGGATAACGTCGTGATCCCGGTTACCCACACCAAGTTGTCCGACCTGTCCATTCTGTCGGGCAAGTAATCCTTGATTGGTAGCCTTTCGCCTTAAGCGATCCGCCTCGTCCATCCCACGAAAGACCTTTCTTTTTTCCATTCTTATTCCTTTCTGCATCACCAGTCTTCTTTCATTTCTGCCTCTCCAGGAAAAACGCTGATGCGCGATCACGAGGCTTTCCAGACCGCAGCTTAGATTTATTTATGTTCAAGAGAATCAATAAGTTTTCTTTTCTTCTTGTCCTATAATTAACATTATGTTAAATAGCCCCTTCGGGGGTAATACAGAAAACAAGCTGGTCTTCTGTTTAACAGCCCTTTTATTCAAGCAGGTTGAGTAGATTCGGGTATGAAAGTATTATATCGATTTCATTCAACCGGAGACGATCAAATTGATGCAAACTCTATCAATTACCTCCAAAAGGCACAGGCATATCTCAAGGCTGAATTATCACAATATGAGCGAGAGCCTGGGGCTATTCAACTTTGGCTCGATGATGATTCAAGACTGAATCATACTCTGATAGACTGCGGACCCATCGAGCAGGAAGTCCGTCTCGTTCTACAAGCATTTTTCGATATGGATCATGAGGATAGAACATGACGGATAATTTCGCTGACAAATCGCTTATACCAATTACCAATCCTTTATTTTTTGGCTCATCAGCATAGTATTTCTCAAAAGTCGCTAAGAATTCAGGAGGGATTTCCGTCGCCTTCGGCTCCGATTTGCCTGGAGTTGTTTTCTGTATTACCCCCGCCGACACCGCGCCTTTTTTCCCGGAGAGAAAATAAAAAAGGCGCTTCACAAGGCTGTAGCTAAATAACATAATGTTGTCTTATAGTCCAAGAGGCTAATGATTGTTTTCGGGGGTATGCGATCCATTATTGAAGGAAGGCGGATTTAATCAAAATGGATCGCATACCCCCGAAAACGGATGGAAAAGGAAGTTGACCTATAAGAAATCTTTATGTTAAATAGCCGCACGAGGCCTGCCCTTCGTCTTGTGATTATTTTTTTTAGCCCTACCTCAAATACAGAATACAGAGAGCCGCTTCGCTCCTAGCGAATGTGTGAGATTGATTATTCAATTCTTACTAAATCGGAATCTCCGGGAAGTCCGTCTATATACAGATTGCGGCAAATAATGTAGATTTCTTCGTAATCAATACGGTCTTTCTCGTCAGTGCCTATGTAGGTGCTGGCTGGGCCATTGAACGCTTTTACCGCGCCGCCCCTTACATTATTGCCCAGCGGCTTTATTTGGCAGTCTTTAACCTCTTTAAGCCATTTAAGGAACGAAGACCGTTTGTATAGCATTTATTTCAGGGGAATCTTTTCGACGAATTTTGACGTCTTGAAGTCTTTAGGCAAGACTATCCCATCATTTGCTTCTTCGTCTCTCTCGTGCTTCATAACAACCTTATACATTTGCTTCAGATTCTTTTTTGCCTCTAATACGCTATCGCCACTAGCAACAATGTCGGTTCTATGCTCAAAGAATGCCAAGTATCGCCCTGATTTACATTGCACTATAACGCCAGGAGCGTTCTTGTAAATCTTTCTCTTGATACCTGTTTTTGCCATACCCTAAAGGTAGGGCATTTTATTTTTCCTGTCAAGGCCTTATTGGTCTGCCAATAAAAATGGGTGTTTTCACGGTGCCCCACTGTTCGTCAAATCCATACCTTGACAATCAAATCAAAACAAATGAAATTCCTATTACACCTATTACTATTCTCGATTGCGTCTTTTACTGTGTACTCGCAGAACAAAATGATAACCAGACTTGAATCGGTCCAAAGCGTTTATATCGAAACCTATAAAGACAAAGTAAGATTAATGAGCGCAACCGGATTCATTATACGCTCAAAAACAAGAAATTATTTGGTGACGAATTACCATGTCGTCACCTCCAAAAATCCATGGGATTTATCGTGGATGGACACAAGAATGCCTATTACGCCAAACCGGATAATGATACTACAAAATGGGATGGAATTAGGAAATCACATAGCCAAATATGAAAACCTATTAACATCAACTGGAGATACGCTATGGCATCGCACTAAGATTAACAATGAAATGGTAGACGTAGTTGAACTACCACTGACAGATACTTCTTTGACAACAATGTATCCCGTGGACTACACTTTAACAACTGATTCAATACTCGCCACCCCAACCGACAGAGTATTTATACTTGGTTATCCGCTAGGCTTAAAAAGCCTGTCTGACTTACCAATATGGAAGTCCGGTTATTTGGCCTCAGAGCCCGATCTAGATCAGGAAGGAAAGCCGGTTATATGGGTTGATGATTTACCGTGGCCGGGCATGTCAGGATCTCCTGTTTATTTAATAAGCGAAACACTCCATTTTAGGAACGGCCAAAATATAACCTACCCCGGAAGTCCAAAGACCTTTTTTATGGGAGTTTTTTCTCATGGAAATGCGGCAGGGGTGTACGGTGCCCTTTGGAAGGGTGAATTTTTGAGAAAGATTTTCGAAAAACTGCCTTAATTCAAAACGACCGAACTGTCCATTTTCTTTAGCAAAATCGGGTCAATAATTGAGTTGCCTTCGCAGAAATGGACAAACCCATTGGGTCCTATTTGCTTTTTAATCACCCACGTATTATTTTTCTTGTAAACAACATCATACCCAGGAAGCGGGGCTTTTTGTCGTAGGGTTTCCTTCCGATTCTGGGAAGATTTATACTTTTCCAATATGGAAAGGAGGCACAATTGCAAGTGAGCCAAATTTTATTGATGTCGGACAATCGACGTTTTATATTGACGCTACCACGCGTGGTGGCATGTCCGGCAGCCCCGTCTTTTTTAGAAGTAGCCTTTTTGTGGGCTCAAACGGCAGTATCAACATTGGTACAACCGGCGCATTGCCGCCGGCCTTTCTGGTTGGGGTATACAGTGCACAATCAGTCGGACAGATAACTGTAAATACTTGAGTCTGATTTTAAATAAATTAGCTGAAGCCTCATGTTATTAATCGGGGTAGCTAAGAACAATCCCGAAATCCTTATTCAGAGTTATGACTAGCCCACACTGCGGAAGCTATTCGAGCTATTACTCTTTCACGCGTCTTTTCATCTGCGCTGGAATCACGGATATAAACGACAAGAACAAGTTGTCTTCCATCCGGAAGGAAAATGATCCCGACGTCGTTTGTAGCGGCTGTAATTCCCTTTTCATTGGTATTGGAAGTGCCTGTTTTATGGGCGACTACCGTGCCGGGCGGCAACAAGCCTTTGATCCGATGCGGACCGGTAGAGGTAGCTTTGAGGAACTGCATTAATAATTCCCTACTTGTCGGGGTAAGGATGCCGCCGTCCAGAAATAGTCTCAACAGGGCTGCCATGGCATTTGGAGTGCACCAGTTCTCGTATTGAACATCCCATTTCGCAGCCATCTCCGCCTCGGTAGCACCAATGGCAATATCTTTTATACCTAACTGGTGTATATACTCATTCACCTTCCTGGGTCCGCCAACCAACCGAAATAAAATATCACATCCGTTATTGTCGCTGGCGGATACTGTATAGCGAAGAATTTCCCGTAAAGTAATATCGACCGTCCCGCCGTTGTATCGATCTCGCATAGGACTCCAGGTGCCGTCAACCCAATCCATTTTATCAATATGTATTATTCTGTCAAGTGAAAGCTGGCCATTGTCAACGTCATGGAGTATCTTTATTGCCAAGGGAAACTTAAAAACGCTCTGCATAGGAAAACGGTCATCGCCATGTAAAGAGATCGTTCCGTTCCGTTCCGGGTAAAGAACAGACACCCCGACCATTCCGTCCACTTCATTTGCAATGATCCGAATGGAATCCCTTAAGGAGGTATGCTGTGCCCGGGCATTCCTTACGTTTAACAGTGTAGAAAACAGGAAAGCAGCAAATAAGACTTTTCCGTGAAGGAGCATATAACCTAATTGGCTCCAAGATACATAAAAATGAATGCGCATCTTTTCAAATCGTGCGCATAAATCGTCCGGGGACGCGCTCCTTCTCTCCTGGTCGCGCAACACACTGAACACGCCACCCCCGCTCGTATCCCGCCCGCGCCAACAGCCAGGCTGGCCTCTATCCCGGCGCCGCAGCGCGCCATAGCTTTTGCTTCGCCGTTTCAAGTACAGAACATTAACGTCAAACGAATCCGACAAGCGGTCATAATAGCAAAGACGATATCCTATCCCGCTCCATTATGCCCTAATTTTTCCTTCGCCGTTTCCATCTTGATCTCCACGGTCACCGAATCCTGTACCCGCAAACGCACTTTACCCAGCCGGCGATACAGGGTGTCCACGCTTACTTCAGACCCCGCCTCCACCGCCACCAGCGAACTATCCACCCGCCCGCCGATCACCCGGTGGGCCCTGAACGATTCCGTCGCGGTCGTCTTCCAACCGAGAAATTGCTTCTCCGGCCGTATTCTCTTTACGGCAAATGTCTTTGTATCGATCTGGATGGGATAGTCGAACTCGAGATTTTCTACCACTTCATCCCGGCCCGCTATATCGGCTGTCAGGGTCGCGCCCTCGCGGCGCAGCGGGATTCCCTCCTCGCGTGTATCGTCAATGGAACACAGCTGCTCGAATTCGCCGTTTCGCAAGCCGACAAACGAATTCGTATAGTATATATCTTCCGCCGGCGTGATGACCTGGACGAGGAGCGATTTGAGGTGAAAGCTATCGGTCAAATCCCGGATAATAAATTTGCAGGCGTCGCAACCCATAAGGGAAAGATCATTGTCAATCGTATCCGCCTCTCCTGTCTTCTTATTAATGTGCACAAAGTAGCTATATGAGGCACCATGCTGGCACATTGAATCGACTTTCCCGTCCACCACATCAAAACGCGTCGTAAGTGTGACGATATGATCCCGGCGGTCCAGCCGCGCAAATTCGACATATTTCCAGGAGGCGCTCCCACTATCCCTGGCTGCGGAGCTGTCTTTTATCGCGATCTTTGGAGAATCCATCGGGATGGCCTTTGCAACCGGGCGCCGATCACCACAGGAAAATAGAACTCCTAACGCAATAGCAATGGCCGGAGGAAATGGTTTCGTCATTGAATCCAAGATACGCGATGTTTATCTTAACTACAAACCGGCAAGATCGCGGTGCGCTTACCGTTAACTCAGCACCAACCCTTCCCGCAGCGCATCCGCATAACAGGCCTTATCGAAGCTGTACAAATGTGGCGACCGGTGGGCACCGATACTTCGCTTCTCATCCAGTTTCTTCAGTAGCCCGAGTGAAATCAACTTTTTGGGGAAATTGCTGATATCCAACTTCTTCCCTAACAAGGTCTCGTATAAGGTGTGGATCTCCGATAACGTGAACTTCTCGGGCAACAGGCTGATTCCGATGGGATAATGATAGAGCTGGATCCGAATCGTGTGCAAGGCCTCCCGCACCATTTCATTATGGTCGAACTCCAGCTTTGGAAGCCGTTCAAGATCGAACCACGCGCAGGCCTCTGACATCAGGTCCGGTTGCGGAACGGACTGCGAAAAATCCGTAATGGCATAAAAGCCGATCGAGACCGTTTGGTCAAGGAGCCAGTTGTCCCTCTTGACCCGCACGCCGGTGGACTCAAACCATTTCTCCTCGTCGAATTCATCAAAATTTAACCGGGTGGGGCCCCCGAAGGTCTTGAACTGTTGGAGAAAGAGCTTGTCGATCCCCGTCCGCTCCCGGACATTCCGTTCGGCAGCCTCTACCAGCTTTTCGGTTCGCCGGATATAGCCGCCCGGCAGACACCAGCCTTCAACGAGCCGATGCTTGATCAGCAACAGCTTCAGCTGCCGCTCGTGATAGCCGAATATGGCGCAGTCCAGCGATACATGGGGAATGTAGTATTTGTAGCCGTTAAGAACAAATTCTCTAAATTCTTCGTGAGCCGTCATGCCATAAAAATAAATAGTAAATTTCACTAAATATAGAATATATCTCCTATCTTCATTTCGTAATTATTACTAAATAACTCCCCATATGAAGCATGACAGAAGAAACTTTCTCCGCAAAGCCGCTCTGGGCGCGGCTGGCCTAAGCCTGGCTTCCTCCTTCCCCGCCCATATCCTCGCCGCTCACCAGCATCCTGCCCCCGGGCAATTATTCTTTAAGATCGCCCTCTCCCAATTCTCGTTTGCCAGCCAATTCTGGACAAAAAAACTCGATCCACTGGCTTTCCCGGCCAAATCGAAAGAGCTTGGAATTACCGGGCTTGACTACTGCTCGATGTTCTTTGCCGACAAAGCAAAGGATGCGGCTTTCCTGGCCGAACTGAAGAAAAGATCGGCCGATGCCGGCACCTACAACCTGCGCATCATGGTAGACGGTGAAGGGGTCCTGGGGGACCTCACGGAGGCTAACCGCCTCAAAGCCGTAGAAAACCATTATAAATGGATCGATGCCGCCGCCACCCTGGGCTGCCCGATGATCCGGGTAAATGTCGAAGGAGAAGGGGCGCCCGACGATGTGGCGAAAGCGGCGGTCGATAGCCTGGGCCGCCTGATCGAATATGGAAAGAAATCGCAGATCGACGTGATCGTCGAAAACCATATCGGCATCTCCTGTAATGCGGGCTGGCTCGCCGGAGTAATGAAGCAAGTCAACGATCCCCACTGTGGCACCCTTGCTGATTTCGGCAACTTCTGCGTCAACCGGACAAAACCGGAGACCCAGGACATCGCGGGCTGGATGAAAACAAAATGTCTGGAAGAATATGACCGATATAAAGGGATTGGCGAATTGATGCCCTTTGCCAAGGGTGTTCACGCAAAGAGCCATCTCTTCACGGCCGAGGGCAACGACCAGGAAACCGATTTTAACCGGATGTTCAGGATCATCAAGGATTCGGGGTTCACCGGCTGGGTCAGCATCGAATACGAAGGCGGGCTGTTAAAAATGTATTCCAAAGACGACCGGTACCTGGACGATTATGCCGGTACCATCGCTACAAAAAAGCTTGTCGAAAAGGCCGGAAGCCAGGTCTCCTAACCAAAACCTCTTTTTATGCAGCTCATAAAAAACGCCGCCGTCTACGATGTCGTGATCATCGGCTCGGGCGCGGGCGGCGGCATGGCCGGCTACGTCCTGGCGAATGCCGGCATTAAAGTATTAATGCTCGAAGCAGGTCCCTTCTTCGATCCCGCAAAGGATTCGCAACAACTGAAATGGTCTTATCAATCGCCGCGACGGGGCGGTAACGCGACCCGGCCGATGGGCGACTTCGACGCTGCCTTTGGCGGCTGGCAAATCGACGGCGAGCCGTATACGCAAAAGGATGGCTCCGACTTCCAATGGTTCCGATCCCGGATGCTGGGCGGGCGAACCAACCACTGGGCGCGCATCTCCCTGCGGATGGGACCAAGGGATTTCAAGTGCCGGACGGCCTTCGGCGACGGCGACGACTGGCCCATCACCTATGAAGAGATCAGCCCCTATTATGACAAAGTCGATCGCCTGATCGGCGTCTACGGATCCGTGGAGGGCCTGCCAAACGACCCCGACGGCATCTTCCTTCCCCCACCCCCACCCCGCCTCGGCGAACATTTTGTCAAAAAAGCAGTCACGGCCCAGGGAATCAAAGTCATCGCCGGCCGCGGCTCCGTCCTTACCGCCCCCCTACCCGGTAACAAAGACCGCCAGCCCTGTTTTTATTGCGGTCAATGCAACCGGTCCTGCAAGATCTACGGCGACTTTTCGTCCTCTTCCTGTCTCGTGATCCCGGCGATAAAAACCGGCAACCTGACGGTGACCAGTAACGCCGTCGTTCGCGAGATCCTCACCGGCGATGATGGATTGGCAAGCGGCGTTTCCTATATCAACAAAGACGACGGTCAGGAATATCGGATCAGGGCAAGAACCGTGATCCTCGCCGCGAGTACGTGCGAGTCTGCCCGTATCCTCCTTAATTCGCGATCCACCCGTCATCCAAACGGACTGGCCAACAGCAGCAATGCCGTCGGTAAATACCTTCATGATTCCACGCAAGGCGGCGCCGGTGTTGCCGTTCTCCCGCAGCTCTTCGACCGGCCGCGTTTCAATGAGGACGGCGTCGGCAGCCTGCACCTTTATTCGCCCTGGTGGCTGGACGGCAAGAAGCTGCCATTCGCTCGCGGATATCACCTGGAGATCTTCGGCGGGATGTGGATGCCGGGCTATGGCGGCTACTTCGGATTTGAAGGCGCCGTAGTCCCGTACCTGAACGGATACATTCCCCGTCGCGATGGCAAAATGAAGCCGGGCGGAGGGTTTGGGGCATCGCTGAAAGACGACTACCGGCGGTTTTACGGCAGCATTGCCGGTCTTGGATGTCACGGCGCGTCCACCGCTCGCGAAGACAACTACTGCGAGATCGACCCGAACGTCGTTGACAAATACGGCATCCCTGTATTACGCTTCCGGTATAAATGGTCGTCAGATGATATTGCGCAAGCCAAACACATGCAGGAAACGGCGCAGGCCGTGGTCCACGCGATGGGCGGAATTCCCCTCGTGCAACCGCAGGGACCCGAGACCAATTATGGTCTCGACAAACCCGGAAAAGGCATTCATGAAGTGGGAACGGTTCGAATGGGCGACGATCCGAAAAAAGCACCCCTCAACAAGTGGGGGCAGGCAAACGATTGCAAGAATCTTTTTGTCACCGATGGCTCGGTCTTCACCCAACAATCGGAGAAGAACCCGACCTGGACGATCCTTGCGCTTTCGATGCGGACGGCGGAATTCATCATTGACCAACGGAAAAAACGGAATTTATGAATAGAAGAGAAAGCCTCAAAACACTTGGGGCCATATCGGCGGGAACTATTTTGGGCGGATGCGCCAGCCACCCCGACAACAACACTGCGGGTCCTGCCGCAAACACAACCATCGATCCCACCGGCCGCCAGGACTTCGAAATGGCGCGCGATAAGGAATTGGCCGGCCGGCAATACTTTGACCCTCATGAAAAGGCTACGATCGCCGCGCTTGCCGATATCATCATTCCCAAAGACGATCACAGCGGCAGCGCCTCCGAGGCGGGCGTCCCCGACTTTATCGAATTTATCGTCAAGGATGAACCGCAACATCAACTACCGATGCGCGGCGGTCTCAGGTGGCTGGACATGGAGTGCCTGGATCGTTTCGACAAGGACTTTATCGGTTGTACGCCTCAACAGCAGGTGGCCATCGTTTCCGATATCGCCTATCCCTCGCTGGCAAAGCCTGGCATGCAGGCAGGCGTAACCTTCTTTAGCAAAATGCGCGATCTGACCGCTATCGGCTTTTTTACCAGCAAAATGGGGATTGCGGACCTTGGCTACAAGGGAAACACGCCAGGCAAATGGGAGGGTGTGCCGCCGGAGGTCCTGAAGAAGTACGGGCTATAGGATGGAGATCAATGGTTTCCGGCCAATCAGGACCCTTGCGCCACGGGGTAGCAAGGGATCGAACCGGTCCGGAGTAAATGCCACCACGATCCATATCCACAGCGGGAACTGGGCAAAGATCAGTATCCCGCCCCAAATTTCCAGTGGAAGGCGGTTTGTACGTAGAAAATACAAAACGCCCGTGCTGACAAACGGACCCACCAGCACTATGAAGAGTCCCAGCAGGAATTGGCCGCGGCTCAGCAACAGGAAAGGTCGCCGGTGTTTTAAAAGGAAATTCGCTTCCTGCTCGATCTCCGCCATTTCTTCGCGGTAGAATAACGGCAATATGGATTGGTAGTATGTTTCGAAGTCCTGGCCCTCCTCCAGGTTTAGCTCGATGAGGATACAAATGTGATCGAGCAGGTTCTGCCGCAAATCCGGGATCGTAATACCTCTGCTGCGGAGGTCGCCAAGAATGTATTCAATATGTTGATCGGTGACGGAATACATCAGGCTGTTTTTGGCTGAATATCCAGCAAGGTTGCCATAGTCTGCATAAAGGCCGCGATCTCTTTCACGCGCTCCCGGGTGGCCGCTTTGCCGGCGGGACTCAGCGAATAATATTTCCGCATCCGCTTCCCGATATAGTCCACCTCGGTCGTTACCAGGCCGTCGGCCTCCAGCGAATGCAGGGTCGGATATAGAGCGCCTTCGGTGATCTGGATCCTGTCCCCGCTCACCTCTTTTACGCGTTGCGTGATCTCATAACCGTACATCTTCTTGTTGTCGGCAAGCAGCTTGAGGATGATCGTCTTTAGGGTTCCTTTTATCAGTTCGGATGAATAGGCCATAGGCGAATATACGGCCTTTTGCGCGTCGTCTGATGTATCAGATTATCTGTGCACTCGCTTTTTCCAGCCGGGAGCCGGCCTGGTAGATAAAATATACTACTGAAGCGAAGAAAATAGCGATCAGTGCATAGGCCGGAAGATAGTTACCGGCGACATACAATTGCGCGCTGAAGAAATAAGCAAGAGCAATTACGGGTAGCAACGAAAGAGTGAAGAACATTTTCATACAAGTAGTGATTTACAGAAGTAAGCACGAAAGAATTATTGACACGAAAGATTTATTGACACGAAAGATTTATCGAGGCGAAAAAATTACAACCGCGAAAAATTTTTGTTGAACCGGTAGATCCAGAGCGTAAGCGAAAGCACAGATGCCAGTACAAGCGAATAAGCAAAGAAGAACTGGTCCTGCATGTAGAGGTTTGCACTGAGGATGTAGGTGCTGACGATGGTGGTAAGAGTTACCAGGTTGATTAACGTTTTCATTGGGTGTTACTTTTAGTTAAAAAAAGGCTATGATGAATAGTGAAACTGCGTGATCAGCGGCAGATCATAGTCAATTGGAATGGGCATTCCAGAGGATAACACACCAAATGCAATAGAGGTTATTCGAGGGGAGATTGGGTACGACCCTGAAAAGCGGAGCACTTTCAGGACTTAATATTCGGGTTTTAAAGGAAGCTGGATTTTCCGTTCGGACCAATAAGGAGTGAGAGATAAATCTGATCCAAAAGTATAGCCGAAACTTGAAAAATGCAAGTATTCCGGCAAATTTTTTTACCCATTATCCATGAAAACTCTTGTATCTTGCTCACATGCTGTCCATTAAGAAATTCCCTACCTGGTGGCTGCTGCTGGCTACCGGTATCGTTTTCTTCGGCGTAGGATTATTTGCCTTTGCGGACCCGCTCAACAGCTATCTTAAGATGGTTAAATTTACGGGTATTGCCCTTCTGCTCAATGGCGGCATCCTTCTCACCATGGTGATCGTCAACACGAAATATCCAAATGAGAAGAAGTGGATGCAGGCAGAAAGTATCGTTCATCTTTTCTTCGGCATCCTTTTTCTCCTGAACCCGCTGCTGTCTTTTATTGCCCTGCCTTATTTCATCGGCGCATGGATGCTGATCGTCGGCGTATTCAAGATCTTCGCGGCTGTCTCGTTCCGGCAATTTGTTCGCGGCTGGCTTCTGATCCTTTTGGCCGGCGGCCTGTTCGTGTTTTTCGGCGCCTTGCTTCTGTTTATTCCGCTCCCGAAAGCAAATGACATTACGATCCTGCTCGGGGCGTTTGGCATCATCATAGGTTCCCTCTATATCGTCGACTCCTACCGGTACCGCAAAATGAAGGATACGCTCGACATGCTCTTATAAGGCCCCTGGCATGATATCTGATTATTATAAGTCCTAATTTTGGTCTCCTATCACCAAATAATCATGACTATGCGCAGACTGGTCATTTTACTGGCCGTTTTCGGCAACTTCGCTCTCATTGTGCGCGCCCAGGATTCGCCTCACAGAAAAGACACCACACGGCTTCCCGCCAGGCCCAGGCCTGCGCTGGATCGCAAAAAATACGAGCACCGTAAATTCGATTCCACCCTTTTTACAGAAAACGCCGCCGCCACGCGCAGCGATTACCTGGAGTCGCTGGAGAAGACCTTTCTGCTACTGGACCAGGTATCTGTGACCCTTGGAACCCTCACTCAGCTGGATGATCTCCAGGGGCGGCTTACGCAAGAGCAATCGGCCCTTGCTTTGTTGAAGAGCCGGCTGTCCCAAAGCGAAAAAACCTTCAATATCCGGAACCTCCAGATGTTCAATACCTTGTTGGATGAGCTGCATCGCAACGAAACAGACTACTCCAAACAACTCACCGCCTACGATAAAACGGTCGATACGGTGCAGAAGCAAATCACGAGCCTGAAAAAGGATACGTTGATGTTGCACATCTTCCGCGACACGGCGCTGACCGATTCCTTCAGGGAACAGCTTGACCAACTTCGTGACAAATGGCGGCAGGCGGACAGCCTGATCAAGACCAACACGACGGTGATCGATGACCTTAAAGTGCTCTCATCTGAAAATACCATTGCCATCGAAGAACTAACGAGCAAAGTCGATAATGAACTCAAAGCCGTCGGCGGCCGGGCCTTTGGAAAAGAACGACCCTATCTTTGGGAACCTACGGGCTCGGTCACCCCCACCCCAACCAATACCGGCTTTACCAACTCGGTCAGTTCGGAAAAAAAACTGGTAAAATATTATTTCTCCAATACGCGGAACAAACGTTTCTGGCTGCTGCTCACCGGTCTTGCCTTCTTTTACTGGGTTTTTTTTAATTATCGTTCGTTCCGCCGGCTGAACGCAGTGAATGTGCTGGATGAATTCCATTTTCTTTTTCTCCGGCCAAGGCCGGTTGCGGCCACCCTGGTTTTTCTGCTCAGTCTCGCACCCCTTTTCGACATCCACGCTCCTGCGATCTACATTGAATCGACGCAGTTCCTCCTGATGCTGGTGCTGTCGGTGATCTTCTACCGGCTATTGCCAAAAGACCTGTTTCGCGGCTGGTGTATCTTTCTTCTGCTATTCCTGCTGGTGCCTGTGACCAGGATACTCGGCCTTCCCGTCCATCTGGAGCGTTGGGCCGATCTCCTGCAGTGCGCGGCTTCCGCCACTCTCGGTATCTATGGGCTCCTTGTCCGAAAACGCTGGATTCCGGGTCCGGACAACCGGTTCACCGGTGCAAGAGCAAATTTTGTCATCGGCGCCGTATGCCTCTATGTGTTGCTGAACCTGGCGGCAATATGGTGTAATATCACCGGTCGGGTAACGCTTTCGCAGATTTTTGGCGATACCGCCGTTTACGCGTTGGCACAGATCGTCAGCCTGACCGTCTTTGTACGAGTGGTGGTGGAAAGCTTTCTGCTTCAGATCCAAAGCAGCCGCGTTCGCAAGAAATATCCCGTCCATTTCGATTTTGGACACATCGCGCGATCGGTCAACCGGGGTACCGCCGTGCTTGCCACTCTGCTTTGGCTAATCGTATTTACAACCAACCTAAATTTATTCGACGCCATCAGCGATTGGCTGACGGACGCCCTCACCACCGTCAGGACCGTAGGTAGCCTGCCATTTACGCTTGGAGGAATTTTTCTCTTCGCAGGGATCATCTGGATCGCGAATTTCCTTCAACGCTACATTACGTATTTCTTCGGGGATGTAGGGGACGACGCTGCCATGGATGACAAAGGACAACGCTCCCGGTTGCTTGTCATGCGCCTCATCCTGTTGACACTCGGCTTTTTGCTGGCCGTGGCAGCCTCCGGTTTGTCGGTCGACCGGCTGACCGTTATTCTGGGCGCCCTAAGCGTCGGCATCGGTCTGGGTCTGCAGAGCATTGTCAATAATTTCGTTTCCGGAGTGATCCTCATATTCGACCGGCCGTTGCGTATCGGCGATACGGTTGAGATCGGAGACAAGCGAGGTAAAGTGCGCGAGATTGGCATTCGCTCCAGCCGCCTGCTGACCGAAGACGGCGCGGAGGTTATTATTCCCAACGGGGATGTTCTGTCGCATAATATCGTGAACTGGACCCTTAGCAACAACCACACCCGGGTTAGCCTCCAATTTAATGTGGCCAAACCGGCAAACCCGGAAGACCTGAGCACCAAGGCGATCGGCGACATCATCAAGAAGAACGACAATGTGCTGGATCACCGCGATCCGGAAGTGCTGCTGAATCCGATCAGTTCCAAACAGCTTTCGCTACGGGTGTTCTTCTGGTGCAAGGATTTTAACAAAGTGCCATTCACGACCAATGAGGTCCAATCCGACATCTATCGGTACCTCGAATCGAAGAACCTCCTGGCGGAATAAGAAACCCCCGGCTCTGGCCGGGGGTCGTTGATATGGTGATGGGATCGGATCAGTGCTCCTTGTCCACGTTATTGAACTTGTTGGTATAGGCTTCGGCCTTGTCCTTACCGGCAGGGCCTTTCTGCTCATAGATGGTGATCAAAAGGTCATAAGCATCTTTCAGCGCACCCTTTTCTTCCTGTTTGAGTTTGCCTTTGCTGCCAAGGTCCTGGTCAACCTTTTCGAAATAGGGAATGGCCTCATCGAACTTCTTTGTGGCTGCCGCGCGGAGATCCCCTCGTTGTTTTGCGGCTTCCGGCGTCTTGCCTTGCACCTTTTTGGCTTCGGTCTGAAGGTCTACCCCTGCGTTATACGCAATCTGGCCCAGAACCAGCGCCGCCTGCGGATAGTCCGGCTGCAGTTCGAGGGATTTTTGCAGGTTGACCTGCGCCTTGGCGGTGAGATCGGCTGCATTGGCCGGCCGCTTTCCGGTACTGGTGTCGGAAGCGTACTGATATTCTTCCAATCCGTAGTTGAAGAAGAACAAATAATTCTTGGGGAACCTGGCTACGACCTGATCATATCTCGCCCAGAGGGAATCCTTATTCCCGCTTTCCCGCGCCAGGTCGAGCTCCGTGCTGGGGAAGAAGAGATCGTTGGGGAACAGCGTCTCGCCAATTGCCAGGTATTTCCGGGCATTGGCCTCATCCTTCCGCGTATGATAATAGTCTACCAGCCATTTATAGATTTCGATCATGGACGATTTGTTGATCGTATCGATATGCGCGTCTGCGATCTTGCCGTAATAGTTGGCCGCAGTATCCTTTTTGCCCGCCTTTTCCGCCGAGATGCCAGCATATAACGTGGAGGTCGTGTCGATCTTCAGATTGGTCCAGCCTTTTCCGTTCATAAATGCGCTTGCAGCCAGTGCACCCTTGAAATTATACAACGCCGAGTCATACTTGCCGGTATTGTAGTCGTTCGCACCGACAGCGAAATAACCCTGATAGATCTCGTTGATCGGCTTGTATCCCTCCATCTGGAGCATAATGAGTTTCTTGTCGTCTACCTCACAGTACTTTTGCAGCGCGAGGAACGCCGTATCTCTTGCGCCGGGATATTGCGCGGACAGGGGTCCGGCGGCAATCGCATTGTATATTTTCAGCTTTGTGTACCACGCATCCCCGCTCTTCTGATTCTTTTCTACCGCTAATACCTTGTCGATCTCCGTTTTCGCGTCGGCAAGCTTACCGGCCTTTAAGAGGTCTTTCGCCTTATCGACGCTCTGCGCGAACAGGCCCATGCCAGCAAAGGCAAGGAATCCGGTCAGGACGAGTCTTCTCATTGTTTGAATGTTTATTTTTAGTTGGACAATTTAGATTTCTGGGCCGCTCTCAGGGAGGGTTCCGGGATCGGGGGCGGAGCCGTGATCCGGCAAAGAGCCGTGGCCGTTTCCATTCCCGTTGCCATTCGTTTCGCTACCGTTGGTCTCCCCTTCAAGTTTATCCAGCCGCGTGATCGCCGCGATCGCGTCGTATTCATCCAGCCTGATCAGCTTCACCCCTTGTGTGGCGCGACCCTGTTCGCTGATCCCTTTGACCGACATCCGGATCATCACGCCGCTCTTACAGGTGATCATCAGGTCTTCCGATTCGGTGACATCCAAAATGCCCACCAATTTACCGGTTTTCTCGGTTACGCTGATCGTTTTTACCCCTTTTCCACCCCGGTTGGTAATCCGGTATTCATCGATTGGGGTACGTTTGCCATAACCTTTCTCGCTGACCACCAATACCGTACGGGATTTGTCCTCCCGGTTGACGCAGATCATGCCGATGACTTCATCCGTTGCGTCATCAACTTCGATGCCAGCCACCCCGATTGCCCCTCTGCCGGTAGGCCGCACCTTATTTTCTTCGAACCGGATCGCCCTCCCGCTCTTAACCGCCATCAGGATTTCCGAGTTCCCATCCGTCAATTTAGCTTCCAGCAGCTGGTCGCCTTCCACGATCGTAATAGCATTGACCCCGGTCTGCCGGGGACGGCTGAATTCTTCGAGCGTAGTCTTCTTTATGACCCCCTGGGTCGTACACAATACAATCGAATGCGTCTGAACGAATTCTTCGTTTTTGAGGTCCCGGACGTCCAGGATAGCCCGTACCTTGTCGTCGGGCGGGATATTGATCAGGTTTTGAATGGCCCGGCCTTTCGCGCTCTTCTCCCCTTCCGGGATCTCATATACGTTGAGCCAATAACAGCGTCCCTTTTCGGTAAAGATCAGCATCGTGTGATGGGTGGAGGCGACAAACAGATGCTCGATATAGTCTTCCTCCCTCGCCCGGCCACCCACGGCGCCCCTGCCGCCGCGGCGCTGCTGGCGGTATTCAGTGGCCGAAGTGCGCTTGATATATCCCAGGTGCGAAATCGTAATGACGACGTCCTCCTCACGTATCAGGTCCTTTATACTGACCTCGTTGTCGAGGTAGGTGATCTCGGTCTTCCGCTCGTCGCCGAACTTGTCCTTGATTTCCAACAGTTCTTTCCGAATGACATCGAAACGCTTGCCTTCATCGGCCAGCAATTCGGTCAGATAGGCAATGAGCTTCATGAGGTCCTCATAATCTGCCTTGATCTTCTCCCGCTCCATGCCGGTGAGTCGCTGCAACCGCAGTTCGAGTATGGCCTTGGCCTGTACGTCGTCAAGTCCCCATCCCGCGCTGATCAGGCTTTCTCTTGCGACCTCGGGGGTCGAACTGTTCCGGATCAGCGTGATCACTTCGTCGAGATGGTCCAGCGCGATGAGATAGCCTTGGAGGATATGCGCCTTTTTTTGCGCTTCCCGCAGTTCGAACTGCGTGCGGCGGATGACCACATCCATCCGGAAGTCGACGAATTCCGAGATCATCTCACGGATGTTCAAGGTCCTTGGTCTTCCCTTGACCAGCGCCACATTGTTGATCCCGTATGAAGTCTGCAGTTCGGTGTGCTTGTAAAGTTGATTGATGACTACGTTGGCCACCGCGTCACGTTTGAGATCGATCACGATCCGCGTTCCTTCGCGCTTGTTGGATTCGTTGTTGATATGCGCGATCCCCTCGATGATCTTTTCATTGACCAGCTGGCCGATGCGGTCGCAGAGCGCATCCCGGTTAACCTGGTAAGGTACTTCGGTCACGACGATCTGTTCGCGTCCGCTGGATTTGGTATCGATATGGAGCTTGCCCCTCAGGACTACCCTGCCCCTTCCGAAATGCATCGCGGCCTTGACGCCTTCCATTCCGTAAATGATCCCGCCGGTGGGGAAATCCGGTGCCTTTATGTGCTGCATCAGTCCTTCCACGGTGATGTCACGCTTTTCGATATAGGCAATGCAGCCGTCGATCACCTCCGACAGGTTATGCGGCATCATATTGGTAGCCATCCCAACGGCTATGCCGCTTGAACCGTTCATCAGCAGCTGGGGTATCCGGGTCGGCAGGACTGTCGGCTCCAGTAGCGAATCATCAAAATTCGATTGGAAATCGACGGTTTCCTTGTCGATATCTTCCAGCATATATTCGGCAAGCCGGTGAAGGCGGGCCTCGATATACCGCATTGCCGCCGGCCCGTCGCCATCCTGGTTTCCGAAGTTCCCCTGGCCGTCGACCAGCAGATAACGCATGCTCCACTCCTGGGCCATCCGCACCATGGCATCGAAAATCGAAGCATCCCCATGCGGGTGATATTTCCCCATCACCTCGCCGACGATACGGGCCGCCTTTTTATATGGTTTGTTGCTGTTATTGCCCAGCTCGTTCATCCCGAACAGGATGCGGCGATGCACCGGCTTCAACCCGTCCCGGACGTCGGGCAAGGCGCGGCCGACAATAACCGACATCGAATAATCGATGTAGGCTGTCTTCATCTGCTCTTCAATATTTACCGGAACGATTCGATTGTTGTCCTGGGTCTCCAGTGGCGTGCTGTTATCTTCCATATCAATGAATTACCTATCCCTCGGGAAGGATGGCAAATGTACCTTATTTGAGGCTGAAAACGCGCTTCTGCGCTGGTTTTTTTCTGCGTTTTAACCTTCTGTTTTTCCACGATTGTGGACAGATTTTACTCCAGCCAGGCTCCTTTAACCGTGTCCCCGTCCACATCCACATATATGTGCTCCTGTAAGGTCGTCGAAAGGGACAAGCCGGTATAATCCGGCTGCACCGGGAAGGCTTTGTGGCTGCGTTCCACCAGCACCAGCACTTCGATCTTCCGGGGATGATAGTCCAGGAACGGCTTCATGGCGTATAGCAGTGTTTTGCCGCTGTTTGCGACATCGTCGATGACGATGACCACCCGGTCATTCAGTTCCGGAAGTTGGCTTAACGTGACCGGGCCTGGACTTTTCTTGTCCAGCGTGACGGTGATGAGTTGGATGGAAAGCTTGCCGCCGGTGATTTCCAGCAGATGTCGCTGGATCGTTCGCGCAATGACGCTCCCGCTTTCCCGGATACCGGCCAGGATCAGCTGCCGTTCGCCGGAATTGTTCTCCAGTATCTCATAGGCCATGCGCCGGAGCTTTTTTTCCGCCACCGCCTGGCTGAGGATATAGTTCTTCTCCATCAGCCGCAAAATAAATCACTTATCTTAGACCCAACAATTATTTTTCTATGGTCCTGCTCCAGCAGATCCTTTTCATCCTGGCTTTTGCAACGGCCGTCGGCCTGTTCACCAAAAGGATTCGCCAGATCCGTCGCAATATCCTGCTCGGCGGAGATGATCCCGCCTTCGCGTCGGGCGCCGATCGCGGGCGGCGCTGGCGAAACGTCGTCCTGCTCGCCCTTGGCCAGAAGAAGATGTTCCGCAACCCCCTTGTCGCTGTCATGCACTTTGTGATCTATGCCGGATTTATCATTATCAACCTGGAGGTGCTCGAGATCCTGCTTGATGGAGTCTTCGGCACACACCGGCTTTTTTCCCGTCTTTCGGCGAATTTGTATTTGTACCTGATCAACGGGTTTGAATTCCTCGCGCTGGGCGTGCTCGTCGCCTGTGTCATCTTTCTTTGCCGCCGGAATATCCTCCATTTACGCCGGTTCGTCAGCCGTGACCTTGACGGTTGGCCCCGCAGCGATGCCAATTATATCCTGATCACCGAGATCATTCTGATGTCGCTTTTCCTGACCATGAACGCTTGCGATACCCTGCTCCAGTCCCGGGGTTTCGGCCACTATGGCGAACATTTAACGGGCGATTTCGCCTTTTCCCGGTGGCTGCATCCCGCGCTCAACGGTTGGAGCAGCCATTCGCTGGCTGTGCTTGAACGGGTTTGCTGGTGGCTGCACATCCTCGGCATCCTCGCATTCCTAAACTACCTGCCGTTTTCAAAACATCTCCATATCCTGCTGGCTTTTCCAAATGCCTACTACGCCCGGCTAAGCCCGGAGGGGAAGTTCCAAAACATGCCGGCCGTCCGGCAGGAAGTCCTTTATGCGATGCAGCCGGAAACGGTGCCTCCGCCGACGGCAGATGGAAGTGCACCGCCAACGCCGCGTTTTGGCGCAAAGGACGTGTTCGATCTCACCTGGCGCAATCTGCTGGATGCCTATTCATGCACCGAATGCGGGCGGTGCTCCGCGGCCTGTCCCGCAAACCTGACCGGCAAAGTGCTCTCACCCCGCAAGATCATGATGAGTACCCGCGACCGGTTGGAAGAGGTAGGCCGGAATATCAATGCGAACGGGAAATTTGCCGACGATGGAAAAAATCTCCTGAACTATATAACCGTCGAAGAATTGCGGGCCTGTACAACCTGTAACGCCTGCGTCGAAGAATGCCCGGTGAGCATCAGCCCGCTGGAGATCATCATCGACATGCGCCGGGCGCTCATCATGGAAGATAGTAATGCGCCGCAGGAATGGAATACGATGTTCAGCAATGTCGAGAACAATTTTGCACCGTGGAAAGTTAGTCCCGACGAGAGGGACAAATGGGTGGAAGGTTGACAGCCTCGGGCGCCGACTTGGCCGCCGACTTGTCCGCCGAAGCTTTAGCGAAGGCGGAAGCTTTAGCGAAGGCGCCTCGCCAGGACCGTCAGGAACACCGTAACGTCATTGCTGAGCGTACTGGAGCCGCCCACGCCAAAGTCCCGCCGGTTGATCGTGAAACTCCCCTTGAAAATGAAGTCATCTCCCGCCGGAGTGGCCAGGAAAGGAAACGCAATCTCTTTTGTTGTCCCCTTTATCGTCAGCTTTCCCGTGATCCGGTAGTGCCCATTCGCATCCGTTGCCGCAACCGAGCTGGCCACAAAACGAATCCGCGGATACTTCTCCACATCGAAATAACTCTCTTTCCTCAGGTGTTCGTCGCGCGCGTCGTTACCGGTATTGACGGAATTCGCATCGACGCTCACGTCAAAGCTGTCGGCCTCAACATTTTGCGCATCCCAGTGGATCGTTCCTTGCAGGCCCTTGAACGATCCCTCGCTGTTGAATCCAAAATTCTTGATCTTAAAACGGATGGTCGACCCTTCGTCGACCGGTAGAAAGGAATGCCCCGGCGACTGAGCGTACATCGCTGTCATCGCCAGCTGCGCAAACGCAAATCCGATGATATACCGCATGCCTTGCTAATTTTCGGAAACCAGCTTTTGTAATTTTTTGACGTTCATGAAGCAAATCTCCTGCCGGTTATAAGACAGGATACCTTCTCCCTCCAGCCCGTTGATCAGTGTCGTGACCGTCTGCCTGCTGCTGCCGATCAGGCTCGCAATGTCTTCATGTGTGAGGTAATTCGGCATGCAAAACCCTTCCGCCGTATTCTCGCCCAGGTTTTGCTCGACCAGCTGCCACAGGAAGTGGATCAGCCGCGTGCGGACATCCTTGTTCAGGAGATTGATGAGCCGGTTTTCGATATTGCGGAGCTTGGCCCCCACCTGCTTGCTGTACCGCAAGGCCAGATCCGGGCGGCTCTTGAGCAAACGCTCGAAATTGTCGATGGTAAACGAGCAAAGACTGACGTCGTTCCGATATGCCTGGGCAAATTCCCCATGAAGATTGCTCTTTTCCAGGCTGAATTGTCCGAACAGTTCCCCTTGCTGGATGATCTCCTTGACCTGCTCATGCCCTTCATTGTCGATATACCCGATCTTGATCGTCCCTTCCTTTACAAAATAGATCTTGTTGTGATTGTAGGCTTCGAAATAGATGTATTCGCCTTTCGGCACTTCTATCACCCGATGTTCGACGTTGAGGTCCTGATATTCCTTGTCCGAGAGGTTGCACCAAAGGTCATAATTACGGATCAGCAGCATGCTTTCGGGTTCAGCCATATTGTATTGCACATTTAGCGATTAAAGTTACTTAGATTTACCGAAAATTTTCCGTTCATGGAGGTACCGACTATGGCCGACCTCGCCGCAAAAGGCGAAACTCCCGATATCTTGTTTTGGGTGGGCTGCTCCGGCAGTATCGATCAGCGGGCTCAGAAGATCACCCGCGCCTTCGCCACCATCCTCACGAAAGCGGGCATCCGCTACGCGATCCTTGGAAAAGAGGAGCTGTGCACCGGTGATCCCGCCCGGCGGGCGGGCAATGAGTTCCTGTTTCAGCTGATGGCCTACCAAAACATCCAGCTGCTCAACAACTACGGGATCAAAAGGATCGTCACCGCCTGTCCGCATTGCTTGAACATCTTGCGGAACGAATATCCTGAACTGGGGGGACAATATGAGGTTGTCCATCATACGGCCTTTTTGCAGGAGCTGATCGACAACGGGATGATCCGGCTCAAGGAGGGAGGTCCTTTTTCCGGTAAGCGGATCACGTACCACGACAGCTGCTACCTTGGGCGTGCGAACGGGATCTATGAAGCGCCAAGAAACGTTTTGGCGGCCCTGGACGCCGAGCTCGTGGAAATGCGCCGTTGCCGAAGCAAGGGTCTCTGCTGCGGCGCAGGGGGCGCGCAAATGTTTAAAGAGGAAGAAAAAGGCACTACGCGTGTCAACTTCGAACGCAGTGAGGAAGCGCTGTCTACGGGCGCCGCCGTCATTGCTGCCGCCTGCCCGTTTTGCAATACGATGCTGACCGACGGCGTCAAACACGAAGAAAAGGAAGAGACCGTCAAGGTGATGGATATCGCCGAACTGATTGCGGCGTCAATTGACTAATTTTGCAGAATGAATAGTGAACTTCTCGACCCATCTTCCCGCGTCTGGATCTATCAGGGGCACCGTCCCTTTACAGCGGACGAGGCGGCCCAAACGCGCCGGCTGCTTGATTCCTTCGTCCGGGACTGGCAATCCCACGGCACACCCGTCAACGGGTTCGCCGACATTCGCTACAACCAGTTTATCATCCTGATGGCCGACGAGACGGCCTCCGGTGTCAGCGGCTGCAGTACCGACAGTTCGGTGCGGCTCATCCGGCAGATCGGGCAACAAACCGGTATCCATCTTTTCGACCGTCTCGACCTGGCATTTTTGCTGGACGGAAAGGTTGTGTTGGTTCCGATGGCCCAGCTCCCGAAGGCGTTCTCGAGCGGCCGGATCTCGGGGGATTCGCTATACTTCAACAACACCATTCAGACCAAAGAGGAATTGGAGTCCAAGTGGCCGGTTGCGCTGAAGGACAGCTGGTTAGGGGCGAAGTATTTGGACCGGAAAGCGTCGGCCGGCGCGAGTTCGCCGACCTAAAAATTATTTGCGCGGGAAGGCACAAATCTTACATTTGCAATCCGGTATTTACAACCGGAGTCTATTTGCGGAAGTAGCTCAGTTGGTAGAGCGACAGCTTCCCAAGCTGTAGGTCGCGGGTTCGAACCTCGTCTTCCGCTCTCGGGGTCTTCACAACTGTGGAGACTTTTTTATTGCCGGTGGGCGGCTTTCCCGGATGCAGGTTTATCTGATCAGGACGACGGTCCCCTTGCGGAATACGGGCTGTTTGGCGGTCGTATTGAAAAACCGAACCGTCCAGACGTAGACCCCGGGCGGTGCCTTTATGGCCCCGAAATAGCCGTCCCAACCCGCTTCGGGGTCTGCACCATGAAATACCCTGACGCCGAACCGGTCATAGATACTCATCTCAAATTCGCTCATGTCGCAGGCGTGCAGGGGTCTGAAGCGGTCATTACGCCCGTCACCGTCGGGAGTAAATGCATTTGGCAGCAATAGCTGACAACTGCAGGCCGTAAAGTCGACGACCGCCGACAGCGTATCGGTTCCACAACCATTGGCTGCCACGACCGTATAGGTGCCGTTTACCGTCGGATGATAGGCGGAGCCGGTTGATCCGTCCTGCCAGAGGTAGCTATCTGCGTTGCCCAGTGGCTGCAAAGCGAAATCCTCGCCGTTGCAAAGCGCGGTGTCCTTCAACATGGTGACATGGAGGCTGTCGTCAAATCGCACCCGCAGCGAATCCGTAAAGACGCATTGCCCCACCTGGGCGACTACCTTGAACATGCCGGCCTGATAGACAAAATAGGTGCTTTGTCCGGATTGACCCTGGTCATTTCGCTGGGGCGGATCGGCCGTCCAGGTATAGGACCCCTGACCGAAGTCCGCATTTAACACCAGCGTCTTTCCCTGGCAGATGGCGGTGTCGTGGAAATCCAGCGGTCGATTATTCCGGTAGGCTACATTGACGGTATCGGTAACCTCACACGTACCGTTATAGGTTGCGAAAACCCAGTATTGGCCGGGGGTCGTTACCGTGATCTGCGAGGCCGTCGAACCGGTACTCCAATCCCATGCTGTTGCCCCGGACAGGTTGGCGGCAACAGTGTAGACCTGGTTAGGACATAGCAGCGTATCGCCGCCCAGGCTGAAAGGCGGCCCCTGCGGGGGCGAGTAGGTGATGGATACCGTGTCGCTGTAAGTACCGCAGCCCGGCACCGTCACGATGGCTACATATGTCCCGCCGGGATAGTGTGTGACCAACTGATCCCCCGTGTAGGGCAGCAGGCTTCCATTCAGGAACCAGGCATACACACCGTTCTGGGTCGCCGCGTTCAGTTGCAAGTTGGCGCTGTCGCACATCACATGGTTCTTCCCCAGATCGATCTGCGGCGTATCGCTGGCGTATACCCCGACACTGTCGCTGATCCAGCAACCGTTCACCGCGACGGTGTAGACGCCGCTCTGCGTAATGCGCAGGGTGTCCGTATGCGTCGTGCTGTCGTCGTTCCACGTATAGTTGGCTCCGGGTATCACCGGCCCCTGTAGCAGTACATTCGGGTTTTGACCGCAGACATAGATATCCGGACCAAGATTGAAATTCATCGGCGTGACAATGGTAATTGTCTTACGGAGGACAATGGTGTCGCTGCCGGCGTACCAGACATCCAGTGATACGGTGTAGGAGCCGGTACCCGCAAAAATATGGACGGGATTCTTTCCGGCGGAGCTGTCGTTATAGCCCGATGCCGGATCTCCAAAGTGCCAGCGGATATAGTCGGGTGAAAACAGGGAATCCAGGAGCGGGGACGAGAACACCACTGATGTGTTGACGCAGGTTGAACTCCAGGCGATGGTATCCGTGCCCGACTGTGCCCGGACCGAAAGAATTCCGAACAAAAACCCTAGGAAAGTAAGAACGCCGCGCCGGGACATGGATAAGTCGGGTTTTAGTCTTTCAATTTTAAGAGGGTCCTGACCTGCTGTACGGATCCGTTTTGCAAGCGGGCGTAATAAACGCCCGACGCCAGTTCGGCGGTGTTCACGATCACGGAATAGGTCCCCTGCCCATATCCCTCGTCGACAGGTATCATCATCAGTCGCCCGGTCGTGTCGAAGATCTGGACCAGGGTATGTCCACCGTTCGTTTTGAACGTCAGTGTCGTGCTTGCCGAGAATGGGTTCGGATAGTTCGAGATCAGATTGCTGCCGAGGTTGTTGAGATTCGTATAGTTGTTATTGCAGGCAGTATTCTTTATGAACGGCAGGTACTGGTAGCTTTTCAGCAACATCGTGCTAACGTCGTCCGAATTCACGCAGAACCAGTCACGCAAAAAGGTCGAATAGACCGACCGGAAATCATATTGCATGGGTATATTGCTCTCTACATTCAGGGCGCTAAGGTCGGGGTTCTGGCCGAGCACACCGGTCTGTGCGCTGTTGCCGAAAATGAAGACGGGTTGTGCCGTACCGTGGTCGGTGCCCATGCTCCCGTTGGAAATGATACGGCGCCCGAATTCGGAGAAGGTCATCCCCATGACCCGGTCAGCCGCTCCGAGGTACCTGAGGTCGCTCATAAATGCCGCGATGGCATCGGATGTTTGTTTGAGCAGGCCGGCGTGGGCGCCTTTGGTCGTGTCGCCCGGGGTCACCTGCCCGCCGTGCGTATCGAAACCGCCGGAGCTAACCAGGTAAACTTTTGTTTTCAGGCCACCTGCTACGAGGCGGGCGACGGTCTTCAACTGCGCCGCGAGGTCGTTGTCGGCCGGATATGGCGCCTGCTGGGTCACTTTTGCGGCGGCGGCCTCGATGGCCCCGGCGTATTTGTTGGTCTGCCTGGCGATCGACTGCAGATAGGTTACTTCCGTGCCCATCGGCGTATCCGGTTCCGGCGAAGTGATCCCGTTGATCAGGTTATAAAAGTCCGCGTCCGTAGGAACGGCCATGGCAGTTGAACCGCTGTCGGCCATAAACGCCGGGGAAATGACCGAGCCGATCTGGATCGCCAGCGGGTCGGGCATATCCGCATTGGGGTAGCCGACCGGAAAATTGGTATACGTCTGGCCCAGGAATCGACCGACCCAGCCTGTATTCAGGAATTGATCTTCGTCCGCTCCCGAGAGCCACACATCCATCGCCCTGAAGTGAGAGCCATCCGCGTCGGGGTAGCCGACGGCCTGCAGGACGGCCAGTTGATCATTGTCGTAGAGCGACTGCATGCCGGTCATCGAGGGGTGCAGACCGTTCATGGTGTCCTGCGAAAGTTTCAGCACGTCTCCTTCGGGAATCGCGATATTGGTCCGGGCGGCAAAATAATCGCTGTAGTTCGACAGCGGAACAAGCGTGTTCAGGCCGTCATTCCCGCCCACCAACTGGACGAGTACCAACACGTGATCGTTGTCGCCGGCACCTTGCAACAGTTGGAGAAAAGGCAGCCGGGAAATGGCGCTGATCTTGAACCCACCGATTAAAGTCAGTGGAGTAACGGTCCGGATAAAGTCTCTTCTTCGCATGTCGATCGAATTAGCGTTTAAGAAAGATGGTATTCGGGCAAATCCATGATATACTTGTACAAGGCCCGCAGGCGTGTGTCCACGATCGTAAAGGCTCCCATATCGGAAGGAGAGGCTACATAATTCTGCCAGGCGGTTGTCCAATACTGGTCCGTCGTCAGGCCGCCGAGCAGAATGGTTTGTTTGATCAGCGTCACGGAACTTGCAGTCAACGGCGGACGCAGCAATACCGCCAGGGAGTCGTTGATCAGCTGATTGGGATCCTGCGGCGCGGAAAGCAAACTCGCGAACCCGATGGCATCGATGCGCAAGGTAGTGCCGCTCATCATGTCACCCGTGCCGATGAGAAGATCGGTATAAAAGTTCCGGTCGGAGTAAGTGACGGAATTGATCCAGAGCTCGTGATATTGCGGCGCCTCGCGGTAAGCGTCCCAGCCCGCGACTAACGGGATCGCCATCAACTCCTGTTGCAGACCCGCGGAGCGCTGCGACAGCATGGTCCACGCATTGTACTGGCCGGCGACATCCGTGGGGATTGCCAGCCGGTATTCCCGACAGAGGCCAACCAACAGGTCCAGCGGGCTCTTGATGATACAGGCCCCGGAGTTCACGAGGTCGAAGAAATGCTGGCTTTTGAAAAGAGCCGAAAGCACGGCCGTGATATTGTAATTGCTTTGCCGGAAGATGGTTGCCAGGGGTGTGATAATGTTCGTTTCGATTGCATCGTCGATTTTGTAATACACGAACCAGTTATATAATTTGCGGCAGATGAACTTCGCCGATTCGTCGGTAGAAAATATCATTGCCAGGAGGTTGTCCAGTTCACCCGATCCCGCACTTCCGGAGTAACCGGTGATGATCGCATTGCCGTAAAAAGACGAGAAGGATTTGTTGGTCGTATCGTGGTTGCCGGGCTGGAAAGTATAGTTAAAGTTAACGTCGACGCTGTGGCCCGTCAATACCCTGGCGGCGTTGTGCACGTCATCCTGCGTATAGGTTGTGCCCGTCAGTCCGAGGCCGACCGTATAAAGCTCCTGCAGCTCGCGGCCGTAATTTTCGTTCGGCGCCTGAAACGTGTTCGTGCTTCCGTTGAGAAAGATAAGCATGGCAGGATCCAGGGTAACCGCTTTTACCAGTGCGGGAAAACTCCCGAGCGCGTTTGCACGCAACGTCATATATTGGTTATACCAAAGCTCGCAGGGGATGGTGGAAAGGTCATTGTAGGCATCCATTGCAAAATGGTTGTGCCAGAACAAGGTTATTTTTTCATGGATCGAGCGGCCGCCATTCAACAGCTGGCCCAGCCACCAGGCCTGAAGGCTCCCGAGCCGGTTGCCGTTCATGGTCGGATCCTGGTAAAGCAAGCCGGTTCCCACCCAGGTCTGCCAGGACGCCACACCGGTTGGGTCGGCGCCGTAGTTGTTCAGCGGTTTCGTCGCCGGCGCTGCGGAAGGCTGAAGGATTTCATCCACCGCCTGCGACATCGTAAGTCCCTTGAAGTAGTTGATGTCGGCGACAGAGGCGCCGAATAACGTGCGTTTCAGGAGATGGACAACATGGGGAGTGTCCCAGGCGCCCGTATACACATCGAGGCCAAGCGGGCTGCCCGGCATTTTTTGCTTCATAATGTGGTCTATTGAATTATAGCATTAAGCCTTCCCAAAGGCTTTGTTATGGCTGAAAAATCGCGACGATGCTACCATTCGAAAACCGGATGGTACCCGCCGAGCCGGTTACTGTCAGCGCGAATGATCCCGTCACCACTCCGTTGTAGGACTTGGGATAGGTGCTGATCAGGACAAAGTCCGCGCTGTCACCGGTATTGGTAAAGGAGTTCCCTGCGCCGTCCACATAGGTCGCCAGCAAGCTGTCCCCGCGAAATCGCTGTGCGGTGTCGCCGATCAGACGGATCGCAAGGCTGCCCTGCTTCGTGGAACTGTCGGGATATTGACCTTCGATCAACGTCGTGTGCGTGCTGTCGACGTTCTGAATGTACACGGTACCGACAGGGAATGCGATGGTAGAGTCGTTTGCCTCAAATGAAATGGAAGAAACCGGCGTGGCGGATGGAACATGGCTGCTTTTATTGCAAGCTGCCAGGCCGAAACATAGGAATAACAAGGATTTTAGCGCAGGTCCGTTTTTCATAGCGTCTGCTTTGGCGGTCTTAAACAGCCACCAAATTGCAATTATCAGGCCAAAGGTCCGGTCAGGCGAGTGAAATCCGGATGGTTCATTCCACCTGACGGTGTCATTATCATATGCCAACTTGTCACATCACATTCGTTTTCTGCTTATCTTTGCCGTCTAACCAGATTCAGGAACAATGGAATCAATGGGGACGAAGATACATGACGAAGCACGGCAGGGCGAGGCGTTCGCCACATCTGGGGCTGATTCGTGGGGCTACCGGAGAAAGTTCTATATCGAAAGTTATGGTTGCCAGATGAACTTCTCGGACAGCGAGATCGTGGCCTCCATTTTGAATGACAACGGATTTGGCGCGACCCCCAATTACGCAGAGGCAGATCTGGTGTTATTGAATACCTGCAGCATACGCGAAAAAGCGGAGCAGACGGTGCGGAACCGGTTGCAGCTCTTCCGGCAGGTGAAGGAAAACCGGCCGGGCATGTTGATCGGCGTGCTGGGCTGTATGGCTGAGCGACTGAAAGGCAAATTCCTGGAAGAAGAGCAGCTGGTCGATATGGTCATAGGCCCCGATGCCTACCGAACCCTGCCCGGGCTGATTGGCGAAGCGGAGGCCGGCCAGAAGGCGGTTAATGTTCTGCTTAGCCGCGAAGAAACCTACGCGGATATCTCACCCGTCCGGCTTGACAGCAATGGCGTGACGGCATTCGTGAGCATTATGAGGGGTTGCAACAATATGTGCTCCTTTTGTGTTGTCCCTTTCACCCGCGGCCGGGAGCGCAGCCGCGATGCCGGGAGCATTGTCGGGGAATGCCGGGAGCTCTTTAGAAAAGGCTACCGGGAAGTGACGCTGCTGGGTCAGAATGTCGATAGCTATTTCTGGCTGGACGAGGCGACGGGACAAACGATAACGTTTGCCGGCCTGCTTGAAATGGTGGCTTCGGTCGACCCTGCCCTCCGGGTGCGGTTTTCCACTTCCCACCCCAAGGACATCACCGATGAGGTATTGCACGCGATGGTCGTCCATCCCAATATTTGCAAGTATATCCATTTACCGGTCCAAAGCGGCAGCACCCGGGTTCTTCAATTGATGAACCGGACCTATACCCGGGAATGGTATCTGGCGAAAATCGACCGCATAAAGGCCGTCATTCCCGATTGCGGGCTGAGTACGGACATCATTGCGGGTTTCTGCACCGAGACCGAGGAGGACCACCGGGAGACGATGAGTTTGATGCAATATGCGCGGTACGATATGAGCTACATGTTCTTTTATAGTGAGCGGCCCGGCACGCTTGCCGCCCGTCGCTACAAGGATGATGTGCCCGAAGCGACGAAGAAGCGAAGACTGGATGAGATCGTTAAATTGCAAAACCGTCTTTCGCAGGCAAAGAACCGCGAAGACCTGGGAAAGATATTTGAGGTCCTTATTGAAGGGGATTCCAAAAAAAGCGCGGACGAATGGCGCGGCCGCAACAGTCAAAATAAGGTAGTGGTCTTTCCGAAGGCCCGGTACCCTTACCGTAAAGGGGATTACGTACAGGTAAAAGTGAACGATTGCACCGGCGCAACCCTGATCGGAACAATAATCGAATAATCGTATGGACATTCAATCTATCAAGAACAGGTTTGGGATCATCGGCAACTCGCCGGCACTGAACTTTGCCTTACAGGTAGCGGCGCAGGTGGCGGGGACCGACCTCACGGTGTTGATCTCCGGTGAAAGCGGGGTGGGAAAAGAAGCATTTTCGGCAGCTATACATGCCTTATCGGCGCGAAAACATAATTCATTCATCGCAGTAAACTGCGGGGCCATCCCTGAAGGGACGATCGACTCGGAACTATTCGGACATGAAAAAGGCTCCTTTACCGGCGCCGTCGACTCCCGGAAGGGTTATTTTGAAACAGTCAACGGGGGTACCATCTTCCTGGATGAGGTCGGGGAACTACCGCTGGGTACGCAGGCGCGGCTATTACGGGTGCTCGAAGCCGGAGAATTCATCCGGGTGGGCTCCTCCAAGGTCCAAAAGACGGACGTTCGGGTCATCGCCGCTACCAATAAGGATCTGCTCGAGTTGACGGATAAGGGGAAATTCCGGGAAGACCTCTACTACCGGCTCAGCACGGTGCCGATCCGCGTTCCCGCCCTGCGCGACCGGAAAGAGGACATCCCGCTGCTTTTCCGAAAATTTGCCGTCGATTTCGCCGAGCGCTATAAGACGGCCCCGGTACAGCTTGACGAAGATGCCAAAAATTGGTTAATAAGTTATCCCTGGCCTGGTAATGTCCGGGAATTGAAAAATATTGCAGAACAGATCTCCGTTCTGTCGGAGGACAAGCATATTTCCGCCGAGGTGCTGAGACGTTTTATCCCGGAGTCGACTGTCAACCGGCTGCCCATGGTCATGCCGTCAAATGGCTCGGGCGCCAACGGAACGCATGATTTCAACAACGAGCGGGAGATCCTGTATACGCTCTTCTTCGACATGAAAAAGGATGTGACCGAGCTGAAGAAGATGTTCCGCGAGATCGTTCAGAATCCGTCGCTGGCAACACCGCAGCATTCGGCCTACCTCAATGACCTTAAGGAGCTCAAACCCGCGGATATCTACCCGACCCCGGCGATCGCGGCCGGTCAGCCGGTGGTGATCCACAATACGAACGGCCATGATGACATCCATCAGCACGAAGAAGTGGAGGAATCGCTGAACATTATGGATAAAGAAAAAGAGTTGATCGTGAAAGCCCTGAAAAAACACAAAGGCAAGCGCAAGGATGCCGCTTCCGATCTCGGGATCAGCGAACGTACCTTGTATCGCAAACTAAAGGAATACGACATCAATGAATAGAGTTTTCGGCATACTCGGCATCCTGTCCATGGTCCTTCTCGCCTCCTGCAAGATCTATTCCTTTAAGGATACCTCGATCCCGGCGGAAGTAAAGAGCATTCATCTGGGCTATATCGAGAACCGCGCCCGGCTGGTCAATCCCGCACTTGCGCCGGCGCTCAACGACGCCCTCCGGCAAAAGATCAACAACCAGGCCTCCCGCCTTTCCCAAGTCCAGGGCACTGACGCCGACTACGACATAAGCGCATGGGTATCCGACTATAATTACAGTACGTCCGGTGTATCGCAACAGCAGGCGGCCAGCACCCGGTTAACCGTGACCGTCCATATCGTGTTTAAAAATAACCTGGACCCTACCGGCAAAAAAGTGCCGCCGGCTAATTTCGAAACGGATGTGTCAAGGAACTTTGATTTTTCCGCCCAAACCTCGATCACCGACGCCGAGACACAACTCTTGCCGACTATTACTAGCAACCTGACGGATGAAATTTTTAACAAGTTATTTTCCAACTGGTAGAAAGGTTAAACATGAACCAATCCATGCAGCGGGCCATACAACATCTTTTCCAGGTCACCAGCCTCGAAGCCGTTTCCCTGGAGCATTTGGAGACGCTGGTAGAAGAATATCCCTGTTTCGGCTTTGGGCATTATCTGCTTTCGCAAAAACTCCGCGTCGAAAATTCCGACCGATTTTTGCCGGCGACCCAAAGGACCAATTTGTATTTTCCGAACCCGTTCTGGCTGCAGTGGATGTTGGACAATACATCCGGGCCGGTCAAACCGTCGGCCGAAGTAGCCGCCGGAGACGAGGGGATCGTCGTAGAGGAGCCGGAGTTCGCTCCCCGGGAAGCCTGGCCCGAAATGGAGACGGTGGAAGCCCCTGCAGAAACGGACACGTTTCAACCCGATCCCGGGGCGCCGGCTTCCGCATCGGAATTGCTCTTCGAAAGCATCGAACACGCAAAATCGCTTCGCGAGTCGCTGCAAAAGATCAACGAGGATTTTCAATCGCATAACGGGCAGGAGACGGCGCAACCCGCGCCCGCCGAAGAGCCTATCCAGGATGAAGAACCACCCTTTGTCCTCGATGAAACGGATCGATCGCCGGAAACGTCGGAAGCCACGCCAGTCGCCGAACCCGTCAACGCGGAAACCGCCCCAATCGCGGAAGCCACGCCAGTCGCCGAATCCGCGCCCATTGTCGCAGAGAATACACCACTTTTCGAGCCCCTCCATACCATCGACTATTTTGCATCGCAGGGCATCAAACTGACCCTCGACGAAAATCCGACAGACCCGCTGGGCCGTCAGCTTAAGAGCTTCACGGATTGGCTTCGGACCATGCGCCGGCTTCCGCAACAAGGCCGGGAGATCATCCCCGACCGTGTCGCCGAGCAGACCGTCCAAAACTTCGCCGCGCATTCGATCGAAGGAAAAGAGCCCGTCACGGAGACGATGGCGGAAGTCCTTGTCAAGCAGGGGATGCCTGAGAGGGCCCGGGTCGTATATGAAAAATTAAGTTTGCTCAATCCCGACAAAAGCGCGTACTTTGCGGCCAAAATCGAACAATTAAACTCTCATTGATATGCTCTTTTTTGTGATCCTGATTATACTTGCGTGTGTGATCCTCGGCGGGATCATCCTGATCCAGAACCCGAAAGGCGGCGGCCTCGCAAGTAATGTGGGCGGTTTTAGCAACCAGCTGATGGGTGTCAAACAAACGACCGACGCCCTGGAGAAAGGCACCTGGGTAATGGCTGTGTTTGTCGGCCTTCTTTGCCTCTTCTCTGCGATCTTTATCAAGCCTGGCACTTCCAATGTAGATTCCCGGGCTCAAAAGGTGAATGCACCCACAACGCAACAGCCGGTCGCTCCGGTTGGCGGCGGACAGCCTGTTAACAAGTAATCGGCCGCCCGGGTCAGCCTGGCTATATTATTAAGCAGTCAACATTTCCTGAGTTGGCTGCTTTTTTTTATTTTAGTCTGGAAAATGTGCGGGAAATTTGCCTTTGAGGAAATTTGCAAATTTCCCGCAAACCTCTAATTATTGACCTATCGGTCGAGCCGGCCTCCGGCCGGCTAAAATCGATATACCTATGAAGAGATTCCTTTTGTTGGTCCTCGCCGTGATATTAATTGCGCTTGGATTCGTCGCCTGGCGCATCTTCGGTCCCGGAACCGCATTCAGCGGTGACAGTTATGCGCTCTATATCCGCACCGGAATGACCTTCGAACAGCTGCGCAAGGTTATGCAAAAAGACACCGTCGTTGCCAGTCCCGCCTTTTTTGACTGGGTGGCCGCCCGGATGGACTACCCGGCCAACATCAAAGCCGGTAAATATGAGATCAAAAAGGATATGAGCCTGCTCAATATCCTGCGGATGCTTCATAACGGTCGTCAAACGCCGGTTCATCTCGTTATCGTCAAATTTCGCACGCTCGAAGGGTTTGCCGGAGCGGTAGGCCGGAAATTCGAATGCGACTCCGACGGGATCGCAGCGTTCATCCACAACAATGATTCGTTGCGGCCACTTGGCGTCGACAGCAACACCTTCCTCACCATCGTCATGCCCAATACGTATAGCTATTTCTGGAATTCTCCGCCATCGGCCATCTTCAAAAAGATGTATGCCGGCTATAAAACCTGGTGGACCCCGGATCGTGTCCGGGCGGCGGCTGCCCGAGGGCTCACTCCCGCGACGGCAACCATCCTCGCTTCCATCGTGGAAGAGGAAACGAACGCACAGCCCGATAAGGGAAAGATCGCAAGCGTATACCTCAATCGGTTGTCCAGGCGAATCAAACTCGGCGCCGACCCAACCATCAAATTTGCCATGCGCGACTTCGAAATGAAACGGATCTACGATAAGGACCTTAAAGTGCAATCCCCATATAACACCTATCTTCATGACGGCTTGCCGCCCGGACCCATCTGTACTCCATCCGCCCAAACCCTGGAAGCCGTGCTGACCGCGCCTGAGACCAATTACTTGTATTTTGTAGCCAAACCGGACAATAGCGGCTATTCGAATTTTGCGGTGACCTATAAGGAACATCTGCAAAACGCGAAGGCTTACCAGCAATGGCTGGATCGCCAGGTGGCCATCCGGGCCCATGCCGACAGCCTGAAAAAATAACCCCTATATCAGTAGGCATGATCAAGCTCGAAAGAAAAATCTACGACAGCAGACCTTTTCGCTTTCTGGCAACCAGGAGCAGGAATATATCCCTTCCCGGATTCGATGGCCTCTCCCTGCATGAGATCGTTACGTTTTTTGTCAGCCAGGTAAAAAAAGTAGGGCTGATCGACCGGGCGCGCGCGATAGCCTTCAGCTTTTTGATCGCCATTCCTGCGGCGGCCATTTTTATCTGTACGCTGATCCCCTACCTGCCCGTACACAAGAAGATCCTGCAGCAGTTACTCCTTCTTACCAAGGATATCACGCCTAACCAGAATACGTACGTGCTTGTAAGTCAGTTCCTCGAGGACTTCCTGGCGAAGCCGCGGGTTGGCCTGCTGTCCTTCGGCTTTGTGCTTGCGCTGTTCTATTCTTCCAATGCCATGATGGGCATCATGCGGTCATTTAATAAATCCCTGGTGTATAACGCCCGGCGAAACCCGCTCGCCACCCGCTGGATGGCGATCAAGCTGACCACCCTCGTCCTCTGCATGGTCATCGGCTCCGTGATCATCCTTGGAACCCAGGCGGAACTTCTGCGAACCTGGCTGAGGGAAGCGCATATCAGCGGCCGGCACGCACATTGGCTTTTCCGTACGGTCCGTTGGGTGGTTGTCATCCCGTTGTTCTATATTGCCATCGCGTGTATCTATAAATACGGACCCGGGGTCCAAAAACGCTGGAAACTTTTCTCACCCGGCACTTTCCTTGCGGCGCTGCTGACGATCCTGACCACGCTTGCCTTTTCTTACTGGGTCAATCGGTTTGGCAATTACAACAAGGTCTATGGTTCAATCGGCACAGTGATGATCCTCATGCTCCTGGTTTATTTCAATTCTCTTGTATTGTTGATTGGCTATGAACTGAATGTGAGCATTTACCATTTGAAGGTCATGGCGGGTGAGCGTAAGAACTGAATTTTTTCCGGACCTTTGCATCAACAAAACCTTGGATTATGAAACCGTTGCTCATCGCCGCTCTTCTTATTACCACCGCTGTAAAACATATGATCAGCTTGCCTGTCGGCTCTTCCATGCCCAAAGCGGATATAAAGATCAAAGACGTTTCCGGCAAAGAGATAAGCCTTCAACAGGCCCGCGAGGCGAACGGGCTGCTGGTGATGTTCACCTGCAACACCTGTCCGTATGTGATCCGCAATCAGAGCCGCACAAAAGAGGTCTGTGGGTATGCCGGTCAGCATCGGATCGGTGTCGTATTGCTGAATTCGAATGCGGGCTCCCGGGACGGCGGCAATTCATTCGCCGAAATGCAAACCTATGCCAAAGCGCAGGCCTATCAATGGTATTACGCGCTTGACGACAACGCTGTTCTTGCGGATGCATTCGGCGCAAGCCGGACTCCGGAGTGTTATTTATTCGATCGGAACGGCATCCTTGTCTATCACGGGGCCATCGATGACAGTCCCGGCGACCCGT
The DNA here is from genome assembly GCA_035501395.1 of Puia sp. GTDB lineage: Bacteria > Bacteroidota > Bacteroidia > Chitinophagales > Chitinophagaceae > Puia. Next base: position 92,525 of record DATJWK010000081.1, read on the forward strand.
CAACCGTACATCGTCACCACCTGACGACCGCAATCGATGAAATGATAGCCGGTAAGCCCGTGACGGTAAAAGAGACCCGCTCGGTAGGTTGTTCTATTCGCTGATCATCTTTTTGATCTCCAATTCAACCTGGGGTTCGGTGAGCTGCCGGTCGAAGAACCGGCGATAGTGTGTTTTGTTATCAATAAATAAGGAAGAGGGTATTCCACCCGACCAATGCGGGTCTACCTTCGGACAGAAATAGTCCGCGTCCGTTTCATTGAGCCACATCAGGCGGGCGGTATAACCCTGCCGCCGGGCGAATTCGCCGATCCGGGCCGGATAATAATCCGGCAGATCGAGGCTGACAAGGATCAACTCCACGCCACGGTCTTTGTAGCGTGCCACCGTGCTTTGGAAATAAGGGATTTCCTTGTTGCACGGCACACAGAAGGTCGCCCAGAAATTCACGATCAGCGGGTGATCGCTTTTGGCGATATAGTCCTGCAACTCGGTGACCTTGATCTTTTGCACCGGCGCCTGGGCTTGTACGGCCATCGGGGCAAACAGCAAAAAGACGATGAATATGCGCATATCTCCTCAAGTTTTTATAGCTGTCCACGGCTCCAGGCGAACAACAATTCCTGATATCGATCCGGCGACAATCCCTGCCGACCGTATTGTCCGGCGGCATTCCGCTGCCGGTAGGCTTCATAAAGGCTAACCGCACAGGCCACGGAAATGTTCAGGGACCGGATGATCCCAACTTGCGGTATAACGAAATTTCCATCCGATAAATTCCGGACGTCTTCGCTGACGCCCGAATGCTCATTACCGAATACCAGCGCAATGCGCCCCGTAAGCTTCAGGTCATAGAGCGATACGGCATCACTGCCAAGATGCGTGGTATAGATATTGTCCGCCTGGCGCCGGACTGCAGCAAAACATTCCGCGGCATCATCATACTGCCGCACGGTCAGCCAATTCGCGGCGCTGCTGCTGCTCTTTGCACCCCATTTTTTATGACGGGGAATCCGCGTGTTCAACACAAACACATCCTGAACGCCCACGGCGTCACAGGTTCGCAATACGGCGGAAATGTTATGCGGGTCGGTGACGTTCTCCAGCACCACCACCAAATTCTCCTGCCGCTTGTCCAGCACCGCTCGAATGCGTTCTTCTCTTTCCGGGGTCATAGTGAACCAATTCAATCGTAAAAATAACCCGGATATCCTAATCCGGCAAAAACGGGGCGGCACTTGTACAGGCTAGCGAATTGCGTATTTTTGTGCGGTATGCACACCCAACCCTGGCTTTTGAATCGCCCCGGAAGCTCCGTCAACGAAGAATCCAGCACCGACGTGATCACAGAAGAGGCCTACGATTATCCATTCAGCCTGATCGTTTGGAACGATGAGGTCAACACGTTCGAGTGGGTGATCGAGACCCTGAAGGAGGTATGCGGGCACTCCCAGGAGCAGGCGGAACAATGCGCCATGCTCATCCATACGAAGGGCAAATACGCTGTCAAGCACGGTTCCTACGATGACCTCAAGCCGCAGTGTGATGCCATTACCGAGCGTGGCATCGGCGCTACGATAGAAATTGCCGCCGGTTCATAGTCATGTCCTTGTTCATCCTCGATAACGAATTACTCTTTCCACCGCAGGATTTAGCCGAGCCGGACGGATTGTTGGCGGTAGGAGGCGACCTCTCCCTGGAACGATTGCTGCTTGCCTACCGGCAGGGAATCTTCCCCTGGTATGAAGGGCGTCATATCCTCTGGTGGTGCCCCGACCCGCGTTTTGTGATCCTGCCCTCCGAGCTTAAAGTGAGCAAGAGCATGCGCCAATTGATCCGGCGCGAGACGTGGCAGTTTCGGGTAGATACCGACTTCCGCCAGGTGATCGGCCGCTGTAAAACGATCTCCCGCCGCGGGCAGGAAAGCACGTGGATCACAGACGAAGTACGCGAAGCATATGTTGCGCTGCATCTGGCCGGCTATGCGCATAGCGCGGAGGTCTGGCAGGGTTCGACGCTTGTGGGCGGCCTGTATGGCGTCCGCCTGGGTAAGGTATTCTTTGGCGAGAGTATGTTCAGCGCCGTGAGCAACGCCAGCAAATATGCATTTATCCTCTATGTGCAACAGTTGCAGCGCGAAGAGGTCGGTCTTATCGACTGCCAGGTCTACACCGAACATTTGGAAAGTCTTGGCGCCCGCATGATCCCCCGCCCGGATTTCCTGACATTGCTCGACCAACTTATCATTTGACCTGACGAAAATAGCGGTATCTTCCGGCGTCCCCCTATTGGCTCACCAGGCGGTAATGATCGGCGACCACCCAATGCCGCAACGTGCTGATCTTTAGCTGTGGTCCTTTGGCATGCACCAGTTTTAGCTCCCGGAATCGTTTGTCGTTATCCAGAAAGCCGATTATACACGAATATTTGTCCTGACCATGTTGTAACACCGGATGTGGTTCGGTACCAAGATCGGGCAGCCTCACCGTATCGGATCCCGGCAGACCTTCCCATTCTACGTCTACGCGATAATACATCGTTTTGGAAGTCTGGTAGAGACGGACAGTGAAATCACCTGCCGGGTGCCCCGTCTTTTCGCGATATTCCGCTACGGGATCCTCGCTCACGCGCGCCCTGAATTCAGGGTTGCGTTTTGGGGGTGGAAATTTCGGCTGAGCCGGATCGACGAGGAACGTGTCCTTTCCCCGAGCCGGCTGGTCACCGGAGGATTGGCACGCGGACAAAAAAGGAATGGCGAATAAAAGAAAAGGGATTAGGGGTGTTCTCGGCATATCAATCCGGAAGATAGGATTTTTTTCCCGGCCATCTTTCAGCGTATTGGCATACCAGGCTCCGCATGTAATCATTCTCCGGATAACGGGTAAGATGATCCTTGAGTGTATCGCTGTCACAAATCGCATTATCTGCGGGAAGATATCCCATTCCATAGAACCGGCCCTTCTCGATGAGGATGCAACTTTTCTCTTCCCCATGCCGCCCGTTATCCAACAAGGCAAAACTTGGAAGATCGCTTTGCAGCGATTGGACGGCCTCCGCCACGCGGCGATTATATGACTCAGCTGTCTCCTGCTGCTCGCAGGCGCCATGGCAGGTATGGAGCCGGATCCCTTCGCACGGACCTTCTCCGGTCTGGATATAACAAAGTTTTGGACACAACTCGGCCTCGCGCACGAGCCTCAACAGGAGCTGACGGCCCTCCTCCAGTCGGGAAAACGTATATACCGGCGTTATCTGCCGCTTCTTCTTCTCCAGTACCAGTCGTGAATAACCGTTCCTGTCCTCATAGACATAGAGCCCGTAAGACGGCTCAAATCGCTTCAGGCTTCGGTTGTACACCGGCCAAAGCCGCTTGATCTCGATGCACTCCAGCAAAAAGGCCATCAGCTCCGTACCCGTCGCTTCAAAGGATACAGACCAGATATTACGCATGAATTCCTGCTTCTGCCGCCCGGGCTTGTTGTTGGAAAAATGGCTGGTCACCCGGTGGCGTAAATTCTTTGCTTTTCCGACGTAGATCACCTTTCCTTTCTGATCATGGAAATAGTATACACCCGGGATCTGCGGCAGCCGCTCGATCTGTTCAGCCGGCAGGTTGACAGGCAGATATTGCTCCCGATTCTTTCCTTTTAGCATGACCCGGATGTGCTCAAGGCCCCCCGCCTCGATGATGCGCTCAAGCAACATTGCCGTCGCAACCGCATCGCCGCCCGCCCGGTGGCGGTTGTTGATCGCTATTCCCAGGTGCTGGCAGATATTGCCCAGGCTATAGCTGGGGATACCCGGGAACACCTTTCGACTCAGTCGCACCGTACAAAGCTTTTTTGATTGCAGGTCCATACCACAGGCCAGCAGCTGATGTTTGAGGAATGAATAGTCAAAATTGACATTGTGCGCCACAAATATGGCGTCCTTCAGCCATTCGTGGACAACCGGAGCAATTTCACCGAAGCAGGGTGCGCCGGCCACCATCTCGTCGGTAATCCCCGTAAGGGCCTGAATATAACGGGGTATGGGCTGTTCCGGCCGCACGAGCGTTTCATAGCGCTTAACCTCCCGATTTCCATCATGTAACACAATAGCAACTTCTGTTATAGCGTTATTAGCCGCATAACCGCCGGTCGTTTCAATATCGACTATCGCGTACAACACAGTACAAAGATCGGTTATCCATCAATCCCACCCTGCGAGAACACGGATAAAAACATTGTCCGCAACGAATGTTTTAACTAAATCCAACCTCCATGGAAAAAATGCACCCTACATTCGGCCCTACCGAAAGCACCGTACTGACCTTTATTACGGCGTTTTTGTATTTCTGCGCCATCCTGTCGTTTGCATACCTGTTCACGATGTCCTGAGCGGCGGCACGACTGAAACTTATCGACTCCAGCGGCTTGTCCGCTGGAGTTTTTTAAGACCGATGGGAGCTATACAAAACACTATTTATCAGCTAATTGCGTGGAAATTCAGCCCAACCACCCGGACCCTGGAGAAACTATTTCATAAAATGAAAAATTGTATTATTTTTACCCCGGAATTAGTCTTACCGCATTCCGTGCCCAAGTCGCTGAGAAACCACTCTTATTTGTTGATTTCCGATCCCCTACGAATTCCGCTCTTTAATCTAAATCAACTTTGGTTTCACCCTAAAAATTTTCTTTTATGAAGAAGTTATTTTCCTCCATTCACATTGGAGAAACAGCGAAAACTGCACTGCTTGCCATCGGCTTCATCGGCCTGGTTATGTTCCTGTCCTGGCTGTACTGGTTCGCATAAGCTGGTCGCCTGTTTCTTATACTACATTCAAACTGAATGATATCAATTCCCCTTAAGGGGAATTTTTTTTATTTTTGCAGCCCAAACCGGGCGGAGCCCCGCAAAAATTGAATTCAGATCATGGAATTGAGCAAGAACTATATGCCGGCCGCGACAGAAGACAAGTGGTATGAGCACTGGTTGCAAAAAGGCTACTTCAACAGCCGCCCGGACGGACGCCCGGCATTTACCGTGGTCATCCCCCCGCCAAACGTCACCGGCGTCCTGCATATGGGGCATACCCTTAATGAGACTGTACAGGATATCCTTGTTCGCAACGCACGCATGCGCGGTTACAACGCCTGCTGGGTCCCCGGCAGCGACCATGCCTCCATTGCGACGGAAGCAAAGGTCGTGGGAATGCTGAGGGAAAGGGGAATCGACAAGAACCAGCTTTCCCGGCCCGAATTCATGAAATATGCCTACGAGTGGAAGGACAAATACGGCGGGATCATCTATTCGCAAATCCGCAAACTGGGCTGTAGCGTGGACTGGGATCGCGTGGCATTTACCATGGACAGCGATTACTATGCTGCCGTCATCGATGTTTTTATCGCGTTGTACGATAAAGGGCTCATTTATCGCGGTGCGCGCATGATCCATTGGGATCCGCAGGCAAAGACCGCACTTAGCGACGAGGAGGTGGAATATCGGGATGAGACCGGCAAGCTGTATTATGTGAATTACCCTATCGTCGATCGTGACGGCAGCGCGACCGGCCGGCATATCATGATCGCCACCCAACGGCCGGAAACCATCATGGGCGATACGGCGGTGTGCGTCAATCCTTCCGACCTCCGATACCGGGATCTGGCCGGTTTATTCGCGCTGATTCCCCTGGTCAACCGGAAGGTGCCCATTATCTTCGACGACTATGTCGACCCCGCATTCGGTACTGGCGCGCTGAAGGTCACTCCTGCACACGATATCAACGATTACAATCTCGGGCTGAAACATTCCTTGCCGATCGTCGATACGCTAAACCCGGATGGCTCACTGAGTGCAGCAGCGGAAGTATTTGTCGGCATGGACCGGTTTGCTGCGCGCAGGAAAGTCATCCAGGCCCTGCGCGAAAACGGCCTTCTTGTGAAGGAAGAGGATCATCCAACGCGGTTAGGCTATTCCCAGCGGACCAACGCCGTTGTGGAGCCTCGGATTTCAACGCAGTGGTTTGTCAGGATGGCCGCGCTCGCCGAACCCGCGTTGGCCGCTGTAACGGAAGGCTATATCCGTATTCACCCTGGCGAGAAATTCCTCGCGACATATAAGTATTGGCTGGAAAACGTCAAGGACTGGTGTATTTCGCGCCAGCTATGGTGGGGTCAGCAAATCCCTGCCTGGTATGCCCCGGACGGGAGTTTCCGCGTCGCCGCGAGCCGCGGGGAAGCGTATGCGAAATTTGGCGGCGACCCTGCCCGCACCACATCCCCCCTGCCCTTCACCGCCGCCGACCTTCGGCAAGACGAAGACGTCCTCGACACCTGGTTCTCGTCCTGGCTCTGGCCGATCGAAGTTTTCAAGGGTATCACCAATCCCGGCAACCCCGACATCACCTACTACTACCCTACGTCCGTCCTCGTCACCGGTCAGGATATCATCTTTTTCTGGGTGGCGCGCATGATCATGGCGGGGATGTACTATTTCCCCGACAGCCTGCCGATGGAACGGCGCATCCCCTTCCGCGATGTCTATTTTACCGGCATGGTCCGCGACAAGCAAGGCCGGAAAATGAGCAAGAGTCTTGGCAACTCTCCGGATCTACTCGAACTCATTGACAAATATGGCGCCGATGCGGTCCGGTTTGGCATCATGATCTCGTCCCCGGCGGGCAATGACCTGTTGTTCGACGAAGGCGCGCTTGAACAGGGAAGGAATTTCAATAATAAGCTTTGGAATGCGCTCAAGCTGGTGAAAGGCTGGGAAGGACGACTCGCGCCGACAGCTGCCGGTTTCGCCGGTACGCCATCATTCGCGGTGACCTGGATGGATAACCGGATCGCCGAAGCACGCGGGATCCTCGAAAGTCTTTTTAGCGAGTTCCGGCTGAGCGAAGCCTTGAAAACCCTCTATTCCCTCATCTGGGATGACTTCTGCTCCTGGTACCTGGAATGGATCAAACCGCCGTTTGGTGAATCGATGGACGCCGGCACGTATGAGCGCACGATCGAATTCTTCCAGCAGTTGATCCAATTGCTGCATCCGTTTATGCCGTTTATCACCGAAGAGATCTATCACTTGCTGAAGGAGCGCACCGACGACCTCTGCGTCCTCCCCTACCCCGCGATCCGCACCGCAGATGGCGGGGTACTCTCTGAGGGAGCCCTGCTGAAAGAAGCCATAACCGCCGTACGCGATGCCCGGAACAAAGCGCAAGTCAAGCCCAAAGATAGGGTCGAACTTTATCTTCCCAAGTCGGACACTTTCGTTAAGATCGCCCCGCTACTGGCTCGTCAATCGAATGCAAATTTTGCCTTCCCTGAGTCACCCGTTTCAGGCGCGCTACCGATCGTTGTCGGAAAGCATACGATTGCCATGGTTGCTGCAAGCATTCTGGACGACGACAAACAAAAAGAAGATTTGCAAAAGGAACTCACTTACCTCAAAGGGTTTCTCGATTCTGTCAACAAAAAGCTCGGCAATGACCGTTTCGTGCAGAATGCCAAACCTGAAGTTGTCGAGTTGGAACGCAAAAAAAAGGCGGATACGGAGGACAAGATCCGCGTTGTGCAGGAGAGTCTGGCTTCCTTGTAAGGTCAGTCGATGCCCCTCACCACCTTCGAACTATACCCCTGAGACAAGATATTCAAGGGCAGGATCAACTCCCATTGATTAGGCCCAAGACCGCCATAATCGGGATCGACCAGCCGGCTATACCGGATTCCAAAGCTGATCGGCAGTTGATTCCACCAGTTCGTATCGAAAAATATCTCGGAGCCGAAAGACCTGAATTCCGCATTCCGGCCGATGATGAACGGGTCCGTAACACGGGTATCGTCGTAGTATAGATTCGTCCTGATGCGCAAAAAATAGACGATATTCCCGACCCCCCACTCCGGGTAGCATAGCGGGAACTGATAGTTGGCCGACCATCGCCACATCCGGTAGAAATTCTCGGCTGTATATCCCCGTGAAAAGGGGAAGTTATTGCTGAAACGCGCGTTGTTCAATGTGTCCCGCTGCTGGAAGGCAGCCGCCAGCATGAAGCTGTGTGTGTACCAAAATCCCGGCAGATAAAAAAATCCCGAAGCAAGGAGCTGGTTTGCGCTGAATGTCGTAACCGCCCGATCGTAAGAAAGGTCGATCACCTGCGCCCATCGGGGGTTTATTTGCTGCTGCGCCTGCTGCGACTGATGGACGAAATTCAAAAAGGGATCGACGTACCCGAACCCCTGGCTATTCAGCCGTAACGTATCGGCGTTCGTAAAATACCGCTGGTTATAAACGAAGTCCGAACCAAACTGCAGGTTGGTGTACGCGAGATGGCGCACCCAATTCAGTGGAACGCTGAAGCCGGCATTCACATTCGATTCATTCCAGAAAATGGTTTGATTACCGAAGATCGCGTTCCGGCCAAACGTATAGTTCCATCCGGCATCGATCCATGGAAACCATGCCCCATAGGTCGCGTCAATGCCCGCCTGCTTATACCCCTCATTCCGGTTGTAAGTCCCAAAAACCTCCGACTGCAGCGTGTTGAGAACGTTTTCGCTCGCCAGCGACAATGTATAGTCCGGGTCATTGATATAGGGCCGCCAGGTATGGATGTTGATCAGATGAGAAGCGACCGGGTACCGCGATTCCGGAAGATTCCCGCTAAAAACGCTGTCCAGGATATGGGCCGGTCCGCGGTCGAGCGAAGAGATGCCCTGAACCGCTAGCGGGCGGTTCCAATCAGCCGTAGATGCCGGCTCGAACTTAAGGCTGCCGCTAAACGCCGTATCCAGGTGGAACCCCACCGCGGTGAATGTATTCCAGGCATAGCGGCCTGCAGGTCCGGCGTGAAATTCATATTGACCGCCCTCCGGTTGACCATGTGGCAGCCCGACATGAAACAGCCTTCCGTTCACCAATGCAAAGACACGGTCCCGGCCTTCCCGGGAAGCGGTAAAGAAGATCGTATCGCCACGCACCGACGGAAACCCGACCGGCTGATAACTCAGCGGTAACAAATATTGCATTGCACCGGTTGTCGTATCGACGAGAGCAATCGTCATTCTTCCTTCTTTGTCGCGGACGGCGCTGACGACCGCGGAACTCCCGGGCATGAATTTCGGATAGGTGTAGAACAAATGGTCCGGATTGGGGATTCGCCTGCTCACTTCCCCCGTCTCCGCATCCAGTAACCTGAGTTCGCATTGCCCCTCCGTTCCCTCCAGGACGGTCACGATCCGGCTGCCGTCCAACGAGATATCCGGCGAAAAATACCGGGTGCGGCTGGTGATCTTCCGATCGTCACCGGTTAAAGGATTTAGAACCCGGATGACGCTGTAGTCGCGCCAACTCCAGCGCGGATCATTCTCATAGGCCGCATAAACAACCCGCTTTCCGTTAGAGGAAAAGTATTTGTCCAGTGAGATGGCTCTGGTCTGAACTTTGTATGCCCTGTTATCACGCGGGTCTTGCAAAATAAATTCGGGGATCTGCTTGTAGGTGCTTCGCATATACAGCAAGCTATCCGTTCCAAGGAATTGGGGGAATTCCTGGTCGGCATCGAAATGCCGGTGCGCCCGGGCAAAACGGTCGGCGGAAGCCGAACCATCCACAGGCATCGCGGTCCGAAAATACGCCAGCGCCTGCTCCCGGAATTTTGGGAAGGAAATCCCGCTGTAACGGCGAATCGCACCCTGGAGGGGATAAAACAACGGCCGGAATGCAGCCGCATCGTGACTGACCTTTCGCCAGAATCCGTCGCCATATGTTTGACGACCGTAGGCCACAAGCATATAGCCAAGCGGATACCAATCGGGCACATAATCCCGGAGCGAGCCATTCCGCAGCTTCATCCAGGAGTACTGCCGGTTCCCCGCCCACAGCGCGCGATATCCGTTGAAAAAATAAGGCAGCCGCCCCCTACCCTGGTCGCTCACCAGGGTCTCCTGGTAGACGGCATCGCCTTCCCAGAACCAGTTGGGGACGGCAAGGCTGTTAGCCAGCGCCTGGCCGCCCTCGCCGAACAGGTAATACAGACCCGCGGAAACGCCTACCCGAAAGTTGTTGAATTGCTGGACGTGCCGGTATTCGTGGATGGCGAGCATCTTCTGCCACGGAAGGCTTCCCAGGTCGAAACTGTTCTGCTCCGGCGTAAGTTGGAATTCGCTCCTGAACGGTGCCAACTGCACGTACCCATTGGGGATGATGGTCTGGTCCTGGAAAACGATATTGACCTTCCGCTGTGTTGGCCCGATCGTGGGGAGCGTGGCCTCGCTCAGCCGTCGAACGATCGCTGCGACCTGCTGTGCAGCCGTATCCAGGCCGGCCGGAAAAATGACACGTGCCGGACCGGTGTTTATCTGCCGCCATTTCAGGGAGGGAGGGTTGCCACCAAACTGCTGCGCGGACGTTTGCAGGGACCAGCATAACCACGGGATCACCAAAAGCAGACGGGCGACATTCATGCCCGTCAAATTAGGAAAAAAAACCGATTACCTGCGTTAAGCAAGGGAATCTCTTACATACATTCGCGTATGATCACGCCACGAAAACTAAGCGATATCTTATTTTCAGGGAACAGGGATGCGCTTTTGGCCGCGATCGCCGGGTTTGCATTGATCCAGCTTCTCTGCCGGCATAGTGGCATTGGTCTCTCGCCCGACTCGATCGTATATCTCAGCACCGCACAGAACATCCACGACCACGGCCTGATCGACGATTTTACGAACCAACCGATGATGGACTTCCCCGCCGGGTATCCGATCTTTCTAAGCGGACTTATTTTCCTCACCGGCCATTCCGTCATGTGGTTCGGCCCCGTACTCGACGGTTTCCTTTTTGGAATGCTGATATGGCTATGCGGCTGGATGATGGACCGCTTCAGCCGGCCATCCCGTTGGTATAAATGGCCGATACTAATTTTTCTTCTCCTGAGCCCCTGCCTCCTGGAGGTATATTCGATGATCTGGTCGGAGACCCTTTTCCTGTTGCTGTCCGTTCTGTTCATGATCGGCTGCTATCGCTACTTCGAAACCCACTCCCTTTCGCGCTTGTTGGCGATCGCCGTGATCGCGGGTCTTAGCTGTCTCGCCCGGTATGCCGGGATAAGCATCATCATGATGGGAGGACTACTGATGATTTGCGACGGCCGCCTGCGCTGGGGCAGAAAGAAGGTCGGTCATATACTCCTTTTTGGCGCCGTCGCGGTACTCATCCCTGCGCTCAATGTTTACCGGAACTTTCGCGTCACCGGAACGTTCACCGGCTATCGGGAGAAAGCCATCCGCTCGCTGGCCGTCAACCTGGATGATGCGGGTAGCGTTTTCTGCGACTGGCTTCCTTTCTTCAACGAGCGCTATGGCTGGGCGACGATCGTCGCACTGGTCTTCATATTCGGCATCACCGGTATCTTTATATACCGGCTGATCAAAAAGACAAATTTCCTTTCCTACGATACGATCGGCATCAGCTATTTCATTGTCTATGCCGCATTTATACTCTACACCGCGAGCGTCTCCCGCTTCCAACAGCTGGACAGCCGGCTGCTTTCCCCTTTGTTCATCCCCTGGCTATGGGGCGGCACGATCTGGATTCCGGCCCTCACCGCACGCCTTCGTTCCCGGCCGCAGAAAATCGCCGCCGTGACAACATTGACTATCGCTGCCGGCTGTTTCCTTTACGGCGAATACGAAACATTTCAGTCGAATTGGGAGGGCATCAAATACGCGGGAATTCCCGGCTATACGGAAGATAGCTGGCAAAAATCGGCGACCATGGCTTATGTCAAGGCGCACAAGGCGGAGTTGGAGCGCGAAGGGGATATCTATTCCAGCTCGACGGATGGATTGTGGTTCCTGGCGGGGGTCCCCGCCGAATTGATGCCGCACCTGGAGACGCAGGAAGATATCGACTATATGATGCGTCATGACCATTTTATTGTGATCTGGTTCGACGATAGCGTCAACACCGATCTGATCGATGTGAACTTCATAAAAAAATACAAACGGCTGACGGGGGAGCTCCATTTCAACGACGGGGCGATCTATTATTTCCAAACACCAAAAACTCCCTAATTTTAAGGCATGCTGCTACTCGCATTAGCCGTTGCACCCGCGATCGCCGTTTGCCTTTTTATTTACTCCCTGCACAAATATGGACGGACCTCGATATGGTATCTGGTGCTGACCTTTCTTTTTGGAATGATTGCCACGTTTCCTGCATTGCGTCTCCAGGAACTCACGATCGATCCGCGGACCCATCCCTGGCGGCACTCGATCCTCTTCTTTGCCCGGTATGCCTTCCTGGTCATTGCCTTTAGCGAGGAAGGCTGCAAATTCCTTGTTTTGCGCATCTATGCCTACCCCAGGAGCTGGTTTAAGGGACCATTGGATGGCATAGTCTATACCGTCATGATCGGGATGGGATTTGCCACAGTGGAGAACATTGAATACGTCCGGCAATTTGGGCTGGAAGCAGGGGTTTCCCGTTTTTTCCTTGCCGTCCCCGCACACGCATCCTTTGCCGTGCTGATGGGCTATCCCGCCGGAAAAGCAAAAACCGACCGGAAGCGTTCGTTCTGGTGGCTGGCTCAGGGTCTGGCCGTCGCGGTATTGTTTCATGGCAGTTTTGATTTCTTCCTTTTCCTGCAACAGAGCAGCGAAGCCCAAAAATACCTTTCCACCGGAATGCTTTCCTTTGGTACCTTCGCTAGTTTTTATATAGCCGTCCGTCTGGCCATGCGCGCTATCAGACGGCACAGCAATCAACCCGATCAATCCACGCATTTAGATAACTGATGGACGAGACCTTATTGATCCGACCGGCCGACCTGGATGATATCAACACGATCGGATTCCTGGCCCAGCAGATCTGGCCGGACGCATACCGCGAAATTCTTTCGCCCGAGCAGCTGAGATATATGCTGAAGCTGTTCTATAGCCCCAAATCTCTCAGGAGACAAATGGTGGACGAACATCACCTTTTCTTAATCCTCGAACAGGCAGATGAACCGATCGGCTTCGCCTCCTGGAGTGTGACCGATACCCCCGGCACCTATAAATTACACAAGATCTACGTGCTGCCCGGCCGGCAGGGCAAGGGACTGGGAAGGACACTGTTGCAATTCATCTTTGAGACGATCCGTCCGGAAGGCGCCGCCCGCCTCCGCCTAAATGTAAACCGGCACAATAAAGCCCGGCAATTTTACGAGCGAATGGGATTTAGGGTCGTCGGTGAGGAAGATATCGATATCGGCCACGGCTATTTTATGAATGACTTTATCATGGAGATCGCAGTGCCCGAATGACGGGTCGCGGCGGTTCGACTGCGGTCCCGGTACTCAGGTCCTTAACCTGCGGTCGGTATGACCCCCGGGCTTTCCTCTTCGGCTATCCCCATGGCCGCCCGCTTCATGCGACGCGCTGTCTCATGCCCGACATAACGTTCGATCCGGCCTTCGATCCCATAGATCAGCGGTGTCAGCAGTATGGCCACCCCGGCTTTGTAAAAATAATTCATCAATCCCACCGCAAGGATCTGCTGCCAGGTGAAAATCTGGCTGAATGCAATAAACAACACGATATAGCTGTCCACGAGCTGCGAGACCAGGGTCGAGCCGGTCGCCCGAAGCCAGAGATGCTTGTGGCCCGTCCGCCTCTTTATCCGGTGAAAGACCCAGACGTCCACGATCTGGCTGACAAGAAACGCCACGACACTGCCCACGATGATCAACGAGGTATTTCCAAAGACAGCGCTGAACGCATCCTGGATATTGGGGACGCCCTGTTTGGCGCTGCTCGCGATCCAGGAATCCGCCGGCGGTACATGGATCGCCATAAAATACATCAGAAAAGCATAAGAGATCAGCGCCACAGCGGTATAAGATATTCGCCGGACGACTTTTGGGCCGTAGAATTCATTGATGATATCGGTGATCACAAATTCGAGCGGCCACAGCAGCACGCCGCAGGTCAGTGTAAAACCTAACCCGCTTTGCCCAAAGAGCGTCCAGTTGGCCGGCCGCATGCCGAATAATTTCTCCAGTGAGAATAATTTCGTCCCTATCGCGTCGGCGATCAATGCGTTGCAGCAAAAAAAAGCCGTAAATCCCAGCAAGAGTTTGGTTGGCCTGTCTCTTAGAATTGAATGGATCATGTCACCCAATGAATGATTAACAAAAAGAGTTGAAAACAAAAAACGATGCAATTAACCACCGTCAGCCATATAGGTATTTCTGCTTCCTGCCATCGCCCCGATGACGCGAGGACAATCGCCCAGCCGAAAACGATAGCATTCGCCGGTAACCCCACCACATAGCCCAGAACGATCACCGTCGAAACGATCTGGCCTTCGGGCGGGTTCGGGATCAACAGGACCAGGGACGCCAAAAGGAAGCAGGCATTGCAAATAAACGCCAACCGCGCAAGGAGTTTTAACAACTGCATATTGAATCGGTCGTCAATTGTGAACTGGGCAATGCCCGGTTTTAGCCAAAAATCTGTATTTCTGGACAAAATACCATTATTTTGCCGGGAATAATTCCATCCAGAATGATGAAGTCCTCCTTCCTCAAAAAAGCTTTACCACACGCCGTCGCGATCGTTTTATTTCTTATTGTCGCTATGGTGTACTGCCGCCCCGCGCTCCAGGGAAACGTAGTCAAACAGACAGACGTCCAGCAATGGAAGGAAATGGCCCGTCAATCTTTCGAATACAAGGAAAAATATGGTCGCTTCCCCCTTTGGATCGAAAACGCCTTCTCCGGAATGCCGGCGTATACGATAGCGATCGACTCCGGCCCGGCGATCGACTATTCCTACCTGGGTCATGCCTTGTACCTGTTCCTTCCCCAGCCGATATGTTTCTTTTTTCTGGCCTGTGTATGCTTCTATATCCTGATGGCCGTGCTTCGCATCGATCCCTGGATCGCCACGCTGGCATCGCTCGCTTACGCCTATTCCTCCTATGATCCCATTATTGTCGCAACGGGCCACGTCACCAAGATGTGGGCGATCGCGTGGGCTCCGGGGGTTGTCGCCTCATTCTTGATGCTGCTGAAGCGCCGGTATTGGTGGGGCACTGCGCTTCTCGCCTTCTTCTTTGCAAACCAGATCGGTACCCAGCACCTGCAGATCGTCTATTACACCGGAATTTGCATGGGACTGATCGCGCTGTTCTTTGTGATCGACGCGGCAAAAAAAAGGCAGATCAAACACACCGTCATTTCCCTTGCCCTCGCCGTGCTTGCCGGTTTGATCGCCTTTGGAACAAGCGTAGGCGCAACCTTGCCCGATGAGGAATATACGAAGGAGACCATGCGCGGCGGCCGGACCGAGCTTTCTACGGTCAACAAACAGGAGAGCAAGAACGGCCTCAGCTATGATTATGCCTTTACCTGGAGCTATGGGATCGGCGAGACGATGACCCTGGCCGTACCGGATGCCGCCGGCGGCGGAGGCCTCAACACGCCCGAAATTGGCGACAATTCCAAATTCGCCGACCGGGCGATGCAGGACATGGGGTTATCCGAGGATCAAGCCCTGCAAATCGCGAACAGTATCGCCTATTGGGGTCCGCAGCCCAGTACCTCCGGTCCGG
>DATJWK010000082.1:0-17998 GCA_035501395.1 Puia sp.
CATATGAAAATCCCGAACCACTCCGACCACGATCCGGGGGCTGTCCGACCACGGTACCTGCAGCGGTTGACCGATGATTTCGGCCGGCGACGCATAACCGAACTCCCTGACAAGCGCCTCATTCACGACGATATATCGGCCAGCCATCGGTCCGTCCGCTACCAGCGATCGACCGGCAACCAGCTTTAACCCCAGGTTGTCGAGAAAATGCCCATCCGCCGCCAGTGACATCACCGGCTTAAAATCGTCCTTCGAAGGATGCGGTTTCCCATCCATCCGCCGCAGCGACCCGCCCTCCGACCTTGTCTCCGCCGGCATATACTCTGCGGCCGAAACCCCCGTCACTCCCGGTATTCCCGAAAACTCCCGCTCCGCAAGGCGGTAATCGTTGCTCTGCATGTCGATATTCAGGATATTCTTCGAGGCGAATTCGTACCGGAAATGGATAAAATACCGGAACTGGTTGTAAATAAGGATCGCGGTAATGATAAAGAACAAAGAGAAAATGAACTGGACCACGCTGAGCGCCTTTCGCATGCCAAGTCTCCCCGGCCGCGACCCGTCGGTATTTTTCAAAGCCGGGATCGCTTTCATCCCCGACAGGCGGACCGCGGGCAATAACCCGGCCAGCACTCCCACGAGGATCGCAAACCCAATAAACGCCAAATACACTCCCATCCCGCCCGACAGCTCAAAATTCAAATACTGGTTGACCCACAAGCGGACAAAAGCCGCCCTTAGCAAAAACAGGATCCCTGCCGCCATGGCCAGCGCGAAAAGAGACACGATGACCGACTCGCCCAGGAATTGGAGGACAAGGCTCCCCCTTCCCGCTCCCGTTACCTTCCTTACGCCGATCTCCTTCGCCCGGTTAAGCGCCCGCGCGACGGAGAGATTGACATAATTCAGAGAAGCGAGTAACAGGATCAGCAACCCGAGCCCCCAGAGAAAATAATAAGCCAACATGGGTAGCGAGATAGTGGGGTCGTTGCCCAGCAAGATGCCGGGCGAAATCTTTGTCAACGACTGACCCCGCATATAATAGCCCTTGTATTCCGGTTGACCGGCATACCGCCGCGTCGCAAGCTGACGCAAACCCGCATCGAGCTGAGCCGCGCTGACACCCGGCCGGACCATCGCGTACGTGTAGGTGTTCCAGATATTGTTCCAGGTCAACAGCTGGCTGTCGACCTTATGATCAGCCATTAGAAACGGCATCGAGGCCTCCGACATCAGCACGTCGAATTTCAGATGCGATGGGCTGGGCGGCTCCGCCATGACCCCGGTGATGGTACAGACACCCCACGGTGTCTGTGCAGCCGCATTCCCGCCGCCGAAAATCGACAACCCGCGGTCGGTCCACTCAACCGCCTGTCCCACCGCAACGCCCGATCCAAAAAGCCGGCGCGCAAGCGCATGCGTGATGACCAACGAGCGCGGCGCTGAAAGCGCCGCGCTCGGATCCCCCTGCTCCAACCCAAAAGAAAATACCCTGAAAAAATTCGTATCCGCAAAATACCCGCGCGCCTCCGCGATCTGCGTCCCAAACTTGATATCCCCGCCAACCCCGAGCACCAAATGGGTCGCCCGCTCCACCACCGGCAGCTCCGCTGCTACCGCCCCCGCCAACGGCATCGGCGACGTCGCATAGGGATTCCGAAAATCCGGTCGGTCTCCAAGCAGCCGGTATATCCGGTCCTTATTGACCTGCCACTGATCGTGACTCTTCTGGTCCGCCAGCATCAGCATCACCAGCATGCAGACCGCCATCGCGGCCGCCAGCCCAAAAACATTAATAAAGGAAAATACTTTGTACTTCAGGATATTCCTGAGCCCGACTTTCAAGTAATGGAGGAACATAATAGTGGTAGTTTAGAATACTACCGCCGGAGGAAGTGGAAAACAACCTGAATATACAACTTTTTCTATCCCCGCCGATTTTCGGCCACGCCAACCACCTACATGCCGATCCCCGCCAGTTAATGGGTTCCCATAGCAACCCGCACCGGACGACCCTACTTTCACCGTGAAAATCCCAAACAAGGCAACCCCCATGCGCAAACGAGTTTATCTTGGTTTTTTTATCGCGGCTCTCGCCCTTGTCGCAACCGACTGCAGCAAGTCAGGCAGCCCGTCGGGCCCCACGGGCCCGACGGGCCCAACCGGTCCAACCGGCCCAACGAGCCCCCAAACACCGACCATCACCTCCGCCGTCCCCGACACCGGCGCGTATAACACCAGCGTTACCATAACCGGCACAAACTTCAGCACGACGGCAAGCAATGACGCCGTTAGCTTCAACGGCATCGCCGCGACGGTAAGTGCCGCCACAGCCACCCAGCTTACGGTCACCGTACCAAAAGGCGCCGGCACCGGGGCAATCAAACTCACTGTTGGTAGCAACACCATCACCGGCCCGACCTTTACCTATCTCTATTCCTACACCGTCACCACGCTGGCAAGCGGCTCCCCATTCAACGACCCATTCGGCATCGCCGTTGATACAAACGGCAACGTCATCGTCGCCGACGACGGCAACAGCAAGATCAGGATGGTTACCCCCGCCGGAGTAGTGTCGACCATCGCCGGCAACGGAACACCGGGTTTTGCCGACGGAGCAGCCGCCACCGCCGAATTCAAGGACCCACCTTCCGTCGCAGTCGACGCAATGGACAACATCCTCGTGGGCGACCCGTTCAATTATAAGATAAGAGAAATCAGCACAACCGGTACTGTATCCACCGTGGCCGGTACCACCGTCGGCGAAACCGACGGCCCGACATCCACCGCGCAGTTCGACAGCCCGGCCTGGATGACCGAAGACGCCAACGGTAATATTTTTGTCTGTGATGCCCACTATATCCGGAAGATCAGCGCGGGCTCCGTATCCACTCTCTACGACGGCCACACCTATGCCAGTACGCTGGTCGCCTTCACCGCCATCGCGCTAAAGCGGAACGATACCCTGGTACTTCTCGACGACCTGGGCGCAAACGTCTTTCAGTTGACCCCATCCGGCACCTTTAGTTCCATTGCCGGGACGGGCAGCGCGGGCTACTACGACGCTCCCGCGGCAACCGCGCAGTTCAGCAGCGCAACCGGGATCGACATCGATGCGAAAGGCGATATTCTGGTAGCCGATGAAGCCAACCAACGCATCCGGCTGATCACGCCGGGAGGAATGGTGACGACCATCGCCGGCTCGGGAACTGCCGGAAGCGCCGACGGCGTGGGCGCCGCGGCCGAGTTCAACTATCCGCACGGCATCGCCGTCGACAGGAAAAGCGGAGCCATCTATGTCCTTGAACCGAGCAGCAATCGGATCAGAAAGATCACCGTGGAATAGGCCCAACCCCGAACCCCGGATTTTGAAGTAATTTTATACAAACCCTGCCACCTTGAGAGCGCTCCTGCTCCATACCGCTCTGCTACTGATCTTATATCCGGCGAGGTCCCAAACCTTGCCGGATTTGCGCTTTTCACATCTGACCGAACGCGACGGACTATCCAACAACCTTGTCCGCGCAGTCGTCCAGGACGGTGACGGGCTGATCTGGATCGCGACCGAGAACGGTCTCAACCGCTTCGACGGTTACGGCTTTAAGACATTTTATGCAAAAGCCGGCGACTCCCAGTCCGTACAAAACAACCGGATCCAGCAATTAGTCGC
This sequence comes from Puia sp., assembly GCA_035501395.1. Classification (GTDB taxonomy): domain Bacteria; phylum Bacteroidota; class Bacteroidia; order Chitinophagales; family Chitinophagaceae; genus Puia. The sequence goes on from DATJWK010000082.1 coordinate 3,671, forward strand.
GGACACAAAAGGACATCTCTGGGGCACGACCACCGACGGCGTCTTTTGTTTCAACATCGCGGAGCAACGGAGCTTCGCCTGGCCCCCAAATGTTGAAGACAACAAGAACGTAAAAGAAGCCATCCGCCCCCTCCATATCTTTCTTGATTCCAACCAGCGCCCATGGACTTCGACCTACACCTCCATCATCCGCGATTCGGCCGGCGGGATCTGGGCCACCATCCGGAATACGATCCTGAACCTTGACCCCAATACCCGCGAAGTCCTCCGTAGTTGGAACGGCCCGTCGACCTTCGTCATCCGCGACATAAAATTCGACAGCTATCATCGGTGCTGGATCTCCACCTGGGGAAATGGGATCTACCTTGTCGATCTTGGCAAAAACCGCTGGGAACCCTTCGCCTCTTCTCCCGTACGGCCGGTCATCTATGGCGGCGCCGAATGGCGTCTCGAAGGCCAGCCATGGATGGTGTTCGTAACTTCCGCTCCCAGCGTCGTCCTCGTTAACGAAAAGGACCTCTCCAGTTATACGATACCGTTCGACAGCGCCACGATAACGTTTTACAGCCAACCATTTGTGGACCGTCAGAATATCCTCTGGCTTTGCACCTCGGATGGCGCTTATTATTCATCTTCTTCCAGCAACCTGTTCAACGTCGTCAATATTCCTGTCCTCCCCAGCAAGGTCCACAAGCCCGCGTTTGCGTATGTATATTGCTTGAAGGAGGACAGTACGGGTTATTGGCTGTCCAAACGATACTATGGCGGCATCTTCTGGTACGACAAACACTGGCGGCTGATCCGGACCTGGGCCGGCGCAAAAGTACTTCCGGGCGGCCGCTTCGGATCGGCAGGCGCTACGCTCGGCGAAGCTTTCGACTTCCAGCGGGTCGGCAACCAGATGTTCGTCAGCACCGAATCCGGATTTTCCGTCCTCGACCTTCAGACTTTTCAGTGGACCGTGATCTCGCCGGGCGAACCAAATCCAAATCCGAGACTTCGCAACATCATCGTCCGAAGCCCCCGAAGCTGGTGGATCCGCTCATTTGACCACGGAGTTTACGTCTTTGACCCGATCGAAAGGAAGTTTACGCATCACTACGCAAACCCCGATACCAGTCGTGCAAGCCAGCCCTGGATCATGCACTATCTCACGCAGGACAAATACCATAACATTTTCGCTTCCTGCAACTCCGGTCTGTTCCGCTATGCCCCGGAGGTGGACGCATTCGAACGCGTCCGCCTGAAAGGTGGCATCAATCCCGGCTTCGCGCTCTTCGGCCTTGCTGCCGATAGCAGCGGGATGTTGCTGATCGGCGGGGAGAACGGCCTCTTCGTATACAATCCCATAACGGGCATCATTCAACGGACACTCAAGGAAGACAACAAGATCGGCCTCGTCTCGCGCATCTGCATCGACGACCACCAGAACGCCTGGTTCAGCAGCGTCTCCGGTTATTGGTGTTGGTTGCGGAAGCCGGACAAGGTCGTCCACTTCGAATACAAGCTGGGCCTGCCGACAACCGACGAAGGCACCTGCTACCGGACTTCGGACGGCTGTGTCAATTGCGGCGGCAAAGACGCCGTTATCCGCTTTTATCCCGGCCGGCTCATGAGCTACCGGACAACCGCCCGCACAAAGATCGTCGACGCACTGGTCGGTGATTCCGTGGCGCTCTTTACAGCCAATGCAGACGGCCACCGCCAACTCACGCTCAGTCCCGAACACAACAGCTTCAGCGTCGACTTCGACGTCGTCAACTACGACCTGATCTCCAGCAACCAGTATTTTTATAAACTGACGCCCGGCGATCCCCGCTGGCGCCAAAGCGAATCCGGCCACCTCACGTTCTACAACCTTCAACCCGGCAACTACAGCCTCGAAGTAAAAGGCGCCAGCAAACTGACCGGCAGCTTCACCAACACCGACACGCTCGATATCACCGTCAAACCCTATTGGTATCAGAGCACCGGGTTCAGGGTGGGCTCTCTCATCCTGCTCTGCGGCCTGGCCTACTACCTCGTCCGGCACCGGATCAGCACCGTCCGCAAAGACGCCGCCTTCCGTCAGAAAATGAGTGAGATGGAGATGACAGCGATGCGGGCACAAATGAACCCGCATTTTATCTTCAATAGTCTCAACAGCATAGAGAACTTCATCATGCAGAACGAGAAACGCCTCGCCAGCGACTACCTCAATAAATTCGCCACGCTCATCCGCATGATCCTCGAGAACAGCCGCACCCAGGCCGTTCCCCTCGTCCAGGACATGGAAGCCATGCAGTTGTATGTCGACCTCGAAAAACTGCGGTTCGGGAACAAATTCTGTTACATCACCCAAATAGACGACGTCCTGCTAAAAGGTGACTACCGGGTGGCGCCCCTGCTGATCCAGCCCTTCGTGGAAAACGCGATCGTCCACGGCCTTGCGCCAAGCGACAAGCCCGGTCTCTTTCTCCGGATCACCGTAAAGCTTCAGGATGATTTTATCCATTACACTATCGAAGACAACGGCATCGGCCGGACCGAATCCATGGCCTACGCCCGCAAATACCGGCCGGGCCACAAAAGCCTTGGCATCGGGATCAGCCGCGAACGGATCGACCTGATCAACCGCAAACACGGGACCGCCGGAACCCTCGATATCATCGACCTGTACGACGACCGCGAACCCGCCGGCACCCGCGTCGTCCTAACCATAAATATTAACTAACGTGGAAACGATAAGTGCCGTCCTGATCGACGATGAACTCAGCAGCCTGCAAAACCTCCGCCAGAAGCTGGAGGAATTCTGCAAATCCGTCCGCGTCGTCGCCACCGCCCAGAAGCCCGAAGAAGGTCTGATGCTCATCCGTCATCACCGGCCCGACGTGGTCTTCCTCGATATCGAAATGCCGAAGATGAGCGGCTTCGGCCTCCTCGAAGAGCTGGGGGACTATGACCCGGAAGTTATTTTTACAACCGCATACAACCAATACGCCATCGACGCCGTCCGCATCAGCGCCTTCGACTATCTCGTCAAACCCGTCTCGATCACCGATCTGCAAAACGCCGTCAACCGTCTCGTCACCCTCCGCGCGAGCCAGACAAAAGAACGCCTGCAGGTGCTAAAGGATTCCATCGGCGATGTCAAGTCCCAGGACCAGAAGATCGCCGTCCCCACAAACGATGGTCTCGAATTTGTCACTATAGGTGACATCATCCGCATCGAATCCAGCTCCTACTATTCAAAGTTGTTCCTCACCAACCGCCCGCCCCTCCTTGTAACCCGGCTGCTAAAGGATTTCGAAGACGTCCTGCTCCCCTACCGTTTCTTCCGCGTCCATAACAGCCATCTCGTCAACCTCCGTTTTATTCGCAAATTCGTACGCGGCGACGGCGGCCAGGTCTATCTCGAAAACGGCGATATCGTCGACGTTTCCCGCCGCCGGAAAGAGGAATTCCTTAAACTCTTTCATCAATAGAGCTACATCCCTACATTTGCAGCATGGGTAAACTCATGCTATATGTCTCGTTCCTGATCACCCTCTCCACCCCCTGCCTCGCCCAGGTCATCACCCCATCTCCTACCCCCGCACCAATCCCCTCCACTCCCTCTACCGAACGGGCGATCGCCACCGCAACCGCGTTCATGAATGCACTCATCCGCGATAGTTCCGTCGATAGCCTGATCGATCTTTGCGCCCTCCCTTTTTGTCACGACGACAGCGTCATCCTCACGACCCGCGCCAGCCTGCGTACCGCCCTCACCGAACTGGTCGCCGCCACCGCAAAAGGCCGTGCCCGGACCCATCCGCGCGTGGACAGCGCCTACGTGATGGACATCCGCAAGGAGGTCCTCTTCGACATGGTACCGATCAACATCTATTTTACCGTCGTACATCTCAAGATGTCCTTCCAGGGCAAAGAAGCCACGCGCATCCTCATCCTCGCCGTACAGATCACCGACGAAGCCCGCGTCGTCGGCATCGAACAATAGCGCCGCCGCCACCCCGCCGCCCGGCGCCACGCCTCAAACACGCCGCCGCCACCCCGTCGCCCCGACCCCTATTTAAGCCCCCCTGCCACACCGATCCTTTCCCCCGTCACCCATGCCGACTTCGCCGACGCCAGGTAAACAACCGTCTCTGCAACATCCTCCGGCTGCCCTATGCGTCCCAATGGCGTCTCTGCGACGATCTTGTTGAGCAAGTCGCTTCCTATCATTCCGGCCGCATGCGTGCCTTCCGTCTCCACCGGTCCCGGCGCTACAACATTCACCCGGATCTTTCGCGGTGCCAGCTCGATCGCAAGCGACTCCGACAACACATCCAGCGCAGCCTTCGTAGCCGCATATACGCTGGCATACGCAATAGGTCCTTCACTGACAACAGAACTGATGTTCACAATGCTCCCGCCCGACGCCGGAAAATGCTTGAGCGACTCCTGAATAGTCAAAAAGACCCCTTTCACGTTCGTGTTGAACTGATACTGATAATCTTCTTCTTTGAATCCGTCGATGGGCCCAAAACCATACACCCCCGCGTTATTCACCAGCACTTCCACTGGCCCGAATGTCGAAACTGCTGTCTCGAATAACCGTTTGACATCCGCCGCGTGAGCAACATTCCCCTGAACCGCCGCTGCCTTACCGCCCTCTGCGGCGATCTCACGAACTACCTTTTCAGCATCCGCCTTTCCCTGATTATAATTGACGATAACCCTGGCCCCCTCCGCGGCCAGGCGTTTTGCGATCCCTGCTCCGATCCCTTTGGACGCACCCGTTACAACCGCAGTCTTGCCTTTTAATTGAAGATCCATGATTCCAGTTTTTTTAATTTAAATCTATTTATTTCGAAATTTCGATGCAACTTAAGGAATTAAATCCATATATCGAAATCTTTCGATTATAATTGTTTTTTGATATCTTTCGCCTTCACCAAATCAACAACTTAGCATTACGGTTGCGCGCAAATTAACAATTCGTTTATACCTAGCCGTTACACAGGACGCGCCATCTTCCGCACACCGAACCAAAAATGATACGCGGGCTCCCAATTCCAATGCCAGCGCCCATTTCGGGGAAAACAATCCCCAATTCGTATCGCCTTCGCCGTGATTCGCGCTCGCTCGCCCTCATACGCTCTGGGAAAAATACGGTGCAAAACTTTGGCGATCTTTTTGCAGTAACCTATTGCAAATCCCGATATTTTATTATCTTTGCAACAACCCACACAAACCCTGACATACCGTTAGGATTTTCCTTAGCTAACATTCTACGAAAGCCTTTTTAAGCGTCAATTGTTTGGTTTTTCCTTAACATTTGATCAATAGACTAATTATTACTCTCATGAAAAAGGCAACGCGCTTACTCATTCTGACCGCTTTCGTATTCCCCCTCCTTATGGTAACAAGGGCTTACGCTGGCGGCCCCGGCCCGGGCCAACGGATTAATTCGCTCGAAAGAGATCGCCTCGGACTCGACCCATTCGGAGCCCCACGCACAGATCCCTTCAGCACGGACGTCCGCCCCGATGGCTTTCGCGCAACGGAACCCGAAAATGATCCGCTGCACTTGATGGAACCCATTGGCGACCCTGGTCCCGACATCAATCGGAACGATTTGTTTCATCGGTCAATTGTCGGTGGCCATGACCCCTTCCCGGGAGCTGGTCGGCCTGCATGGGATCCCGGAAACGGCGGCGGCACCGCACCCATTGACGGCGGTATCAGCCTTCTGCTTGCCGCAGGTCTCGGCCTGGGCATAAAAAAGGCCCGCGCTCGCAAGCAAATCGTATGATTCGATCGGCAAGGGTGGCCCAAATACCCAAATCGGTAAGAGAGTTTCTATGGAAGGCCGCGATCCTTTTCGTGGCCTGGAAGGCGGTTTATCTATTAGTGCTGCAACCACGCAGGATTTTAGATAGACCGCTTACTTATGTCATCGGTAAAGGCACCGCCGCCACCCTCGCCATCTTTAACCCCTCCGGCGATTATTACGCCATCCCTGCCATGCATCTAAAAGGGTTTGGCAACGAAGGCCTCGAACCGGTCATGGCTATCCGCTCCGGGCAAAACAACCTCCTCGATATCGCGGATATCTGTAACGGCCTCGAACTGCTCGTTCTCTATGCTGGGTTCATTATCTGCCTGCCCGCGGACCGCAAACGCAAACTTATCTACATCCTCGGCGGCATCGTCGCGATCGAGATCCTCAATGTTCTCCGCTGTGTAGGTCTCGTCCTGGTCTACCTCCGCAAACCCGAATGGCTCGACTTTTCTCACCATTATCTCTTTACCTTCGTCGTCTATGCGTTTATCTTTGGGTTGTGGTATCTATTTTCCCGCGACCCGGATTTTGCAAAAAAGCTGCAACTAAATGCAACAACCTGACAGGGCCCGCCTTTATTTCTTCCTCGGTCTCCTGGGCTCCGCCATCCTCTATTCCGCCTACAACCTGTACGTCCTCGACCCGTACGTCTACACCTCGATGGGTAGAGGTGTGCGCCACGGCTATAAATTCGGTTCCCTTCTCCTCGCCTGGCTGATCGGCCTCCTCGTCTTCCGACAGATCGCCCCCGCCTGGCTCAACCAACTTTGGAATATCCTCTATGCCGCCGGCCTGGCCCTATTGATCGTCCTCGCCCTCTACGACGCCTTCATCCACATCCTGCCCCCTTCTCTCCGCCAACCCGTCAGCACCTTCCACGAAGCCCTTATCTCCCCTATCCCCTACGTCGTCTTCGGCCTCCTCACCCGAGCTACCCGCCGCACCACCAGCCCTAAATAAAAAAAGGGTAAGCCCTTTCAGGCCTACCCACATATGGAACCTTTTCAATAAACGACATCTATCTTCCCTCCTTGCCGGCTCGACGCCCGACTCTTTGCCGGAAACGACGCCAACCAGCCACCTCGCCGGTATCGACACCCGCCTCTTTGCCGGGAGGTTCTAAAGATTCGGCTGCGGCGTATACCGCAGGTAAGGCTTCACCACCTTGACCCCTTTCGGGAACTTCTTCTGCGCATCCTCCGTCGTGATGGCAGGCACGACGATCACATCCTCCCCTTCTTTCCAGTCCGCCGGCGTCGCCACGCTGTGATTGGCAGTCAGCTGCAGCGAATCCACCACGCGCAACACCTCATTGAAGTTGCGGCCCGTCGAAGCCGGGTACGTAATGATCAGCTTCACCAGCTTGTCGGGGCCGATCACCACCAGGCTGCGCACCGTCGCCGTCGCACTCGCATTCGGATGTATAAACTCATATAGCGTGCTGACCTTCCGGTCTTCATCCGCAATGATCGGAAAATCCACATTCACCTTCTGCGTCTCATTGATATCCTTGATCCAACCAAGATGTTTGTCAACGGGGTCTACACTCAGCGCGAGCACCTTCACACCGCGCTTGGCAAACTCATCCTTCAAAGCGGCAGTCCGGCCGAGTTCCGTGGTACATACCGGCGTATAGTCAGCAGGGTGAGAAAACAGGATACCCCAGTTGTCACCCAGGTATTCGTAAAAATCGATTTCACCAACCGATGTCTTGGCTTGAAAATTGGGAGCCTTGTCCCCTAGTCGCAAACTCATAGATTTAAATATTTGGACGGTAAAGATATCAATTCCCTATCAATATAGTAGACTTAATCGTTAAATTTTCGTCATCTGCCCAACAGACTGAAAACCAAATAACTAAAACTGCTATTCCGACCGCAGACTGCTTATCGGATTCACCAGCGCGGCCCGCACCGCCTGCACGCTGACGACGACGACCGTGATCAATAGCGCTCCCGCACCCGCCGCCACAAAGATCCACCAGGCCATCGGTGTGCGATAGGTATAGTTTTGCAGCCATCCCCGCATTGTCCACCAGGCCAGCGGCGCGGCAATCAGGAAAGATATCGTCACCAACGCAACAAAGTCCCCGGACAGCAACCCCCACACGTTCCCCACCGACGCGCCCAACACCTTCCGTATCCCGATCTCTTTTTTGCGCTGCTCGGCCACAAACGAGATCAACCCAAACAACCCGAGACAGGAAATAAACACCGCCAGACCCGCAAAAACACTCGCCAGCCGTCCCACCCGCTCTTCGCCGGCAAACTTTCGCGCATAGTCATCATCGACAAATTGATACGCGAACGGCTGGTCGGGATCGAACCGCCGGAATATCGGTGTGATCTTTTCGAGGGCGGCACTGGGGCTCATGGCCGGGTTGATCCGCGCGATGACTACATTTCCGGCATCCCCGGGACCGAGCAGCGTAAACAGCGTCGGATCGGCCTCCTCATACGGCGAATTGATCACCATGTTCTTTACTACGCCAACGATCCGGCCCGGCCTTCCCCACCACGTTACGTTTGCGCCCACCGGGTTCTTCAGACCCATCACTTTGACAGCCGCTTCATTGACAATAACCCCGGACGAATCGCTCGGGAAATCCGGTGAAAAATTCCGCCCTTCTTTGACCTCCCAGCCAATCGTTTTGCCATAGTCAAACGTAACATCGACGACTTTGAAATCAACCGAAAAATTGGGGTCCTTGCCCGGCCAGGCAAAACCGCTGGTGCTATTCCCGGTCTGGGTCATCGAGCTCCCCGATTCGGTTAGCCCGGTAATGGCGCCCGTCCGTAACAACTCATCTTTCACTGCATTCCAGTGATTATGGATGGCGCCGTTCATCTCGGGCAGCGTCACCAGCCCCGCCCGCGTATACCCGACCGGCCGGTCCTTTGCAAACTGGATCTGCTGGTAGACGATGCATGTCCCGATGATTAGCGTTACCGAAATAGTGAACTGAAGGACGACAAGGACCTTTCGCGGGATGATCGCGAGGCGTCCAGCCTTAAACGTTCCTTTTAATACCCTGACAGCCTTGAAGGAAGAAAGATACGCTGCGGGATAACTCCCGGCAATAAGCGCCGTAAAAAAGACAAACGCAGCCCCTGCACCCCAGAACGCCGCCTTGCTCCACAAGACTTCCATTTTTTTGTCGGCAACTTCGTTAAAGAACGGCAACGCCAGCTGCACCATCACCAGGGCCAGGGCAAAGGAGAAGACTGCCGTCAGCAGCGATTCGCTAAGGAACTGGAACGCCAGCTGCTGCCGCAACGAGCCGAGTGTCTTCCGGATGCCCACCTCCTTCGCCCGCCGCTCGCTTTGCGCCGTACTGAGATTCATAAAATTGATACAGGCTAACAGTAATACAAAAACGCCGATTGTGCCGAACATCCATACATACTGGATAGCCCCGCCGATATTCTTACCGTCCTTGAATTCGGAATACAAATGCCACCGGCTCATGGGAAAAAGAAAGACCGCAGGCTTTTTAGCCGCGAGGTGCTCATTGATGTGCTTTAATTTGGAATCCCTGATCGCCGCCGACACCCGGGCAAAATCAGCATTGTCGGCCATCTCCACATACGTCGCGAGAAAATTGGGCCTCCACGGATCTTCGATCGTCCGAATCCACGTCGCCCGGCTATAAAACAACGCCCACGGCGACATAAACTTTAGCTCCGCCCAGCTCGAATTCCGCGGAAAATCTTCATACACACCCGTCACTCTTAGGACCGAAGTATCCAGCTGCAAGGTCTGGTTCATCGGATCGCCATCGCCGAAAAAAGCCTTTGCCATCGACTCGGACAGAAAGATCGTGCCCGGATGATCGTCGAGACCGTTGAGATTGCCCCGGACCATATGCATCCCGAATAGTTCTGCCGCACCCGGCTCAAAATATCCGCCGTGCTCGCTTATCTTTTTGTGGCCAAGCGTAAAGAGCTCGTCATTCTCCAGCACCCGGATCACCCGCTTGAAGTGATTGCCATAGTCTTTTCGCAAGACTTCCGCCAGCGGAAACGGCACCTGCAACCACGTACTTACTTCTCCGTTATTGGTCACGTTTTGAACCACACGGGCAATCCGGTCATAGTGCGGAGTCTGCCGGTCAAATGATACCTCATCGTAAATCCACAACCCGATCAGCATCGCGACGGCCATGCCAACCGACAACCCGGTAATATTGATGATGGAATGCAGCTTGCTCTTGGCGAGATTCCGTAGCGCGGTTTTGAAGTAGTTCTTTAGCATGAGACATATGGCTGCGAAAAAAATGCCAGCCGCACAGGCTTCTGCAAATCAATAGCTTAAGCCCGCCGACCGGCACAATAATGTCCGATTCCGATACACCCTTTGTCCGCTCCTGCGCTACTATTTCTCTACAACCTTCTTGTTGTTAAAGATGGTCCAGAACAGATCCAGCTGGAACCCGCTATTATACCAATTCACATCGTTCCATTGCGCCTGATTTACATTGTCGACCTTCGTCAAGCCTACATTGTACCGCGCACCGATCCCGAATCCGGCCGGGCTCTGATAACCCAAACCCGCGCCCCACGCAAATTCTGCACCGTTGGTGAAGTTCTTGACCGATTCGTTTTCGAACTTGTTGCTGCTGATGTTGAAGTTGATCTCAGGGCCTGTCTCCAGGTAGAAGCCGCCGGTGAACCGCACCTTGGCCAGCACCGGAATGCTCAGATAGGACAGATTGAGCTGGTCGTTGACATACACATTCGAATTGTAGTCGGACGAGGTTGTCTTGATCTTCGCTCCTGCCGTCGTATAATCGACTTCCGGCGAAATGGCGAAATGATTCCCCAGCCAGAAATTGGTGAATACGCCCGCGTTCCAACCCGCTTCAAACGTATGTGTGGTATACGCGGGGTTGTCGCTGCTTCCCCAAAACGTGCTCAGATTACCTCCGCCCCTGATCCCTAACTGAAAGTTTTGCGCACAAAGTTGACCTCCTGCCACCAGCAGGGCTACGGCCAAAATACACAGTGTCTTTTTCATCTGGTAGTTTTACGGACACAACTTCAAATCCCATGCCCCGGGGCACTTTTTCCACTTTTCGCTCTGTCCATCTTCCTCATCCCCAGATCATTCCCCATTTTCCCCATCATCCTTATCCGACCTTCGGATCTGACCACCCGCCTTCACCACCGCATCTTTCCCGAACCTTCCCTTTACCTCATCGATCGCCTTATACAACTGCGTCTTCTTCCCCGTATCCTCAAAAAGATTGGTCTGTATCGCTTCCGCCGTCAACTCGCTGAGCCGTACCCCCATCAACCGGATCGGCTGCCCCTTGCGATAAAGCTGATGAAAAAGCTCCTTCGCCTTCGCGATCAGCTCATCGTCATAGAAGGTGTAGGGAATCGTCATTTGCTTCGACGTCGTCTCAAAATCCGGGTACCGGATCTTCACCGCCACACAACCCGCGGTCTTGTTGTCCTGCCGCAGCTCGTATGCCACGCGCTCGGTCATCCGCACCAGCTCCGCCATCAGGAACTCCATGTCCGTCTTGTTTTCCTCAAATGTATTTTCCGTCGAGATCGACTTCGCCTCATGATAGGGGATGACCTCCGACACATGAATTCCACGCGCCTTACTCCACAGTTCTGCGCCATACTTCCCAAATTGCCGCTCCAGCTCATCCGCCGTCCGCTCACTCAAATCCCGGATTGTCACAATCCCCATTTCCTGCATCGCCTGATACGTGTGCTCCCCCACACCCGGGATCTTGTTGACCTTCAGCGGCGCAAGGAACTCCCGCTCCATCCCCGGTAACACCTGGATATACCCGTTCGGTTTCGCTTCCTGCGTCGCAATCTTCGAAACCATTTTATTGGAAGCAAGGGCAAACGAGATCGGCAGCCTCGTCGCCGAAATGATCTCCTCGCGCAGGTCGATCGTCCACAGATAGGGGTTAAAAAAGCGGTCCATCCCCGTTAGGTCCAGGTAGAACTCATCGATCGACGCCTTCTCAAAAAGCGGCGCCTTCGCCGCGATGATCTCCGTCACCCAACGCGAGTACCGACTGTACTCCCCTCTGGTACTCCCCACAACGACCGCCTGCGGACAAAGCCGCATCGCCGTCTTCATCGGCATCGCGCTGTGGATCCCAAATTTCCGCGCCTCATACGAGCACGCCGCCACCACCCCCCGCTCACGTCCCCCCACCAGCAACGGCAGCCCCCTGAGCGACGGGTCGTTCAGTATCTCCACATTCACAAAAAACGCGTCGAGATCGAAATGGGCGATATAGCGTTGGGGTTGGGACACAAATGCAAGGTACAACCTGCCACGCAAACACTGCCTTTTCACTCCAGACCTAACAATTGCTTCGCGGCAAGTGTCGTCTGATATAACAACACAGGTCGCCTGGCCAATAAGACTTTTAATCCGTTTGGCTGTAAGGCCGGTTCGACAAGTTCATCTATATTTTTGCGAAAACTTTCGCTCACGGAGGATTCACAATCAGCTGATAATTTATCCAGATCATAAAAATCTGTCGTCTCTCCTGCCGAATCATAACTAAACCTCGCCCGGACATCTCCATCCGTGTCCTTCAATTTAGTTTGATCAGCATGCAGTTTTTTTAAGGCAAATCCGACACTGACATAATACCCGTTTGAATAACTCGATCGCTGGATTCCGACTATACAGATGCAGTCCTCTCCCTCGCGATAATAATACGCACCGCGCTTTACAAATTGCTTTGCCTTAAAAGCCTCATTGACTATTTTCTTAAATAGCGTTATTTCCATGCAACTTAAACGTTTAATATGTGTCTAAATGAAGTGTCCACTCCCCGCCAAATTCCTTTTGGAGCTCTTGTCCATATTGCACCAATTGTTTCCATCCCAGTTGAATCGCCCGGGGATTATCCGGTTTTAACTCATAAATTACCTTGTTCTCCAAATCAACGAAATCCGGGCGTTTACCGCTTTTGAGTAAATACTCCTTTATTCGCACATCCTTCTTAACTTCGGAGGCCTTATACGCCTTATGCGCCGCTCTTCCCGCCTTGGTCGCCGCAGTCTCACCGGAGCTCGGCGGTTTTGATTCGGCAACTTCTTCGAGTTGCTCTGCCTGCTCTTCCGCAACCATTTCCGCGTCTTCCTCCATCTCAATTTGTTCAGCGGCTGTTGTCGCTTCCCCAACCCCTTCACCTATTTCTCCTCCCTCTTCTATTGCTTCTAACGCGTCAGCCACGACAATTTCTTCCCCGATCACAGGTAAAATCGTCAACGCGCTCTCCGCAAGCATTTTCCGAGCCTGAATTTCCTTTCGTATCGTTACTGCGACCGGCTGGATTCTCGCGATAACACCCGGTGGATTCAGAGGCATGTGCGTTCCAATAGGGGCTATCCATGGAAGGATGGCCGCCTTCATATCCGGATGCTTGTCGATCCGATAATAATTTCTGTTGAGAAGGTCCGAAAAAAAGTCTTGCATCCCGTAGGGGCTCTTCCTATAGGCAGTTACCACCGCTGCTTGCAGAACCTGTGGGTTATCGGGCGTCGACAGCAATCCTAACAAATCGGTGAAAGATATCGGGTTATCGTTTGCAAACGCAAACGGTGAAAAATCGGGAGTATAATAGGCCAGTGGGTCAGTTTGCAAAAACCTGCCAATCTGAGGATCATAGATGCGGCAGGCCGTTTCATACCAATTGAGATTCAGTTCGTCATTTAGTTCAGTCCCGTTATTGAATCGGTATTTATTCTCCGAATAGGGAGACTTCAACGCCTTGTCGCTTATCCCGGCCATCGTCAGGCCATAGGGATAATAATGGTTCTCTTCTAAAACTGGTCCCCGTTTGTGTTGCACCGAGAAATTGTCAAAGAACACATCCCAACCCTGCGTCTCATTACTTACCCATACATAAAGATACCCATTTCGCGTCATAACGACCGGTCCGCCCGGCGCCACCGTATTCAATTGTCCCGCCGGATACGTCGTACTGGCTGTGGCCACCGATCCGCTGGAGCCGCTGACATAGTTAAATTGATCATCCAGCAAGATCCAATTCAAATAAGCCTTTGGATAATTAGCCGGCGCAGCCGGGTCCATTGTGGTAAGGAAACTGTTGACAGCCGCGTAAACAGTCCCCGAAGAAGAGGTAAATCCCGCAAGGGTTCCTTCCGCCGCTCCGGTGGGCGTCCCTAGTAATCCCGCCGCAAGCGAATTCAAGACCGTATTTAACGAACTATTGGTGGAAGACAGCGTATTGCTGGCATAGTAACATTGAACCGCCGGCGAAATCGTGTCTCCGCTCATAACCTTCAAAAGAAGGCTAGGGCCGGTAGTTTGCCCGGTTGTGCCGGTATAATCGACCTTTGAAACACTATCATTTGGGTTCGTAATGCCCAATCTCGTAGCGCTCGAAATGTTCTGGTAATTCGGCATCGACGTCCAGCTGACAGAAGTACTCGCAATATTGCCGAAGATCTTGGACTCCGTAGCCCGATTGGCCGCCTCCATCGTCGCGATATAATTCGTGGTGTCCT
>DATJWK010000083.1:0-21846 GCA_035501395.1 Puia sp.
GCCGCCAGCTCCAGGCAGACGGCCCGTCCGATCCCTCTCGATCCGCCGGTCACCAGGGCGCATTTCATGGCAGCGGGCTTGATTGTTCCAGGAATTCCTTTACTATTTTCTGTTCCTTATACTTGGGATGGTCGTCGACAAAGCTCGGGAATATTTCCCTGACACGCTCGTATATCGCCCGGGTCGCCGGGGCCAGCCGGGGCAGGCAGGCAATGGAGTCGACCGCCTGCAACAGGGACATCAGCTGGATGCTCAGCACCTCAAACGTGTTGTCGATCACTTTCCGCGTGAGCAATGCCGCATTCGCGCCCATGCTGACGATATCCTGGTTGTCATTGTTATTGGGAATGCTATGTACGTACATGGGAAAGGACAAGGTCTGATTCTCCGCGACAGTGGAAGTAGCCGTGAATTGTACCCCCTGCATACCGAAATTAAGCCCGAGCACACCCAGGTTGACAAAGGGCGGGAACTTTCGGTTAAGCCGGTCGTTTAGCAAATAGTTCAGCTGTCTTTCCGCCAGCATGGATAGTTTGGTGATCGCGATCCGCAGCTTGTCCATTTCCAGCGCGACATAGTCCCCATGAAAATTACCGCCGTGGAAGATATTGTTGTTCACGTGATCGACAACCGGGTTGTCGTTTACCGAATTCAATTCGTCGACCAGCACCCGTTCCGCATGCCGGACCGTGTCGAAGACCGGACCGAGTACCTGGGTGACGCAGCGAAGGGAATAATATTCCTGAACCTTGTCTTCAAAGACTTCGTGTTCCAGGCTTCCCGCATGATAAAGGTGTTCCGACCGGTTACGGATCATCTTGCTGCCGGTCAGGATCGACCGGATAATCCCTGCGACCGCATTCTGACCGTAATGATGTTTGACGGCATTCAACTCGTAAGAATAGTGGTCGTCGAAGGCGCTGACAATCTCGTTGGTGAGGGCGGATAGGAAGGCTCCCCAATCCACCAGCCGCCGGGCGCGAAGGATATTCACCAGCCCGATCCCCGTCATGGCCGAGGTACCGTTCAGGATGGCCAGCCCTTCCCGGATCCGGATGGACAGCGGCTGGATTTTCAACCGGGCAAATACATCCGCGGTTCGTTGGATGCGACCTTCGCAATGCACCTCTCCTTCCCCGATCAGCGCGAGGCCGAGATGGGCCAGCTGAACAAGATCACCGCTGGCGCCCACGCCCCCATGTTCATAAATGCAGGGGTAAATATCTTTCTGAATGAGTTGCCGCAAAAGGATCACGGTATCGGGATGCACGCCCGAGTAGGCCTGCATCAGGCTGTTCAGCCGGGTGATCATGGTCGCTTTTACCAACTCGGTGGGAAGGAGGTTGCCGCTGCCGGAGCAGTGGCTTCGGATGAGATTGTATTGCAGTTGCAGCAGATTCCCCTCCCCGACCTTATACTGGGCCATCGGGCCGAAGCCGGTGTTGATCCCATAGATTAGCTTGTCGGCCGAAAATTCAGCCAGGAACTGAAAGTTTGCCGCTACTTTCTCCAGCGCCTCCTCCGTGAGCGAAATGTCCTTTTTTTGATAGAGAATATCAGCAAAATCGGCCAGCGTAAGGGGCTTGTGTCCAACAGCTATCATGGGCTGCAAGTTATTTATATTCACTTCTCCGGTCAAGAAATTTAATTGCTTTTCTCCCGCCCTCGGGAAATTGCATGCGCTGCAGCTTCGCGGGATCCTCGTATACGATCTGCGGGCTGACCCGAAGCCTGGCTTGAAGATAGGCCCGGATCCGGTGATCGCATTCTTCACTCCGGCTTGCCGGGACCACGTGAAGAAGGATCTCATCGAGTCCGACATCGTTCGAATAGACCTCGACGACAAAATCCGCTACCTCTTCCATTTCGTTGAGCAACTCGAACAGCGCCGGCGGATATAAGGTCGTCCCTTTGAACTTGATCATCTGCTGTCTGCGGCCGATAACGGGCGAGAGGCGCAGACTGGTACGTCCGCAGGCGCAGGGTTCGTCGAACCAGATGCAGATATCCCCGGTCTTGTACCGGATCAGCGGCATCCCTTCAATACCGAGTGTCGTGATCGTCACCTCGCCCGGTATACCCGGCCCTACCCGCCGGTCATGTTCATCCAGCAATTCGACGATCAGCAATTCGGGTTGCAAATGACCGCCCTTCCCTGCGGAGCATTCGGTAAACGCAGTCTGCATTTCGGTGCTCGCATAGGTCGAATACAGGCGGATATTCCAGGAATCGGTAATCTTTTTGCCCAGGATGTTCAGGGTGAGATCGGCCTGGCGGATATTCTCGCCGATACAAATGGCCGAGCGGACCGAAGAGCGGTTGAGATCGATGGATGTTTCTTGCGCATACCGGATCAGCTTTAGCAAAAAGGAAGGCACCGCGACCAGAACGGTGGGTCTAAGCCGCCGGATCGTCTCCCATTGAAGCGCGGGGACTCCGGGTCCAACGCGGATCACGCTCGCGCCGAGCTTCCGGATACCGGAATAGTAAGCGATCCCGGCCATGAATTGCCGGTCGAGCGTCAGCATCAACTGGTAGACATCGGCCGGGGTTCCGCCGGCGGTCACAAAGGACGAATATTCATTATAGGCCAGCCGGTCCAAATCGCCCGCAGTAAGCGCGATGGTGACGGGGCTTCCCAACGTACCGGAGGTGGTGGTGTATTCAGCGATGCGGTCCCGCGGGATACAAAGGAAATCGTCGTTCCGGCGCTGAAGGTCTTCTTTGGTGGTCGGCGGGATGACGGCGAGGTCATCAACGGACCGGATAACCGAAATATCGATACCGCGCCGGTGAAACAATTCCCGGTAGAATGGTGAATTCCGGGCGGTGTAGGCCAGCAATTCCTGGAGTTTTCGTTCCTGGAGCGTTTTTATCTCCATACTCATGGATGTAAGTGTCGGAGGATCTTTTCCTGCGACGATCGAAGCTGATCGGGGGTCGGCTTTAGTTTATGCCGGGTGAAGTTCAGGTCGTCCGCCCCGTCGATCGGCACCAGGTGCAGGTGGGCGTGTGGTATTTCGAGGCCCACAACGGCCAATCCGCAGCGGTTGCAGTCAAAGGATTGTTCGATAGCCAGCGCGATCGGTTTTGCAAACAGGAGCATGTCCGACAGGTATTCGTCGGGCACGTCAAAGAACCGGTCCACCTCCAGCTTCGGTACTACCAGCGTATGGCCATGCCGGAGGGGGAAAATATCCAGGAAGGCAAAGAAACGATCATTTTCCGCAATCTTATAAGAAGGTATTTCTCCGGCGATGATCTTTGAAAAAAGGGTCACACGGTAATGTTTTCAATTTTGAATTGGAGGGTGCCCGCCGGCACCTGGACATGGGCGACCTCACCCACCTGTTTGCCGAGCAAGCCCTTGCCGATCGGCGAGGTGACGGAGATCTTTCCTTGTTTGAGGTCCGCTTCCTTTTCGGAAACCAGGTAGTAGGTCATCTGCTTTTTGCTGGTCAGATTGGTAACGGTTACCTTGGTGAGGATCGATACCTTACTCGTATCGATAGTTCCCTGGTCGATGATACGCGCATTGGCAAGTTCGTTCTCCAGCTTCTGGATCTTGGCCTCGAGCAGTCCCTGCGCTTCTTTTGCGGCATCGTATTCGGCATTTTCCCGCAGATCGCCCTTTTCTCTGGCTTCCGCAATGGCCTTGGATGCGGCAGGCCGCTCCACCGTTTTTAATTTTTGTAATTCGGTTCTCAGATGGTCAAGCGCGTCTTTGGTGTAATAAGTGAATCCACTCATAGCCCCTCCTTTTTAAGTATAAACCGGACGATGTCCGGTGATTGAATTCGGCCTCTTGCCGAATCGGAAAGAAAAAAAATACAACGCCCTGGAGCGATCCAAGACATTGCATTAGGGGTGTAAAGATAAGAATTTGGGATAGAATACGCTTAAAAATCCCTAAATCCCCAGTTTTTCGAGGATGACTTTGGCCATTTTAAAGAAGGCCTCCTGGCTGTATCCGGCGATATGCGGGGTTATGACCGTATCCGGTCGGTCCAGCAGCATTTTCAGTTGTTGCCGCTCGGTCTCGGTGTACGTCTCCAATTTTTCGTTCTCGAGCACGTCCAGCGCGGCGCCCGCGATTTTGCCATTCTCCAGGGCCCGGATCAGGGCGGCGGTGTCATGGACCTTTCCGCGTGAGGCATTGATAAACCACGGTTTGCGCACCAGGGAATCGAAGAAAACGTCTCCGGCCATGTGAAAGGTTTCCTCCGTGAGGGGCACATGAAAGCTGACGACATCGGAGTAACGGGCCAGTTGCTCCAGCGAAGCTTCGTGAACGTTGCCGCGGGCGAATCCGAATTGGTATTTGTCATAAGCCAGGACGGTGGTATCGAAGGAGGCCAGCAGCCGGGCAAACGCCCCCCCGGCATTGCCAAAACCGACGATTCCCACCGTTTTCCCGCTCAACTCGGTGCCGCGATTGGCGTCCCGGACCCATTTTCCTTCCCGGATCTCCTGCTCGCTGGTCACGATCTTGTTCATAAGGACCAACAGCATACCCAGCACGTGCTCCGCAACCGCGTTCCGGTTTCCCTCCGGGCTGCTCACACAGCGGATGCCTTTGGATTGCGCATAATCGACATCGATCAGTTCCATCCCGCTTCCGAGACGTCCGATCCATTTCAACCCGGAAGCGCGGTCCAGCATGGGCCGGTCGATCTTCAGCCGGGTAGTGACGATCAACCCCTCCACCCCGGCGATCGATTGCAGCAGCTCTTCATAGCCGATCTGTGGCGAATAATAAACGGTGTAACCCTTTTCCGTCAGCGTTCTGGCGAGATAGTCATGCGCCTTTGCGGTTATAATTACTCTGCTCATTTTTCTTTCATTTTCCAGGTCAGAGCGGCAAAATCGGGTACGGTCAGCTGCTCCGCCCGCCGGTCGAACAACGGATCCTGCAGCGTTCCGGCGTCAAAAAGTTGACGCACCGCATTTCGCAGGGTCTTTCTGCGTTGGCTAAACGCCGTTTTAACGACCTGGAAAAAACGCTGCTCGTCTTTAAATGCGGGCGGCGGGCATGGCGTCAACCGGATAACCGCGCTCTTGACCTTTGGTGGCGGGATGAAGCTCGATTCCTGTACGTCGAACAGATATTCGACCCGAAAGAATGCCTGCACAAGCACGCTCAACACCCCATAAGTCTTTGAACCCTCCCTGGCGGCTATCCGAAGCGCCACCTCCTTTTGGAACATCCCGATCACCGTCTGCAGGTCTGCCTTCCAATCCAGCATTCTGAACAGGATCTGGGAGGAAATATTATAAGGGAAATTTCCGATCACCGTGAATTTACCGTCAAAGGGTCTTTCGATGTCCAGGATGCTGGCATGCAGGATCTTTCCTTTCAAGACCGGCCAGGTAGATTGTAACCAGGCGATCTTTTCGCCGTCCAGCTCCACCGCTTTGAAATCGATGCCTTCGATAGCCAGGAGATATTTGGTCAGCGCGCCGCCGCCGGGACCAACTTCCAGCAACTGCGTGAACGGGTGCTCAAGCAACGCGGCAACGATCTTCCGGGAGATGTTCTCATCCCGGAGGAAATGCTGGCCGAGGGACTTTTTCAACGTATACATAAGGCGCGTAAAGCGCAAAAGTCGTACTTTTGGCCGGTATTGAAATAATCCGGGCTCCGCCCGGTTAAAATTAAGAATTAGCGCATGAGCATTCAACACCAACGACCTGTGATAGGGGTTTCCATCGGCGATCTGAATGGTATCGGAGCGGAACTGATCATCAAGACCTTCTCCGATCACCGGTTGCTGGAACTCTGCACGCCGTTGATCTTCGCATCCAACAAGCTGATCAATTTCTACCGGAAGTCAACACCGGAGATCAATTTCAACTACCAAAGCACAAAGGACTTTTCACGGATCACGCCAAAACAGATCAACATCTACAACTGCTGGGAAGAAGAGATCGCCATTTTGCCCGGGCAACTGACCGATGTCGGCGGCACCTATGCCGTCAAATCGCTGGTCGCCGCGGTTGAGGCGTTGCGGGACCGGAAGATCCAGGGGCTGGTCACCGCGCCGATCCACAAAAAGAACACCCAGTCCGCCACCTTTAATTTCACCGGCCATACCCCGTATTTGAAACACGCATTCAACGCAAATGATGTGCTCATGCTGATGGTCTCCGAAACGCTCCGGGTGGGACTGGTGACCGAGCACGTCCCGGTGAAGGATATTGCCCGGTATATTACCCGGGAAGCGATCCACTCCAAACTAAGGATCCTCAATGAAAGCCTGATGCGCGACTTCGGCATCGACAAGCCAAAGATCGCCGTCCTCGGATTGAACCCGCATGCCGGTGATGACGGGCTGATCGGTAAGGAAGACGAGGAGATCATCAAACCCGTGATCAAGGAAGCCAAACATCAGATGATGGTTTTCGGCCCCTACAGCGCCGATGCCTTTTTTGCCCGTAACTACCAGTCGAGGTTCGATGCGGTACTGGCCATGTATCATGATCAGGGATTGATCCCGTTCAAATCCCTTTCCGGCGGGGAGGGCGTCAATTTTACCGCCGGGCTGCCGATGGTGCGAACCTCGCCTGACCATGGCACGGCATTCGATATCGCCGGGAAGAACAAGGCGGATGCAACTTCTTTTCTGACCGCCCTGTATACATGCATCGATATCATCCGGAATCGCCAGGAGTTTGATGAAAACCGGAGTAACCCGATGCGAAAAATGGGGGCTACGGTCCTGGCGAACGCCGAAGATGAAAAGCTCGAAGGCAGCAGAGGGTAGGAACATCTCCGCACCGCAAACCGCCATACATCTCCGCACCGCAAACCGCGATTTTATCGGTTGATAATCAATGCCCTGCCGCCCCGAAGCCGATTTTTCGGTGGGAGCTTGCAAAAACAGAATGTCTTTTCTATCTTTGGTTCATCTCCGCTAAATTTATTATCCCCCGAAAAACAGTTCGCAATCATTTAGTTCGTTAGGTTCCCTCCTTTGAATCACCGCTGATTTTCAGCATCCTATTGCTTTATTCACCTTCTGAAAATTACAAGATGAAACGGAACTTCTCAACGATCTTACTTTCGTGCGCGCTGGTAACCACTTTTCTTTCCGCACACGCCGCAGGTATCACCGACAATTTCAATTCCCGCCCCGGGGTCAGCCTGTCCCGGGTAAAAGGGTATCTCCAGGGCCGCTGCTGGTTCTTCGCCGATTTTGATGTCAACCGCGGTGGATGGGTGCCCGCTATTGAAGGCGACGGTGCGATGGTCTCCGGAACCGGGGCAAGTCCTACGGAAAGGACGGGGATCTACACACCGGTGCTGGATATGCCGGTCAGCCTGCCGGTTTCCTTTAGCTACAGTTTTAACCTCCCGGTCCAGGACCGCCGTTGGCTCAAGATTATTGCGGCCGATGCCAACGATATGCCGGTTGCTCTCCTGGACAGTATCGACCTGACCGGGTCGGAAGCCAATCATGTTTACACCTACCACAAATCATTGACCCTTGCGGCGGCCGGACAGTATAAGCTTGTCCTCAATTATCAGGGTGTCGGCGGCAGCGAACGGATCGCAATCGACCAATTGGTTGCCGGTGCCGCGTTGCATTATGCTTCAACCTGCAACGTCGCTCCCGTAGCGGTTCGGGACCGGTTTACCGGAACCGCCAGCCATACCGCCGCCGGGAATGTACTGAGCAACGATTATGACCCTGACCATGAGACGATGACCGCCTATCTCTTGACCGAGTCGCCCGACGGCCGAATAGACCTCGGAAAGAATGGCGAGTTCATTTTTACCCCGAAATCGGGCTTCGCCGGTAACAGCACCCAGTTTGCCTATAAGGTTTGCGATAACGGCACCCCTTCCTTGTGCTCCGTCACCACGACCGCCACGATCAAGTTCCCGGCCCGCAGCACGCTGACGAGCTTTCAGGCGCTGTACAACCGCAAGGCGGTTGCCATCAGCTGGAACACGGCCAATGACAATCACAGCACGGTATTCGAGGTCGAACGCAGTCTGAACGGAACCAGTTTTGAAAAAGTCGGCGAAGTCAGCTCGACCGAGCCGGTTGCCGCCGGCCAGTATGCCTTCAATGACAAGTTACACGAAGCCGAACGGAAGAACGACCTGTATTACCGGATCCGGCAGATCGATGCGGCCCATCGCGTGACCTACTCAAAAGTACTGATCATCAGATCCTACAATAGCCATAGCGTTGAAGCGGTCAGCGTGACACCCGATCCAAATATAAATGACATCCAGGTCGGCGTGCAGCTGAAAGAGAAATGTTTTGTCGTGATGCGCGTTACGGATTCCAAAGGGAGTGAGCTGATCAAACAAACGGCGTATGGCGAAAATGGCGAGAACAGCTATGATATCCAGGGAACTTCGGATCTGCAGCCCGGGATGTATCAGCTGGAAGTCATCATCAACAGCGGCGAGCGGCTGACAATGAGGTTGGAAAAGAGCTAGCATTTTTGCACCACGGAATGGTTACGGTTTATACGGAGGGTTGTCTGCATCGGCAGGCGACCCTATTTTTTTTCCGCGCTCTCCATCCCGGTTTCCGCGCTCTTCATCCCGGTTTCCGCGCTCTCCATCCCCTATTTCTTGATATTGAGGTAGGCCTGCAGGTCTTTCACATATTCCTCGAATGCCTTTACCCCCTCGGGCGTGATCTTGCAGATCGTCTGGGGATAGTTGTCCTTGAATGACTTGACAACATCGATATAGCCGGCTTCCTTCAGCTTGTTGATCTGGACGCTGAGGTTGCCGGCGGTGGCGTTGGTCTTCTCCCGCAAAAACGTGAATTCCGCCTCCTTTACCGTAATCAAAAGGGAAATGACCGCCAGCCGAAGTTGGGAATGTAATATCGGGTTGAGATCCTTAAACATTTTGTCTTTTTGCTTTCAGATAGTACCGCCGGAGCAGAAGACCCGGGATGAACCACGCCAGCAACGCCCCGCCGGCCATCAGAAAAAACACGTTGCGACCCGTAATGAACAGGGCGAGAATGGCAAACGCCCAGCAGGCGATCCCGCCGATGATCATCGGCCGGAACCGGCGGCCATATCCGGTAGCAAAAGTGGGAATGCCAAAGAAGGTCAAATAAACGCTGAAATCTTTCCCGTTCAGGTTCAATTGACTGTCGATATAGGAAAACAGGAAAATGGCGATAGCATAGCTGAACCAAACGCCGCCGATCAGATCGCTGACATGTGACCGGTACCTCCTCGCCTTTTTCTCACGGATCGAAATGATGACCTGCGGCACGACAGCGACGACCGTCAGCCACCAAACGTAATCCAGCGCGGGCAGACTCAGGTAACTATTGGCATAACCGACAAGGCTGCAAAAGATGATCACACCACCCCACAGCAAAGCGCTGATCCCGGTGTCATAATAGTCGTTTTTGGCCTGACTGATCATGCTGGTTATGAGGTCGAGACTTTCTTGGGTAGTAAGGGGATTTTCTTTTTCCATGTACGATTATTTCTTTTGCAGTTGATGTTTGTATTGCGCGCGAAGCAGATAGCCCGGAACAATATAGCTGGCGAGAACGGCCGCAGCCGTCAGGAGCATATTGGTCGGCGTATCGGTGTAGGTCATTAGAACGGCGATCGCCCAGCAGGCAAAGGCGCCCCATACCAACGGCGCAAACCGTAACAGGCGGCCCGTCAGGAAACAACCGATGGAATAGGAAAGAATAAAAAAGACATAACAGTGCTCCCAGTCCCCCCGCTTAAAGTAGATGAGCACGATGACGATCTGCAGGATCACTACGCACTCCCAGATGTGCCTTAGCCCTTCGTCG
The DNA here is from genome assembly GCA_035501395.1 of Puia sp. Lineage (GTDB taxonomy): Bacteria > Bacteroidota > Bacteroidia > Chitinophagales > Chitinophagaceae > Puia. The sequence continues at coordinate 9,798 of DATJWK010000083.1, forward strand.
ACATAGGTCCTGACCCTCTTCGGCCGCGCTCTCGCTCCACGAATAATGGAGACGATAAAGCCGATGAACATGAGATTCCAGGCCATTCCATTCAGCGGGGTCCTGACGTAGACGACCAGTATATATTGGAGCAGGGCGGCGATGAAGACCAGCCAGCCCCAGAGCAGAAAATAGAAGCTGTTGTCAGCCACGGAGGTTTTGGTCTTTTCGATCATCGACCGGATGACCAGAAGGCTTTCTTCGGGGGTGAGCGGCTCTGCCTGATTGTCCATGTTACAACGTTAATTTAAAAAATCGAATTGGCCTCCGGCCAGGGGTGGAATTGGCCGCCGGAATATCCGGCGGCCATCGTTACGGACTTATTGACATTTCGCCAACATGTCTTCCGCCTGTTTCTGTCCCCAGGTCGGATACATCGGCTTTGGTTGAGCGGCCTTGAACAACGCCACAGACTTTTCAAAAAGAGGCTTTGCTTTGTCTTTCCCACCGCCGAATTGGGGTGGCGTGCCGAACGCGCTCATCCCCTGAAGATAGTAGAGTCTCGGGTTGTTGGGATCGAGCGCCAGGCCTTTTTGCAACGCTTCGTTAGCGTCTTTGCCGTTGGTTGCCCACCGCGTCTGCGGATCGACGAGCATTTGCTGGGTAGCCGACATATTTTCTACCGCGTAGGTCTCCGCATTTTTTTCGATCGCCTCGGCCTTTGCCAGGTATGCATTGATCTTTTGGGAGTTGGCATCCTTGTCCTTCGTCTCGGGATTCCAGCCGATCCAGGTCTGCGCCAGCGCGGCATAATAATAAGGCAGCCATTGGGTCTTCTCGGCGTCACCGATCCGTTCGAAGGTCGCTGCCAGGCTCTGCAGCTGGTCAATGGTCTTGGCCGAGTCCAACAGGGGGATATTCTTCTGCATGGCCGCCAGGTATTTGTCCGATTGGGCCTGGCAGGCAAGGCCGATCAGAAGCGCGAAAGATAATAGTAACTTTTGCATGGTAGTTTGATTTTTATTGTAAAACATTGAAGAATTTATAAATTGTTGTTGATGGCGTCCTGGGACCGGTCCACGCCCCAGCTCAGGAAACAGCCGATAAAATAGAACCGGTTGGCCGGCGGCGTGATCGCCTGCTTGTAGAGGCCGCTATAGGAAAAGTTGTAGCCATAGACGGCGTTGTACCCAAGTACATTGCTGACGCTGGCAAAGAGTACCACAAAGGTCCGGGCCTTTGGATTGGCAAAGCTGGGAACATATTCGGCGCTGAAATTAAAGCTGTTGAAATCTTTTGTTTTGCCGCTTTCCGCCAGATTGTACTTGTTGAGGCTGTCGAGGATAAAGTTGTAGTAGGGGCGGCCGGTGGCAAAGCTGTATGTCAGGTTGACCCCGGACCGCAGCTTGGTGAAAAAGCGCTTCATGACGATAGACGCTGTGTGTGTCGCCGCAAAATTTGGCATCAGTTGCGCCGTATAATTGAGATAGTTCCGCTTGGTATCCAGGTAGGAGTAGCTGATCCAGTAGTCGAAATTTTTGATGGACTTCTTATCGCGCCAGAACAGCTCCAACCCCTTGGCATAGCCGCTGCCGCTGTTGTTGAAGGTGGAAAAGAAATAGTTGACGGGCACGGTCTTGATCAGGTCGTCATATTTTTTGTAATACGCTTCCACGCGGAAGATCCGGTCCTTTGTCATTTTCTGATAGTTGATGATATAATGCGTGGCCTTTGTGAATCCTATGTTCGTTGTATAGAACAGTTGGCTGTTCTCGGGCTTCTGGTAGAAGATCCCGTAGGCCAGCGAAACCTGGGCCTCCGGGCCGGTTCGGTACGCCAGCGACAGGCGCGGCGCGAAATCCGACTTGTTGATCACGGTGGAATGTTCATACCGGATCCCTACTTTGGCGGCCAGCGCATTGGTGAGGTAAATATCCGATTCGGCAAAAAGCGAATTGAAATTGTCATGGAATTTGTACAACGTATCGATATGGTATTCTACCGTATGGTACTTCTGGTAATTGTAGGCATACCAGTATTCCGCGCCGAAGCGGATCGCGCTTAACGTACCCAATTTCTTGTCGAATACCGCCCTAAGCTGTGAAAGGTCCTGGCGCTGATCCACGCCGAAATTCTTGAAGTTCATCCAGAACACGGAGTCCGGGAAAACCTGGTTCCGGTTCTGCAGGTTCTGCACGTTCTGGCCGATGTTATCGAGGTTGGTACTGTAGCTGGCGCCCAGATCGAATTTCCAGCCGTTGCTGAGATAGTCGCGCCAGCTCAGGTTATTGTACCAATTGTGGTTGGTCAGCGCGAATGCGTCGTTCATATTCAGGCTATCCCAGTCCTGGCGTCGAATGCCCAGGTTGTTATAGGAAAACGTCGTATAATATTTTATCATTCCGCCGCTTTTGGTCCGGATACGGAAATTGGCATCGCCATTATGAAATTGGGGCACATTGAAGTAGTTCACATCCTGCGGTACCGCCTTGAAATAAGCAAGCGCATTGACATAGTTGTAGCTGAAGCCGTAGGAGGATTGCTTGTTCTTTGCCAGCTGCTGCGTACCCAACCCGACGACAAGCGGCGATATCGTGGCGTCCAGTTCCGATTTCTCGGGCAGATCGATGGACTCCAGCAACACTACGGAGGATAAGGCCTCCCCGTAAAGGGCGGAATACCCGCCGGTGCTGAAGACCGTTCCTTTGAACAAAAAAGGAGAGAACCTGCCTCGCTGCGCGATGTCCGGAACGCTCGAATAGTAGGGGTTATTGACCAGGGTTCCGTCGATATATTGCTTGGCTTCGTACCCGGCTCCGCCGCGCACAAAAAGGCCTTCCTGCTCACCGACCTGTTGGGCCCCCGGGAGTGTTTTCAGGGCGGCGGTGATATCGGCGTTGGAACCTGCGGTGGTCGCGACATCCAGTGAACTCAGAACGGCGCCCCGCTTGGAATCGCCGGCGCTGAACGAGCCGGCCGTTATGGTCACCGCTTTGAGCTCGCTTAGTTGTTCCTTTAGCACAAAGTGAAGTACCACGGGTGCTCCGGTCAGGGTAAGTGGCTGTTCGATGGGGTTATAACCGATATTGGTGACCGTAATCGTATCGGCGCCCTTTTCGGTGGTGGTAAAGTGAAAGCGACCCAGGGAATCGGTCGTGGCGCCGTCATAACTGTTTTTAATGGCAATACTGGCCCCGTGAATCGCATGTCCCTTGTTGTCTTTGACTGTTCCCGATATCGGGGTTTGGGCCGGTAAAGCGGCGGTAATCAGGATAAGGGCGGTTCCTATGATCAGCGGTTTCATTCTCGTAAATTTATTGCTAAAATAAACTGGTTTATTATATAAACCAAATTTTTGCATGGGATTTTTTTTAGCCGGTGCCTGCCGCCCCCGTTTCGGGCACAAAAACCGGACGGCACAAAAACCGGACGGCACAAAAAAAAGCCAGGCTTAGACAAGCCCGGCGGTTGTTGATCGTACCCTTTAAAACTAAAATCTTCCCTGGTGGATATTAATAAGTTGGTTATTCCGGAAGCCGACGATTGTCCCTTTGCTTAGCACTTGGCAGTCAACAACATAATCCTATGATATTCAGATAAACACGGGTTTCAAACCGCAATGAAGGAGACATGGACCGATACGGACGAAATAGCTTCATAGTAAGTCGATGTACGGAAAGAAGAAAAAGGATTGGAAATAAAACGAACGGATGTTTTTCGGGAGCTTGGAGGGGATGTCGGCGACGACCCTGTAAAGATTGCCAAAAGTTTTTAATTCTGCAAGCGTTTATACTTAATTTTTTAAGGCCCGCACCAAAAAATGAGCCCGGTCAATGCGACCGGGCCCCTATCCTAACGAATATGCTAATCCTATTTCGCGTATTGCGGGATCAGGCCGTTAGCCAGGTCCACCATGCGCTTCACGCCGTCATCGGGAAGGTTGCCTTTTTTGAATTCAGCCAGAACATCCGGCAATTTGTTGTCCATCTCCATCAGGAAATGCTCCTGGAATTCCTTGATCCTTCGCACCGGCACCTGCCGCAGGAGGCCCTGCGTACCGAGGTAAATGATCGCCACCTGGCGCTCAACGGCAAAGGGTGAATATTGAGGCTGCTTGAGGATTTCCACGTTGCGGGCGCCTTTGTCGATAACCAGTTTGGTTGCCGGATCCAGGTCGCCGCCGAACTTCGAAAATGCTTCCATTTCGCGGTACAGCGCCTGATCGAGCTTTAAGGTACCGGCTACTTTCTTCATCGATTTGATCTGCGCATTTCCGCCCACACGACTAACGGAAATCCCTACGTTGATCGCCGGCCGGATACCCGAATTGAAGAGGTTGCCCTCAAGGAAGATCTGGCCATCCGTGATCGAGATCACATTCGTCGGAATATAGGCCGACACGTCACCGGCCTGGGTCTCGATGATCGGCAACGCCGTCAGCGATCCGCCGCCCTTCACCAGGTGGCGGATGGACTCGGGGAGATCGTTCATCTTTTTCGCAACCCCATCGTCGGTGATGATCTTTGCCGCACGCTCGAGCAACCGGCTATGCAGATAGAAAACGTCACCGGGATACGCCTCACGGCCCGGGGGACGACGGAGCAGCAACGACACTTCGCGATAGGCAACCGCCTGCTTGGAAAGGTCATCGTAGATGATCAGCGCCGGGCGGCCGCTGTCCCGGAAAAATTCGCCGATCGCGGCGCCGGCAAACGGAGCATAGAATTGCAGCGGGGCGGGGTCGGAAGCCGAGGCGGCCACGATGACGCTATAGTCCATTGCGCCATTGTCGGACAGGGTCTTCATTACTCCGGCAACGGTCGACGCCTTCTGACCGATCGCTACATAAATACAAAACACCGGCTTTCCGGCCTTGTAGAATTCCTTCTGATTGATGATCGTGTCGATCGCGATCGCCGTCTTCCCGGTCTGACGGTCGCCGATGATCAGCTCCCGCTGGCCGCGGCCGATGGGGATCATGGCGTCGATCGCCTTGATGCCGGTCTGAAGCGGTTCTTTTACCGGTTCGCGGAAGATCACCCCCGGCGCTTTTCGCTCGAGGGGCATTTCATACTTTTGACCGGCGATCGGACCTTTCCCATCGATCGGCTCGCCGAGCGTGTTGACTACCCGGCCCAACATCCCTTCGCCGACGTTGATCGACGCGATCTTGCCGGTGCGGCGGACCTTGGCGCCTTCCTTTATGTCACCGCTTTCTCCCATCAATACCACGCCCACATTGTCCTCTTCGAGGTTGAGCGCGATGGCCCTGACGCCGTTTTCAAATTCAACCAGCTCGCCGCTGCTGACACTGCTCAGCCCATACACCCGGGCGATACCGTCACCCACCTGAAGCACGGTGCCAACCTCTTCCAGCTCGGTGGATACGCTGGTGTCGCTCAATTGCTGCCTCAATATCGCCGAAATCTCATCCGGTTTAATATCTGCCATAACTAGGAATTATATTCAGTTTGAAGTTGTTTACCTGATCTTATAGATAAAGTCGTTATTCTGGAATTGCTGTCTGATCTTATGGAGGTCAAACGCAACACTGGCATCGATCAGCTCGTCACCGATCTCCAGCACAAAGCCGCCGATCAACTCGGGCCGGACGGTAGTTTCCAGATCGATCTCCGATACCTGCCGGTCCGTCTTGACCTTATTTAAAATAGCCTTCTTCAGGTCCTCGCTCACCGGAACGGCGGTTGTCAGCTTAACGGTCTGGATCCCTTTATATGCCTTATACTGCGCTTCAAAAGCCGCCGCGGTCTCCGGCAGGTACGCCTCGCGCCCCTTGCTCATCATCAAAGCATTGAATGCCGTTGTGAGCGGAGAAATGCGACCGTTGGTGATCACTTCCAGGATCCGGCGCTTCTTGTCGGAATTTATGACCGGGCTTTGCAACATATTTACCAGGTCGCGGTTGGTTCGGCAAATCGCCCGCAAAAAAACCATATCCTTGTAGACCACATCCAGCTGACCTCGCTCAATGGCCAGATCAAGGATGGACTTCGCATACCGGGCTGCAAGCCGTGGGTTGGGTGTCATGGTTCGTTTAATTCAGTTTCGATTCGTTGGTCAATTGACGGATATAGCTTTCCTGCTGGTTCTTGTCGGTCAGCTCCCGGCGCAGGATCTTCTCCGCCACTTCCACTACCAGGTTTCCCACCTGGTTCTTTACTTCCGTGAGGGCAGCCATCTTTTGTTGTTCGATGGCCACCTGCGCGTCGGCAATGATCTTCGCGGCTTCCTGTTTTGCCTGGTCCTTTGCTTCGTTGACCATCTTGTCGCGCGTATCGCGTGCATCCTTGAGCAGCTGCGCCCTTTCTTCCCGGGCTTTTGCCAGCAGCGCTTCATTTTCCCCTTTCAACTGAGCCATCTCCGCCTTTACTTTCTCCGCCGTAGCCAGCGAATCGGCAATACCCTTCTCGCGCTCATTCAGTGACTTGAGGATGGGCTTCCAGGCCGTTGCCCGAAGAATAAAGAAGAGGATAAGGAACCCGATGAGATTCCAGATGAATAAGCCTAAGTCCGGCGTGAGTAAATCCATACAATTATTTTTATGTGTCCTTTTCTTTTAGATACTGCACCCTCGGCCCTGTGCGTCGGATGCAGTATGATTTTTTGTGCCGGCGGTTTACTTGAACACGGCAAGCAGACCAGCCACCGCAGCCAGAAGGGCAACCCCTTCCACCAAAGCCGCGGCAAGGATCATGTTGGCACGAATGTCGTTCGCAGCTTCGGGTTGGCGGGCAATGCCTTCGACGGCACCCTTTCCGACCTGACCGATACCGATACCGGCACCGATGGCAGCAAGACCTGCGCCGATCGCACCGTAACCGGGCTGCACTTCCAACAAAATTGTCATCAACGTCATAACACTTGTTTTTATAATTAAGAAACCATTTAATCCATTATACCACCACCGACTCAGCCGCATGGCCATGGCCGTGATCCTCCTCATGGCCGCCCTCAAATGCCTGCCCGATAAACACCGCAGTCAGGTTGGCAAAAATGTAGGCCTGGATAAACGCTACCAATATTTCGATCAGGTAGATAAACACCGCCAGCAGGATGAAGAACGGCGAGGTCCCCCAGCCGAGCGCGGTATTCATAGCGCCGAAGATAAAGATCAGGATGATAAAGCTGAGAATGATGATATGCCCCGATATCATATTGGCAAAAAGACGGATGATCAGGGCGAAGGGCTTTGTGAAGATCCCGAGGATCTCCACCGGGATCATGATCGGCTTGACGCCAAGCGGTACCGGCGGGTTGACGATGTGTCCCCAGTAGTGCTTGCCGGTGCTGAACATGATCACAAGGAACGCGAGGATCCCGAGACAGGCGGTAAAAGCGATATTACCCGTTACGTTTGCCGTTCCGGGGATCAGGCCGATCAGGTTATTGATCAGGATAAAAAAGAACACCGTCAGCAGAAACGGCATGTACCTCTCATATTTATCACCGAGGTTGGGTTTCCCTACCTCATCCCGGATAAAGATGACGACCGGCTCTACCACGTTCTGAAAGCCGGAAGGCGCTGTCTTTACCCCTTGTCCCTTTTTGTATTTGCCGGCGATGCCGGTCATGATCCAGATCAGCAGGATAACCGAGATCAGCATTTGGACGGCATTGCGCCCAAGAGAGAAATCATATACTTTTACGGACGGATCGAGGTTGCCCGATTCATCAACCGGAACGATCTTACCGGCCGGAAAGACCTTCTCGTCCAACTTCTTTTCCTCGATGTACGCTTCCGTCAGCACCCGGTACTTTTCATAGGTCACTGCTCCGTGCTCAAATCGGGAGAACATAAAAATAGACCAGCCTCTTTGCGGCGAATATAGGATCACCGGAAGGGGGAGGGCAACCGGTTTTTTATTGAATGTCCAAAAATGAAATTCGTGTGCATCGCCCACGTGTTCGAGGATGACTTTCGACGGGTTGATCTGTTCGGCTTTTGGCCGGCTCGCCTTTACACCGCCCCCCGGCGCATCCTGCGCGCGGGACATATTAAAAAAAAACACGCTAACTAGGCTGAAAGCCGCTACCAATAAAGATTTGGACCATCCGGATGCCATACTTTCCTCGAAATTTGCTGCAAAGATAGGGGGGGAGGGTCAGATTATGAAAACCGGGTTAAAAATTCCGGCCGGCGGGAAATCGGACGAACACAAGACCGGACCGCGGCGGCGCAGTCGCCCAGACCCCTCAGGAAGCTTTCCGCTCCGCACCGGCGGGCTTCCGGAATTGCATCTCATGCAGCTTGGCATAAAATCCGCCTTTCGCCAGCAGTTGATCATGCGTCCCGATCTCCCGGATCTCCCCTTTGTCGAGGACGATGATCTGGTCGGCCTTTCGGATCGTCGACAGCCGATGCGCGATCACGATGGAGCTGCGACCCGAGATGAGCTTGTCGATCGCTTCCTGGATCAGCTGCTCGGACTCCGTATCGACAGAGGAGGTTGCCTCATCCAGGATCAGGATCGATGGGTTGTAGAGCAGCGCCCGCACAAAAGAGAGCAGCTGCCGCTGACCGAGGGACAAGGTGCTGCCACGCTCCATCACGTTGTAGTGATATCCTCCGGGCAACCGCATGATAAAATCGTGCATGCCGATCATCCGGGCCGCCTCGACTACTTTTTCTATCGGGATCTCATCGTTCCGGAGCGTAATATTGTCGACCACCGAACCGGAGAAAAGAAAGACGTCCTGTAAAACGACACCGATACTTCGACGCAGAGCCGCCAGCTGATAGTCATCGATCGGCACGTCGTCGATCCGGATCTGTCCCTCCTGGATATGATAGAGCCGGTTTAGCAAACTGATAATGGAGGTTTTTCCGCTCCCGGTGTGCCCGACGATCGCGACCGTCTGACCGGGCTGCATAGTAAAGGATATATTCCGTAGAACATACCTGTTTTCGACGTAGGCGAAATTTACTTTGTCGAATTCGATCTTTCCTTTTACGCTGACCGGTTTGTAGGTGCCGCTATCTGCCGCAACATCCGGGTTGTCCAGGACCCGGAATACCCGCTCGCTGGCTACCATTCCCATTTGCAAAACATTGAATTTGTCTGCCATCACGCGCAAAGGCCGGAACAACAGGTTGAGATAAAGATAGAAGGACACGATTGCTCCGGCCAGGTTGCGGGCTTCCTGTTCAGGCATCCCCATGGCTTTTGTGGCGCCCCACCAGACCAGCAAACCGGTACTGACCGCCAGGATGATCTCGACAACCGGGAAAAAGACCGAATACGCGAAGATGGCGTTGATATTTGCGTTACGGTGTTCGCGGTTGATCTTGTCAAATTTCCTTGCTTCCCGTTTTTCGGCGGCAAACGCCTGCACGATCTGAATGCCCGTGATATGTTCCTGCACAAACGCATTTAGCGCGGCCACCGCATTTCGCACCCGGATAAAGGACCGGTTGACCGATTCCTTGAATAACCACGTCGCCAGGATCAAAAAGGGAAATGGCGCCAGGCAGACCAGGGTGAGCTTCCAATCGGTCCAGAACATGAACAGGAGGACGGAAAGAATGGATAGCAGATCGGCGATAATGGGAATCAACCCGTCGGAAAAAATATCGTTGATCGCCTCTATGTCATTGATCGTCCGGGTGGTAAGCGTCCCGATCGGGGTCTTGTCAAACTGTGACAGATTCAGGCCAAGCACCTTTTTGTAAACATCCACCCGAAGATCCCGGACGACGGTCTGCCCGAGCCACGCCGTTACAAAAGCGAAATAAAAGCGCGCAACCGTCTCCAGCAGCAGCAGCCCGATCTGCCAGATGGTCATCCAGATGATCGCCGTGGCAAACGTTGTTTTGTGCGAGACGTCCGTTGCCGCCGCGCCGCTTCGAATATCGCCGTTGATGGTTATCTGGATCAACCAGGGGCGCAACGGAGACAGTACGGCCAGCAGAATGGCCAAACCAACGGACCAGTATAGCCTCCCCTTATAAGGGGCCGCATATTGGAAAACCCGTCTCAACAAGCTGAAATCGAAAATCTTCTTCCTTTTTATCTCCTCGGCCATACGAACTGCACAAACGGTTAGGGCGGCAAGTTACCACTTTTTCCAGGTGGATGGCTACCGGTCATCACTGCGGACTCTCCATCGCCTTTCGATATGCTTTTATAAAAATGGCGCCCAGGTTTTTGTATGGGGGGATATAGTCATCGAATTTTTCCTTTCCGGCCGGGTCGTTGAGGAACCGCATCTCGAGTTCCCGCCACATCGGGAGCCATTCGATGTCCTTTCCGGCGATCAGCGTGCTGTTGATAGCTTCAAGGATGGGTTCGTTGACGGTATGGGTCCCCACCTGCTTGGAAGAAATAATGTGGGCATCTTCGCTGATCTTCAGGACTTCGCTCAGGTTGTTATACCCGCCGCAGGATCCGAGGACGACGATCCGTGCCGTCGGCGCCATCTGCTCGATCGTATATTTCACATGGTAGCTGTGGCCGCGATGGATCACGATCGACGGCCGGAGGTGCCGTTTCTGCATGTACGCTCCCAGGGCTGCCTGGGCTCTCGCATCCGGATCGTCATCGCCGAGAAGCGGTTTGTTGGCGAAGATAAGGACCGGCTTCCCGCGGATAGACGTGATCGTCGTCCATTGCGGATTCTCGACGATCTTCCATTCCGGTTTGCTTTCCGGCCGGACCGGACGATGTCCCTTGACCGGGCGGCTGTTATAGTGCGGACGGAACAGCGCCATAAAGTCTTCGTACGAATTCTGCCCGTCCTTATCCTTGTCTCCGTAAAAGAAAACCTGTTCCACCACCCTTCCGCTGTCATCGACCAGGGATTGATGATCGACCGTATAGATCGGTGGAATGCCCAGGCGGGCCGAGAGGTCGATCTTATTGGCGGTGTCGGCGGACTCGAAAAGGGTTTCAAGAAGATGATAAATGACGCTTCCTTTTTTGTTGCCTTCCGCAACATTGGTTTCGTAATTCCATTTTACCTCCCCGAGCATATAGCGGGCGAGGGATGGACTTCTTTCGACAATGCTGCTGTAAGAATCCGCGACATCCACCGCTTCTTCCTCACCCGCCTTCTCCAGATGGATGACAAACGACTTCATGACGGTACCCGCATTTTGTTTGTCCATCGTGCCCAAAAAATGCTCGAGCTTATTGTATGCAGCGGCCATCTTGATGAATTTCCGGAAATAATCGCCATGTACCGCCAAAAGCAGGCTGTCCCCGAACGGCCGCTTCATCCGTTGAAAGATGCGTTCATAAACGCCGAGATAACTGGACGTATAGATCTCATTCTCACTCATCACGATCAGGTAATAGAGTTCTTCCGGCGTTAGTGGATCGAGTATCCTGAACCGGACAGCGGGATTTTCCTGGGTGTGGAGCGCATTGATCTCGTTGACAAAGACCTGCTGGCTTTTCTTTTCCAGCATAGCCGTCAGCGCATTCATTTCCAACGGGGTATCGCGCTGGGGCGGCAGGACGCGCGCGGCATATTCCAACCGGGTCCTGACCAACAGGCGGAAATATTCCAGGTCATTGTCCTTCACCTTATCGATATCGTCCGTGCTGAGCCTGCCTTTGACCAACTGATCCAGGAACGGAAAATAGATCTGGCCGCTGCGGCTGTTTGCCAGCACGGAAACGGTGTGGATGAGCGTATCCTTGCTGTTGTGTATCCTGCGGGCGAGATCGTCTCCGGCTGCAGCATAATTGTAAAGCTGACCGATATTGTAATGACCGGCGACAATGATCAGGCTATCTTCGAATGGCAGTCCCCGGTGACGCGATAAATAGCTGAAGATCAGCTCCGGGTGCATTTCGCAATAGCGGCGGGTCAACAACAGGCGGGAGGGAGCGACACCGGAGTTCGGATTCGGATAAAGAAAACAATCCACCAGGATATTTCCGACGGGATAGGGGTGGCTGGCTATCACCGGTTCGATAGAGCGTGATCTTTCATCGAGGGGCATGGCTTCCGAAAAGGCGGCGACGAGGTCCGGGGCCATCGAAGCGGCGATCTGCCTGGCCTGAAAAGCCTTTTCAAAACCCGTGAGCAGGGACTCCAGGCCGCG
>DATJWK010000084.1:0-89944 GCA_035501395.1 Puia sp.
ATCGCCGACCAATTCAGCCTGCTCGGCAAGCTCATGGATATTCATGGCGAAAATTCTTTTAAGACCAGGTCTTATTCCGTCGCCGCCTTTACCCTGGAAAAACTCCCCACCCCCATCCGGGACATCCCCGCCGACAAATTCACGTCGATCAAGGGCATCGGGGACGCCATTGGCAAAAAAATTCAGGAAATCCTGCAAACTGGGGAATTAAAGCTTTTACAGCAATATATCTCCAACACGCCGCCCGGGGTTATCGAGATGCTTCAGATCAAAGGCCTCGGGCCAAAGAAGATCGCTACGATCTGGAAAGAGATGGATATCGAATCCGTAGGTGAACTGTTGTATGCCTGCCAGGAGAACCGGCTCCTGCTCTATAAAGGGTTTGGCGAGAAGACACAGGCAGGGGTTCGCGAGGCGATCGAGTTCCGCCTGAGGCACATCGGCAGCCATCTTTTCGCGGACATCGAAACCTATGCGGGGCAACTGGAGGGCGTGCTGCGGGCAGCGTTTCCCGATGCGCGGATGGCTGTCACCGGTGAATTCCGTCGCCAACTCGAGACCATAACCAAATTGGAATTCGTCACGACCGCAATGCCCGACGCCACCGCGGCATGGATCGCCGCAAATCCATCGGAGGAGGGGGTGGCGATCGAATTTATTCATACCAGCCCGGATCGATTCGCTCAAACCTTGTTTGAAACCAGCTGCAGCGGGGAATTTCTCGCAGCGTTCCGCGAACGGGCGAAGGTTGGGGCTTACTCCGATAACGAAGAAGAACTCTTCGCCGCCGCCGGCCTGCCCTTTATCCCGCATTTTCGACGGGAACAGTTGTCTGTTTTCGAACAGTCCTCGCGGCCGGCGGACCGGGTGGTGGAAGTGAGCGATATCCGCGCCATCATTCACAGTCACAGCAAATGGTCCGACGGTTCCAACACGCTCGCCGAAATGGCCGGCGCCTGCATCGAAAAAGGCCTGGAATACCTCGTCATCAGCGACCATAGCAAAACCGCCGGCTATGCCAATGGCCTCCAGCCCGAACGCGTGCAGGCCCAACATGCCGAGATCGACGAACTCAATCGAAAGCTCGCGCCGTTTGTTATTTTCAAAAGCATCGAAAGCGATATCCTCGGCGACGGCGCGCTGGACTACTCCAACAACATCCTCTCGACATTCGATCTGGTCATCGCCTCCGTCCACGCCAACCTCAAGATGACCGAAGAAAAAGCCATGACCCGGCTGATCCGCGCCATCGAAAACCCGTATACGACCATCCTCGGCCATATGACCGGCCGTTTGCTGCTCAGCCGGCCCGGTTACCCCGTCGACCACCGACGGATCATCGACGCCTGCGTGGCCAACCACGTCGTTATCGAGCTCAACGCTCACCCCCGCCGCCTGGACATGGACTGGCGCTGGATCGGCTACGCCCTCGACAAAGGCGCCCTCATCTCCATTGACCCCGACGCCCATTCGATTAATGGTTACAACGATATCCGGTACGGCGTCCTTGCCGCCCGCAAGGCGGGTCTCACCCCGGATAAAAACCTGAGCAGCTTCACCCTGGAACAATTCAAAACCTTTTTGGAAAACAGAAGAAAGTTACGGAGGATCTAGCCCTTGCCAATCTCTTGCAATACCTTTTACGGATGAATAGGAGACAGTCGTTTTGGCCCCTGGCCGCATTTTCATTGGTTCTAATACTTCTTTCAAATGTAACGTCAGGGCAACGCTGGTATACGAAATTAACGGACTCCCTGACAAAGGTCGGAATCGACACCATTGTTTGGTACCAGCCCTGGACTAGTCCAATCGGAATGGAGGCAACTGATTCTGTTATAGTGTACGAGCGCCAATACCTTCTATGGAAAAGCAAGGAAAATCTTTACGTATCTCAATTCTATTATTACACCAGTACATATAATGAGAAACACGGCGATAGTGTCAAACAGCTTATTCTCCGGGACACCTTCAACTTGTTCGGGTACCTCCACGATCACTTTCAGGCGGTCATCTCTGACACACTTCTGTACGCAAAGCTACGCACCGTTAAAGCCGGGAAGGAAGAAATCCTGGAGCTATCGCCTGGTAATGTACGGGACGATGGGTACACCGGCATTAGTGTGCTGGTGGCAGGCAAGGCTCATTCCAACGGCTATAGAGGTGAGCAATTAAATGACGGAATAGTCCGCAATCCTGATGGCTCATTCCGGGAAAAACAGGAAAGCCTCAATTACGAAACAAATTGTAAAACGGCCATTCACCAATTCATAATGAAAATTGAAAAGGAAGTGACCGCCTTTGGCCAATTTTAGGTGGCCAGCGCTTCGTACGAGCGGTGTAGCCACCAATCGCTAGTTGCCAGGCCTTTATCCGGTCGCCTGGGTTGCCCGCAATATGGGAAGTTCGACGTAAAAAGTGGTTCCTTCGCCCTCTACGGTTTCAAACCATATCTTCCCCTTCGCCTGCTCGACGATCGTTTTACTCATCGCCAGACCCAGACCGGTCCCGGAAGACTTTGTGGTAAAATTGGGGATGAAGATCTTCGATTGCATTTCCAGCGGTATCCCTTCACCGTTGTCCGTTACCATGACCGTGATCGACTCGTCGCCCACTTCCTCGCTTACGCTGATGACCCGGCGGCTGTTGTTGTCACAAGCTTCCAGCGCGTTCTGAAGCAGATTGGTGAACAGCCGGTTCAGCTGGGTCTTATCCGCATAAACCATGATCCGCTGGTGCACCGGCACCCATTTGAACAGCAGGTTTTCGGTGGTTTCATAAAGGGATGTCAACGAATACAGCATCTCGTGCAGGTTGAACACCTCTTTTTTCGGGTTCCCGATATTGGCAAACTGCGAAAAGTCCGAGGCGATCTTTGACAAGTGATCGATCTGCTCCACCAGCGTCTTCGCCACATTTCCCGCCAGCTCCTTTACATTCGTCGAATTGTTGTCGATCGCCTTTTGCAGATACTGAATACTGAGTTTCATCGGCGTCAGCGGATTCTTGATCTCGTGGGCCACCTGCCGCGCCATCTCCCGCCAGGCGCCTTCGCGCTCGCTCTTGGCGAGGGCCACCGCGCTTTCCTCGAGCTTCTTCACCATCTTGTTGTATTCCTTTACCAACACGCCGATCTCATCATTCCGCCTCCATTCGATCTCCTCATTCGTCTGGCCGAGGTTCACCTCCTGCATCTTCTGGGAGATCAGCAGGAAGGAGGACGTGATCCTGTTTGTCAAAAAAAGCGCGATCGTACCGGCGATCAGGAAGATAAAGGCGTTTAGGTTTATGATCGTTACCAGGAAGTTCGAGATCTCCTCATTCAGTTCGTCCTGGGTCGTAAAAGACGGGATATTCAGGTAGGCGAACGCATTCCCCTCGTCATCCCGGAGGGGCCGGTAGATGCTGATATACGACAGCCCCCCGATCTGCTCGTAGTTCGGGAATTGGATCGTATTTAATTGATGCAGGTTGTAGTAGGCCACCGGATTCATCTTCTTCGACAGGATCCCTTTGTTGTATACGAACAGGTTCGACGAGACCTGCAGGTTCCCGTCCAGGTCATAGATATTTATATCGGTCCCGTGCACCTGGGCGATCTCTTCGATCAATCCCTGCAACTCCGACCGCGAACCCTGATAGTACAGCCGTCCGTCCAGGCCGGACCCGCCGGGCGCGGACAGCTTGCTCTGCACTTCGCTGACCATCACCATCATGGCCTTGCTCAACCGGGCCTGGTTGTTGCGGTTGTACCGGTTGATGAAGAAAATGATCGTCGCCACCCCGATCACCACAAAAGAAAAAAGGCTGATAAAGATGATCGTCGTGTGGATTTGCGAACGGATGTTCATCTGCCAATAGGTCTTCAGCTGGCTCCAGTGCAGCCGGGACCAGATCAGCAACGCCGTTCCCCGGAACAAGGCGATGAGGAAAAGAAAGGCGCTAAACAGATAGGCAAAGAGCGTAATATCCTCGATCGACGAATTATCCCGTTTGACCACCACGACAAAATTGTCGTCCGTGACCCGGTGCCAGAGTTCGTCATAGCCGTTTTTCTTTACATGCACGAAGTCAGCCTTTGGCACCTGCGCTTCGGTCAACCGCGTGGAGAAGGGGTAATCCCCGCCGGGCGTCACCAGCTCCCGCTTGTTGTAGATCGCATAAAACTCCGGGAGTCCTTCGGTCCGTTCATGAAAGAGTTCCGGCACCAGCGCGTCCCCGCTCTTTTCGCTCTTTGGCTCCGACAGGATAAAAAGATATCCCGCCGCCTTCCCCGTCGTGTCATTGCGGATCGTCTTCTTGTAGATGTATGCAAACTTGTCGAATGACCGCTGTACGTATCGCAGATCGGGGATGTCGGTGCTCTTCCCCTGTACCGTAAAGGTCGTGTTCAGCGTATCGTAGGAGACCGGCGGCTCATTGTACAGCGGTTTCTCGTCTCCATCGAACGTATACAGGCGGGTATCGAAGTTTTGCTGGTAGGTAGGCCAGTATTTGTTGCCGATGCTGTCTTTTATCAATTGATTGGAATACGGGTCGCGAAAGCGGGAAAAATTCGCCCGTAGAAAATCGTTGTCGATATAGCTGAAATTAATGCTCAGCATGGTCTCACTGGACGGATCGGATTGTTTGCCCAGCCGCTCGGCCATATCGCGCCGCGTCGCCTCCTCCATCTTCCGGTTCTCGAAAAGGATCACCGCTGAAATGGAGATGGAGAAAATAAAAAGCCAGAACAGCACCTCCGAGACGTTCAACCGGAACCGCAGGTCGAAAAAGATCCGCCGTTGCATCAGCCAGACATAGCCCAGTAACCAGAGCAGCACATAAATATCGAGTTCGACCGTCTCCGCCCGCGGGATGAAGGTCAGCACCAGCAGCCCCATCGTCGCCGTGATGATATACAGGACGATCGACAGGGACCGGATGAGGTAGCCGATCAACTGGAACAATACCTGGGACAGGAAAAAATAGCCCAGGGCCAGGGCGGCCAGCGCGAGGAAGCCGATAAAACTATAGTTCTTTAGCAGCGAAAAGAAATTCGTCACATTGAACGAGATCTTCGCGTCGGTCACCAGCGACTGGACGACATTTGCAAAAAGGAATGTCGTCACCACCAGCAATGCCAGCCCGATACCCAGCAACAGCCAGTTCTTCCAGCGGTGGATGGATTGCGGGATCGTGTAGTCGCTCAGCTCGCGCCGGATGAACATGATGATCCAGCAGAAGAGGAAGGAATTGATGACCAGGTCGCCCAGCGAATTCAGAATAACGCTCGAACTGTATATGGTAGGGTCGAACAGGTCGAATTGCCGGAGGTTAAGCAATCCCGGCGCCAGGTACACGATCGCCCGCATGACGATGATGGTCGTGATCAGGAATGCGATCCCCCACCATTTGCCCCAGCGCTGCGAAACGGAGTGGGCGATATTGTGGATGATGATCAGTACCAGCAACAGCCCCAGCAGGATCGTCAGCGGGATCGGCCACACATGCGCCGGCGCCTGATATCCTGTTTTCTCGGCAAGATAGAACATTACTTTACCGCTCGAGCTCCGCACCGGCAGGGCGGTCGGGGTCTGCACGATCTCAAGCCGCTTTTCGGCGGAGGGAAAATCGACAAATTCAGGCGATAAATTGGACAGGGTGATATAGTACTGCCAGCGGATCGGGATCAGCGCAATGACCAGGTGGGGTTTGCCGTCGGCGGTGAAGACCGTGTGCTTGATATATTCGTATTGCCCGTTGGCCAGGCGGGTGAACCCCGCCGTATCCGGACCGTTGATGAACGCAACGGTGGGAAGGGAGCGCTGATCGTTCCAGAACTGCAGGTATAACCCCGCCCCGACCGAATCAGACCCATAAACGAATATCCCATACTTCTTGTCTACGATCTTGTCCAGCTCTTTCCGGGTGAACCGCCGCTCTGCAAGACGGTTTACATACGCCGTATCCTTTGCCAGCTCATCAAAGTCCCGTTCGCGTTCCTGTAAAAAAGACTGGATCGAGTTGCGGAGTCGCCGGATCGACGTTTCACCGCTGAAATAGAGGTTGAGGAAATAACCGGTAAGGAACAATCCGGATGCCGTCAGCAGGATATAGATGTTCCTGCGAAAAATATCGATGAAAAAGGATCTCAATCCGATTGATTTTTAATTGAAGACGCTTCCCGCGTTTTTATCGCATTCCAGAGGTCATCCATTTCCTGGAGGGACATATCCGCCAGTGACCGGCCCTGGAGGCGGGCCTCCTCTTCCATCCGGGTGAACCGGTGGATGAATTTCCGGTTCGTTCGTTCAAGGGCATTCTCCGCGTCAATATGCAAAAATCGTGCATAATTCACCAGGGAGAACATCAGGTCCCCGAATTCCTCCTCGATCTTACCGGTATCTCCCGCCGCCACTGCCTCTTCCAGTTCCGCCATCTCCTCCTCAACCTTGTCCCAAACCTGTGGGGTCTCCTCCCATTCGAAACCGATTTTGCCCGCCTTTTCCTGCAATCGCATCGCCTTGATCGTCGCGGGCAACGCTGCGGGCACGCCGGCGAGGACCGATCGTTTGCCTTCCCTGAGCTTTAGCTGCTCCCAATTTCGCTTGACATCCTCCTCATTTTTGACCTCGACCAACCCTTCCTGGGCGGTCGACCCGTAAATATGGGGATGACGGGCGATCAGTTTGTCGCAGATCCCATCGATCGCTTCATCCAACGTAAACTGCCCTTGCTCCCGGCCGATCCGTGCATAAAAGACGATATGGAGCAGCAGATCTCCCAGCTCCTCCTTTATGCCCTTCCAGTCGCCTTCGGTAATGGCGTCCGCCAGTTCATAGGTTTCCTCGATCGTAAGGGGGCGCAGGGTTCCTACGGTCTGCTTACGGTCCCACGGACACTGCTCCCGCAGCTCATCCATGATCTTCACCAGCCGCTCAAAGGCGCTATTCGCTTCATTCATAGTGGAAAATTTGAGGCCCGCTCCGCCCAGCTTATACCGATACAACCGACAATAAAATGAAAATCACAAAGATAATCGAGTTTATGATAAAGGACAACAAGCAGACCAGGCAGTATTTGGCAAAGGTCTTGAACCTACCCTGCCGGTAGAAGCCACGCATCGCCTTGTACAGGTAAATAACGATATAAACGCAGAGGGCGAAGATCAGGATCCCCGCGATGACCTTCACCCACCCGACCCCCACGGCGTGCGCCAGCTGAAAAATTAGTATTGCCGCCATGGTCAGAATAAAGGTGGCGCAGTACAGGTGGATGGTGAATATGCCGTGATCCACATAGTAATAGGTCTTCCTCCGCCGGAAATACATCAGGTACAGGATCAGCGCAAACAGCGGAAGCGAGACAAACAATACTTTTGGTATCGAATGCATGATATTCTCCGCCACGTGGGCAATATACGCCCGCGAATCTCTTCTGAATTCGATATTCGCCGCGATGATCTTATGCATCATCCTGCGCTCCAGCCAACCATCCCGGAGGCTGTCCGGCATCGCGCGTTGCGAAGAATCATATGCCTCCTGCGTCCGGAAGTGTTCGGGGTTCAACCCAAAAAAATTCTGATTGCCCTCTTCATTTTCGTCGCCGGTCGGGTTCGGGTTGACGGCCGAATAGCGCCGGATAACTCTCGACACCTTATCCCGATCTTTTTGGGGCAGTTCTGCCAGCAGTTGCCTGGCCTCCGGCAGGCTGTCCTTTATCCCCCGGGCCACCAATTTCTCCAGGTCGATTGCCGTAAAGCTATCCCGGGTCGTGTCGCCGTAGTATTTCCGGATGGCCGCCAACTGTATCCCAAGCTGCGCCATTTTCCTGCGGGTACTGGCGGAATCGCTCCGATCCTCATCCCCGGCCAATTCCTTTTGCAATTCCGTCTGCGCCTCGCGCAATTGCGCCAGCGTCTCCCGCCGATCCGGCGTTTCCTTCATATTCACCATGTCCTTCGGGTCCTTTATCGCAAACAGGATGATGAAGAAGAGGGCGGAGGTGAACACATACATCCGGATGGGGTTTAAATAGCTCATCCGCCGGCCCGCGACATATTCCAGCGAAAGGAAGCCCGGCTTTCGCAGCAGGTACTTGACGGTGGCAAAGAATTTCCCGTCAAAATGCGTGATATCGTTAAAAAAGTGTTGTACGAGATGCCATACCGTTTCTTTCGGCTCCAGGTTTTCCTGGCCGCACACATGACAATAACGGCCATACAACGTCGCCTTGCAATTGAGACAATTTTTTTCCTTTCGTTCTTTTAAATGCGACACCGGTTAAATTTTCACTAAAATAGTCAAATCCGGCACCCAATATATTAAAACGGTGTTTTTTTCGTTGTCTAAAGTATTGCCGGCCCGGCCCGGAATTTCTAAATTTGCGGAATGAAATTTTTGATCGGATCCTTATCACTGATCCTGCTGACAGGGGCCGCCAATGCCCAGTACTATTATAAAGACATCGTCGCTACCCGGCAAAACATAGCCCAGTGGCAGGCCTATAAGGCGGCACATGTCGGGTCGATCCGGTTGAGCAGCTTCGAGGGGAATGGCCAGCCCACGGAAGGTTTCCAGGTCGACCAGAAGATCAACGGCGATTTTACGGAAATGACCACCCATTCCAAAACCAATGGAGCAACCGAGACCTGGACCTTTGCCAGCTATTCTCCCGGGGGTCTTCTGACCAGTATCACCGACACCAGCGACACCTATCAAAGCGTGTCCGTATATCGGTATGACGAGCGTGGCAGGCTCGTGTCTATCACCAACACGTCCACGGAAACGGATAACCAGGTCAAGGCGGTGGAGACCCATCTCTGGCAGTATGGCGCATCCACCGATCAGCCTACCGGCATGCTCAGGATCATGAATGGTGCGGATACCACCTATGTACGTTTTATTGTGGATGAAAAAGGGAACATCGGGGAGGAAGACGCCACCCGAAACAAGGAAAGCCTTCCGGCCATCTTTTATTATTATGACGACGCAAACAGGCTGACCGATATCGTTCGATACAACGCCAGGGCGCGGCGCCTCCTGCCCGACAATATTTTCGAATATGGGGAGAATGGCCGGGTTAGCTCGCTGCTGGCCGTTCAGGAAGGGGCGGCCAGTTACCAGAAATGGCAATACCAGTACAATGACAAAGGCCTCAAGACCAGGGAATCCTGTTACACCAAACAACGGGAACTGATCGGACAGGTGGAATATCAGTATACTTATAAATAACCTCGCATGCGTATCATCGCAAGTTTTGTCCTTATTCTGACAACGCTTGGGAGCTTTGCCCAGGATCTCGACTTCCCGGACTTCCGGCAGAAAAAAGACAATTTCAACAAGATCAGGGAGCAGGATATCCGCAATGACGTCGCCTCCTTCTCGCTGGCCGCGCTCGATGAAAGTATCGGGAAACCCCAGCTGACGGCCGTGCCGGTAAAGGATTTTGGCGCCACGTTTATGTCCTTTGAGAACGACAATATCCAGGTCATTATCCGGACCGGGGTTTTTAACCCCAAGCAGCATAAGATCATGAAGCAGGAGGATCATATCCTCCGGATCGACGGCCATCCCTATTACGGCACGGCACCCGGCGAGCAGCCCCATAGCACCATCGAATCCATTACGGTCGTCGCCGGCAAAGACACGGTGGTCATCCCGCCCGCCGCGTATTCAGACCTCTACGAGCCAAAATTCAGTTATAACGAGGGCGGAGCCACGCGCAGCCGCAATGGGGTATTTTTGTCCAATGACAAGCATACGTTCTACATCTATATGTTCAGTAATGAGAACTTCGGGACGGAATATACTTGGGTGATCCGGGACAAGCAGTATCTTCGAAGGGTAGTCGATTATGGGTTTTTGAAAAATTAACGGTCGATGACCAAGCCATTATACCCTCCAACACCCGAAAATGCCGGCGGGCAAAAGCTGCCGATCTCTCCTGATTTTCGCCGCCAGGTGCCAAAAGTGATCGGCGCCATCCTCCTTTTTATCCTCGTCTATCTCCTGTTGGTTGTGGCCGCCGTAGCGCTCGCGATCTTCTGCGGCTACCTCGGGGTTTTCCTTTTCACGAGGCTGACGAATTTTCCGGGCGTTATTCTCGGGCTTGGCGTCGTCGCGGTAGGCATCTCCGTATTCGTCTTCCTGATCAAATTCATTTTCGCCGTGGCCAAAGACGAAGATTCCGATCGCGTTCAAATCACCGAGACCGAACAACCGAGGCTTTTTGAATTTATCCGGCGGCTTTCCCGCGAGACCGGCACCCGCTTCCCCCGGAAGATCTTCCTCTCCCCTTCCGTCAACGCCAGCGTTTTCTATAACTCCAGTTTCCGGAGCACGTTCCTCCCCGCGAGAAAAAATCTGGATATCGGCCTCGGTCTTGTCAACTGTCTTAACCTCAGCGAATTCAAAGCCGTTATCGCGCACGAATTCGGCCATTTCAGCCAAAAGAGCATGCGGCTCGGCAGCTTCACATACAATGTCAACCGGGTGATCTACAATATGCTTTATCAGAATAAGGACTATACCGCCTTTCTCGGGACCTGGGGAAGCTTCCACAGCCTCCTGCGTTTCTTTGTGTTCATCACCGTTAAGATCGCTAACGGTATCCAATGGCTTCTTCAAAAAATGTATGGGGTTATCAACAAACGGTATATGGGTCTTAGCCGGGAAATGGAATTTCATGCGGATTCCGTCTCTGCCAGCGTCGCCGGAAGCAATAACGCCATCAGCGCGCTTGCGCGGATCGACGTGGCGTCCGGCTGCTATAATACGGCCCTTAGCGACGCCAACCAGCAGTTGAAGCAACAAAAGGTCGCGCGGAATATCTATTCGAATCAACTCATCGTCATGCGGACGATCGCGGAAGAATACCGGTTGCCCATGCGGGACAGGCTTCCGGACTTCGACGTCCGGTTTATCGAATCCTTCGGTCAGTCGCGGATCAACTACAAGGATCAATGGGCCAGCCATCCCAACCTCAAGGATCGCATTGCCCGTCTCGACCGGCTGCAGCTAACGGCAACACCCGGCACCGACTCCGCCTGGGAGATTTTCGATCACCCGGAGACCTTGCAGGAGACGTTCACCGCCCGTCTATATCGCACGCTCGATCTGCAATCGCCCGGCATATACGATGCCGCCGAGTTCAGTGATCGCTTTCGGCGGGAACGCAGCAGCCATGCCCTCCCGGCCGTCTTCCACGGCTTTTTCGACGGAAGGTATATCGACGCCGAAGGCTGGGATGCATCCGGGCTGACCGACGGCCCTGCGCCCGCTGTCGACGTCGCCGAATTGTTCAGTAAAGAGAACGGCCAGCTTTATTCCGCGATTGAAAACAACACCAGGGACCTGGAACTGCTCAAAGCCATTCGGGACAAAAAGACTTCCATTACCAGCTTTGATTTTGATGGGGTAAAGTATACGGTCTCCGGTTGCGACGCGCTTATCGCGTCGCTGGAGACGGAAATAGCGGCCCAAAAGACCAGGCTGCAGCACCTGGACAAAACGGCCCTTCGATTTTTCTTCCATCGCCCGGATATCGACCGTGAAAAACTCGTGGCCGCGTTTTGCAGCTTCCAGGCGGAAGATCTCCGGGCACGGGAATTTACGGGCGTAGTCACGCGGTTATTGAACCGCATCCAGCCGTTTTATGCCGGCAAGGTGAGCCTTGGCAAGATCAACGACATTCTCCGTCAATTGAAGTCCACCGAAGAAGCGGAGTTGAAAAGGGCCTATAATAAGCTGCTGGATGAGAATATCCTGACTTCTCCTGAAGAGATCCTGGCCTTTGTCCAAAAGAGTTATGTTTATTTTCATGACAACGCCTTTCTGAACAACGAACTGAACGAGCTGACCGGACTGGCCCGAAAGACCGCCGAAGGGCTCAATCAAAGGCGCTTCCAGGCCTACCGGTCTCTGCTCGAAATCGGGGCCGCTTCCCTGCGATAACGGCTCCGCAGCCCGTGCACGCGGACAGGCGATGTAACAAAAACGGACAACCGCCCCGTTGCGATCACACGTAAGCCTCTTATTACCAGATTTTTACGCGTTTGGCATTTTTTATGTCGCAGATCGGTCAAACACTCCCTTATGCTCCGAAGCAGCCTTCGCTCCGCCTGGGGGAAATAAAATCGCCTGGTTATGCTCAGAAATTACCTGATGGTTGCCATTCGAAATCTCTGGCGCAATAAAATTGTTTCCGTCATCAATATCGCCGGGCTCAGTATCGGGCTCGCCTGTTGCATGCTCATCTTCCTTTTTGCGAAAGATGAATGGAGTTACGATCGTTTCCAGCCCAATAAGGACCGTCTTTACCGCGTCACCGCACAGCTGGTCGACGACCAGGGAAAGGAACAGTTCAGGACAGGCAAGACGGGGGCCATCCACGGTCCTTCGTTTCAACGGGCCATACCGGAGATCGCCGCTGTTACCCGCATCGCGCATAGCGACCATATCATCCGGCACCATGACCAGACGTTCAGCCAGTCCGTTCATATCGCCGATCCTAACTTTTTTTCGGTATTCTCCTTTCCGCTGCTGCGGGGTAATCCCGCCACCGCCCTCTCCGGCATCCAGAACATGGTGGTCACTGACGAGACGGCCATAAAATATTTCGGGACAACCGATGTCATCGGCCAGACCCTCGAGGTCGAATTCGACAAGAAATTCCAGCCCTTTGTCATCACGGGCGTTGCAAAAAAATGTCCCCAGAATTCTACGATCAAGTTTGACGTCCTGCTTTCGTACGCCTACTACGACAAAACGGAGCCCGACGACCAGTGGTTGAATTTCGATCTCAGCACGTTCGTCCTGCTACGCCCCGGCGCTACGCCAGCCATCGTTCTCGCAAAAATGACAAACACGTTCAAACAATTGGCCGCCGAACAATTAAAGGCCGATCGCGAGCAGTATGGTTTCAAGGGCACGGTAAATTGGGGTCTTCAGCCGCTCATCGCCATCCACCTGAGTAAAGACTACGATGCGGAGGATGAGCTCTCCGACGCCAGCAACCCGATGTATTCCTATATCCTCACCGGCATTGCGGCCTTTATCCTGCTCGTGGCCTGTATCAATTTTGTCAACCTGACAGTAGCCCGCTCGTTAAAACGCAGTAAGGAGATCGGCATCCGGAAGGTCGTCGGAGGGCGGCGTTCGCAGCTGATCCTCCAATTCCTCGGCGAATCCTTTCTCGCCTGCGGGATCTCTTTTGGCATCGCGCTCCTGCTCGCGTTTGCCGCCGTTCCGGTATTCAACGAGCTGGCCAACAAACAGCTTAGTCTTTCCTATCTCCTCGACACCCCGCTGGTCCTTGGGTTCGCCGGCTTCTTCCTGTTGACCGGTTTTGCCGCCGGCTTTTATCCCGCGCTTGTACTTTCCGGATTCAACCCGGTTGAAACCCTCTATCAGCGGTTGCGGTTCACCGGCAAGAACTACTTTGCCAGGAGCCTCATGGTCGTCCAATTTGCTCTGGCGGGCCTGCTTATTATTTGCACCACCTTTCTTTTCCAGCAATTTCATTTCCTTACGCATCAGGACCTCGGTTACAACGAAGACAATCTCGTCGTGGTTAATGTCAACGCCGCCAATGGCAGACAAATGGCTCACCTGTTCGGTTCCGAGCTGTTGCGAAACCCGGCGATCCAGGGGGTGGCGGTCCACAATGGCGGGAGGTGGGGCACGGTAGCCAAATCGGATGGGCAGGATATCCAGTTCGACTTCGAGCACGTGGATGAGAATTATCTGCCGGTCATGCAGATCCCGCTGACCCTCGGGCGCAATTTCTCCCCGCAGTATCCCGCCGACAGCTCGCAATCGGCGATTGTCAACGAAACGTTTGTCCGAAAAGCCGGTTGGAAGAACCCGATCGGGAAGACGATCGATCTCCACTGGCAGAACAGGAAGATGACCGTCATCGGGGTTGTCCGCGATTTCCATTTCCGGCCGCTCAACGAGAAAATAGAACCCGAGCTTTTTGCTTCCGGGCAAACGTCCGACTTCCTTCAGTTCAACATCCGCATTTCCCCGATCGCCGTCCCGCAGACCCTCGCCTTTGTCGAAAGCACATTTAAACGGCTCGAGCCCAACTTTCCGTTCAGCTACACCTTTAGAAAGGATGCCAACCTCCATGCGTATGACGCCGGGCAGAAATGGAAACAGATCATGGCGTTCGCCGCTGCCTTTACCATATTCATATCCTGTATCGGCCTATTCGGACTGACGATGCTTGCCGCGGAGCGACGCGTAAAGGAGATCGGCATAAGAAAAGTTCTTGGCGCCTCCGTTCCCGGGCTGGCGCGGATCCTCGGAGTTGGCTTTCTACAGCTTGTCCTCCTGGCCAACCTGATCGCTATTCCAATTGCCTGGTGGGCTGTCAACAAATGGTTGGACAATTTTGCTTACCACATTATCCCCCGATGGTGGGTCTTCGCAGCAGCCGTACTCATCACGCTGCTGATCGCGTTGACGACGACGGCGATCGAAGCGGTCCGGGCGGCGCTGGCCAATCCGGTCAAAAGCCTCCGAACCGAATAGATTTCCTTGGGGAAATGACCTAACTTGGGATGACAATCATCATCCATGTTCCGCAACTATTTCATGGTCGCCCTGCGCAACCTGCGGCGCAACAAGGTTGTGTCCGTCATTAATATCGCCGGGCTCAGCATCGGGCTTGCCTGTTGTATGCTGATCCTTCTCTATGTAGAGGATGACTGGAGCTATGACCGGTTCCATGCCAATCGCAACGAGCTGCATCGGATCACGATGCAGGTGTTTAATCCGGACGGATCGTTACGTGCCAATACCGGCTGGACCGGCACCGTTTTTGGGCCGTCGTTTAAGCAGGTGATCCCCGAGATAAAGGCGTACACCCGCATCTGCGAAAGGGACTATATTCTGAAAAAAGACGGTCAGGCCTACGATCAGGCTGTCCATTTCG
This sequence comes from Puia sp., assembly GCA_035501395.1. Classification (GTDB taxonomy): domain Bacteria; phylum Bacteroidota; class Bacteroidia; order Chitinophagales; family Chitinophagaceae; genus Puia. The sequence continues at coordinate 14,920 of DATJWK010000084.1, forward strand.
CCGACCAGAATTTTTTCTCTGTTTTCTCCTTCCCCGTTCTAAGGGGCGATCCCGGCACTGCGCTCGCCGGTCTGCATAGCATGGTGGTTACCGAACGGATGGCAAAGAAATACTTCGGGAATTCCGATGTCCTTGGGAAGATCCTCGAGATCGAGATCGAAAAAAAGTTCGTACCCTTTACCATCACTGCGGTGGCCAAAAATTGCCCGCAAAACTCGACCATCCAGTTCGACATCCTCCTGCCGATGTCATTTAATGAGGCGATAAGTGGTGGACCAGACTGGATGCAACACGATGTCTGCACTTTCCTCCTGTTGAATCATGGGGCCGATGCGGGTGCCGTCCTGACCAGGATCCGGCGCGTATTCCTGGCCGAGTCAGCCCCTGCGCTAAAGGCCGCTCATAGCCAGGGTTTCCAACTCTCGTTTAATGTCGGGCTGCAGCCCCTGACAGCGATCCACCTCGGCAAGATATACTGCGTCGATAACCGCTCCGCCATCAGCGATCCGCTATACGGTTATATACTTGGCGGGATCGCCGGTTTTATCCTGCTCATCGCCTGTATTAATTTTATCAATCTCACGATCGGCCAGGCCCAGAAAAGGAGCAAGGAGATCGGTGTCCGGAAGGTCGTCGGCGGAAGGCGGCGGCAATTGATCTGGCAATTTCTTGGCGAATCCATCGTCGCCTGCGGAATCTCGTTTGTTTTCGCGATTGCGCTCGCCTTGCTTGCGCTGCCGGTATTCAATGTGCTGGCCAACAAACAGCTCAGTCTGTCCTGGTTGCTCGACGCCCGGCTGGTGTTGCTGACGGTGATCTTTTTCGTGCTGACGGCGTTTGCCGCGGGATTCTATCCGGCCCTTGTTCTGTCCGGATTTAATCCGGTGGATATTCTATACCGGCGTTTCCGGCTTACCGGGGGGAACTATCTGGGCAAGGGCCTCGCCGTTCTTCAGTTCGCGCTGGCCGGCGGATTTATCATTTCTGCCGTGTTCATGTCCCGGCAATTCAGTTATTTGACCCATAAGGACCTCGGGTACAATGACGGCGATTTGCTGACGGTGAATATGGATGCCGACAATGCCCCGGCCTTCGCCCGGGTATTCCGGACCGAATTGCTTGCCGATCCTGCGGTCCGCGCGGTGGCACGGCACAACATCGTCTGGCGCCGGACGAGTGCCCGCACCGGTGATAACGAGGTCGTTTTTTGGTACGAGCGTGTCGATGACAACTATTTCAGCACGCTGGAAATCCCCCTGGTCAGGGGCCGCAACTTCTCGCCCGATTTTCCTGCGGACAGCCTCCGGTCGGTAATCGTCAACGAGACCTTTGTCCGGAAGGCGGGATGGAAAGAACCCATCGGTCAAACCGTGGAATTGCAGGCCAACCATCAGCGCATGACCGTCATCGGTGTTGTCCGCGACTTTAACTATAGTCCGCTGACCGCAAATATCGACCCCCAGTTGTTCACCATGGAGTCCTGGAACGACATCGAATTCAATATCCGGATCGCTCCGGGGGGCCGGCCTGCCACGCTGGCCTTTATCGGATCGGTGTTCAAAAAACTCGCGCCTTTTTATCCCTATAGCTATACCTTCAGAAGAGAGGACAATCTTCACGCCTATGACGCGCAGGAAAAATGGAAACAGATTATTGGCTTTGCCGCCATTTTCACCGTCTTTGTCTCTTGTATCGGGCTTTTCGGCCTGGCGACCCTCGCGACGGAGCGGCGCACGAAAGAGATCGGTATCCGCAAAGTGCTTGGCGCTTCGGTTCCGGAACTTGTGCGATTGCTGACGGTGAATTTTCTCCGGCTTGTCCTGCTCGCGAATCTCATTGCCATTCCCCTGGCATGGTGGGCGGTCGATAAATGGCTCCAGAACTTTGCCAATCGCATCACCCTCCCCTGGTGGGTGGTTGGGGTGGCGGTGCTTTTGACGATGGTCCTTGCCTGGCTGACAGTCGGGTTCCGGGCGGTGAAGGCTGCGATGGCCAATCCGGTGGCCAATCTGCGCGTGGAATAATGCAATTCCTTATCTTGTGAAACGATGTTACGACGCAAATTTATCCGAAATACGATTGCTGCCGGCGGCGGGCTGGCGCTCCGTTTGCCTCGTTCGGCCGGCAGAAAAAAGGTCATCGTCGCGGGAGCGGGGATCACCGGTCTTTGTTGCGCCTATGAGCTGATGAAGGGTGGGCACGACGTTACAGTGCTGGAAGCATCGGGTCGCTATGGCGGGCATGTATATACCGGCCGCGACGGCTTGTCCGACGGGCTTTACGCGGACTTCGGGGCCGACCATGTCACCAGGCCCGGCTATGAAAAGTTCTTCGAATACGTCGATGAGTTCCATCTCACCGCCATTCCCTATCCAAATGCCGAAGGATCGGATGCGGCTTATGACAAGGACAAACTCCGGATGATCGGCGGCAAGTTCTACAGCTCCGCCCAGCTACGGGACCCGGCGGTACTGCGGGCGCTGGGGTTTAATGAACGGGAGGTGGGGTATCTGGCGGCGGGAACGTTTGATGGCCTTCATGATCTTTATCTGCATCGCTATATCGACAAATTCACCGATCCCAGTCAACCTTTTGGTGTCGGCTATGACGACTTCGATCATATCCCGGTCGCCGATCTGTACAAAAAGGAGGGCGCTTCCGCCGCCGCGCTGCGATTTATGGGCGGCCGGAATACGAATGCGCTTTATGCGCTGTGGCGGTTATCGCTGATGTATTCGCGCGGGATACCGATGTCGGAAGGTGAGACCTTTCACCTGAAAGATGGAAACGAACAACTGCCGATGGCTTTTGCCAAACGCCTTGGAAACCGCGTCCGGCTCAATCATCCGGTCACGGCCATCCGGCATACGCCGCAGGGAGTGGCGGTCAGCTACCGGGCGTACAACAAGACCGAAGAGCAGTTAAATGGCGACGCCCTTGTCGTTTGCATTACATTGCCTGTCTTTCGCAGTATCCCGGTTAGCCCAGCCTTGTCGGGTCCTAAACAATATGTCGTTGACAACCTGGCTTATTCGTCGCATCCCTTTTATGTCTTTGAAGCAGCGACGAAATTCTGGCTGGAGGACGGCTTTCCAAGCATCAATATGGAATTTGAGCATCCCGATATCTCCTCTATTTGGCTTGAGACAAACCAGGTCCAAACCGACCGGATCATCCTGAAGGCCTTTGGCCCCGGTGGCCTTTCGCCCCAGCGGGTGCTTGCCGCGTTCCGGCAGGTATACCCGGGAAAGAAGGACACGATCGAACAGGCACTCACGCTCGACTGGACGAAGGATAAATTTGCGCCGGCCTGTGAGATGGAGCCCTTCCCCATCGGCGAAATGCACAAGTTCTGGCCTCAGATCATGCAGCCGGAAGGCCGGCTTTATTTTGCGGGAACCTATGCCGACAATATGAGCAGGGGGATGGAATCTTGTCTCCGCTCGGCATGGCGGGTAGCAAAAGAGATCGATAAATTGTAGTTATGCGGAATCGATCGATGTTTACGATTGCAGCTATGCTCCTTTTTGCGGTCCCCTTTCAGCCCAATCATCCGCCCGTCGTCCGCATCGAGACGCCGGTGCGGAATGCTGTCATCTCGACCGGCTCGTCGGTTGCCTGGCAGATCGAGGTGAGCGATCCCGAGGATGGGGATTCCCGGTATGACGAGATAAATACCAGGGAAGTTATTGTTGAACTGGCGGCGGGCGGTTCGATCGGCCGCGGAAAGATCGATTCTGCACTGACGATCATGGCTGTCAACAATTGTTACAATTGCCATCAATTTAATGCCAGGTCGCTCGGGCCTTCTTTTTTTGAGATCGCAAAACGGTATCCTGCGACCAAAGCCAATATGGATACGCTGGTGCAACGGGTCAAGAACGGTTCTTCGGATATCTGGGGGCGTATAGAAAAGATGCCGTCGCACCCCGAATTGAGCGTGGCTGCGATCCGGGCAACGGTTCGGTGGATCCTGCATTCGGCTGCCCGGCCGGATCATTCGTGGTATTTTGGCACGAGCGGGATTCTCCATCTTGATCGCCCCGGCGCATATACGCTCACTGCTACCTATACGGATCACGGGACAAAGGAAGAGCCCTCGGCGCGGCTTTCCGGTTCGGACAGGATCGTCGTAACCGTCAAATAGCCCGGCGCCCGGATGGCAGGCCTTTGATCACAGCCGGCAAGAAACCGTCGCCGCAAACGCTCTCGGAGCAATGGGGTTCACGCTGCCGTCTTCATGGGCAAAGTATCCCGGCGCGTCCAGGAGATTCGAGCACTTCACGGCAAACGTCAATTGCTTGTAGCTGTAACTCACGGTCGCATCGGCCTCCGTGAACTCGGGCAGCGGGATCAGCGCATAGTTTTTTTGCGCGGCCGTCGGATTTTGCCTTGGTACCCGGCCTCCGTTCATGCCATTTACATACATTGCCGTCAACCCGATCCCAAGGCCCTGCATGTTTCCGCTAAAGGCATACCACACATTCCCCGTCACCATGTTCGCCGGGGCATACTGTAGTTTGCTTCCGGTCGGATAGGTATTGCTTTTTGTGTACCGGGCGTTGTTGTAGCTATAGCCCGCCATGATTGTGAAACCAGCCATCGGTTTTGCGGAAAAATCCGCCTCCACCCCTTTGCTGGTGACCTGGCCGGCGAGTTCTTTGATATTTGTATTTGTATTGCCGCCCGCCAGGCTCATCTGGGCCAGGTTGCTGTTTTCGATCATATAGAGGGTGACGTTGATGGAGATCAGCCGGTCGAGCCAATCCGATTTGAAACCTGCCTCATACTGGTTGACAAACGACAATGGAAGGGCGTGTCCGGCCGTATCGGTACCCGAATTTGTATTGTACGAATTGGAATAGCTCGCAAACAGCGACAGGGTAGGCGCCGGCTGGAAAACAATCCCCGCCCGCGGGGTGAACGGATGGGCGTAGACGGCGCTCGCGGTGGTTTTGGCGGTTGAGTAAGCATACACGTTGCTAAGCGACTGGATATAACCCAGGCGGCCGCCGAGCAACAGCTTTAGTTCGGGTGTGAGGCTGACCAGGTCCTGGATATAGGCGGCTGCTGTAGACAGGGGCGCCTTTGTGAATGTGTTGCGCGTCAGTGTCGGGATATCGGTTCGTTGGGGATATTTTGTCAGATCGAAGATGTTGATCGAATCATAGACCGCAAGGAGATTATAGGCCAAAGAGTTTGTCTGATCCTTGTCCGCCGAGACGCCAAACAGAAATTGATGGCGGAGGGTACCGGTGTTGAATTTGCCGGTCAGGTCGGCTTCGGCTACAACGTAATGTTCTGTTGCCGCAGACCGTTGTACGCCGCGGACCCAATTGCCGTTTGTCTGGATCGCCGCGCCCCCGCCGTCATCCGGCCGCGTGGTCCCGTACAGGCCGACGGTATAATTATAAAAGCCGTCAAGGCTCTTTAGTTGCCAGCGGTCGTTGATGGCGTAGGTGGTGGTGACGGTTATATTGCTTTCGCTCGCCTTGTTTGTGCTCCAGGGCGCGCCGAGAAACCGGGTTCTCGGGATAGGGGGGATTACATAGTTGATAGCGCCCACGCCGAAATCGCTGGTATGTGTATCGGTCAGGTAGTCCCCCTCCATCAACACCTGTACTTTGCGGCCCGCCTTTATCAACAGGGAGGGATTTATATAGTAGCGTTCGCCGCGGACGTTGTCGCGAAAGGATCGTTCCTTCTCATAGGAGGATACCACCCGGTAGGCAACATGCTTACTTCCCGAGACCGGGCCATAGACGTCGAGGGTCGGTTTGTAGAAGTCGTAGCTACCGGTGCGAAAGCTCAGCTGTCCTCCCTCTTCGAAGAGCGGCTTCCGGGTAACCAGGTTCATCACGCCCCCCGCGGTCACGTTCCCCATCAGGATGGCGGCGCTTCCTTTCAGAAATTCCATCCGCTCCACGGCGCTCAGGTCGGGGGTTACGCCGTTGTTGAACTTCATGCCATTTTTGAAGGTGTTGGTGCTATTGAATAAGTAACCCCGCGCGCCGATCTCCTGCTGAACTCCGCCGGTGGTGCCCATGAGATAGACCCCGGTGACGTTCATAAGCGCGTCGCCAATCGTCAGGGCCTGTTGGCGGTCCAGCACTTCTTTGTCTACGACGGCGACGCTCTGCGGCAGGTCGATGGCCGCGATGCCGGCTTTGCCGATGTCGGCTTTTTTCTGGTTGGGCGTGCGGGAACCGACCACGGTGATCTCCTGCAGCTGTTTGCCGGACACAGCCAGTTGGACGGAGAGCTGAACCGGCTTTAGCCCTTGCACCTGCACCGATCGGTCGACCCGTTCATAGCCCACAAGGCTTATTTCGATCTCGTAGGAGCCAGTCGCTACATGATTGAATCGGAACAATCCTTCTTCGTTTGTAGTGGTGGAGCGGTGCAGCGTTATGATCGTGACGGTCACGTCCGCCGCGGGCTGGCCGTCGGCGGTTACTACCTTACCGGTTATCGAGCCACCGGCTTCGTCGCCGTCGTTTGCAAAGGCGTTGACACTTACGGTTGTTAGTATGGCGAGGGTTAATATTGTCATGCTAATCAAGCGGGTCATTGGCTTGCTCAACAAGCGAGTCATATATTCGGTCATGTACGGTGAATTTTGGCGCAAATTAGGCCGCGCCTCCGGGGGCACACCCCGCTATCGGGAAAAACGACTGCCGGATCGGGAAAAAATAAGCATGATCCGGACATCCGGTGTATCGAATGCGGGCATTGCGGAGCGGAACTATTTTGTATTTTGTTGGTTTTTAGTATTTTGAAAACCGGCATTTTTTTAGCTTCGAGGGTCGCATGCTCAGCACCTATCTAAAGACCGCCTGGCGAAATATCGTCCGCGGAAAAGTATACAGCCTTTTAAATTTATCGGGATTGGCGACGGGCATGGCCGTTGCGCTGGTGATCGGTCTTTGGGTGACCAACCAGGTTTCCTATGACCGGTTCATCCCCGGTTATGAGCGCGCCTACCAGGTGCGTTTCCGTTTTAGCGATAATGGGGTCATGCGGAATCAGGCCGATGTCAGTTTGCCGGTCGGAGATGCGCTGAAGCATGATGTCCCCGAGGTCGCGTATGTGGCGCCATGCTTTGGCGGCGGAGACGAGCTCATCGTAAACGACAAGCGGATCGCCGGGGATGGTCTGCAGGTAGGGGAAGAATTCCTGCAGGTGTTTCCCTTTCCGTTGGTGGAGGGAAATGCAGCGACTGCCTTAAAAGAACCTGGTTCTGTGGTCATCTCGGAATCGATGGCGAAAGCCGCGTTTGGCAATACTGCCGCCCTCAACCGGACAATCCGTTTTGTAAACAGAGGTCCCCGCAAGGTCACCGCGGTGATCAAGGACCTGCCGCGAAATTCAAGTTTTCATTTTGATCTTCTTTTTCCATTCCGGGAATTTGTCAACTCCAACGACTGGGTGCGGGCGGCGACGACGAAATGGGGTGATGCATATTTTGTGTTGTATGCAGCCTTGAAGCCGGGCGCCGATCCCGCGAAAGCGCAGCAAAAGGTGTCCCAGCTGGTCAAACATTATTCCCCGGAGACCTACGCGGCCTTTCACCGCGAACCCATTTTGTTCCCGATGAAGGACTGGCATCTGGTCACGGATACGAAGGATGGGTGGCCTTCCGGCGGGCTTATCGACTATGTGTGGATGTTTAGTATCGTCGGGGTGCTGGTGCTCCTGATCGCCTGTATCAATTTTATGAACCTGTCGACGGCCCGCAGCGAAAAGCGCGCAAAAGAGGTCGGGGTGCGAAAGGTGATCGGCGGCTCGAGAAGGGGTTTGATCCTGCAGTTCCTGATCGAATCACTGGTAATGACGTTTGCCGCTTTTGTGCTGTCGTTGTTGATCGTCCGGATCGTGCTACCGGGCTTTACCGCCATAACGGGTGAGATCATCCGAATTCCCTGGAGCAGCGGTCTTTTCTGGTTGGTCATGACGGGCTATGTATTCGTTGTGGGGCTGTTGGCGGGAAGCCGGCCGGCGTTCTATCTTTCGTCGTTTCAACCGGTGAAGGTCCTGAAGGGATCGATCCGTATGGGGCGAAACGCATCGTTGCCGAGAAAGGTCCTTGTCGTATTACAGTTCACTTGTAGTATCGGGCTCATCATCGGTACGGCGATCGTCTATCAGCAGATCGAATATGCCAGGGTCCGGCCGCGGGGATATGATCCAAACCGGTTGATCATCAGCGGCGACCCGGGCGCGAACTATACTTCATTCAGACAGGAGGTGCTGCAGACAGGCGTTGTCGCCGGGGTGACCAGATCGCTGAGCCCGGCGACGGAAGTACATTCGCATAATATTGTCGACCAGTGGCCGGGAATGCAGGCGGGGGATGCCTTTGCGCCGGTGATGAACGCGGTGTCGGACAATGGTTTTTTCAAGACGCTGGGGATCGGCTTTGTGGAAGGAAGTAATTTCGCGGGCAACTCAACTATCGATTCCACCTGCGTGATCCTCAACGAAGCCGCGGTGCAGCGGATGCGGTTGAAGCAGCCGATCAACACCTATATCCATTGGCCGGTCGCCAATGCGCCGCAGCGTCTCCGGGTCGTCGGCGTCGTAAAAAATATTTTGACCAACAATCCGTTTGGAACTCCCGAGCCGACGATCTATGTCTATCAGCCGGGCTGGACCTGGACGGTCACCTACCGGATCGCGCCCACGGTTTCGACTTCTGATGCTTTGGCCAAACTAAAGTCCGTCTTTGAGCGGTACAATCGTGATGCGGCTTTCAATTATTCGTTTGTGGACGATCAGTATGCGTCGAAGTTCGCGTTGGAGACGCTGATCGGGAAACTGGCGGGTGTCTTTGCGGGGTTGGCGATCTTTATATCATGTCTGGGGCTTTTCGGGTTGGCGGCGTATACGGCCGAACAGCGGGCGAAGGAGATCGGGATCCGGAAGGTGCTCGGTGCGTCAGTGGGGCGGGTAACTCTGTTGCTGTCGGGGGATTTCATAAAGCTCGTGCTCGTGAGTTGCGGGATTGCGACGCCGATCGCGTGGTATTTTTTGCATCGGTGGTTGGCGGGGTACTATTACCGGATTGATATCAACCCGCTGGTTTTTGTGGCGGCGGCTATGGTCGCGATGGTGATAACAACGCTGACAGTGGGTCTTCAGTCGGTAAAAACGGCGTTGATGAATCCGGCGAGGAGCTTAAGGAGTGAGTGAGGGGTGCAGCGCGGGGTATGCAACATTTTGCCCGGGGCGAACGACCTTAACGATCATGCTTAAAAACTATCTGCGCGCCGCGTTTCGCAACCTTGCCCGCAACGCCCACACCACCGGTATCAATGTCTTTGGTCTTGCAGTCGGCATGACCGCCGCGATCCTTATTTTTCTCTGGGTAGACAACGAGATGAGTTTTGACCGTTACCATACGGATAGCGGCCGGATCTACCGGTTGAACACCCTCTTTACCGAATCCAAATGGGTCTGGCCATCGACCACCTTCCTGCTTGGCCAGCACGTGCGAACCGAATTGCCCGCCGTCGCCACCGTAGCCTGCTTCCAGCCGGCCTATCAAAGCACGATCCATCTCGGCAACGAGCTCATCGAGGAGAAAACGGGCGCCTTTGTCGACAACACCTGGTTTTCGCTTTTCCACTACGACTTTGTCGCGGGCAGCCCCGCCGGATTCCTGCATAATCCGCGTGGCCTGATCCTCACCGTGTCGAAGGCCAAAAAATATTTCGGTGACAACGATCCCATGGGGCAGGTCCTGCCGATCGACTCGGTGCCATACCGGGTCGCCGGTATCATCCGGGATAACCCGGCCAACTCCAGTTTCCAGTTCGATATACTCAGGCCAATCGATGCCCTGTTGGCCGATCCCAGCCGGCGGGACAACAGTACCAGCTGGAACAACTACAACTTCCAGATCTTTGTCAAGCTGCAGCCTGCCGCCGACCCCGTCGCTGCAGGCAAGGCCGCAACCGGCATTCTGCAACGCAACAATCCCCCCTCGGGCGGGAACACCATCAACCTCGTTGCGCTGAACAACCTGCATTTCGAGACCGATCTCACGATAGACGACACATTCCAACACAGCAACAGCAGGACGGTATATATCGCCGGCATCCTCGGCGTCTTCCTCCTGCTGATCGCTTGTATCAATTATGTCAACCTCACCACGGCGAGGGCAAGTCAGCGGGCCAGAGAGGTCGGCATTCGAAAGGTCGTCGGCGCCGGAAAGGCCAGTCTCTTTGGGCAGTTCTTTTTCGAGTCGCTGGCGATCAGCCTTTTTTCCCTCATCGCCACGCTCCTTTGTGTAACCCTGGCCATGCCGCCGTTCAGGGAGTTGTCCGGGTCCGTTATCCAAAGTCCCTTTTCCAACCCCCAGACGTGGAAAATCATCGCGGGGACCCTTTTGGCCGCCACCCTCCTCAATGGCGTATATCCTGCACTGTTATTGTCCTCGTTCAAACCGCTGAATGTCCTTAAGAAATCGACGCCGTCCGCCTTCAAGGGCATTATGCTGCGGAAAGGCCTTGTCGTGCTGCAATTCACGTTCTCCATCGTACTCATCGCCAGCACCATCATCATCCAGCGTCAGCTACAGTTTATCCAGCATACCAACCCCGGCTATGACCGCAGCCAAACGTTTACTTTCCGGCTTCCGCGGGCCATCATGGCCGGCAAAACAGAGGAGCAGATCGGCAGCGTCGCCGCCGGCGTCAAACAACAATTGTTGAATCATCCGGCCGTCAGCAGCGTCAGCTTTGCCAGTGAGACGGTCGTCGCCGTGACGAATTCGAATGAGGGTTCGGCTGCCTGGGACGGCAAGGCGCCGGACTTTGTCCCCGTTGTCGGCCAGTTCTCGGCGGACGAAAGCTTTAAAAAAACCACTTCGCTGGAGATGCAACAGGGCCGTTGGTTTGATCCGCAACAGCCAACCGACCGGCACAATTTCGTCCTCAACGAGACGGCCATCAACCGCTTTAACATCCGCCGGCCGGTCGTCGGCCAGCGTTTCTTCTTTCAGGGTGATACCGGCCGGATCATTGGCGTCGTCAAAGACTTCCACTATGCGAGTATGCACGAGGCTATCCGCCCGCTCGTCATCCTCAACCGGGCGTCCTGGCGAAGCATCGTTTATGTCAAGGCGTTGCCCGGCAAGGCAAGCGAAGCGCTGGAGGCCGCACGGGCCGAGTGGTCACGGCTTGCGCCCGACCAGCCGTTTGATTATACATTCCTTGACGAGGCGTTTGACAGCCTTTATAAAGCCGATAGCCGGACGTCCGTCCTGATCGTTGTCTTCTCGGTTATCGCGGTCGTCATCTCGTGTCTGGGGCTGCTCGGTCTCGCCGCATTTACCGCCCGCCACCGGGTCAAAGAGATCGGCATCCGGAAGGTCCTCGGCGCCACGGCAACCAACATCCTTGCGCTGCTGTCGGGTGATTTTTTGAAGCTGGTGGTCATGGCGGTGGTCATGGCAACGCCCATTGCGTGGTGGGCGATGCACCGGTGGCTGGAGGATTTTGCGTATCATATTCCGCTGCGGGCGTGGAATTTTGTCGCGGCGGGTTTGCTGGCGGTCGGGATTGCACTGGTGACGGTTGCGTCGCAGTCGATGCGTGCAGCGCAGGCGAATCCGGTGAAAAATCTCCGGGAGCAGTAGATGGGATCGTGCCCGGGACGGGAATCGGACCCGTACTTCCGTTGCGGGAAACAGGATTTTAAGTCCTGCGCGTCTACCAGTTCCGCCACCCGGGCAACCGCTTTATCGAGGGTGATAAAGATAGCCGAAATAAAAAATTCCACCGGCAGTCGCCGATGGAATTCCTGGAGCGGAAGACGAGGCTCGAACCCGCGACCTCAACCTTGGCAAGGTTGCGCTCTACCAACTGAGCTACTTCCGCGTGAATATTTGTCTAAAGAACTATTCAAACCCTTAACGGGGTTGCAAAAATAAGGCAAGGCAGGGTCTCTGAAAAATCTTTTTTGCCCGGACGCTTACTTGTATTGCGGGGTATATAACGTGTTTCCGGGAACTTCGACCTCCGGTTTCCCTTTATAGCGATGGGAATAGAGTCCATAGGAAGCCCCAAAGAGAAAGGCGACGATACAAAACACTTCGAGATAGAAAAGGAATACCGAAGAGTCTACCCAGCTGTGTGCAAAGTCTTTCAGCTTGGGGTCTTTTAGTTCGATAGGCTGATCTGTTATTGGTTGATCCATAGCTATTTAATTGCAGGCAAAAATAGTATAAACCGTCAAAAAATCACCGTTTATCTTTTACTATTTCGGTAAAAGTTTTCTTCCCGAGGACAAAATATTGCCAAACGATGGCGCCGCGATACCAGCCCAGGAGCACCCCGCCTCTTTTCTTTGGGAAAACGCTCTGCTTACGATTGATAACCACCCATTTAAGAAATGCCAGGTGGGCTTCCGCGATCGCTAAAAAGTAAACTCCCTCGCCGGCCAGCAGGGACTTCCAGGCAGAGATCGAGTCCAGCAGAAAACGGTACGGGAGCTTCCAAAGGCATTGGGCGGCGGGGAGGTTTTTCGCCATCATGATCAGGTTGTTGCGGAAGTTCAAAAACACTTTTCGTTCGTTGCCCTTCGGCATCGTTCCCCCGCCAACGTGATACACCACCGACGCCGGGCAGGAATAGATCTTATATCCCGCCAGCTGCAGGCGCCAGCACAGGTCGATCTCTTCCTGGTGCGCAAAGAAATAGTTATCGAGTCCCCCCATTTCATGAAAGAGGTTCGCGCGGATAAACATCGCCGCGCCGCTCGCCCAGAAGATCGGCTCCGCCGTGTCATACTGCCCATTGTCTTCTTCGCAATCGTCGAACACCCTGCCCTTTGCAAAGGGATATCCCAGGTAGTCAAGCCAACCTCCGGCGGCTCCGGCGTATTCGAAGGAGCGTTTGTCGGCATACATCCGGATCTTGGGTTGGCACGCGCCGATCGAGCGGTCGTTTTCCATCAGGTCGATCACCGGTTCCAGCCAGCCCGGAGTGACCTCCACGTCCGAGTTCAACAGCACGTAATAGTCGGTGTTTACCTGCCGCAGCGCCTCGTTGTAGCCGCCGGCAAAACCGCGATTCCGGTCCATTTCGATGATCCGAAGCTGGGGATAATGGGCACGCACAAAGGCCACCGAGTCATCGTCGGACGCGTTGTCGGCGACGATCAGTTCTGCCCCCGGGCAAAGGCTCGACACGACAAAAGGGAGAAATTTTTCCAGGAAACCACGTCCATTCCAGTTTAGTATGACAATTGCGATAGTCGGCGTCACTCGATGAAGATATTTGTGCTGGGCGGCCTCCGGCCGCCAATGTGTCCCAAAAATAAGGTAAACGTCTATTACTGCTCCGCTTTTTATAAATTCGGTCTATGATACGGGCTTTGTTGAATTGGCGGTCTCTTCTTGCGCTGGTGGCTATCGGCATCGTGAGCGCAACGATCTTTTATTCCCAGTACCTCGCGCGGAAGATCGCCATGGATGAACGACAGAAGGTAACGCTATGGGTAGCCGCCACGCAGGCCATCCTTAGTCATCCCGGGATGGATCTCACATTGCCCAACCTGATCCGCAACGGGCAGCAGGATATTCCCATCATCGAGACCAATGAGCGGGACAGCATTATGGAGTGGATCAACCTGGATTCGGCCAAGGCCAGCCGGGATGCCAATTATTTGTACGCTCAGTTAAAAAAGTTCCGGAAGGAGAACCCGCCGCTGGAGGTGGTCTTTAGTCAAAAGCCTTTTATTGCCAACCGTTACTATTACGGGCATACGAGCCTGCTGGATGAAGTGCGGTATTATCCGCTGGTACAGTTGTTCATCGTTGCTTTATTCATATTCTTTATTCTTTATTCGATCACGATCCGCAACAAAGCCACGCAAAACCAGCTCTGGGCGGGAATGGCGAAAGAGACCGCGCATCAGCTTGGCACGCCGGTGTCTTCGCTTGAAGGCTGGGTGGAGATGTTGAAGGAGACGAATGTCGATCCGCGCACGGTGCAGGAGATCCAAAAGGATGTGGACCGGTTGAAGCTGGTGTCGGATCGTTTTGGGAAGATCGGGAGTCAGCCGCAGTTGGAGGAGCGTGACCTGGTGGCGCAGGTACGCAGTATGATGGAATATATTCGCAAGCGCGCGACGGGGAAGGTGCAGTTTACGCTGTCAACGCCCGGGGTGGCTGCCCCTGAGGCCGCGTCTCCGACTCCGGGGATGGAATCGTCGATCAGCGCACGAATTTCACCGCCGCTTTTTGACTGGGTGATCGAGAATCTGCTAAAGAACGCCTTGGATGCGATGGAGGGGAAAGGAAGCATTGTGATAAGTATCCTTGATCAGGAAAAGGAGATCGTCATCGACGTCATTGACACTGGCAAGGGCATCTCCGCGCGGAATCTGCAGAAGGTCTTCAAACCGGGGTTTACGACGAAGAAAAGGGGCTGGGGGCTGGGGTTAAGCTTGTCCAAACGGATCATTGAACAGTATCACAAAGGGCAGCTTTTTGTGCGGCAGTCGGATCTCGGGAAGGGTACGACGTTTAGGATCGTCTTGAAAAAGTAGCGGATCTGCGGCGATGGCGCAGGGATGGATCGACGATGGCCCGGCAAAAACGGGTTCTTTATAAAATGGTTGAAAATCCGCGGCGAAAGCCTTATTTTTGCCGCCCCGGTTGCGCGGGTGGCGAAATTGGTAGACGCACTACTTTGAGGTGGTAGCGCCGAGAGGCGTGTGAGTTCGAATCTCATCCCGCGCACTATAATAGCCTGTAAATCAATGATTTACAGGCTTTTTTGATGCCTGTCCGCCAAATGTCCGCCACTTTTTTCCGCTTATGTCCGCCGATTTTGGCGGACAAATGGCGGACAGTTGGATGTTCACAAACCCGCAAAAATGAGCATCGAAATCTGAAGCAAAGTGACACGCGACGGTCAAAAAATTTGGTACACGTACGAATGGGGAAAGAGCTCCGGTGAACGCAAAGCCGCCGGCATCTTCACCTACACAAAACCCAAAGACCTCATTCAGAAAAATCACAACAGGGAAGCTCTCGCCCTCCTCGAGCAAAAAATCCCAAATGATCATCGACCAGCAGTCTATCGCACGCCCCAAATTTGCCCATCAAACAGTAAAAAACGCATCATGGAAATCAGCTTAGATCAGGACGACCGCTGCATTCTCCACCTCCTCCAGCACGACGCCCAGCTCACCGCCAAGGAGATCGCCGACAAGATCAACAAATCGCCCAGCGCCATCGCCGCGCGCATCAACAAGCTCCAGTCCAACGGCATCATCCGCAAATACGTCGTCCTCATCGACAAGACCCGCGTCGCCAAATCGCTCACCGCCATCACTAACGTCCAGTTAAAGGAGCACGCCCAAAGCGCCCTCGCCAACTTCGAGCGTGAAGCCTGCAAATTCCCCGAAGTCATGGAATGCTATCACCTCACCGGCGAATACGACTTCCTCCTCAAAGTCGCCATCGCCGACATGAACGAATACAACCTCTTCCTCCGCAACAAGCTCGCCACCCTCCCCAACATCGGCACCGTCCAGACCCACTTCGTCCTCAGCGAATCCAAACTCGAAACCGCCTACGACATCGCCCCCTCGGCCCCGCCATCCGCCGCCCCCAAAATGAAAAAATAGCAGGCTTTTCTGTGCGATTTCAGTTGAATCGTCTTCACACCTCCCCGACACTCACGTTACGTCCCGTTCTGCCGGGTAACCCCATTGCATTTCAATACATTACATTAATCGGAATATTTTACACCAATTTTGCGGAATATTTTTATAACTATTTGCAAATAGATTACCTTTAGAGAAAATTAGCTCATGACCAGGGAAATTCTGCGATTAATGGAGGCAAGACCAATCCTGGCAGATATTCACGAAGATCTGTTGCAGGTGATCCGGAGTGGCTTTGCCGATTGGCTGCGAATCCGTGAGTTTGCAGGCACCCTCGAAGGAGGCCCCGTCAATTACAAGGCGAGGACCAAAGCCGGTATAATCCACGATCATATCGAAAAGTTTGTGCGGGCCCGATTCGCAAACCATGAAGCGGTTCGAGTCGACGACTTCAATGGGATCTTTGGCATGGTCGTGCACAATAAGCTGTTCGTCCGGTTCAAGAAAATGGACAGCACCTATTCGGTGCGAAGCTTTTATACTCGCCAGCACACGACCTATATGCAGCAGGGGCAGATCCCGGGTTTCCCTGAGGAGCCAACCTTTTTGTTTGCCGGCTATATCCCTGACAGGACCTGGTCCAATATAAAAGGTATTTATGTCGCATGCTGGATAGGCGATACCCTCGAGTGGGTTGACGAATTCGGCCGGTATTCCGCCGAACAAGCCATTCTGGATTTCGACCAACAGGAGCCTAAGGCAATCGGCGAAATCGAAAAGCGGATCAAACTCAAGCGCCGTAGTAGCCGCGGGGGAAGGAAAACCGGAACCGACAATGAGGACATTCAATGAACAACATCAATATTGAAATATTAAAGCTTGCGCGGGAGGCGCGCTGCGTCAGCCAGGAAGAACTGGCAGCACGCATAGGGATCGAGCAGGGCACATTGTCGAAGATCGAGAAGGGTCTGCTGACGCCGGACCCTCAACTGTTGCAGCATTTTGCAGCCGTGCTCGACTACCCCACCGCCTTCTTTTGCCAGGAGAGAAGAGTAATTCCGGTGGAAGGCCACTACCGGCGCAAGTTCACCACCACCGCCAGAAAGATGAGGCAGTATGTGGCGCAGATGACGATCGCGGAATGGCATTTTACTACGCTGCTGGATGAAATTGACTTACCGGAGCTCAAATTGCCAAAATGGAATATTCCCGATGAAGGCGGCCCCGAGCTTTGTGCCCGGTTCCTGCGTGAATATTGGCGGATACCCAACGGACGGATCACCTCGCTCGTCAGGACGATCGAAGACAAGGGAGTAGTGGTCATCGCGCTCGACCTTGGCGAACTGGATGGGTTCAGCACCTGGTTCGGCGGCAATATCCCCGTGATCTTTGTCAATAAATCGCTCCCGCCTGACCGTTACCGTCTGACGGTTGCCCATGAGTTGGCTCATTTGATCCTGCATTTTGGTAACAAGGTCGGCCCGGACCGCGACGTCGAGGCCGAAGCATATGCCTTTGCCATCGAGCTGCTGGTACCGGAAAATAACATCCGCCCCTACTTTTCGCGGGTTACGATCGAGAAACTGGCCGACCTCAAAGCATACTGGTACGTATCGATGGCCGCACTGCTCAAATATGCCAACACCCTGGGCATGGTAACAGGCAATCAATACCGGTACCTCTGGACCCAAATGGGCACGCTTGGCTACAGAAAAAAGGAGCCGGTCAACATTCCGGTCGAGTCTCCGGGCATTGTCAACGAAATGGTGAGTGCATACCTGGATGATCTCGGCTACACCCGGGAAGAACTGGCCGCCATCTTGCACATGACCGTAACCGAGTTTGAGCAAGTCTATCAGCAGTCAGGGATCCGGCTGAAGGCGATAAGGAATAGTACGGCAGGGCAATCCATCGCCAAACAGCCGTCCGATCACGCAATTAAATCGCATACACATATGGCAAACAAGAACGAGTATTTCATCGAGCGTCGCGAAGAAGGCGACTACGCCGTCAGGAAACCGAATTCAGACCGGGCAAGCGCAGTGGAGCCAACCCAGGAAAAAGCCATCGAACGGGCAAAGGAAATGAATCCCAATGCCGCCATTCATGTAGAACGTGTCCGTCACACGGACAAAGGCTACCCGGACAAATGGCGCAAGGCTTGAGCCGCGAGGCGCACTTCGACTTCGCAACTTCGAGAACAACCAAGGCAAGGGTTCAATGACGCTCGTCGTTCAAACGCGAAATCGCTCCACTCCCACCATACTGGGGGATCTCCTGGTTACCAGTGACAGCCCGGGCCCGTCGATCATCCTACCCGCCGTCGGGCTTGATACCACTGGTGTCCCCGGTATCCCACGGATAGTCAGCCTTATTCAAAAGGTATATATCCTGGCCGATAATATCTGCATTTCGTTTACAAGTAACGATATCACAGAGGTCAGGAACCTGCTGGAAGACTTTCGGCCTTTTTGTTCTGCCGGGCTGCCACCTGAACACATAAGGAAATGGGTCGAAGTATACGACTATTCGGGGTTCCCCAATTCGTCCTTCTTGATGACTATTGTCGATAACAAGGTGGCGGGCACATCAACAACCCCGAATGTAATCGCACTTGTCAAAGGGCACGGGTTTGTGTCGCAGCAGGGCAATAGTTTTATGGACTATCGACCAGCGGGCAGCGGTACTGCTGACTTCGCTTCAATGGTGGATGAAAAGAGAAAAATCTTTACCAGTTTCCCCGACTCCGACTACCGACAAGGGGTCGTAAGAAACATGGCGTTCGCTGCAAGGTTTTTGGCCGAAGAACGATACTTTTTGCGCACCCTACAAGCCTCCTGGGGCGGTGGTTTCGAATTGGCATTCTATAATGGTCAGCGCTTTCAAAAGCTTGACAACTTCGCCATTGTATTGCAAAAAGGGAAATTCACCGATCAGGGGGATGTAAATGTAGAGTTACCCATCACGATCAATCACTACCGGTACCACGACGACGACTTAGTGATTACCGCTATAGAAATGCTCGACGCCTCCCCTCGTACCGAAGGTGACTTTACTGTCTGGACCTCCAATTCTATCCGAGTGGGTGCTGTAACCGTTCCCCAAATTACCAGGGGCATCCGTCAATTCGGCTCCGCATGGTATCCAACTGAATCCTTCGAAACCTGCCAGATAGGGATGGGATTCGCGATCGAATTTCAATCCCGCTGGTTTAAACCAGCGTTTTACAACGGAAACCGGATGGCCAGCCTTGTCTATTCTCACGCCGGCCGGCGTGCTCACCTCCGAATTCATCGGTCGATCCAACGATTTGTCCTCGACATATTCCGGTCCGCCCTTTGATTACCGCGAACAAATGACTGAATCATATTACACCGTGCAACCATTTTTCACTTAGGTTCCGTCCCATTCGCTGCCTTCTGCACCGCAGTTTCATTGCCACCTCTCTTCAACAGTTTTTCGAACAGTTGGAAGACAGGCGGGCTGTCATTGTGAGATTTATTGTCAAGTGTTTCGCTGGGGTTCTGGGCTGTGATAAGAACAAGCTGCGCGATCAGCTGCAACAAAAGCTCTCTTTCTCGGTCCCCATCCTTCCCGAGCTCTTCAATTTGTTTTTTGTGGCCGTAAAACGACTTCGCATTGATCTCCTTGAACGCATATTCCTGCTGAAGGCGTTTGAACTGACTCTGCTGCTTGCTGGCAAAGACAGCCAGCCAGATCGTCGGGATAAAAAAAGGCAGGTCTCGCAGCAAAGCCAATAAGCCTTGGCTAAAGTTCTCTGCGGGGGCTCCCCCCGGTTTAAGAAATTGGACGTAAAACAAATAAATGCTGCAACCGGTCATAATCAACGTAATGGTGATAAATATGGCCGACCATGTGAAGATTGGAATATTATAACTTTTCTTCTGCTTCTCAAAAGCCTCCGCCAACCCAGCGCTGGTCGCACCGGGGAGTAGACTTTCTATATGGGTAAACTGCGCAGCATATTTTATCTCCTGCTCATCCAGGAAGGAGCGAAGCGCTGCTTTAAGGTCTTCCGTATCTTTCAAGTATCCCCCAATACGGCGTCCCGACTCATCCGGCTTTCCGAAGATCCTCTCATAGGCCTGATCGATCTCCAGCTGCGTCGATTTCGCCTTGGCCGCCAGGCCCGCGTAATCCGCGCTGTTCGCGGCAATTTGCTCTTTTGTTGATTTGATTTCCTGCTCCCAGGTTGCGGTATTCTTACTGATGGACTCCGTTGCCGAGGCATCCGTCACCAGCTTTCCCAGAAACGTCGCCACCTTTTGTTGATTCTCCTCCAACTGCTTTTGTTTTGCCACCATGTCTGTGTGGATCGCATCGGCGGCTTCCTTGGTAGTTTTTTGTTCAGATAAAAAGGCCTGGGTTTTTTGGCTAACGTCCTCCCGGAGCGCGGTCACTTCGGCTTGCACCTGGGCAATATTCTTTACCACAGCTTCCCGTTGACCATTGACCACCGCTTGCGCATCTGCAATACCCTGTGTAGTAGAGTCTTTCAATGCCGTCACCTCTGGCAAGACCTTTTTCAAGGCTTCAATTTCATCGGTCAGTGCCAGAAGGTCCGCTTTGGACTGTGCAATTTCAGCCTCCGTTCGGATCGGCTGGCCGGCCGTAACACTTATATATGCCTCCCTCAGAATGAACTTTACTCTCGAGACTCTTCGGAGGAAGGAGTTGAATACACCATTCTTGATTCTATCAAAGTCCACGCTGATATCATCCTTCAAATGCTCCGTGATTTCCGCAAGCTCTCTTTTAAGGAATATGGTCTCCATCTGGTTGTCGTAAGGCTCAAGAGCACCCAGCATTTGCAGGCTGTCGGTCAAAGAGGCTATTACCAACGCTTTCGAAATCCCGGAAAATCCCTTAATGTCATTTCCCTCAGGAAAGGAGCTATTCACACGATCGATGATCGAAGAAATGTCTTTTTTTGCTTGTTCCATGGTAGTTAAGAGTTGGTGCCGATACGCGTCGGAAATGTAGCCACTACTGCCACCATATCCATGCCACCAGCTGGAATGACCGAACAGGACTATATATATCCGCCCTCCCTGGGTACTTAGTGACACATTGGCCTATCCTGACCCATAAGAGCTCGCCGTTAGATGATATCACTCAGCAATTTTGTCATTTGACTGGCAATCGCGCTTCACCAGGCTGCTCTCCCACGACCACAGTCGACGGCAACCTTACCGGTAAAGAGGCGGGTTGACCGATGAAAGTAGCGTTTCATTCACCAGCAGCAGCACATCCAAGCATCTCATTTTAGCAACATTTTGTCCGGTCGGCCAGCCCAAATTAGCTCTACCAAGACGGCCCTCCAGGGTCATTCTTGACTTTTATCAAAGTGAAAACACCTTTTTCATCCGCAGTAGCATCCGCCGCTTGCCCCACCCATAAAAAACTCGTAGTTTGCTGTAAATTACCATCCATGGAACCCAATGGCAAACAGCCCTCGCTCAGCCAGAAAGTGGCTCTCGTAATCGGCTCCGCCCTGGCAGCGCTCTCTGTTCACTCAAGCACTGTTTCCACCCCCACCCCGGACGCAAACCGGACCAGCATCGACCAGGAGGGCGCTGCATGCAAACTCCTTACGGTTCTTAAGCTAAAGCTATCAAACCCCGAGCAAAGCCGATTGATTGCCCAACACGGATCCCATAGCTCCCATAGTTCACACGGTTCCCATAGCTCTCATAGCAGCCATTCGTCGCACAGCTCTCATTCCTCCCATAGCTCAGGCGGATTCGCTTAATCATAGATAATGAAAACATCCGGCTTCGTTCGCGACGGCGAGATCGTCGTCTATGTGGACACTAACCTCTTTTCTGCTGAGGTGGTGATGAAGACAGTCTACTGGTTTGGGGATAAATTCCATACCAGCGTCTATACGGAAGGCGGCTTGCATTGTATTACCCTTCGCCCCGCCGCACAAGGGACTGTCAAAGATGAAGATCTACCCGGCTACCTGCAAAAACTTCAGCGCGACCTCATCGACTTTTCCTTACGGGAGGCGATAAGCCGGGAGACCCACAACATTCGGGATCTGCTGGTCGCCAAAGCCTTTTCCAACGGCGAATTTGAAGAGTCCCCGCCCGGCGTGGTTAGCGACCCGATTGGTTTTGATCCGGCAGCACTTCAGCCCTAATGCCACCCATGCGAACCAAAGTTATCTACGACCCCGATTTTCTACACTGCTCTCCAGAACTAAAAAGATTATTGAACGGCAGCCTGATCGCCCCTGGATCTCTTTGCATAGATGCCCCATGCGGCATCGGCCGCAATACCTTTCTTCTTGCCAGTCGTTTTCAACAGGTTATGGCCATCGACAGGAATACACATTTTTTGCAAATGGTTTCAGCCAGCCGCGCGGAATATGCACAGATCAAAGGCCATGTCACCTGCGAGCAACTGGACCTCGAGGGCCGACTTCCTGCTGTCTTCCACGAAGCTGACCTTATTGCCACGATACATTACTATTCTCAACCCTTTATTTCGCGCGTGCTAAGCCAGATGAAACCGGGAGCACTTTTTTATCTCGAAACGCCGTCCTGCTCGGGGGAAAATCGTCTCGAGTTGCCGACTGATCATGACATCCAAACGTTTTCCAACGCCAGCGAGCTCCTGATGTTCAAACGAAACGCTTGCCGCTCCGACGGTCACCCCAGGAAAAGCTTTTCCTTAAAAACCTTAATTAAAAAACCCTATGGCTGACACAGGAACCCGCATAGCCTCCCGGAAGTTCAAAAGCGAACAAGCCTACGCCGCACAAAAGGCCACCGGATATTTCCTCATGCCCTTTCGATTCGCGCAATTGAACGCTGGTCGGGAAGTGCTGGTAAATGAGGTCGGAGACCACCTAGTGGTACCCATAGCAACTACCGAACGACTCGTTCGCCATGAACTGGACAAGCTAGCTGACCCGGAACTCTATGCCGATCTTGTCGCCGGGCATTTTATTGCTGAATCTCCGGTACCGCCGCTAATCGACGTCCTCGCCACCCGCTACCGCACCAAAAAGGCGTTCCTCAACAGCTTTACCACCCTGCATATCTTCGTCATGTCCCTCCGCTGCGAACACACCTGTCACTATTGCCAGGTCTCCCGGGTCACCCAAGACAAGAAGCGGTATGATATGTCCCGGGCTCATCTCGACAAGGGCATCGATTGGATGCTACGCTCACCCTCACCCCATGTAACCATGGAATTTCAGGGCGGTGAAGCGTTGCTTGCCTTCGAAAATATTCAATATGCTGTCCAACGAACCGAACTGCTCGCCGCTGCGGCCGGGAAAACTGTCACTTTCGTTATTTGCAGCAACCTGGCGCTTCTCACAACGGAAATGCTGCATTACTGTAAGACCCACAACATCCTAATCTCCTCTTCCCTCGACGGTCCCGCTTTTATCCACAACGCCAACAGGACCCGCCCCGGCCGAAACAGCTACGAACTGGCAGTCCGCGGGATACAACTCGCGCGTGAAATCCTTGGCCCTGGGCGCGTGTCAGCGCTCATGACGACCACGAACCTGTCTCTTGATCACCCGGTTGAGATCGTCGAGGAATATTACCGGCAGGGATTCCGCAATATCTTCCTCCGTCCCATTTCGCCTTATGGTTTTGCTTTACGAAATGAGCGTAGGAACAAATACGAAATGGACCGTTTTCTCACCTTCTACAAGATCGCCCTCAATCGGATCATCGAATACAATTTACAAGGCGAATACTTTCGGGAGGACTACGCCACCATCATCCTCAGAAAAATCCTCACCCCCTTCCCCATCGGCTACGTCGACCTCAACTCGCCCACCGGCTGTATCACCAACGTGATTGCCTTCAACTACAACGGCGCCATCTATGCCAGCGATGAAAGTCGGATGTTGGCCGAAATGAAGGACGAGACCTTTCGCCTCGGACACCTCGACACCCACAGCTATGACGAGGTGTTCTATGGAGAAAAAGCCCGGGCTATCGTCAGCGCTGGCATCAATGAAAGTCTTCCCGGTTGCAGCGACTGCGCCTACCAGGCTTATTGCGGCGCGGACCCAATCCACCACCACGCTACCCAGGGCGACATGTATGGATACCGTCCGACCAGTACCTTCTGCCAAAAGAACATGGAAATTATCCACTACTTGATCGAATGGATGGACAATGACTCAGCAGTACGACGAATTTTTGAAACCTGGGTTAAACCGCGACAATAATATGCTACTACGCACTAAGGGCATAGCCGGGAATTTCGAGCAACCTATCGTTGGCCGGATTACCCGTGACCGGAATGCGCCAGCCCACCATGCCATCCTTATTTCTGAAGACAGTCCGCCTCCGTCTCCCGTCGACGGCTTCGCATGCATATTGTCATCCGCCGAAACTCGCCCGACAACTTCCTATCCGCACGTCTTCGGGATCCCTAACTTCGATCACCTTGCCGAAGGTGACGTCGTTGTCGCCGGCCCTGATGGAAATATCCGAACCCTTTACCGGGTCAATTCGCATCACAACACCCTTGTTGTCACCGAACGCTGCAACAGCAATTGCCTCATGTGCTCTCAGCCGCCAAAAGACCGCGACGATATTCCCCGCCTGTTTGGCATTTACCGCGAGTTGATCCCCCTTATCCCAAAGGATTGCCCCGAGCTCATGATCTCCGGCGGCGAGCCCACCCTGATGGGCGAACGCTTCTTCCAACTTCTCGCGCATATTAAGACCCACCTGCCGGGCACCGAGATCCATGTGCTGACGAATGGCCGGTCCTTTGCCTGGGCCGACCTAGCGGAGAAACTGGCAGCGCTCGACTATCACCGCCTGATGCTTGGCGTACCCGTCTACGCTGATTACTACCAGCTACATGACTACATCGTCCAGGCGCGCGACGCCTTCCATCAAACCATTCTCGGCCTGCACAACCTCGCCCGCTACGGCCAGCGCATCGAGATCCGCGTGGTGCTCCATCGCCAGACGATTCCCCGGCTCACCAAGCTCTCCCGATTTATCTACAAATACTTACCATTTGCCGAACAGGTCGCCTTTATGGGTCTCGAATACGTCGGTTATACGCCGCACAACGAGCAACAACTATGGATCGACCCTTACGATTACCGCGAGCAATTGACCGAAGCCGTCGAATTCCTCGCCAGCCAGGGGATGAACGTGTCGATCTACAATAGCCAGCTCTGCGTGCTACCCGAAGTTCTATGGCCTTACGCCAAAAAATCCATCTCCGACTGGAAACAAAGCTACCTCCCTGAGTGTGCAAGCTGCGCCAAACTAAACGACTGCGGCGGCCTGTTCACCTGGAATCTCAAAAAACCGAGTGCCCATATTCGTGCTTTCGCGAATGTTTGAACCATACCAATATCAAAATGCTTATGAAACAATCTAAATGGTCTTATGTCGTCATATTTGTCCTCGCGGTATTATTGGTCGTAGCGTTCGTCCGGGCAAACGATCTAAACAATAGACTGCAGGCAGCCGAAGAGGAGCTTTCTGATACAAAGAAAAAATTGGAATCGGCTCACGAAAAGTTCGTCGACTTGCAAAGCAAAGCGGAAGACCTGCAATCGTCAATTGATGATTTAAAGGAAAGACGGAGCTATGAAGATATTGACGACGCCGAAAGCGACGCTGACGATCTCAAAAGTGACGTCGATGACGCTGTAGATGACACCGAACCTGAATAACGCTTCAATCCTTCCCAGCCTCATCAATACTTTTGACACGTTCGTATAAATGCGACTGGCTACCTATGGACATTAAGAGCCTAGCCCCACTACTGCTATCGCAAGTCAGTCTACTTGGGGTACTTTTGACAATTATGGCAGTGATATATGTAACCCAGAAAGGTTTTGTAGTTTTGTATTCCTTATATTAGGATCAAATAAGCTGCATGGATATAAGAAGATATTTAACTAGCCGGAACGTGTTGTTAGCCCTCGCAGTTTTATCAGATTTGATAACGGTAGGGCCATATTTCAATCGAATAATTCATTGGTCGATGAGTAGCCTGCTTTGTCAGACAGGCTTTAGGGTCGCGTTGTGTTCAATATTGTTCACGATATTGGTATTTGCCGTCAATCCCATCCTTACCAGATTAAAGGTTGTAAATAAGACCGTAAAAGTCCTAATTGGGATTATAGTCTTCATTGTTGGGTGCTGGGTAATATCAATTTTACCAAAAGGAAATTGTTCAGTAGACGTCGCCTTTGCGCCGGGATATAATTCGACCACTCAACATAATGACTCATCAGTAGTACCTCCGAAAATCATAGTTATACACGATACGCCGGAAGCTTTCAAGCATCGCCCTACTAGATCAGCTCGCAGCCGTCAGCAAGCCGATAATAGTCTCAAGCCGCCAGTAACAAATTCGCAAAACAATGATAGCGGGGGAAGCGGCATACAGAATAATGCAGCAAATTATGCCCCTCAAGCTGGAAGGGACCAGTATAATCTTGGCATAATTCCAAGGAAGATCTCAGAGGCAGAGGTTATGCAACTCATGAATTATGCTTTTCCAAATAAAAATATTCAAATCTCTTTTGTTTGTTATAACGGCGGTGCGGATGCAGAGGTCAATTCTGTAAAGGCTCAGATAACCTCAATTCTTAAAAAAAATGGGTATTATAACATTGAGGAGAACTTTCATGTTACAGTAGGATTTACTCCTCCCGAAAAAATCTCTTTTGATTCGGTCCGCAACGAAAATATGCTTCAAATTGCAATTCCGCCAGCTAAATAGCCTGGGTAGTCTGTACTTGCTCCTTTGTCTTAATAACCTTTTTAAGAGCTGGCAAGAAGGTAAGCTGCCCTGGCTCTACTCTTATATTCTCTTCCGAGATTTCAATTCCCTTTGGTTTACGTTTCGGTTCTTTTTTCGCTTTTGCCATAATGGTATGCAATTTCTAGTAATACATTCTTCCAAAATAAATTATACCCGGGCGGCTACCACTTGATTCTGCGTTGTACGGTTGGGTAATAAAGATGATGATGGGGTTGTGATAATATTTTCGGAGATTACTGAGTATCTGCGCTTCCAGTCCACGTCCAGCTCGGAGGTGGCCTCATCGAAGATGATCATGGCCGGATTATTCAGCAACGCCCGCGATATGGAGATCCGTTGTTTCTGGCCATCGGAACGTACGGTGCCGTTGTCGTTGATGCGCGTGCCTTCACCATCTGGAAGACGTTCGATCACTTCAGTTATCTTGGTGTGGTCCATTGCCATTCGCACCTCCGCTGTATCTCTATGCCAACTGACGGGCTCCTCACAGGTTTTTCTTGCTGACGGCTAATTTTTGAACCATCCAATCTTATTCAGAGCATCCCAATCATTAAATTCCCCACTCCCCCCATCATCCGATCCAAATCCTCCCTCCGCCAATACTGCCGCCGGCCACGCTGGCTAGTTTGAAGGCCGTAACTATCGAGTTATGGCTGAA
Source organism: Puia sp. (assembly GCA_035501395.1). Taxonomy (GTDB): domain Bacteria; phylum Bacteroidota; class Bacteroidia; order Chitinophagales; family Chitinophagaceae; genus Puia. The sequence continues at coordinate 41,999 of DATJWK010000084.1, forward strand.
CGCAATACCTTGGTAAGCTGTGGAGGAAATACCATTTACTTAGATGAGGGTAATCTGTTGATTGCTTGCGACGTTTGCCATGCCGCGGCTTGGGAAGAACTTGGATAGTTCGATTGGCAGTCAATACAACCGCTGGAAAATTCCCTTCGAGAGGTACGGGTTCTACCACAAAATGTCACGCATTTTGCGTGATTTCCTTGATTTGTCGGCCGTCAGCAGGGATGGGCTTCCCTGGTCCGAATATTTTGCGGGCATAACTGAATGCCCCTTTTAATACGGCAAAATAGAGGATCAGGGGCAGGATGTTTATAGAGTGACCGGTAAGCCAGCTACAAAGAAAAGTCAGGAGGAGAATTAATGGCAGAAACACTTCCTCGGTAAAGAAATAATAGATTGGTAAATAGAACAATGCGATCAGCAACCGCCACACGATGGAGTCGGAGTTTCTCTCTGCCGTAGTTCGGGGATTGAACCATGTCAACCATTTTGAAGGCAACATGGCAATGCCCATTCCTTGATTGAAAAGAACAAAGGTGATCGTCGCAAAGCCGGCAATGAGCAACATCACATATGCCCATGAAATCTGGTCCTGCCCCTGCTCCATGGCATAGAGGATATTTAAGATGATGGTTGGGCCATGCATGGGGCCATACAAGGTCTCATGCAGGTCGTCTGAATTTCCGGAATAGGTGCCGATCAGGATATTGTTGTTTAGCCCCAATCTCTTTCTCGTTTGCAACTCCTTTACAAAAATTGCTTTGTTTATTGGCAATGCAAACTCGCCCAATGAATAAATCCGCTGGCTTGATTTAGAGGAGTTTGAATCCGGGGGTAAGTCGGGATTGGAAGGTTTTGTATCGCCGGTTAGGAATTCGTCTTTTGTCAACGCGAATTTTGGTATGAATGGGCTTACAATAAATCGGGATCGCTGGTCGCCATATTCTTGAACCAACCGATCTTTCCATACTTGCCTGACGTGGCGGTTGGGATGTTGCCGCAGATATAGCAGATAGGGAAGGCTGTACATGGAGCCGCGGAATATGGAGTGGCTGACCAGGTAATCATCATAACTGTCTTCCCGGACATTTGCATAGATCTCTGGCCGATGCACATATCGCATCGAATCGTCCGGATCTCGGGTCAATATGAGTTTCTCTCCACCGCTCAGGCAGCGAAGATCGGCTTCCATGCTACTATCGTAAGGCATCGAATTCAAGTCAATATCGATAATGGCGCGGTCGATCCAGTTTTGCTGATCGCACAATATTCTTAGCAAAATCTCCAGTTTTTGATGATCGACAACGGCGAGGTGAGCGTGGTAATCCGGATCTTCCTGGTTATCGTCAATCAGTTCCCGGTGCTTGGCCACATCGACAAGCACGAAATTTCGGTTGATATAGTGGATGATGCCGGTATCCGCCGCAGACTTTCTTGTTTCACTTAACAAGCTGATCTCCTCCGTCCATCTCCAGCCTGATTGATTGAAGACGAACAGCGTCAGACCAGTCAGGATCAATGCATGCCCGGAAATGACCAGGATGCGAAGGACCCGAAATTGGGTCAGGGGCCGGTATAGCAGAAATGCCAGGGGCGCAGCCGCCAGCAGCAACGCCAATTTGACTAAAAGCTCCATGCCGACGAGGTGTGTAACAAATAGCTGTTTAGATTATTCGGAAGGACTGAACCCATGTTCCGCTCGACAAAGGGGTATAGTTTTTCGGTGATTGTCGGAACATCCCAGCCCCGATTTTTTTGTTTCAGGAATCCGGCAAGGTCAAACAATGTCTTTTGATTTTCGAGGTTGGCAAATTTCAACGCGATCGTTGTAACAGAATGACCCGGCTTTTCCCCGTTAAAAATCTCGTATGTGAATGTCCTTGGATTGAGACTGCTCATCTCCGAAAGATACGTAGCGCTGATAACGACCCGGCCGCTGTCGGTGGGAAGAAATGTGCTTTCCCTTGCTTTGCCCTCGCAAATGCAGGCAAGACTGTACTTGTCTTCCGGGAGTTTGAGGCTCAACCATTCCGGCTTTATTTGCAAGTCGCCGAAAACCAGCAGGGACTCCTTGTGCGCCTGCTTGAAATAAATTGAGTCTCGAAGAAACAGATAAGCCACAGGTCCGGTCTGCAGATCGGTTTTTATTGATTGCTTAGCGGAGAGGTTCAAAGTCCACCAAATCGAGCGCAGGCTATCTATCTTTTCCCAAAAGATGATCTTTCCTTTATCCAGTCCATTTTGCCGGACATGGCGTGTCACAGAATCTTCTTTTGTATATTTCGCGATCTCCCGATTGAGCAGTTCCTTGCTGTAGTGGACTTCCTGAGACATATGGACAACCACGAACACCTGGTCGGGGATCTCTTGCGCGGTGAGCTGGTTCGACCCTAGGATGACCGCTAACAGGATGGGAATCATATTAGTAGCGACCAGGAACCGATTAATGCTCTTATATTGAGGGCGCATAGCGGCGAATTATAAACTGAAAATGCAACTTAGTGTGGACCGACAAGGCAAAGAATGCACCTTTTTTTCATTCGGTCAACAGTGAAAACACCCTTTTTTGAACGCACTTCGATGGTGCCATTTGCCGCAGAGCCCGGCCAACTACTTGATTTTGGAAATAACGATCGATTTCGGGGGCAATTCGACAAGCAAGTCGTTGTCTTGACTCTTTATTCAGGCCTGTCAGAAAAACCAGGGTTCCCGGCGCATGGGCACCCACACCGCGACGGTGACACGCGGGCGCGACTGCCAATACCTTTCATTCCAGTAAACGTTTCACTCCTGAGCAACGCCGCACCCGCCCGGAAAGGCACGCTAAGCCCGTGAATAATGTACCGACCGTGACCGTCTCCACTTGCGATAGATTTTGACCACATCTACATCTGCGGAACGCAACAGTATTAGGTAAAGGTGAAAATATTATTGAGTTGCGGATTACCCCTGGATAAAACATCTCATGGGGCAAAAAAAGGTGTTTTAACGGTATTTTGTTTGAAAGCGGCCAAAGAACTTGGCAGTATACGCTGCCTATTACATTTTTGTAAAAACCGAACTATGGGTACCGTAAGATTTTCAACCATTTTTTCGGGCGGCGTAGGTTCGTTAACCATAATTTCCAATGACGCCCGAGTTACCTTGCAGTTTAACCAAGCCAGTCATCAACCGCAACCTGTGGTTCTTCCACAGGGCAGTCACATTTTCTCCATTAATGGCGCGGCGCCAAACGGACCAGGAGGCAATATCGAGCTCGACATCACCGGAGATCTTCCTGGACCAATCAAGCAGAATTTTGCTGCGGGTCTTGTTCCACCGCATCCCCTCATCATTTTTGTTACCCGATAGCTGTCAATACCATGTTCCAACGCCTATCCCTTCTGATCGCCGCAGCGTTAGTAATGATCAACGCCAAAGGTCAGGGTCCCGCCAATGCGACCCCGATGCTAAATAAGGCGGATGCCGGGCAAACCTTTCAACGACAGCAATCTGTAACCAATTTCGTTCAGGCGGTGGCTAATAACCTGACCAATACGTCCAAGAACGTGCAATTGAAAGCCAGTATTTTCGCGCTCAATTGGAAGGACTCTGCCACAAAATATGCCAGCGAGTATTACCTTAATCATACGTTCCAGCGACATACCCAGGTTGTACTTGGCGGTGGCCTTGACGGCAATAGCAATTTCAATGCATTTTCTGCCGGTTTTTCTCATGATTTTCTGCATCACAACGACGTCACGGAAGTCAACACGTATAACGCAGATATGCAACCCATCTATGACTTGCTGAACTCGATCAATGCGTCGGCCATCGACGATATACAGAAAGCGGACAGCGCCACTTTTGTCATGGCTATCCTGAACGAGGCCAACCGGATGATCGCCCAACGGGACGGCTCGGATTTTGAGGATGCGATTATCCAAAAGACGATACCTGCGGCCAATCGTGAGTCGGCATTAAACGAAGATTCGACCTTGCTTACGTTCTATAATGCCGTAAAACAGGATGTTGCAGTATCGATCAGTAAAAATCCCGCACCTGGCCTCAACGCAACCAACAACGATATTCGGATGCTGGCCGCGCTCATCGCGGTTCAGTATTACACCCAGCCGCTCACCCTCGCCTTAAATGGGTATTTGACCAGCATCATGAAGAGCGGGAAAGCTCCTTCCGGGCCGCCGGACAATGTAGACCCGGAGACCTTCAACCGGTATATCGCTGCTGTCAATAAGGGTATTCAGGCTAAGGCTTCCGCCTTACCCGGCAAAAACATTACGCAAGTCTATACCTATATTCAGCAGCAGTATACCAAACATGTAAATGCCATCAAGCTAAGACCATCCCTCACGCTAGATTACAATTATACATACAATACGAGCATCATTCAGAATCAACATAATGTTTCTTTGACGCTGTTATGGGGGTTTTATTGCAAAAACCCCAATCATCCCTGGGAATTGAACCTGGCCGTCAGTGACTCTGCCACTACCGATACCACCCATCTGACTACAAATCATAACGTGTACACCGGTCAACTCGGCATCAGCAAGGTTTTTGCCTCCGACGACAATGGCGCCGCGCTTTTTGAAGCCAATCTTACGCTTGAATACGATCACACGACGTCTTCCACGTATAAGAAAAATAACCGGGACAACTATTTCCCCACCCTGACGCTCCAGGCAAGACCCTCAGCAAAGTCGCCTTGGATATCGATCGCTGCCAAACGTGATATGAATCACGCCAATTTTCTTGGATTTCTCAATGTAACTTTTAACTTGACCAACCCGAACGGCGGATCGGACAAAGGGGCGGGCGCTAATTAAAGACCTTCTGACATTTATCAGATTCTCAGAATTATTGCTCTTTGCGGACTTCTTCGTCTGGCAAAATGGGTGATTTCACGGTGCGCCGCAATGTTCGCGTTTCCTAATTTAGCACCTACGGCTATTCAATCGACAAAACCTGACGACCATTCTATGAATCTTTCCTCTAACCTTTCCCAACCATTTGCCACGGCCGCTCCTCCTCCCGGAGGGCAAGCCATAGCAATGCGCGCCTTCCCGGTTCAACGCCAACTCCTCTCCAGTTGGTGCTGGGCAGCTTCCACACTCGGCCTCACCACATACTACCGCAGTCCTGCGCCGTTCATCCAACCTCAATTTGTGGCGCGGTACCTGCCCCTCTCAATCGGCGCGGGCTACCAGTGGGTATCGCCGTGACATCTACCAGCGACAAAATCAACGTTTCACCCCATTTCAATGCCTTTATCGCTGTCGACATCCCGATTTTCAATATAACCGCCGTGAAAAAAAACAAATAAAAGCCGCAACGCCTCTCCGCGGTGTGCTCAGCGGGCTTATCCAACTGCTTTTTTAAACTTTTATTCGATATTATCATTATGAGCGAAACAACCGACCAACTGGCTTACCTGAAAGAGCGCATCACAGGAAGCATAACTAACGTCAATAGCAATCGGGTATACTACCGAAAAATGGCCTATCGATTCTACATCAGCACGGTCATCCTATCTGCGCTCACGACGATCATACTTGGGTTGAATATTGAAGAACTAAAAGAAGCTGTTCGGATCATCGCACTGATCATTACGACCACCGTCACGGTATTGAACGCCTATATCGGCTATTTCAATTACAAGGAATTGTGGATAGCTTATAACAAAGCGCTAAATCAGTTCGCACAATTACAATTCGAAATTGAGTTTATGGAGAAGGGTGGTACCGCGCTGACTCTCGATCAGATCCTGGTCTTGCGAGGCAGGTGCCAACAGATTTATGACGAATTAAACGCCACCTGGCAAAAGAATCGGGCTCCCGAAAAGAAATAGGGCTAGCTTCTTGATTCCAGATCATCCGAGAATTTAGGAGGCGGCGAACAGTCTCCCAAGAATACTCATCGCTCAACTGCCAAAACTTTCGAATTACACGGATCGCGGCAGCTAGAAGGGCCCAACCTGTATAAAGATACCCAGCTTGTTCAAAGCAATAATGCATTTTAAATATAATCGGCAGGTTTAATTAACCGAACACCTTACCTAAAAATATTGGGACATTGAAAAAAAACGAGTACTGCTGCTACACCCCTAATTTCCGAGGCCGGCAGGAAGTAAGCAAACCTGCCTTATCTAAAGATTCGCGGCAAAAAATGTATCTTGTGACACGCACGAAGTTCTTTCACCGAATATCCAACTGGCCGCCATTGACGGCGGACAAACGGCGAACATCTCAACTAAATCATTGAATAACAACGACAGTTCTGTGCGCATCCCGTGCACTTTCATAGCCTTGTAAATAACTGATTTACAAGGCTTTTTATTTGGTGTGTGTCAAATTTGTGTGGCTTTTTCCGCTTATGTCCGCCGATTTTGGCGGACAAAAATTGACAATCCGATAGCTTCTTCTATTCAACCGATAAGGTGATACGTAAGCTTGTGGCTGAAGCGGGTAGAGACGCCACCTCTCAGGCAAGAGCCGTTGGCATTCCGAGGGTATTTGTCCGGGGTAACCAACTTTTTGAGGAATTCCCTGACGGCCGAACTGAAATCGTCCCTTCTCAATACAAGAAAGCGAAAGAAGGATATTTCCAGTATAAAAATTCGGCACCCTTCATGCCCGAAAAAGGTAAACGTCTCCGGATACTCGCAGGACCCAATGGCAGCGGAAAAAGCACAGCGGTCATGGCGACTGCCTCCTTGAAACAGTCGAAACTCAATGCACCGGTATAAATCGGTGCCGAATCATAGACCACTTAGTTTTCCGAATATCCAATCGGTAGCGATGCTCCCCATAGAATAGTGCTCCCGCGCGTTCATAGGTCGTCAATATCCTTTTCGTTCTGTTAAAATAAGTCGGAATGATCGACATACTGTCCGTCAGAAATGAATCCAGTTTGAATAGTTTGTCTTTCCCCTGAATGTAAAATCTATAATAAGTGCCGGAGTTCTCATCATCTGATTTGATGGCTATATCCTCTAGCGAGTCGAAATTAAAATCCGCGACGACAATATCTCCAAAATCGTTATCGCCGATATCCGCATTTCGGTTTTTGCCCGTAGTATAAGATCTTACCCAACTGCATTTAGTGAAACTTCGAGGATATAAAGCGGTGGCTGTAAATGATATTACCTGGATTTTGTTCTTGCTTGCCTTGTCGCTGATCGTGACTCTGATGGGACAATTGAAGGCTATCAAACTATCCCCGGGTTTTCGTTCGGCTCGGGCCGTGATCCGCAGCGTCTGGGAAAGATCGTCATGAATGCAGGTCTGTCCAAGAAGGGGGGTAAGTAGAAATGAGAATGAAATTGTCAAAAGAATGATCCGCATATTGAACTTTTAGGGTTATCATGGATCGCTCCCCACCAATGACCGCCGTGCAGCAAAAACCCCAACCGCACTCCGCCCCGGGGAACCGTTCCAGAATAAACCGCCTGCAAGCTACAAAATGATTACCCCCGTTATCACGTCATGCCGATAGGATTACTAGAATGAAGCGTTCAACATCCCGGAAGAAGCTGTCCATCTCTCGCTGTAAGCCTCGCTTGCCCATCCTTAATATGCTGACTATCATATGACCGAAGGGAAGCTGCCGCCGTCTGGAGAAGGCCCTTTCATAGCCGCACTTGTGACGGCTTTTGAAGTCTTCGTCGTCATTTATATGGTAGCTTAGTCGATTGGTTATTCCAATTCGATAATCTCCCGTTGGTTTGTGTCTGTAAGATAGCCCCTTCTTACATTCCTACGAATTACTCCATTATCAACTCATCCCACCGTGAAAACACCTCTTTTTGCCTTAAGTAAACGGTATGGGTGTTTTAACGGTAGTTCATTTACAAAAATCATAGTACCTTGACCCACCCCACCGTCTCATATGCATTACTAGTTTTGAGCGACCTTCGATTCACTTTATTTAATCGCTTCTGTCATGATTCAAGGCTATCCCAAAAATGCCAGCCTCTATCCAGGGGACACCTTAACCCTGCTGGTTTCCACAGATTCGCCTCAATTCAGTATTGATTTTTATCGCCAGGGGCCGACGTTGGCAAAAGCATTCTCTGCGCCTGTTTTTCAGGGAGTCTTGACAGCCAACCATATCAGCGGCGAAGACTGGGGGCTGGATTCCATGACAACCGGGATATTGGTAAAAGGTTGGACGCCCTACCAAATTCCCATCGACCAAGACGTGCAACCGGGCGTCTATATTGCTATGTTCATCGAATACGACGCGGCAGGAAACATCAACTTAAATCAGTCACCTGCTCTGAGTACCGATACTACTTATTCACCCTCAGGGAAAGCTCTGTTTGTCATAAAAAACCCAGTTCCGGGGTACAATAGCCAAGTTCTATATAAACTTCCTTTGTTTACCTATCATTCTTACAACGCACTGGGAGATCCCACTTACCAGCCAGGAGTTGAACCTGTTCCGCGTGGCGACGGAAGCATTTACCAAAACGTACCCGTAACCCTTCAGCGACCTGGCGGAGGGACGGGAGGCATCCCGTGGGATGGAGTTGCGGGAAATGCTTATTATGTATTTTATGGATATGGAGATTGGGACCCATTCGATAATTACGTAGATGATCCAATACAAGGTTCTCCCAGGCAGGTCTTTGAACACTGGGATGCCAAATTCATATCCTTTCTGGAGGGCAACGGTTTTAGGGTTGATTATTGTACAGACATGGATATTCATTTGGATGGTGACCTGGCTCTGCTTAGCAACTATTCCCTTTTACTGAGTGTGGGGCACGACGAATATTATACAGCTGATTTGCGTACGAATCTTGAAAAATTTAGGGACGCCGGGGGTAACATTGCATTTTTTAGCGGGAATATCTGTTGGTGGAGAACTGAATTTTCGGATGAGGGGCTAACGATTATGCGTCCACAATCTGATCCGTACGTGGATGGCATTCACAATTGGTTCCAGATCGGACCTACTTACCCGAGTCGGCCGGAAGACTCTTTGACCGGAGTCAGTTTCCGTAATGCTGGGGGGCGATATTCACGGGGTGCGCCTCAGGATGCTCCAGCGCCCATTCAAAGGGGATACAAAGTTCAATTTACGGGCCTTTGGCCTTTCGAGAATTCCGGGTTGAAAGACGGCGATACATTCGGTGACAAGCTTTGTATTGTGGGGTATGAATGTGATGGGACCAAAATCGAGGCAGGCAGCGATCCGAAGCGACCTGCCTTTGATCCGGGGGATCTTACACCACCAAATTTTAGGATTCTGGGAATAGCAGATATTTCAGACTTTCCAGATGTCTCCGGGGTATTGCCGGCAGGGCAGGATCCAGGAACGGCGAGTTCCGGCAATGCAACGGCTACGATGGGCATGTACTCTAACGTTGGCACCGTCTTTACCGCGGCGACTACCGATTGGCCAAGGGTAGCCTGGAACGGTGATCCACATACCGTGCAAATTACTAAAAATGTGATGAATCGGTTAGGTGGTAATCCAAAAGGGTTTACCAACCTTTCTAACCTTGACAACATTGTGTCCATCGATGGATTTTTTTCCGGCGACGACAATTTTCGGCATGCCATAGCCGGATCGGCTGACGGCACCATTACAGAAATCTTCTATAATCCAGACGAGGGACAGGGTCAGACGGAAATCATTCAAGTCAACCCGATTGTCGATCTGGCTGGATTTTATACCGACGACGACGCCTACCGCCATGTCGTTACGATTACCGGGGCCGAAGACCTGACCGAAATCTATTATAATCCGGTATACGGCGTGTCGGCAGCGGGCCTCGGCAAAATCCCCAATGCAACAAGAATTAGTGGATTTTATTCAGATCCGGACCATCTTCGCCATGTTATCGTTGCCACCAGAGAAAATGAGATCTATGAGTTGCATTATGGCGCGGGCGACCAGGCTACAACGCTATTATTTGAAGGCTTTGACGACGTTATTGATATCGGTTCATTTTACAGCGGGGACGACAACATATGTCATGTACTGGTACTCACGGCTGATGGCAACGTCACTGAGGTATATTACACGCAACCTGACCAGGTGAGCGCGACGGTAATTGGAACTGTGCCCGACGGGGTCAAGATATCGGCCTTTTTTAACCCAAATGATCAATTTTTTACGCGAAGAGTGCAAGTTTTGGGGTCAGACGGACGCGTCCACGAATTCAGGTATGGCATTAATGCTGAGCTTGTTCATGTGATTTTGATGACTTTAGGTAATGCGACTGACTTAGGAGGATTTTATTCTTCCGATGACGGTGTCCTGCATAGTATCATACTTTTTGATTCCGTAGACATCAATGAGCTTTTTTATGACCTGTAGATGCGGGGCTGGCCTTACACTGTTCCGCGACCTGAGATTAAGTTGAGGGCACCGGTATTTAAAGGATTGTATAGATCAGCGATCACTTGGCCAAGAGGAATCCCGCCTGGGTAACGGAACCGGACAGAGTTGAAATTCTCTCCCTCCTCTTCTTCACGCACATGCGTGCATGCGCTCTAAGTATCTCCACTACTTGCTGTGGCGATAACATTTTCACGTTTTACAGATCCCAGACAGGAGACAAACTCATATTATCCTACGACTATTTATTGACGCTACTAAAAGTCTGCTGAAACTGCAAGGTCTTTCCATTTCGTCAATTCCAACTCCATGGACCTAAGTTTTTCGCCGGCGCGGTCGACGGCATTGACCCCGAGCCAGAGATGCAAAGGCGGTTCGGGGTCTTCAGCCAGCCGGATGAATAGCGAGGCGGCTTTTTCCGGATCGCCATCCTGGCTACCATTCATCTCGGCATAACGGGCCTGGGTCTTTGCGACTTCCTGGTAGTCGGCAATGCTGCTTTCGACTGAGACCAGCGAATTCTTGGTCAGGAAGTTGGTTCGAAAACCGGAAGGGCCGACTACGGTTACCTTGATACCCAGTTCCCGAAGGTCGAGGGCAAGGACCTCGGAGAATGCGATGACGGCGGATTTGGTAGCGGAATAGATGGACCAGCCCGGAGCGCCGACTAAACCTGCCACTGAAGCGATATTGATAATATGCCCCGACCGTTGTTTGCGCAAGTAGGGAAGGGCAAACCTGGTCACATTAATTGTGGCAAAGACGTTGATCTCGAAGATGGCGCGCATGTCTTTCTCCTCCAGTTCTTCAACTGTGCCCTCCAAGCCATAGCCGGCGTTGTTGACGATGACGTCGAGGGCGTCAAAAGCGGCGACTGTCTGGTTAATGGAGTGCCGGATAGCATCGGCGCTGGTCAGGTCGACCTTCAGGGGAAGGAAGCGGCCGCGGTCGTCCACTCCAACGGCTTGCTGCAGTTCGTTTGCCGAGCGGGAGGTGGCGGCTACCCGGTAACCGGCGGCAAGCAGTTTTTTTACAAGGGACAGCCCCAATCCCCCGGAGGCCCCGGTGACATACCAAACTTTATTCGTGTCCATAATGATGTTTTGTTTTATAATCCAACATCGGAGATCATCTTGTTGACGATGACCCATTTGCCATCGAGCTGGTGGATCGACAGCAGCTCGAAATAATTAAAATCGTACATCCTCACGTGGACCTTAGCCACGGCGATGGAGTTGATGATCTCTATGGATAGGATCTCACCCTTGAAGGGCTTGCCAGATTGTTTTGGGCTTTGACGGTTTTTTACCCCGTCCAGGTATTGAGCAAGGGTCTTAAAATACGGTTTGCTCCCTGCGTCGCCGAAAAGCAGCGTGCCCGGGTAGTATGCAGTCGCCAGGAGGTCGATGTCGCCCTCGTAAATGCCCTTGAAATAAACATCGGTGAGGATGCGTGCGATCTCTGTCGAGTCTGTGACGAAATTCTTCATATGCGCAGCATTGTAGGTAGATGGCTGTTGTGCGACCGCAGTCATGCTGAGAAAAAGGATCGGGGAAAGGATGGAAAAATTCATAATTCCAATATTATCTGTTATCGGAGATCGCTAACCGTAAGTAAGGTCGGTACTCTGTCCAACCTCGATAATATACCCGTCCGGATCGCGCATGTAGCAGCGGATCTCGCCGTACTTTGGAATCGGCTCCGTGATGAACTCGGCCCCTCGGCTTTTCCATAATTTGTAACATGCCTGGATATCCGCAACTCGGATATTCATGAAGCTGTTGATATGGTCCGGATCGGGGACACTGAGGGTAACCGTCGGCTTGTCGGGGGTCGGCCCGCCGCCGACATTGAGAATCATCCATATATTCGCGAACTGAAGATAGGCAGGGGAACCGCTGCCGTCCGGCATACTCAGAATGCGGCCGTCGAAAACTTTTTCGTACCAGCGCGCCGATCGGTCGATGTCGGCAACAGTGAGGAAGTGTGCGACGGTGAACCCGACCCGAGGGGGCATCTCATAGCTCTCCTGTCCGACTTTTGCAGGGTTCATTGATGACCTGGATTTCGATGTGCTGTGCTCATGCGCTGACACTGGTTTTTTCGTGCTCATATATACTGATGATTATTTGTTTAAGCGTTAAGGTACCGAACATTCGACAGGGACTTTCAAGAGACGCCGGTAAATCGTTTCTTCCATTTTGTCGTACAACCCGACGAGCAACAGGCATGCCATTTAATAAGCCAATGATAATCTTTCAATTGCGACCGGCGAGCGCGGCATTAAAAAAATGATAATTCGATAAATCACGATAGAAAAACGACTGATCGTTTTTGGCATGATATACAAAATATCCTGCAATTGAAATCGAACCAGTGACCCGCGGTGCGATGTCCAATCGTAAATACTCGATAGCGAACACGATACATCGTCAAATAGTATCCGAAGGATGTTGATCCATTATTGAGATTCAATCTTTTCCGCAATGGCATTTGATTTGCACCCAAGCTTCTTCCAAATGCATGAAATGAAAAGAACGCATCTCTTTCCTAATTCCTTTGGTGCGGAGGCCATGGCGTCGCATTGATAATTGTGTAAATGGGGAGATTTTTAGCAGAAGCGGTAAGATCACACGTTAAAAATAACAACTTATGACCCAAAAAAAGGAATACAAGGCGGTAAAATTCGACCACTATGGCGGCCTTGAGGTACTCCACATCGATGAGCTTCCGTTGCCGGTTCCCGGGAACGGCGAGGTATTGGTAAGGGTAAAGGCGGCGGGGATCAATCCGATCGAGACGAAGATCCGGGAGGGGCTTTTGGCTGTCCGCTGGCCAGCCACCTTTCCTGAGGGCGAGGGCAGCGATTTCGCCGGGGTGGTGGCGAGCGTGGGTCCACTGGTCGATATCTTTGCCGAAGGCGATGAAGTCATCGGCTTCACAAATAACCGCGCCAGCCATGCCGAATATGTACTCGTACCGATGGAGCAACTCACCCCGCGCCCCCCGCACGTGCCCTGGGAGCAGGCGGGCGCCCTCTTCACCTCCGGGTCGACAGCCTATGAAACGGTGAGGGCCGTTTCACTGAAAAAGGGCGAAACAGTGGTCGTTTCGAGCGCCGCCGGAGGCGTGGGCTCGATCACTGTGCAACTGGCCCTGCATGTTGGGGCCCGGGTAATCGGCCTGGCGAGTGAAGACAACCATGCCTGGTTAAAGCAAAAGGGGGTTATCCCCGTCGACTTTGTCGGGGACGCAGCGGAAAAGATCAAAGCGGCTGCCGGCGGCCCGATCGACGCTTTTATTGATACCTACGGGCATGGTTATGTTGATCTGGCCATCCAGTTGGGAGTAAAGCCCGATCGGATCGATACCATCGTCGACCCTGACCACGTAGCTGTCAAAAAATACGGGGTCAAGAATGACGGCAGTATGGAGGCCGCGACGGCCCCGGTGCTGGCCGAGCTCGCCGCACTTATCGAGCAGGGCCGTCTCGAAATCCCGATCGCGCACGCCTACAAGCTCGACCAGGTCCGTGAAGCATTCGCCGAGCTGGAGGGGCACCATACGCTTGGGAAGATTGTGCTAGAGCCTTAGGTGGAAGATATACTAAAAAATTTTGCCCCATCGTGGACGGCACAGTCCTTGGGGTCTCCTCGTAAAGAACCATTTATGAGCTCACTGATAAAATCCCGATTGGCTTTGGCAACCACTCACGCACCCGTCGACTATCTTTCTGACGCCCACCTGACGCCCGGAGTCAGGGATTTCCTTAAGATCGTCAATGCTCCGGGTGGGAAGTCGATAGAAAGTCTTCCCCTCGCCGCCGCCCGCCAGGTGCTGGTGGATGCACAAAATGCCTTCAAAGTAGACTATTCGGGGATCGAAGAGACGAAGAAAACCATCGAAGCCGATGGCAATACCTTAGAATTGAACCTGGTCCGGCCCGAAGGAGTAGAAGGTACGTTGCCTGCTTTCATTTTCATCCACGGGGGCGGCTGGGTTCTGGGGGACTATCTCACCCACCGGCGCCTGGTGCGTGACCTGGTGGTCGCGTCAGGACATGCCTGTGTCTTTGTCAATTTTACCCCATCACCGGAGGCACACTATCCCCAGGCTATCGAGGAGATCTATGCGGCGACCAAGTGGGTCGCGACGCATGGGAAAGAGATCGGGGTGGATGGCGGCAACCTTGGCGTCGCCGGCAACAGCGCCGGCGGAAATATGACCGGTGCTGTAGGACTGATGGCCAAGGAACGCGGCGGCCCAAGGATCAAGACGCTGGTCATGATGTGGCCTGCGACGGATGGCTCTTTCACCCAGGAGTCCTATGCGTTGTATGGCAATCAGCGTTTCCTCACCACCCCACTCATGAAATGGAGTTGGGACAACTACGCCGATGCGACAAAACGCAAGGAGAAACACGCGTGCCTCCTCAACAACAGCATCGAAGACCTTAAGGGCTTGCCACCTACGCTAATCCAGGTGGCGGAGAACGATATCCTGCGCGACGAAGGAGAGGCCTTTGGCCGCAAACTCGAACTGGCGGGTGTCCAGGTCTCTACGGTCCGTTATGACGGGATGATCCACGACTGGGGCATGCTGAACGGACTGGCGCAGGAGCCGGGGTCGAAAAGCTTGGTCTTGCATGCGGCGGCCCAGCTAAGATATCATTTGGGACAACCGCCATCGAGGACTCCATAACGGTGAAACAATGTAAATCCCACCGTTCAAAGCAAAGATATTAGGTCACCAAGCACCATGACCGAAAACCGCGCAGTCAATGCAGCGGGCCACCAAACTCCCTTACACCAGGTGATTCAACATCCGGGATTTTAAGATTTTTAATCGGAAGGTTTTGCCAACCTTTTCATTTTTGAGTATATTCGTGATATAAGGACGAATCGACCTTCCGGAGCGGATTGAGTGAGCAGGAAATATTGACTGCTCCAGCCAATTGCATGTGAACTAAGCAGCCCACCTGTATTCACCCCAAAACCCTGTATTACGGCATATGTTCGTGACAGCTATATTTTTGTGCTCTATTCCGCCCAGTGGACTCCCTGCCAACACATTCATTCAAATCCAGCGTATTATGACCTTTAAAATTAACCACTATGCAGCTCCAGGAAGAACAAATAAGCCTCAGCAATGACGTAGACATCAATCCGGATTTTCCGGAAATCATCGGAGCAAGCGCGGAAATTCAGCATACGCTTAGGCTGATTTCACGGGTAGCGCCAACCAATTGCACGGTGCTGGTACTGGGAGAGACCGGAACGGGAAAGGAATTGGTCGCCAGGGCTATTCATGATAACTCGCCGCGTAAGACCAAAACGATGGTCAAGGTGAATTGTGCAACCTTGCCTGCCAACCTGATCGAATCAGAGTTGTTTGGACACGAACGGGGCAGCTTTACTGGCGCAACTGACCAAAGGTTGGGAAAATTTGAACGGGCACACTTTAGTACGCTTTTTTTGGATGAAATAGGTGAATTGCCCCTGGAATTACAGGTGAAGCTCCTTCGCGCTTTGCAGGAAAAGGAGATAGAACGAATTGGAGGCCGCAGTACGATACAGGTCAATGTCCGGATCATTGCTGCTACTAATCATGACCTTGAAGAAGATGTGGAAGCGGGCAGGTTTAGGGCCGATCTTTATTACCGGCTGAATATCTTCCCTATTCGCCTGCCATCGCTCAGAAGCAGGCGGGAGGATATTCCGTTGTTGGCGACGTATTTTATTCAAAAAATTTCAAAAACAGTAGGGATAGAGATCACCAGGATTAGCAAGCATGTTCTTGAACAGATCATGGGCTATGACTGGCCAGGGAATATTCGGGAGCTCGAACACGTCATTGAACGAAGCATATTGTTGTCTGATAGTAACATGCTCAGTGAAATTTACCTTCCGGATAGAAGGCACAGG
Organism: Puia sp.; assembly: GCA_035501395.1. Classification (GTDB taxonomy): domain Bacteria; phylum Bacteroidota; class Bacteroidia; order Chitinophagales; family Chitinophagaceae; genus Puia. The sequence continues at coordinate 58,270 of DATJWK010000084.1, forward strand.
TCCCTGGGCACGCCATCGGACGGCGGATTTATCGCCAAGACGATTGAAGAGAACGAGCGCGACCATATTATCAATGTACTCAAATTTTGCAAAGGAAAAGTGGGTGGATTCGCTGGAGCTGCAAAATACCTGGGAATCCCGCCCAGTACGTTGTCTTCGAAACTTAAACGCCTGGGAATTCAAAAGGCCTATCATTAGTCAACGACACGTTGAAGATTTCCAGAAAAGATGAAGGGCCGTTTTGTTTTCGTTTAATTACGATCAGTCGGAGTACATTAGATCTACATATGTTCAGAAGTAACTGATCTTTAATTTGTTGGAGAATGGCACAATAATTACGGTCGATTGATGTCAAAAACCAACGCAATGAGGAAGAACAAAATCTCCCAGACCATTCTCACGGGTGCCGTCGCCATGCTTGGCACAGCGGGTAATGCTCAACAGACAATAGCCGTCGCTGAAAAGATCGCGGGTCCATCGGCTCGCAGCCAAGTCCGTCCTTTTCATGTTCACTTTAGTGATGCGGCGCTGGCCGATCTGCGCCGGCGCGTTCTGGCAACGAAATGGCCCGACCGCGAATTGGCCGGCGATCTTTCGCAAGGCCTGCAGCTCGAGACGATGAAAAAGCTCGCCCACTATTGGGTCACGGAATACAACTGGCGCAAAATAGAGGCAACCCTTAATGCCCTTCCGCAATTTATTACGAACATCGATGGGGTCGACATACACTTTATCCATGTGCGTTCGAAGCATCCGAACGCGCTTCCTATCATCATCACACATGGTTGGCCGGGGTCGATCATCGAGCAGTTAAAGGTCATCGGACCGCTCACCGATCCTACGGCCTATGGTGGAAAGGCGGAAGATGCTTTTGACGTCGTTATTCCGTCGCTCCCGGGACATGGTTTTTCGGGTAAGCCAACCGAACCCGGCTGGGACCCGGTCCGGATCGCACGCGCGTGGACCGTGCTGATGAAACGTCTCGGGTATACCAGGTACGTGGCCCAGGGCGGTGACTGGGGGGATGCCGTAACAGAGCAGATGGCCGTGATCGCGCCGCCTGAATTGCTGGGTATTCATACCAATATGGCGGCTACGCTTCCGCCTGAGGTTTCTAAGGCACTCGCAACCAGCGGGCCGAAGCCGGACGGGCTGTCGACGCCCGATGAGGAGCACGCATGGGACCAGCTGAGTAGTTTTTGGAAGACCGGACTGGGCTATGCTACAGAAATGGCGAACCGTCCGCAGACGCTATACGGACTACAAGATTCGCCCATTGGCCTGGCTGCCTGGATGCTGGACCACGACATTAAGAGCACGGAGCTGATCACACGCGTTTTTGACGGGCAGTCGGAAGGACTTAGCCGGGAGGACGTCGTCAACAACATAACGCTTTACTGGTTGACGGGCACCGCCGTTTCTTCAGCGCGTCTCTATTGGGAAAACAAGTTGGCCTTCTTTGATATAAAACACATTACCATTCCGGTGGCCGTGAGCGCGTTCCCGGATGAGATTTACCAGGTTCCGCGGACCTGGGCGGAAAAAGCTTTCCCCCATCTTATTCATTATAACAAGCTTCCCAAAGGTGGGCATTTTGCAGCCTGGGAACAACCGCAAGCATTCTGCGACGAGATTCGAGACTCTTTCAGGTCGCTACGCTAGCAGGTAACCCAGCTGGAGCGTGGTAAACAAGAAAAATCAATTGAGGATGTATACGAACAACCAGAATCGTCGCCATTTTTTGGGCACTGCGGCGTTGACACTTGCCGCCGCCCCATTCGGGTTGCTGGGCGATGTGATCACTCCATTCGGCATGGAGGGTACGACGCCTTCGAAACGCAACAGCGCCGGCGCTAACGGATCATTCGGCCCGCTGAAACAGATCAACGCCGGCGTGCTGACCGTCGGCTACGTCGACGCCGGTCCTACCGATGGACCGGTCGTCCTGTTGTTGCATGGCTGGCCCTACGATATCCATAGCTACGCCGAGGTTGCTCCCTTATTGACCGCAAAAGGCTACCGGGTGGTCGTCCCCTATGTGCGCGGATGTGGCACAACGCAGTTCCTTTCCGCGGGCACCTTTCGGACCGGCCAGCCGTCGGCGGTGGCCCAGGACGTTATCGACCTGATGGATGCGCTGAAGATCGAAAAAGCGGTCATCGGCGGTTTTGACTGGGGAGGTCGCTCAGCCAACATCGTCGCTGCACTTTGGCCGAAACGCTGTAAGGCCATGGTGTCGGTGAGCGGCTATCTGGTTTCCGGCGTCGCCGCTAATAAACTGCCTCTGCCTCCGTCTGCCGAATACCAATGGTGGTACCAATTTTACTTCGCTACGGAACGCGGCGCGCTCGGTTACGATAAATACAGGCATGATTTCGGGAAGCTTATCTGGAAGATCGCGTCTCCGAAGTGGGCCTTTGATGATGCGACGTTCCAACGCACCGCTGAGTCCTTCGAAAATCCAGACTATGCCGCTATCGTGATTCACAATTACAGATTCCGGCTTGGCCTGGTCGATGGCGAGGCAAAATATGCAGACCTGGAGGCCCGGCTCGCGAAACTGCCGGAGATCACCGTTCCGACGATCACCCTCGAAGGGGATGCCAATGGCGCTCCGCATTACCCAGACGACAGTTCCTATCGCAAAAGGTTTACCGGCAAATACGCCAACCGGGTCATAACCGGAGGCATCGGGCACAATCTGCCGCAGGAAGCCCCGGCGGCGTTCGCGCAGGCCATCATCGACGTGGATAGGTTTTGAAACAAATTCACTTAGGATGCAAGCGCGTGTCATCACAACTTATAAGACGATACAAGTCGATGGTTTGGCCATTTTTATCGGGGGCGCGTCCGGCGGATGAGCCCGCCATCTTGTTCCTCCATGGGTTTCCTTGATCCTCGACGATGTTTATGCAAAAAAGGAGTTCGATAGACTCCACCGTGATTCCGCAGACGTTGATAAAATTTATTGCAACTACGTTGCAATAATCCTATCTTTGACGCCGAAATAAGGGATAATGCGGGTCATCAAAAAATCTTCGTACAGTTCGCGATGGGACGCCATCGGCATCAGTGCCTCCATGGTATGCGCCGTTCACTGCGTGGCGCTGCCGCTGTTGGTTTCATCGTTGCCCTTTTTGGGAATAGAATTGCTGTCAAACAAGGTCTTCGAGGCGGTGATGATCCTTACCTCGCTGACGGTCGGCAGCTGGGCTTTATTCACGGGGTACCGGCGACGGCGCCGCTTCCTTTGGCCGGTGGCTCTTTTCGCAGTGGGGATGTTCTTTTTGCTGTACGGCACGCTTTGGACTATCCCAAAGAACGAGGAGATCGTGTTCAAGGCGTTGGCTGCCACCTCTATTGTCACGGCGCATGTCTTCAACTGGAAATATGGAAGAAGTTGCGAGATAGGTTCGGCCCACTTCCAAAATGCGAATCATGAACATCGATAAAATGCCGTTGATGGCGGCCGTTTTTTTATTTTCGTCTTCCCTTTGGTGATGATCTGCCATTTTTTTACGTAACCTGTTATCCGTTGTTGATAATAATTGCAATCGGACCCGCCCAAATGGTTCATTCCGCCCTCAAGGTCTTCACCGGGTTGAGCATTGCGGCTCTCACCGCCTGAATTCCGACCGTCATCAGGGTTATGCTCATTACCAGCACTCCGGCAAGTAAAAAGCTCCACCAGGGGATGGCAATACGGTAGGCGAATTCTTCGAGCCATTGGCTCATGGCCCACCAGGCAAGCGGAAAGGCGATGAGCAGGGACAACAAGACCAGCTGCATAAACCCTGCGGACAGGAGCAGAACGACCCCCGACACAGGCGCGCCAAGCACCTTCCGGATCCCGATCTCCTTCACCCGTTGTTTTGCCGAATAGGAAGCGAGGCCAAACAGCCCAAGGCAGGCCAGCGCGATCGCCACGGCGGAAAATAGATCCATGATCTTTCCCAACCGCAGCTCGGATGCATACAATTCGTTGAAGGCCTCATCGAGAAAATGGTATTCGAAAGGAATTTCCGGCACTGCGTTCTTCCATTTTGACGCCAGGAAAGCGATGGTTTCCGGCAGGTGCCGCCCGGTGATCCGCACCAGCAGCTTCCGTCCTCGCATCTCCGGGAACAGGATGAGAGGACGGATACCAAAGTGGAGGGACTGGTAATGAAAATCCTCCACGACGCCCTTGACATAGCCGGATCGGGTGCTATCCAGGAACAAGCGCTTTCCGATGGCCTCCTGCGGCGACCAGCCGAGCGTGCGCGCTGCCGATTCATTGAGGATAAAATGCAATACGGGTGTTATGGTATTGCCCGGGACCGCGCCGATGCCCTTGCCCGGCACCCAGATCCCGGTAGCCGTAAAATCAGCGGGCTGGGCGTCACGCATATCTTCCGGTGTAATATTGTTACCGGCGATAAGGTGGATCCCTGTCGTCGGAATGAAGTCGGGATCGATGGGATTGCCGGCGACGGCCAGCTTCTGCTCGGCAGACATCGACGTCGACCGGATCGAATAGGAAGCGGAAATGGATACCGGCGACTCGGTGCAATGGCTCAGGCTGATCACCTCGGGGTTGGTCAGCAGCTCCGCCTTCATATAGTCCAGGTGCGTCAGCAGGTGCCTGCCCATCGGCATCTCCACCACATGGTCCCGGTCATAGCCCAATCGCTTGTGTTGAATATAATTCAACTGCCGCCGCATGATGAACGTCGAAACGAGGAGGAATACCGAAAGGACGAATTGAAAAACCATAAGCACCCGCCGAAGAGACTGGCCGCCGGAGGTTTTGGCAAAAGCTCCCTTCAACACCTTGACAGGATGGTACCGCGACAGTACGATGGCCGGGTAGGCGCCGGCCAAAATACTCACCGCCGTCACGATGACCAGCACCAGGGCCAGGAAAGGCGCGGAAAAAAGGACGGCGACCGGCAGCCGGCGGTCCGAGAGCCGGTTCAATAAAGGCAGCGTCAAAAGAACGACCACCAGGCTTAACAGGGCAGCGATGGCGCAGATCAAAAAAGACTCTCCCACGAACTGCCGGAACAGCCCCCCTGCACTCGCCCCTGCGACCTTTCGAATACCCACCTCCCGGGCCCGGTCGATCGACCGCGCCGTGCTCAGGTTGATGTAGGTGAAACAGGCGATGACCAGGATCAACAGAGCCACCCCCGCCAGGATATAAATGTATACGATGCTCGTGCCAGGCTCCAATCCGGGATAGTCCGAATGAAGATGGATGCGGAGGAACGGCTCCAGCAGAAAATTGATAACCATCCCCCGGCCCTTCATCTCCGTTTTCATAAAGGCCGCGATCTTCGGCGGAAGGGTGGTGAAGTCCTTCGGGTCTTTCAGTAGCAGATAGGTAAAGCAGTTATGGGGTAACCAGGCATTGTCCTGGTTTTCGTACAGGGTTGAAAAGGAGGCAAGAAGATCGAATTTGATCTGCGAGTTGGAGGGACAGTCCGCCATCACCCCCGTCACCTGGTAATAGACGCTGTCCGTGCCTATCATCAGCTGTTTGCCTACCGGATCCTCGATGCCGAAGTAGCGGCGGGCCGTCGATTCGGTAAGCACGACCTTATTGGGTCCCGACAACGCCGAATGCCGGTCTCCCTCCAGCAGGCGAAAGCTGAAAAGGTCGAAAAAGCTTGAATCCGCATATAGGAAATGTCTTTCCCAGAACTGTTTGTCCCGGTAAACCACGATCCGGTTGGGATCCGTCATCCGAACGGCCGATTCGATCTCGGGAAAGACACGTTTGAACGTGGTCGCCACTTTCGTGCTGGTGGCGCTGCCGCGCTGCATCGCGGCGCCCGCGCCGAAGCCGTACTCCATATCCACGCGCGCGATGCGCGGACCGTTAATCTCGAAGTCATCGTAGCTTAGCTCATGAAGGACAAACAAGCTGATGAGCAGACAGGCTGACAGGCCGATGGTCAATCCCAATAGGTTGATCCCGGCAACCAGCGGATACTTCCGCATGTTGCGAACCGACGTAAACAGCCAATGTCCGATCATACCATTGATTTTTGCACCTGACAGGATTGCAATCTATTTTTTATTGCAACCCGATTGCAATAAAATGGATCGGCGGTCATACTTGCCGCCAGACGGCAAACGTCCTGTTCGACTACTCCTTCTCCTGAAGATACTTTTTGGAGCATTTGCTGCAATAGCCCGACACCCAGTAGTTGGAGATCAACCCCCGGTAACCTTCCGGCAACCTGGGTCGTACCAGGTTGGGCAGACACTCGACCTTCTCGCAGTGCAGACAGCGAAAATGAACATGATCGTGGGAATGGTGATCTTTCGTGCATTTTTTGCACAACGCGTAATAGTATTTCCCCTCATCCGACATGAATTTGTGCAGTACACCGTCCTCGCAGAACCGGTTCAGCACCCGGTAGATCGTTACCCGGTCCATTTGCCCTTTGACTATGTTCTGCAGTACATCCTGGCTAAGCGCGGAGGGCGACTTTTCCAGCAGATGCAGCACCATCTCCTTTGCTGCCGTGTTGCGTCTGTTCATTGTCTACAATTTATTCACTAAAGATACGCGAAAAGGATCAGATTGCAACATGATTGCAATAGCTTTAGGTTTCGTCGATCTCGTATTGGAGAGGGTTTCCCTTACGTCAGCTTCGTCCCCGTTCATATAAGAATGATCCATTTTTCCCGGCATTGTTTCGACGTGGGTGGATTTTTCGCACTGACGTAGGAGATTTGACGCAGTCACTCGTCTTTCAGTCGCCTTCTTCGGTAGTTGTCCCGGAACTCTAAAGGGGTCTCTCCGGTCGTCTTCTTGAAAACACGGGTGAAATAGGAATTATCCATGTAGCCGAGATCGAGAGATATCTGAACCACGTTCAAGTTCGTATGGATGAGCATTCGTTTGGCTTCCAGTATGACCCGATCGGTAATGACTATTGACACGGTCTTGTTCAGGATGATCTTACAAATCATGTTTAGGTTCTTTTCACTCATGAACATATTCTTCGCATAGTTTGCCGGTGACTTTATATCCTTGAAATTGCCGTCGATCAGCTCGTTTAATCTTAGCATATGAGCCAGCTGTATCTCTTTATGTTTATTTGTTCTCCTGGCTGGCAGATAGATGCGGGCAAGGTCCACGTAAAGCACATTGAGCATTGAGCATATCTTTTGGAAATGCATCAGGTATTTGCTCTTATATTCATCTATGATCAATCGGAACTGAACTGCCAAAGCCGTTGCTTGTTCTTTCCGGAGTTGTATAATTGGTGCATGCTGACTGCTTGCAAAGAACGGGAAGTGCTCAATCCTTTCGTAAGTGAAATTTAGATCATAGAACTCTTTTTTATGGAAAATAATATAGCCGTCAATATCTTCAGACACCCTCCAGTGATGCACCTGGCCGGGTGACAATAGAAAAATGTATCCTGGCCGGATATCGAATGTTTGAAAGTCTACCTCGTGAATGCCACTACCCCGCGTGAATAATACACTTAAGTAAAAGTCGTGCCCATGGGGCGCCAGAATCATGTGTTCATGCTGAAGAATATGCTCGGCAAACGTATTGGCATAAAAATCACTCTCTGATCCCAGATATTTGAAATCCGCAATATCATATATCGGCATCTCTCTTGGAGACATGTATTGAAGGTAGAGAAATTGTTCGATTTGTCCTATACGAAGTGTATTCCATGGTATCGTTTACCGCAGCACGGAAATAATTTTGCTTCAACAGGCGACGGCGCTCAGCACCAACCCGAGGACTAAATCAATACGCATGCATAGAAATTTGGAAGCACTCATTATCGACGACGATCCATGTTCGTTGGCAATGACGAAAAAAACGGTCAGCAATCGAATTCCCGGAAAGCAGATCCGCATTTTCAATTCCCCCAAATTCGCTCTCCAATACCTCCAATGGGAGAACGGGGTACAGGGAAAGAAAACAGTTAGGCGCAGTATTATACTCACGGATCTGGAAATGCCGGATATGGATGGATTTGAATTCCTTGATGAATTCAACCAACTTCAAAAAGCGATCAGGGAGAAATATACAATATTCGTATTATCATCGACAAACGAAAATTTTGAAATCCAACGCCTGTATGAAAAGCCAAGCTTCGAGGGCTTTATTCCTAAACCGTTGACTGTAGGAAAACTGGACCGCTTGTTGGCGCAAATCGGCGAGCGATGAAGAAAACCCAGTGTCCCCGTGAAAATCCAGTATCCTATAAAGAGCTCCAAAAGAGCTCTTTATTTTTAAAAAATCGAATCGGTTAAAATAAGCACGATAAACATGGCACGCTGGGCCGGGGTTGCCACCTTTTTATGATTTGGGGTCATATTCCACGATCCATTCAATGCCGTATTTGTCTCTGAACATTCCGGCGTAGGAACCCCAGGGTGAGTCGCCGATGGGTCCTTCAACATTTCCGCCTGCCGACAGGCCATTAAATATTTTGTCGGCTTCTGCCCGGCTCTCCACACAAACGAATATTTTAGACCTGTTCTCGTTTTCGTTTGTCCGCCCCATGCTTTCGGGAACGTCATTGGCCACTAACACATTGTTCTTGCCGACGGGCAAAGCAATGTACATTACTTTATTTGCCTCCTTGTCCGCTACCGGAAATTCAGGGCCTGCAAGGTCTTTGAATCGAACGACCTTTTTGAACTCTCCGCCAAAAACCGATTTGTAGAACGTGAATGCTTCTTCGGCGTTACCATTGAAGTTAATCCAGGGATTGATTGATTTCATGATGTCTATTTTTGTTGTTTTTTAATTGTCGCCAATACGGCGTCGAGTTGATTAAATTGGGTTTCCGCGGTGCTTCTGAGCTGGGCGATCCAGTTGTCAAATTCCTGCAATTTGTTTGCATTAAAGTGATAATATATCTCTCTTCCCGACGGCTCTGAGGTGATCAATCCGCATTCGTGTAATACTTTAATATGTTTGGATACGGCCTGGCGGCTCATATCGAATTGCACCGCCATCGCATTGGGTGTCAATGCCTGGGCTGCGATTAAGGTCAATATGGCCCGACGGGTCGGGTCGGCTATGGCCTGGAAAATGTCCTGTTTCATTTTGCGGCGGTTAAATAAGCAACCTGCAGGTTGCAAATATATATGCAACTTTTGAGTTGCGCAAATTTATTTTGATTTTTTTTGGCCGATCTACTGACCTTGCTGCGAAAGAGGAAGCAAAAGTGCGTCAAACTACGATTGTTTCAAATAATGAAGCGCCACGGCACCCGATCTAAAAATCTTCGACCCGACCAATTTCAGCTGTTGCTTCGCCGGCAGGCCGGTACCTTCCAATAACCGTCGTCCTTCTCCGACTATGATCGGCAAAATGAAGAAATAAAATTCATCGACCAGGCCAAGGGCGATAAATTGCTGCGGCAGATCTACGCCACCGACTGAAATCTTTTTGCCCGTTTTCTGTTTCAGCCGCAGAAGTTCGTCCCCCGGATTCGTACGGACAATTCTTGTATTTGCTTCGGCGTTAGCTAATGAGCGGGAGACGACGATCTTGTCCATGGCGGTAAATTTCTGCGCAAATTCGATATCGGATTTTGTCGCGGTCGGGTCTTTTGCTACATCGGGCCAATAGGGGATCATCAATTCGTACGTTTTACGTCCGAAGATGGTCAGGTCTACGTCCCGCATGATGTCCATATAGTATTCCGCCACATCGTCCGTGATGCATTCAGGACCGAGCATGGCGTGATCGCAGCAACCATCGACGGAAAGATTGATGGCATAGACTAGATTTCTCATTTGATCGATTTTAGCAGTAATTTCGGTAAAACCCGGCAGTTTATCCGGTTACACCCGCTCGACTTGCGGACACTAAGGATAAGATGAAATACATCATCCTTACCCTTGACCTGGGCCGGCCCATGTACTTCATGGACCATCCGTTCCCGACCGGGTTTTCGATCTCCACGAACCTGGAACGCGCAGCGGTCATTGAAGCAGAGGCGGCAGCCCGGCAACGCAGCGACCAACTTCAAGACGCATCCGGCTTTCGTTGTCAATTCGTCAATATATCCTCCATTGCCCGCCGCCTGCGAAACGGCAGATAAAACATAAAAGTACCGGATCTTCCAAAGCCTGCCTGGTATTTCCTGAAATTCCCCTATATTTATACTCACTCCACTAAAACGATCAGTAGCATCACGTACCCTTTTTGCGCTATCGGCTGACAGCGCGCCGCCCGGTCTGGCCGAAAATATAGTAAACTACACAATTAACACAAATGCGAAATGAGATCGCGCTCTGCGTGAGCCTGTTTATCGGGAATATCGCCACGTATGCCCAACTACCCGCCGGAAGCGTTGCGCTTTATCCCTTCAATAATTCAGCCAACGACGTCAGCGGTAACGGCTACAACGGAGCGCTAACCTCCACCTCCGCCGACGCCAACCGGTTTGGCACTGCTGGCAGCGCGACCGCCTTTATCGCCGGCACGTCTACCGGCACACTTCCGTCGGGCCTGGTTACCGCGCTCGCCAACGATTTCAGCGTCGGCTACTGGGTCAAGACCACGATGTCCGCACCTTCCAGCACCCAGTGGTATGGCGGCGCTGCGTTGGTCGACGCAGAAGTTTGCGGCGGTACGAGCGATTGGGGCACCGCGCTCATCAACGGCGGACAGATCGCGTTTGGTATCGGCAACCCCGATATCACGATCATCTCCCCCCTCTCCTACAACGATGGTACCTGGCACTTTGTCACGGCTACCAGGGCGGCAGCCGCGGGTGTGATCACCTTATACGTCGATGGCGGCCAGGTGGCAACCATATCTGGAACCAGCACAGCCGCCCGGACCGCCCCGCCCCTGATCGGACTCGGGAGAAATCCATGTGTCGCCACCGGCGTCTTTACCGGCAGCCTCGATGACATCATCGCCTACAACAGCACGCTCACGCCCGCACAGGTTTCCAACTTATACAATTTTTATAATGCCATCGCGCTACCCATCCATTGGGGTTCGTTCGCCGGCGAAGTCAAAGGCGGCCAGGTATACCTGACGTGGACCACCGAAAGGTCTTCCGGCGATTCCCGTTTTGTCGTCGAACGATCCGCTTCCGGCAGCGCATTTTCCGCTATTGGCTCGGTCCCGGCCACCGAAGGCGCCCCAGCCGCAGCAGGCAGCAGCACATACGCGTTCGTCGACACCCATCCGGCAAAGGGCAACAATTACTACCGGGTCGAAGGGATTGATGCCAATGGAAACAGCTCCTGGACATCGATCCTTGAATTGACCCTGACCGGCGCTGCCGCGGGGATCCGCTTGCAGTTGAATCCGGTTGCTGACGAGCTCAGGTTGATTAACAACGACGGGATCGAAATAAGCCGGCTGCAGGTCTTCGATATAGCCGGCAGGATCTTGCTGGACCAGGCACCCAATTCCAGCAATTCAATAATCAGACTCCGAACGTCCCGTCTCCGGCCAGGCTACTTTTTTCTGCGGGTCGGTGAACCGGGCAACACGGTTACCCTATCGTTTCTTAAACTGTAACGTATTCCCCGCAGCCGCCTCCTATCCTGCAGGAACCCATTTACCCAGCTAGTCAGCTGACGACGTAAACATTCTAAGGGTATTTTTGTAGGATTTCGCCATTTTTCTTTGCAAATCAACATTTAAAGCTTTATATTTATTAGAGAACGCCGTAACCCGAATCTCATTCTTACTTAGCGACAAGCTCAGACCCCAAAGACAACACGCTCCTGGTTAAGATTCCGATGGTAGTACAGGCCATAGTCTGCCTAGCCCTACATGTATGAACCAGGTAGTCGAATTTTTCAGCAGGCTTTTTGATACCACGGACTGGCCGCCCCGCTGGCATTGCGGCCGGTGGACGGATTTTCACGGCTGGTTGTATATCATTAGCGACCTGCTCATCTGGTCGGCTTATTTTGCCATACCGGCTGTCATCATAAGATACTTATCCCGAAAACAGGATATCCGGTTTGTAAGGATCTACTTCCTGTTTGCCGCATTTATCCTGGCTTGCGGCGCCACCCATTTCCTCGATGCGATAGCTTTTTGGATACCTGCCTACCGGTTCAACGCGTTTGTACTGCTGATTACAGGAATATTAAGCTGGGTTACCGTCTTCCAGCTGATTAAAATTTTGCCCCACGCTTTTTCATTGAAATCGGGAACAGAACTGGAGAAGCTGGTGGCGGAGCGCACCGCCGAGCTGACCAAAAGCCACACGGAAATCGCCGACTATAAATATGCCCTGGACGAGTCAGCCATTGTCGCCATCACGAACCAAAAAGGTATCATAACGCATGTCAACCAAAATTTTTGCAAAATCTCCAAATACGATGCAAACGAACTGCTGGGGAAAGACCACCGTATCATCAATTCCGGGTTCCATCCAAAGGAATATATCCGGGATATATGGGTGACGATCGCTAACGGCAGGATATGGAAGGGAGAATTGAAGAACAAAGCGAAAGACGGCAGCTTTTACTGGGTGGACACGACCATCGTACCCTTCCTCGGTGAAGACAACAAGCCCTATCAATATGTTGCCATCCGGGCCGACATCACCGGCCGAAAACGCGTGGAAGAAGCCTATTTGAAACTGAACGAGGACCTCGAGCGGCGGATTGCGTTGCGCACCGCACAGTTGGAGGCGGCAACAAAAGAAATGGAGGCGTTTACCTATTCCGTCTCCCATGATCTCCGCGCCCCACTGCGCGGGATCATCGGATTTGCCAATGTGCTGGAGGAAGAGTATGCGGAAAAAATCGACGACGACGGAAGGCGGGTCATTTCCATTATAAAAAAAAATACGTTGAAAATGGGTCACCTTATTGACGACCTGTTGTCCTTCTCCCGGATCGGCAAGGCCGAAATGCGGAAGAGTATGATCAATATGCAGGAAATGGCGAGCACCGTAGTAGAAGATGAAATGACGAATAAGGACACCACTCGCATCCGCTGGAACATCCAACCGTTGCCGCCGGCCGCCGCCAATCCCGAGACCATTCGCCAGGTGTGGGTTAACCTGATTTCCAATGCGGTGAAATACTCCGCGACCAGGCAGGAGGCACACATTCAAATCGGGGGATTCGTCAGAAACGAAGAAAAAGTGTTTTTTGTAAAGGATAACGGCGTTGGTTTCGACAGCAGATACAAGGACAAACTATTCAGAGTTTTCCAGCGGTTGCACAGCCCGGATGACTTCGAGGGGACGGGGATCGGTCTCGCCCTGGTAGAAAAGATCGTCTCCAAGCACGGCGGAAGGGTCTGGGCCGAAGGAGAGCCCGATAAGGGAGCCTGTTTTTATTTTTCGTTGCCGTCACCCGCGCGGGATCAGCGTGAGGCGGGATCACCCTGAAGAAATGACTTAACAACCCGAAATATGGACCCGAATTCAGTCGATATCTTGCTCGTAGAAGACAGTGTCAACGATGCCGAGCTCACCATCCGGGAGTTGAAGAAACACCGGCTGTTGAATAACCTGGTTCATCTGAAAGATGGGGCGGAGGCCCTCGAATTCATCTTTGCCACCGGGAAGTACGCCGATAGCAGAAACATCGCCTTTCGGCCAAGAGTAGTACTGCTGGACATCCAAATGCCGAAGGTTAACGGCATCGAAGTATTGCAGCAGATAAAGTCCGACGAACGGACAAGGACGATCCCGGTGGTCATTTTGACCTCGTCCGGCGAGGACCCGGACATCCAGAAATGCTACGACCTGGGAGTGAACAGCTATATTGTCAAGCCGGTAAATTTCGAACGCTTCACCGACGCCATTCGAAATATAGGTCTTTACTGGCTCCTGATCAATAAGACCTCGGGTAATGAGGGATTATGGCTGAGCGATTGAAAATATTACTGCTGGAGGACAACCCTTCCGATGCAGAAATGATCCGGCGGTTGCTGCGGAAAGAGAACCCGTCATGCGAATTCTGTCTTGCTATGACCCGGGAGTCTTATCTCAAGGCATTGGACGACTTCCAGCCGGATGTGATCCTGGCGGACAATTCTCTGCCTCAATTTGATGCCCGGGATGCCCTGCAAGTCATTCGTGCCTTCTCGCGTCCCATTCCCTTCATCCTGGTGACCGGCACCGTCTCCGAAGAATTCGCGGCCGCGATGATCAAATCGGGTGCGGACGACTATCTGCTGAAAGACCGGATAACCAGGTTGCCGGCCGCGATAAAGGCGGCGATCCGGCAACGGACGGCAGACAACGAGCGGCAGGATGCGCTCGAGGAGATCCGGATTTCCAACGAGCGGTTCGACCTGTTATCCAAAGCTACCAGGGATGCGGTGTGGGACTGGAACCTCGTGACGGGCCGGGTATGGTGTAACGAAGGCTTTCTCGAACTGCTCGGGCTTGGCCGCCATCTTCCGCCCCCACCGCCGGATGAGTGGCCGACCCACGCACATCCCGGCGATCGGGACAAATTATCGGCCAGGCTGCAAGGCATTCGGACCAACAGGATCTCCGGTTGGCAAGACGAACTCCGGTTCCTATCCCCCAATGGAACGTTAACCACAACCCTTGACCGCGCTTACGTTATCAAAGACGACGCGGGAAATCCCGTGCGGGCCATTGGGGTATTGGTGGACGTAACTTCCAAGATCGAACATCAAAAGGCGATCATGCGGGCCATCCTCGAGGCCCAGGAAAAGGAGCGCAACGCCATTGGAAGAGAACTTCACGACAACATCAACCAGATCCTGGCATCGGTAAGCCTAAAGCTCGGATATTATCTGGAAGAACCGGATGGAAATGAGCAGATCATCGAGATATGCAAGGAGAACCTCCACAAGGCGATAGAAGAGGGGCGCAAATTGTCCCACCACATGGTGATGCCCCGGTTTTCCCAACGATCCCTTCGCGAGGAAATCGAGTTACTGATCGAAGACTATCGTTATCTGCAGATAGCCTGGGTTCACTGCGATGACCTCATCGGGAAAGCGGTGCCCGATCATCTCAAAGAAACGCTTTTCAGAATAGCGCAGGAGCAGGTGAACAATATCCACAAACACGCCAAAGCCACCCGGATCGAAATAAAATTATTCTGCGACAAAAGGGAAGTATGCCTGGAAATAAAAGACAATGGCGTTGGCTTCGATGTCAGGCAGCGCGCAAAAGGGATCGGGATCACGAATATCCTCAACAGGGCCGAATCATACAACGGTACAGCCGAAATTTTCTCCCATCCCGGTAAAGGCTGTACGCTAGCCGTCCGGATACCTTTGCCGCCCACCCATTAATTCACCGGAAGGGCAATCGTGATGGTGGTGCCTTCGCCACCGCTGGAGTTGATGTGCATATTGCCGCCTAGCAGGTTCACCCGATTATACATATTGGACAGGCCAATGCCCTTATGTCTATGTTGCGGATCAAACCCGCTTCCATTATCCCTGGTTACCAGGATTATCCTTTCATTCCTGAATTGAAATGAAATCAATACTTTGCTGGCGGAGGCATGTTTCAGGATATTCATGATCTGCTCCTCGATGATTCGCACCAAATGCACTTTCTGATAACCTCTCAGCAATGTCTCAACCAGTTTGTCATATTTAAGAACGATTCGTAAGTTGGAACCCGTGACAAACCGTTCGCTCAATGAACTCAATGCCTTTTGCAGTTCAAAGTCCATGAGCGCTTCTTTTGTTATCGAGTGACTCAGATTACGGGTGGTATGGATGAGATTGTCCAGTATGCCTGGTAGTTTTTCCAATTCATCGAGGTTTAGTTCCAAATTCCGTAGCGAATAATCCAGCATCAATTTTACGGCGACAAGGGTAGGATTCACATGGTCGTGTAATTCAGCCGCAATTTCCTGCTCAATTTTCCTACGCAACTCAATTTCCAATTCTGCTTCGCGTTGGATACGAATAGTATCAAATGTCTTCTCGGGGTTAAACTGCTGCAAATGAAGCATAGTTCCATTCATCACAGCCCCGGAGAGGTTATTGAACGTCACAAACAGGGCAGTTTTTTCACCTTTTTTATTTTGAAACTGCACAAGTCCTTCATTGCTGCGGCTGGACCGTTCCTGTAGCTGATAATACAATTTTTTAAGCCGTTTAGCGGAGGCCTTATGTACAAAGCCAAAGATCTCCTTTTCCATTATCTCCCGGGGAAGATAGCCCAGAAGATTATACACAGATGGTGACGACCACTGAATGACCCCATATTCGTCCAGGATAATGATCGATTCCCTCTGACCACCCATAGCATCTCTGCCCTGCTCTCCATTCATAAAGACCGCCTTTAAATTAGAGCGCAAAGGTTCAAAAAAGGTCTTTTGATACGTGTTATCCTTATCAAATCAGTTTGCTACATTTTCAACTATCTGCTTGCGGTAAGCAGCGGGTGAAGCCCCTTTGTGCCTCTTGAAGAATCGAAAAAAATGCGATGCGGATTTAAACCCCAATTCATAGGCAATTTCCTTTACCGAAAACGCCGTCTGCAGGAGCAAATATTCCGCCTCGCCAACCAACATGATATCCAATATCGCCTTTGCAGAAAGGCCTAAATACCTTTTTGTGTTGGCATTCAGTTGATTTGGGTGTATATGGAGCTTTTTGGCGTAATAACTTACGGCGTGGTGCGACCTGTATTGCTGCTTGGTCATCTCTACGTATTTTGCTGCAACCGGCGGCAATGCATTTTTTTGACCGGATTTTTTGGCTTTCAACAGCCGTTCGCAAAGGATGATCAATTCAAGAACCTTTAGGGCGATCATTTCTTCCTTTCTGCTTCGCTGATAGGACTTTTCATCAAGGATTATTTCAAAAATCTCCGACAGATGTTTCCCATCCTTAAAATCAACATAGGCGTATGGTATGAATCCCGGATTGAACAGATCCATTTCCAACAAGTGATGCCGGGGAAAGTATTCCTGAAAGAAAAACCGGAGATTGAAATTCAGGTCATATCCTTTGCAATCATCTCCGAACGTAGCGGAATTGACCGTAAAGGCGGGTACAACGATTAACGTCCGGTCCTTTATATCGAAAGCGAAAGCGCCTACCATTTCTTTACCGCTGCCTTCCGTCAGGAAACGGATGGTAAAATTTGATCCCTTATTTGGCGGCACCTTCATCGCTATTTCCGGTAATACTTCGCTGAGGCGAACTAAAAACCATTCTGCCCGCCTGGCCAGCTTTTTATCCAGGTCTATTACTTCCCTATTCTTGTAATAACCGTGAAAGGCTTTTTTATAATCCTGCAGTATGACTTTCTCTTCTGCGGTCAGCATATAGAGTAATATACAGAAATTCGCGTTGAGCGACAACAGAAAGTGTCACCTCCTCAACATAGATCCGGTCACCTCGGCGAGCAGCTAACCAACTTCCGCACCCTCGACCGAAAGTCCAACCTGGCAAGGTGATACGGCGTGAACACGCTATCGCCCTCTATGATTTTCACATTCGTATCGATCGGCAGGTTCCGGAACAGCTGCGTTTTCCCCGTGACAGGCCAATATACTTCCACCCGCTCAATAGTTGTCGCTTGCCCGATGCCGATGTGCTGACGCAAGGGGTTGGAACCAAAACTACCACCCGAGTTTACGTCCCTGAAGACGGACCTTTCCGTTTCGTTCTCTTTGAAGGTCACCTTGATCCGGGCCCCGATGGCGGCTTTATTCGACACGGTGCCCTGAAGCACCAGATTTATCCAGTGGTTGTTGTTCTGACCGGGGTTAAGATAAAGACAGTTCTCAAAGGCATCCCCGGTATAGGCGCCGCCCATCTTGATATAGATGTCTTCGCTTCCGTCATTGTCAAGGTCCGCAAAGGATACTCCATGGCCTTTTTGAAGATTGCCAACGCGCGCCGCGGTAGTGACATCCAGGAATCGCTCGCCCCCAAGGTTCTTGAACAGTTTGTTGGGAACGGCCGACCTGAGCTGCGGGTTACCGGTGCCCAGGTAAAAATCGAGGAACCCATCGTTGTCGATATCGCCAAAATTAGCCCCCATGGCAAAAGCGGTACTGTTCAACCCTACCTCTGCGGATACGTCCTCGAACGTACCGTCGTGATTGTTGCGGAACAAAAAAACCTTTCCGGCATTACCGACAGGCAGTTGTACCGCCTCCGCCCCTGCATAATACGAAAGCGACTGGTTAAACTCATACCCGCACACCAGGATATCCAGCCAGCCATCGTTGTCATAATCCCAGAACCAGGTAGGGAAGGTACGGGTCAGGTTGTGCCCAAGGCCAGCCTCTTCGCTAACGTCCCTGAACTTTACTTCGCCGTTTTTGCCGGTTTCGTTTCGTAAAAGGATCTTGTTGCCGTTCATCGTGGACAGGAATATATCCGTCATCCCGTCGTTGTTATAGTCACCCGATGTGACGCCCTTCACAAATTTCGTAACCGCGCAGCCGGCCTTTGCGGCGATGTCCGTAAAAGTTCCGTTCTTATTGTTGATAAACAATTGGCAGGGATGCGGTTCTTCATTGGGTGTTGTCTCATTTCCGATAAAGACGTCAAGCCAACCGTCATTGTTGAAGTCCGCCCACGTGGCCGTTTGCGAAGGGTGGAACGTCAGCAGACCGCTAGCCTTCGTAACGTCCGTAAAAGTTCCGTCCCCGTTGTTTCGTAATAACGAATTCGGGTTCTTGCCGAACTTCCCTTTCCAGCCTCCCCTCAGAACGAAGATATCTTTGTAGCCGTCATTGTTGTAGTCCAGCTGCATTATATTCAGCCCGCCGGTGAGATAGCCGAGGCCCGAGGAATCGGAAACGTCCGTAAAACTCCCGTCGGCGTTGTTCCGGTAATAGCGCATCGGCTCTGTCAATGACCAGCTACTGAGAATAATATCGTCATATCCGTCATTGTTGAAATCGTCTACAATACTGCCACCGGCGATGCATTTATAGTCCAGGCCGACATTCATCGCAACGTTTCTGAACGGCTTCACCTGATGCGTACTGTCATCATCCCTTACATTCAAAAGGAATTGAGGTGGCACTTCCTCCGGATAGCCGCCGGTGGTCATATAGGCGATATTCAGGAGCCACCTGGATTCCAGATCAGAGGGGCTTTCCGCCAGGATCATTTTGTACAGATCGATGGCCTTTTCGGCTCCGGTCTTATCGCGATGCACTCCGTCTCCGGAGATCGGATAAATACAAGATTCAGCGTTGTTGCTGTTGATGCAATTGGCCCTGTCGCCCAGCCGTAACCAGGCGACAGCCAAATCCTTCATTATCACGTGTCGCTGTTCCAAATTGCCCAGGGAAAGTTGACCGAGCAATCCCTGGTAAATATCTATCGCCCTCTGCTCCTCGCCGAGTTGCAGCAAGGCATTGGCTTTCCGGCCGAGCGCTTCCCTTTTTGCCGCCTCGCCGGGAGAGCTGTTTAAGATAGAGTCACAGTATTCTATCATGGCTTCCGGCGAAAATACATTCTCGCGGTTGTGATCGAATTTCGCCGCCGCCTTCAGGAGGTCGATCATCTCCTGGTTGGGGAGTGGTCTGTCCTTGCAGGAAGCCACGGCCAGAAGGACCAGAAGGGCAGGAAGAAATCGCAATCGACGGGACATGCCTCTATTTTTTTTCATGTTGATCATTGATGCGGAATGCCCGCAAACTATCGTCATTTACGGCGACGAGAACGATCCGCCCGCCATTGCTCAGCCGAAGGAGCGACAGATCCTTTACATCGCCATTCAATGCCAATCCGCTGCGGGACGAAGGCACAGCGGTGAAAGCTTTCTTCCTGCTGCCGCGCAGCACGCACCCGTAGGAGGCATCGTATCTGCCGGTGATGACATCCGTTTGGTAATCGTTTCCTGCCAGCAGAAGGTCCTTATACCCGTCATTATCGATGTCAGTGCACAGGATTGCGTTCACCGGCGCGAATTGCGCTTCCATCGGCAGGACATGCTTGATGAATTTTCCATTACCGATATTCTCAAGCCAGCAACTCCTCGTCTCATCGCAAAAGAAGCTTGCCACGTCGGATTTTGCCTTCCCGGGGAAAAGGTCGCTGAACCCTGCTTTGGCATAATCTTCGTTCAGCAGAAATCTCTTTTTTACGGCAGGCACCTGTGACGCCAACTGGCTTCTGCTATAAGCAGGATACGAGCGCCTGTTGCCGTCGGCATCCCGGATATAGTAAAACATGATCGGGTCCAGCCTGCCATTGTGGTCTATATCATCCGCAAA
Source organism: Puia sp. (assembly GCA_035501395.1). Taxonomy (GTDB): domain Bacteria; phylum Bacteroidota; class Bacteroidia; order Chitinophagales; family Chitinophagaceae; genus Puia. Next base: position 78,430 of record DATJWK010000084.1, read on the forward strand.
AAGCTCCATGGGCGCGGCCGGGCTGGCATGGTAGTCGCAGTTAAGCCCGAGGTTGCCTGCAACCAGGTCCAGGTCGCCGTCATTGTCAACATCGGCTGCAATAAGGCTCCGCCACATGCCGTGCATATTCGGTAGCGCAACGGAGTCAGTCACTTCATGGAGTATACCCCGGTCATTGATGAAGAACCGGAGCGGCATCCATTCCCCCGCTAGCACAAGATCCGGTTGTTTGTCGTTGTTAATATCCAACCACACGGCTGCCGTTATCATGCCGGCCTTGCCCAGTGCCGGACACACTGTTTCGGTGACATCGGTAAAGACGCCATTATCATTCCGGAGAATATAACTTCGTGGTGATAACGGATATTCCTTGGAGACACGACCGCCGATGAATAGGTCCGGGTCGCCGTCGCCATCGATATCTGCAACGGAAACGCAACCTGCAATAGTCCTTACATTGTCCGGTATGGCATTTCTACTTAATGCAAAATTCCCTTTTCCGTCGTTGATATACAACCTCGGTTTATAATATACAGAACCTTCTTCATATTGATAGCCCCCTCCGGTGACAAGCAGGTCCAGGTCGCCGTCCCCATCCGCATCGAAAAGGGCGCATGCCTCATCTTCCTCCATCTTAATGCTGTCCACAAGATCCCTGGACACAAACGAACCATTTTTTTGCTGTAAAAAGACGCGCCCGGAAAAATTGAATGCACCGCCGACAAAAAAATCAGCGGAGCCATCGTTGTTGATGTCTCCGGTAGCGATCGACGGCCCCAATTGTGAATATTTATGCGGAAGCAGCCGCTGAAGGGCAAAATCGTCAAAAGGATTCTCGCGATGCCGGTAATTGATCCGGGATGCGGAAGTGACATCGGAAAAAAGGGTAGACGGTTGGGCGGACGATGGGCGGACCTTGACGGCATTTTTCCATGACAACGTTAAAAAAGTGTCGGCGCGGATGTTGTTTAGGATCTGGATGCTGCTGTCGGGCCAGATCACCTGGATAGAATCTATAAGACGGCTTGGGCCCAACCCGAACAACAATTGGCGGTCAACGGATGAGAAGTACCCCCGCACCGGATTCTCTTCCTGCATCTGAAGGTGGCCGCCGGCGCAGACACGCACCCTGGCGCCAAAACCGGCCCTGTTCAGCGTATCCCCGTTTAACCGGAAACTTATGAAGTGAGTGTCCGGCGCCTTCTCTTTTTGCACCGTGTTATTTATAAATACAAAAGCTTCCCCTTCGATATTGTTTACCACAAGATCGAGGTCCCCGTCATTGTCCAGGTCCACATAGGCTGCGCCGTTAGACATCGAAGGCTCGTCGATACCCGCCGCTGCGGAGACGTCTGAAAAGGTGTAATCACGCTGATTGATGAACAGGTAATTGGGCAGATTGACATGATCCAGTTCCGCCAGCCGTTTGCGGATCAGGGCCTCCTGTTCCGTCCTGGTCTTGTTGCTGCTGAATATCCTGCTGCTGAACTCCAGGAAGTCGGCATTGATGAAGTCCCTCCCGATGCCGTTGGTGACGTGAATGTCTTTCCATCCATCGTTGTTGAAATCCGCGATCAGTACGCTCCAGCTCCAGTCCGTCGCCTCAATGCCCGCCAGCTGTCCGATCTCACTGAAGTAGGGAATACTGGTATCGCCGGACCGGATAACGCCATTATTCAACTGAAGCATATTCCGCATGAACTCCGGCTCGTAACCCATTTGCCTTTCGGCCTGGTACCGGTCGTAGTTCATGAAGGAAAAGGATTCCTTTCGCCGCCGGTTATATTCAGGCAGCATATCCAGGGTCACGATGTCCGCCAGCCCGTCATTATTGATGTCCGCTGCATCCACCCCCATGCTGGAGTAGCTCTGGTGCCGCAGGGACCTGCTGATGACATTTGCAAACGTCCCATCGCGACAATTCAGCCAGAGGTCATCATTGGATAGAAAATCATTAGCCACGTAAATATCCGGCCAGCCGTCGTTGTTGAAGTCGCCGACGGTAACGCCCAAACCATAACCATCCTCCCGGATGCCGGCCTGTAAGGTTACATCTTTGAATACCGGATGGCCTTTTTCCTTTGAATACCCTTCATTTCGGAACAGCCGGTCGTTGGCCGGCGAACCACCGCTCCGGTTCCTGGGAAGGACCGCATTGGTATGGGTTCCCAACAAATAATTGACCAAATACATATCCAGGTCCCCGTCCCGGTCGTAGTCGAGAAATACCGCCTGGGTCGAATAACCCGAAAAAGCAAGCCCGTATTCTTCCGCTTCCTCTTTAAAGGTAAGGTTGTGTTGATTGATAAATAACAGGTTTTTGGCGGGATGCAGGAGGTCCTTTCCCAGCACGCAGATATAGATATCATCGTAGCCGTCGTTATTAATATCGACTATGCTGACGCCGGTGGCCCATACGTCCGTCTTCAATCCGGCCTTTTCGGTAATATCCTCGAATTGGTGGTTGCCTTTATTAATGTATAACCGGCAACTCACCTGGTTGCCGGTGAAGAAGATATCCTTAAGACCGTCGTTGTTGAAATCACCGATGCCGACGCCGCCGCCCATGTAGCCGAACTCGTTGATAAAAGATGCAGAAGAATCCTCATCGCTCAGGTCGTTTCGGAAATGGATGCCGGATTCGTCGGGGTTCAACCGAGTAAAAAGCGCCTTCTGCCGCTCGTGTCCGCAACCGAAGGTAAAGACCGCCACCATGCAAAGCAGCACCAGCCGGTCATATGAACAAGCTCGTAATGGCATGATGCAAGTAAATTACAAAAAAAGGGGCTGGCAGGCAGCCCCTTTTTATACAGTAAGGCGACCTATTTGATCAGGGGGTTGGCGGACGTTTCACTCGCCGGAATTGGGAACAAATTCACCTGTCCCGGCTTTGGATCGGGTCGAAGTGAAGGATAATATCCCTTATTTCTCCACCTCAGGATATCGATGTTGTTCACCTCCTCCCCGGCCAATTCAACCGCCCGCTCGTGCATGACTGCCTGCATGGCATCATCGTGACCGGTTAAGCTGACCGGGGGCATGTTTACGCTCGCACGGCTGCGCACCTGATTGATGTAAGCGGCCGCCTGGGCGGGAGTTCCGACTTCAGCTTCACATTCCGCCAGCATCAGCAGCGCATCATCGTAACGCATGATCCGCATGTTGAGTCCGTCGGGGTGAAATCCATCATTGGTCCAGTCCAGGACAGAATACTTGCGGTACACCCTCTTCTTGACTACACCGTTATGATTGCTGGTGGCCACGTTCATGCCGGCGTCCGTCAAAGCCTGGCCCGGCTGCGTCCCGGCAAACGTCAGGATATTATCGCCGGATTCATAAAAGGTGAATTTATACCTCGGGTCCCCGGGCTCGAATTCGTTCAGGATCGCATCGGAAGGAATGACATTTCCCCAGACGATACCATATTCCTGGCTGCGCATGATGCTTTCGTCGGCCGTAGCGCCCTCACCGGTGTAGCCCCAGTTGAAATTGTCGTCGCCTTTGTCGATAAAGACCACTTCAAAAATGGACTCCGCATTGAACTCGTGCCCGGTGGCCAGCGTCTGGGAAGCCAGGCTGACATCGCCGTCATAGTTCCAAAGGTAATTATCGACGAGTACATATTTACCAACCAATGTTAGCAAGGCTGTTTTTGCAGCCGCATAATCGCCTTTCTGCATCTCCACCCTGCCCAGCAGGAAATTGGCGGCGTCCTTTGTAGCCCGGCCATCGGTGGAGTGCTGATCAGGCAGCTTCGCCACGGCATCGGTAAGATCAGCGATGATGAAGGAATATACATCGGCAGCCGGCGACGTACCCAGGTATCCCGTGGCAGTGGTGACCGGCTCCTTGTATAACGGTACGTCCCCCCACATCGTCACCAGCTCGAAATAGGCCCATGCCCGGAGAAATTCGGCCTCACCGACAGTGACATCCCGTAAAGCAGGATTGTCCGTAACACCGGGCGCCTTCGATATGACGAGATTGGCCCGGTTGATCATTTCATAGACGCCATTCCAGACGCTTGTCATCACCGCATTCGACGGCGAAGGTGAGGGCTGCGTCAGCAGTTCGGCCCTTGGAGCCTCTAGCTGCGCCCCGCCGGAGTTCGTCTCTGCTCCCCGCATATCGTGCGTAAAAAACCATTCGCGGCCAACGAGGTTACCGGCGTGAAGGCTTGAATAAACGGCATTGACGCCGTTTTGCAACTCAGTAGCCGTCTTAAAGTAACTCTCCGTTGTGGGATTGTTCTGATCGAATACGTTCAATCGTTTGTTACAAGCGATTATGACTCCTGTGCCCAGGATAATTGCGAATATCAGTAATTTGAGATATCGGCTCATAATATGTTATTTTCAAGGTGTTGAATGTTTTTAGAAATTCGCCTGGATGCCAACCTGGTAAGACTTTGGCTGCGGATAGACGGCGTTATCGATCCCATTGGTTAAAGAAGACGTGTTGACCTGTCTGTTTCCGACTTCCGGGTCGAAGCCCGAATATTTAGTGAATGTGAGGACATTTTGCGCCGAAACATAGATCCTGAACCCTCTTACGACCCCATTTGTCATGGATTGCAGCCTCGTGTCGGGGATGGAATATCCAAGCATCAGGTTTTTCAGGCGCAGGTAAGACCCATCCTCAACGAACCGGGTGGACGGACGTGCATTCTGGTTCGGATCTGAGGAAATGGCCCGCGGCACATCGGTGTTGGTATGACTGGGCGTCCATGCATCCAGCACGCGGGTGCTTGCATTAAAGAAGCGGATCATCCCTTCCGAGATCACGCGGGTGGAATTGAATATCTTGTTACCCTGTACGCCCTGGAAGAAAAATGCTAGATCGAAATTCTTGTAATTTGCGCCCAGGTTGAAGGAATAGTTGAATTTCGGGATGAAGCTACCAAGCCAGGTGCGGTCATTGTTATCGACAACTCCGTCGCCATTCTTGTCTTTGAATTTAAGATCGCCCGGACCGGTGCCGGCAGTTTGGGTAGCATGCTTTTGTACATCCGCCGAATCCTGGAAGATGCCTTCCACCTGCCAGCCATAGAAGGATTGTATCGGGTGGCCCACGGCCGTGTTGGTGACGTTGTACCCTTCGCTCAGGTCCGCATCCGCGCCTGCTTCGATGTTGGAGACACCGGTTGCCAGTTTCGTTACCTTGTTGGTGATAACGCTGATCAGGGCGCTGGCATTCCATTTGAAGTCGCCGGTCCGCTTGGTATAGCCCACTTGTACTTCAAATCCGTTATTGGACATTCCGGCAACGTTTTCGGGTACGGTAGTTGTCAGGTAACCCACTGAAGGCGGTAAGGGAACGGCCAGGATCAGGTTGTCGGTCTGACGCCGGAAATATTCAGCAGACATGGTGATCGTGTTGTTAAACAGTCCCAGATCAAGGCCGAAGTTCAGCTGCTTCGTCGTCTCCCATTCCAGGTCCGCATTCGCCAGCGCCTGAAGAGAAGAGGCAGGCCCGCTGGTGAATACATTTCCAAAAGGATAATAGGCGCTATTGGCGCTTACGCTGGCCTGCCAGGGTGTCCAACCTAATGCAAACCCGTTCAGGCCGGTGATGCCATACCCGGCTCTTAGCTTAAGCTCGGATATTTCCGGTTGGGCCTGCATGAAGGACTCCTGGTCGAGCCGCCAGCCGACGCTGCCCGAAGGAAAGACCTTCCATTTCTTTCCGGGAGCCCATACGGAAAGACCGTCCCGGCGAATGGCTCCGCTTAAGATGTATTTTCCTTTGTAGTCATAGGTGATACGGCCGACATAAGAGATCAGGTCGCCCTCGTTCTTCAGCGTCTGAACGGATACATTGGTGGCGTTATTGAGGGTCCGCAGGTCGTTGGACGACTGGTACCCGCTTGCGTTTTCGTTGCGCGTTTTTTGCTGCAGGTATTCATATACTGCTACCGCGTTGATGTGATGGTTGCCCCCGAACGACTTGTCAAATGATAATTGTTGCGTATATAGCTGTACGGTAGATAGAGCGCGGTTGTTCTGTATGCCTGCAAGCAAGGAACTGGAGCCGGCCACCGTACCGCTGTCGTTGAATATCGGCTGGAAGTGGTAGTCTAACCCATTCGCATAATCGATGCCGACGGTAGAGCGGAACCTCAACCATTTTGTGAAATTGACTTCCGCATAGGCCGTACCCAGTATCTTCAGCGTCGTCCTGTCGCCCGGATTCTTCACCGTTGCATCTTCCACGGGATTTGTCGGGTCGCCGCCGTCCAGAACGGAATTAACTCCCCTGAAACCATCGGAGGTGGTGGGGTCATATACGGGCATATGAGGCATGATCCGGATGACATTCACCAGGTTTGATCTCGATCCGGTCTCGTTGGCGTCATAGGCCTGATCGCCGGAGGCCAGGTACAGATTCTCGCCGAATGTGAAGACTTTGCTTATGTTGTGTTCGGAATTGATGCGAAAATTAAACCGCTTATAGCCTACGGTGGGCGCTATACCCGTTTGATCGAAGTAGCCGACAGACGCATAAAAGCGGGAGATATCGTTGCCCCCGCTTAGGCCGATATTGTGTTGCGTCATCATCCCGGTCTTGAAATAGGCATCCTGCCAGTTGGTATTGGTCTCCGCATAGGTTTGGGATGCGCCCTGGTAGATCGGGGTGCTGGCCCATGGAGGAAGCAACCTCGGTACATTGCTACCCCGGTAGGCAATGGCGTATTCCTGGAACTGCTGCGTGTTGAGCAGGCTAAGGCGTTTGGTAATTTTAGACATCCCAACGTAGGAGTCGAGCGTAACCCGCAACTTACCGCTCCGGTTGCCTTTTTTGGTAGTGATCATAATGACGCCGTTGGTCGCACGCGATCCATAGATCGCAGCTGCTGAAGCGTCCTTGAGAACGTCCACCGACTCGATATCCCGCGTGTCGATGGTGGACAAGTCGCCCGTCGGAAGACCGTCGATCACGTACAGGGGGTTCGAGGCGTAGGAAATGGAGCTGATACCGCGGATAACGACGATCGGATCCGTTCCGGGACTTCCGTTGTTGGTCACCTGAAGTCCGGCCACCCGGCCTTGCAATGCCTGCGACACACTGGCTACCGGCAGTTCCTTTACCGTCTTTCCGGTCACGCTCGATATAGCGCCGGTGACGGAGGCGCGCCGCTGGGTACCGTAGCCGATAACGATGATCTCTTCGGCGGTCGTGGTCTTTGGCTGAAGACGCAAGGTAATTTCGCCGGGATCCCGTACCACTTTCAGGGATTGGGACTCATATCCCACCATAGAGAATTCCAATATATCACCCGGACTTGCGGCAATGGTGAACTCACCGGATGGATTCGTACTTGTTCCCCGTCCCGTACCTTTTACAACGACGGATGCGCCGGCAAGCGGAGCGCCGTTATTGTCGTAAAGTTTGCCCTTAATGGCGTTTTGAGCCAAGAGGTGCGTCGAAGATAGCAGGAGTGCGAAAAAAAATAGCCAGCTCTTAGCAGTGGGTAGTAATGCGGTTTTGCAATTTTTCATAAGCAAACATTTGAAGAATTTATTAGAATTGGTTTTGAATGAAAAGTGCCCGATCAAAGTAAAGAAAAAAAATTCAACCGATTGCATAATGTCTAAAAAAAATTTCCCTCGTGACTACCATATCCATTATATCACTTCCAGACAATATGTATTTATATTTATACATGAGCATATAACACTTTTAGATACAATTAAATGTGTAGCTAAAATGTGCAAAACTGTAATGCAACCGAGTGCATTTATTGCCTATTTTTACCCCGGTTAAGGAGCGTTAAGCTGTTTGTTCGTATCCCTGTTAACCAGCGTTAAGCTGTTTGCTGATATTCCTTGGGCGTGACCCCGAATTGCCGGTTGAACGCCCGGCCAAAATTGCTCCTGGAATTGAATCCAACCATTTTGGCGACCTGAAACACCTTGTACCCGCCGAAAGCCAGCAACTCGGCAGCCTTATCGAGCCTGACGCTGTTGATGAGTTCGTTGGGCGTTGTGTCGGACACGGATTTGACCTTTCGGTATAATGTCGGCAAGCTGATATTCATCAGCCGCGCCAGCCCATCGACATCCAGGCCAGGATCGGATAGATGCTCGCAAATAAAGCTGTTGAGCCTGACCAGGAATGCGCTTTTGGTTCCCGCGCCGCGAACGGCCGGGAGGTTGACCGGAAGCGCGCGGTTCAGGTGGTTATGGATGCGACGCCTGTTGGCAAGCAGATTTCGGATCTGCACCCGCAAATAATCACGCGAATACGGCTTTTCCATAAAGGCATCCGCGCCCGACTCCAGATAGCCGACCCTGGTCTCCGGGTTGTTGGCACGAACGAGGAGGATGATCGGGAGGTGTGCGAAAGCCGGCATGGATTTAAGCAGGCTGCAAGTTTGCACGCCGTCCCACAGATCTCCGGGTTCTCCGTTGATCAGGATCAGGTCGATCGGGTGGTGTACCAGGACACTGAAAAGCTCCGATTCATCCGTCGCGGGAAAAAGATGATAAATGCTGCCGAGGTATCCGTTCAACCGATGGATTTCCGCCATGTCGCAACCGGCCAAAAGGAAATTTTGCGTAGCAGGCAATCCTGTCTGGCGGGGGATGACAGAATTTATTCGTTCGGAAGGAGCCATGTCAAGCATCACTTGCAAAACTATAATCCACAGCTTATTAGATGTGCGTTATTTGTTGAAATGTCTGTCACAAATGTTTAATTTCGATATTATCGAGTATATTGTAATTACCAACAAGAACGTGACCAAAAGCCGATATATCGTATTCGTCATCCTGATCCAGTTGGCAATCGGGGTTCAAGCCCAGCCGGCGCATATAAAGTTTACCTCATTGACGGCAAAAGACGGGCTGCTTTCCAATACCGTGAATGCCATCCTCAAGGACCGCTATGGATGGATGTGGTTTGCGACGGATGATGGACTCAACAAGTTTGACGGGACAAATTTCACGGTGTACCGGCATATTCCCGGTGATTCGACAAGTCTTCGCGCCAACGAGATCCTCGCGCTTTATGAGGATCGTCAGGGAAATCTTTGGATAGGCACCAGTGGTGGCGCGGTGAGCTTATACGACAGAAAAAAGGACCGGTTCGTTCATTTCCCGGCAACCGGTGACACATCCGGGCTGGTACCCAACGCGGTGGTGCGGGGCATTTGCAGTGACCGGGAAGGAAAGATCTGGATAGCCCAATTCGAGTCCCCCTATATGCTGGATCCGGTCTCCGGGAAACTGACCAAGCGGGAGCTGGGTTACAAATCCGACGGTCCGCTACCCAATATTAGCCTGGAATGCATTTTTGGCGACACCTTAGGACGGATATGGGTGGGCACGGATAACGGCCTATTTCTTTACCAGCCCGTCACCCATTCGTTCCGACGCTTTAGTCATAATGCGGCCGACAACGGCAGTCTTGTGGACAATCATGTAAAGGTAATGGCCGGCGACCCGTTGGGACGGCTTTGGATAGGTACCGAGCACGGCCTGTGCGTCATGACCGCTCCGGGTATATTTGTCCATTACAGCCAAATGAACGGGGACAACAAGGTCCTGGCTCAACGACAGATCAATGCCATCGTTCCGGATGGTGAAGGCAGGATGTGGATCGGTACAATGGAGGGGCTGCATATCCTGGACCCCCGGACCTGGCGCGCCGACATCTATCTGCCGGACGGAAACGCCCACGGCCTTACCAGCAAGGCGATCAAAAGTATATGCATCGACAAGGAAGGAATTTATTGGTTGGGAACCTACCGGGGCGGGATCGACAAATACGACAAGAATCTGAATCTCTTCGACCTCAGGCTGACCGATGCCTTTCGGCAGAATGCCGGGAGGAATCCTGTCGTAACGTCTTTCGCCGAACAAAAGGACGGCCAGGTTTGGGTTGGCACGGACGACGGCGGATTATACAGTTTCGACAAGACGACGGGCAAGCTAACGCAAGTGCGGTTAGCGGTGGATGGCAACAAAAGGGAAATGCCGGCGGTGCTCGCGCTGAAGCTGGCCAGAAACGGAAAGCTATATATTGGAACGCTCGAGACAGGGCTGATCGTGCTTGATACGGCAACGGGAAAATGCAAGAACATCGCCATCGGAGCAGCTCGGGGCGACCCGGATGGCAGCGACATATACAGTATCCTGGAGGACAAAAGCGGGCGGATCTGGGCCGGTACCAACGGCCAGGGCGTCGTGGTCCTGAAAGACAACAGGATTGTGGCAAGGTATACACCCAAACCCGCCACGGCCGGCGACGTTTTTTTCCCGGTTAATGGCTATATCAGGGCATTGGAGGAAGATAAGGATGGCAACATCTGGATCGGCACCCACGGCGGGGGGCTGGCCATCCTGCGACCCAAAGACGATCATTTTATCCTGTATAACCAAAGCAACAGCCGGCTGCCGTTCGATAAGGTACATACCTTGTGTTGTGACAGCCGCGGCCGGATGTGGGTCGGGACTTATGGTGGAGGACTGAGCGTATTCGATAAAAACAGCGGACAATTTGTCAACTACACCGAGAAGGACGGCCTCCTGAACTCGACGATCTATCAAATCGTGGAGGATGAGCAAGGGCATATTTGGGTAAGCTCGAACACCGGGTTGAGCTGCTTCACACCGGAAACCCGGACCTTTCGGAATTTTTCCTGTCTCAACGGCCTTCAAAACAACAATTTCGTGCATGGAGCAGGTTTGCGTTTATCGGACGGTGAGCTGCTTTTTGGCGGCTTGCAGGGATTCAACTATTTCTATCCGTCAAGTCTGACGGCAAACCGGAATGTGCCGGCCGTTGTATTGACGGATCTGCAAATAGCGAATAAATCCGTCCAGCCCGGACCCTCCTCGCCTATCAAAGACCAGATATCCGTTGCCGATGAGATCAGGCTTGACTACCGGCAGAACTTTGCCCTCAGCTTCGTAGCGCTGAACTACACATTGCCGAAGCAGAATCAGTACGCCTATAAATTGGAAAAGGTTGATAAGGATTGGAACACCGGCTCCGTAAATACCGCCAGGTACACCAACCTCGATCCGGGTGAATATGTATTCCATGTAAAGGCAAGCAACAACGACGGTCTCTGGAATACCAGGGAAACATCCATTCGGATTTATGTCAGACCTCCCTGGTGGCGAACTATCTACGCCTATATCCTGTACGTCCTGGCCGCAGGCGGACTATTGTGGTACAGCCGGCACCGGGGTCTTTCCCGCGTCAGGCGAAAATTCCAGTTGGAGCGGGAACGGACGGAAGTGCGCCGCACCCAGGAACTGGACCGGATGAAGCTCAAATTTCTCACCAACCTCAGCCACGAATTCAGAACGCCGATTTCGCTCATCATGGCGCCCGTAAACGAATTGCTATCCCAACAACAGGAGGACGGAGCAAAAGACAAACTGTTTATGATCCGCCGGAATGCGAGAAGATTACTGAACCTTGTCAGCCAACTGCTGGACTTCAGAAAGATGGAGGAGCAGGAGCTCAGGTTGCAGGTGACGGAGGGGGAGTTGGTGGCTTTTGT
>DATJWK010000085.1:0-14091 GCA_035501395.1 Puia sp.
CCCTGGACACTCTACTGACCTTGCCGGCGGGTGCGTCGCTCGCCGAGTTAAAAAGGGCAATGAGCGGTCATATCGCCGGTTCCGGTGAATTGACCGGCATATTCAGCGGATCGAGGGTATTCAAAGCGCACGTCGGCGTGATGGGAGCCGCCTGATCCGCATTTCCTACCGGTATTTTTTAAAGTTTTCGATCATGAAAAAAGAACAGTCGCCATGAGTAAGAAGCGGCGGGTGGCGCCGGCCAGGATGTGGTGGATGATCGGGATGATCGCGCTGATAGCTCTCCTGCCTTATGTGTGGCGAAATATTTCGCCCACCACCCCCAAACAAATCAGCTGGAAGGAATTCGAACTGCGCATGCTCGACCGCCGGGCGGTCGACAGCATCGACGTAGTCAACAATGAATATGCCGATGTTTACATCCGGGCTCCATTTGCAGATGACCCGTACTTCAGGAATGTCACCCGCCCGGTGGCAGGCAAACCGATGGCGCCCGGCCCGCATTATCGCTTCAACATCGGATCCGTGGAGGTGCTGGAAAAGAAATTGGATGAGGCCCAGCAAAATATCCCCGCAGCGGATCGGATCAAGATCGACTTCAGCCGCCATGGTTCGCCCCTGGTAGATCTGCTAAGCTGGCTGGCGCCGTTATTGCTGCTCTTCTTCGTCTTCCGGGCGATCATGGGCGGCTCCTCGGGTAGCCTCAACCCATACAGTTTCGGGCAGTCGACAGCCACCAGGCAGACCGTCGCGAATCAAAGTACGGTTACCTTTCGGGATGTAGCCGGAATGACGGAGGCCAAGCAGGAAGTAATCGAGATCGTCGATTTTTTGAAGGCGCCGGAGCGCTATACCAGGCTCGGAGCCAAGATCCCGAGAGGTGTCATCATCGTAGGGCCGCCGGGAACGGGAAAGACACTGCTGGCAAAGGCCGTGGCCGGAGAAGCCAAGGTCCCTTTCTATAACCTTTCGGGTTCCGAATTTGTGGAGATGTTTGTCGGGGTGGGGGCGTCGAGGGTGCGGGACCTGTTCCGTCGCGCCAAGGAGACTGCGCCCTGCATCATTTTCATCGATGAGATCGATGCGGTGGGAAGGTCCAGGAGCCGGAATGCCATGTTTACCGGCGCAAATGACGAACGCGAGAGCACGCTAAATCAACTGCTCACGGAAATGGACGGATTCGGGACCAACAGCGGGGTCATCGTGCTGGCCGCCACCAACCGTGCGGATATGCTGGACCCCGCCCTGCTGCGGCCGGGGCGATTCGACCGGCATGTTTACCTCGAGTTGCCCGACGCGGCCGAACGGGAAGCGATCTTCCAGGTCCATTTGCGGCCATTGAAACTCAGTGAGGCCGGTGTCGATCCCGCGATGCTTGCCGCGCAAACGCCCGGCTTCTCCGGTGCCGACATCGCTAATATATGCAATGAAGCGGCCCTTTTCGCGGCGAGGCGGAAAAGCGATATCGTAGAGAAACAGGATTTTCTGGATGCCATCGACCGGGTAGTGGCAGGCGGACTGGAGAAAAAGACAAAGATCATCTCGCCGCAGGAAAAAAAGGTCATCGCTTGCCATGAGTCGGGCCACGCGGTGGTGAGCTGGTACCTGCCGAAGGTCGATCCGCTGATAAAGGTATCCGTAATCCCCCGCGGAAAGTCGCTTGGCGCTGCCTGGTATTTGCCGGAGGAGCGGCAGATCAGGACGGCGGCCGAGTTCACGCAGATGATCTGCGCGTCCCTGGGTGGCCGGGCGGCCGAAGAGCTGGTCTTCGGAGAGCTGTCGTCGGGTGCGTTGGATGACCTTGAAAAGGTCACCCGGCAGGCCTACAGCATGGTTGCCTACTACGGCTTTAACAAGAAGATCGGCCCGGTCAGCTTCTATGATCCAACGGGCGGCCAGGAAACGGCCTTTCAAAAGCCTTATAGTGAAGCGACAGGCCGGTTGATCGATGACGAGGTTCGGCAATTGGTGACAGATGCTTATCGAACTACGCTGGAGCTCTTGCAGGAACACCGGGGCGAGCTGGATACGCTTGCGGCAATGCTGCTGCAAAAAGAAGTGGTGTATAAAGAAGATCTGGAGAAGGTCCTGGGAAAACGGGACATGTCAGGTATGGGCGATAAAGACCGGCATCCGGTGATCGCGAACGATCTGCTTTGAAAAGCTTTCCCGGGTGATATAGGAGAAGGGCGAACGCCCGAAAGAGCCACTGACCATTAGTACATTCTTTTTCTCGCCGATCCACGCGGCAAAATATCGGGCGGCTTTGAAATGGAGCCGCGAAAAGTTCAGACTGGAAAAGTGAAGTCTCGAAAAATTGCGTAGCAATTCATGGTCCGGCATATCCGTTGAATTGTCTTCCTTGACATAGATGATCTCGGTGGGCAGGTCGGTATACTGGGGAAAGAGGTAGGTAAATTGTTTGATGGCATGCAGGCTGTCCCGGCCACCGTCATAGGCGATAACGAGGTGTTCGGGCGCCGAATAGTTCTCCGGGATGATCATAACGGGGCATTCGGCGGCATGCAGCGCTTCCCGAAGGAATAGATTCGGCTGCGACGGATCGACTTCGCCATAGAACTGTTCCGCGCTGAGAACGACCAGGTCGGAAAACCGGGATTCCCTTGCGAACAGGTGGCTGTCCCAGGTCTCCTCGTTGGCATGCACGTTGAATTTCAGCCGGCAGTCACTGCATTTCCGGGCGAATACCGCCTTGTTACCCTGTAATTCTTCGAGTTCCCGTTCGCGGAGCCGGACATAAGGCGCCGAGATCGGGATCTGGCTGACCGTGTTGAAGGCCTCATAATCGATCGTGCAGAAGAAGAGCCCCGTGACGCTGATCTCCCGCTCATCAGGAAGGGATTGCAGGAACTGGAAGGCGCCCCCGGGGAATTCCTTGCCGGCGCCCACGAATAATATCCGTTTCATACGATGTCATTTTTTGCAATTCGAATGAGGTGAAGATAGGCTGGACTGCAGCCCAAAAATCTGAGGTTCCACAGCGGGGAAGCTGATCTTTATCAGCCGGTCAGTGGTTCGGATTCAGGCGGCAAGGCGATATCCGTCATGTTTTCCGGCTGCGCGGGGGAGTAGCTTAGCAAAAAGAAGCGTTATGAGAACGATCATAGTTCCGGTCAACTTCAGCCCGTCATCCAACCATGCGGCCCGGTACGCGGCCGATCTCGCGGCCGTCATCGGCGGCGATTTGCGACTGATCCACGTGCTGCAGATACCGTTTACGGCCAATGAATATCCTCTGCCGGACGGTGCCTATGAGGCGCTTCGGGATTCAGCTGCAACCCAGCTGAGAGAGCTGGCAGTGGAGTTGGAAAAGCAATCGGGCGGGAAGGTATCGGTGGAGACAGATATCGAGATGGGCGGAGTGGATCATAAGGTGCGCAAATATTGTGAAACAATACAGCCATTCCTGGTGGTAATGGGCGCGGCGGGATCGCCGCTCGAACGCTTCCTGAGCGGGAGCCCAACCCTGCAAGCCTTGCGGCGGCTCCCCTACCCCATGCTGGTAGTTCCGGTGGGTGTGCGGTTCGAGCGACCCGAGCGGATCCTGGTGGCGTGTGACGAAAAAGACATCGGTTCCGGTATGGCCGGCGCTACCGGACTTCTAACCGAGCTCAAAGACCTGCTCGGTGCCAGATTCGATCTGATCAACATCACGACGCCGGCGGAAGAAGGTCAGGGAGAACTGGCCTTGATGGATGAGGCCTGGCGGGTCCGGATGAGAAGGGTCTATCCCGAGCTGCATTTTGTGCATACCGAAAAAGTGGATAAGGGAATAGATGGGTACCTGAAAGATCATCCGGCGGATTGGCTGATCGTTTTTCCGAAGAAACATCCTTTTTATGAGCTGCATAGCAGCCAGGCGAAGAAGATCGTGCTCCACAGCCAGATCCCCGTCATGAGCATTCACGAATAAAATAAATAACAAATCATATGACCTCCATTCTTGTTCCGGTCAATTTTTCACCCTGCTCGTTCAATGCCGCCCATTACGCTGCGGGGCTTGCAAAGGCGACAGGCGCCGAGTTGCACCTCCTCCACGTTATCCAGATCCCCCTTCCTTCGACTGAAATGGTGATGAACGAATACCTGTACAGGCAGATGTCGGAAGCCGCCGAAAACGGTTTGAAGGAGATGAAGACGGCTATCCTCGAACAGGGGCCGGGCCTGGTCAGCGTAACGACGCATTTGCATACGGGCGATGTCGCCGAAAAAGTGCAGGAATGGTTCGCAGCCTTGAACGCAGAACTGATCGTTCTTGGTGTGACCGCGCCGACCATGGAGAAATTCCTGGCCGGAAGCCCGGTCGGGGCCCTGCTTCATCTCCGGCATCCGCTGCTGGTTGTCCCCGAGCATGCGAAATACGAGACCCTCCGCCGGATCGTACTCGCCTGTGATGAGAACGACGTCCGACACGGCATACCGCATTCGCTGCCATTGCTGCGCGAGTTGCGGGAGCGTATGGGCGCTACGATCGATATCGTCACGGTGGACACTGGCGGCACGCTGAGCGACGAAGCTTCGTGTTACTGCGGTGCGGGTGCCGATTCACTGGCGGTATTAAGTCCGAAAAGGCACTATGTCCGGCAACATAACGTCGAAGAAGGGCTTCAGGAATATCTGCATGATGAGGCATTCGATCTGACGGTGGTCTTTCCAAAAAGACATTCGCTGCTGGAATTCCATCCGAGCCGGTCGCGGCGCCTGGCCAGGCATGCGCAAACGCCCGTCCTCAGTCTGCCGGAATGAATTTGTCAATTAAAACACGATAATATGAAACACAACATGGGAAGGGCAGATAGAATGATCCGGATCGTTCTCGCCGCGTTGTTTGTCGACCTGTTTTTTAGCCACGTCGTCACGGGCTGGCTGGGTATTGCCATATTGGTGGTAGCCGGAGTTTTTTTGGTGACAAGCCTGGCAGGAACTTGTCCCTTGTATGGCATTTGCGGGATCAGGACCACCCGGTCAAAAAAGACGGCCAGTTAAACGTTGAAAGCTTTTTCATACACATAGGCGGCACACAGGGCCGGTCCGGGAACGGGCCGGCTTTGCCATTAGGGGCTATCTCTGTTTTAAATGGCGCGGCTGAAAATGGCCGACTTCCCGCAACGAAGCTCCGCATCGCCACGATTCCGTTCATCCCGAAGAAGGTGAAGATCGAAGGCTTTGCAAACATGTCGCAAAAAAGGCCTTCCCTGTTCCGTAAGGCCGACGCCCTTTTCGTCAAGTTCGACGATCCCGTCGGCGGCTAATTCGCGGAGGACCGGGAACGTCCACTCTTCAAGCATTGCTGCCGAAGATGGATCGAAAATAGTTTGACCCTGACACGCGATGTCGAGGATATATTGCCGGAACCGCCGATCCTCGTCGCTGAGGAAATAATTTTTTTGGATAGCCGGTTGACCGGCGCTGATTCTACGGTAATAGTGGGCAAGGACCTTGTCATTTTGAGCGAAGGCCGTGCCGGTATCGCTGATGGAGGACACTCCCAGTCCAAGCAGCATTCCGCCCGACTGCGTAGTATAGCCCATAAAGTTTCGATGCAAGGTCTTCTCCTGCCAGGCCTTATATAATTCGTCTTCCGGCAGCGCAAAATGGTCCATGCCGATATTGGTGTAACCCAACTCATTCAGCCAGCGTTTGCCCTGTTGATAAAGCTCCAGCTTAGCGGCCGCGGAAGGAAGATCTTCCTCGCGGATCAGCCGTTGCGCGCAGTTCAGCGTCGGCGTATGGGCGTAACTATAAAAGGCGAGCCGGTCGGGCCTCAGGCTGACAGCTTGCAGGATTGTCAATTGCAGCCGCTCGGGGGTTTGCAGCGGCAGGCCATAGATCAGGTCGAAGTTGACGGCGGTGAAACCGCTGGCACGGGCCGCTGCAGTCGCATGATGCAGGCGTTCGAACGGCTGAATGCGGTGAATGGCCTGCTGTACTTCCGGATTGAGGTCCTGAACCCCATAGCTGATCCGCCGAAAACCAAGCCGGTACAGACGGTCGAGGTGGTCTTTTGTCGTATTGTTAGGGTGCCCTTCGATGCTGAAGGAATGGTCCGGGTGAACGACGGACCGTTCGAGCAATCCGGAGACCAGGCGATCGAGATTTTCAGGCGAGAAAAAGGTCGGGGTGCCACCACCGAGATGGATCTCGCGGATCACCGGCGCGTCGTCCATCAGGGCCCGATACATTTCCCATTCTTTAAAGATCGCTTGCAGATATTCCTCTTCCACCTTGTGGTTGGTGCTAATCTTTTTATTACAGCCGCAATAAATGCAAAGGGAATCGCAAAAGGGCAAATGGACATACAGGCTCAGGCCATCGGTGCGGTTGCATGCGGAAAAACGGGATTGAAAGGCCGTTGTCCAGCGCGAAAGGTCCGGATTGTCCTTCCAAAAGGGAACAGTCGGATAACTGGTATACCGCGGTACTGGCCGGTCATATTTCTCGAGCAGGGAAGGAAGGTTCGGCGCCACTTGTTTTTTCTCAAAAGTAGGCGAGGTCCTGCCGGAATCCATTGATGGTTGTCAGGTCGGCGGATGATTGGCATCACGGTAACGGCGGCAGGGGTCGGGTACTTTTAACTATGAGAATCGTCGTCGCAATCGTGGTCTTGCTGTTCGGGTTCGGGCAATTGGCCTTGGGACAGGCTATCGGGCGGATAACCCCGGGACAGGCTATCGGGCAGGACAGCCTGCGAAATGCCGCATTGGTGAAGGTCGTCTATGCGAAGAGGCGAGGGTTGTTGTGGTTGGGCGATGGCGGCCGGACGGACAGTTTGAGACAGGCCCTATGGCAATGGATCGACAGCAGCCAGTATTTTGGCCTGGACAGCAGCCGGTACCACTATGCGGCGATCCGGGGACTGGTCGCCGGCGGCGCAGCGGCTGAACCCGGGGGCCGGACAGATACGTTGTTCACTGATGCCGCTCTTACGTTTGTCAGGGATCTCTCCGAAGGCATGGATATTGACAGATGGCTGCATTACGATGAACTTTCTGCCCATTCCGCGGGGACAGCGGATCTTTCCCTTACCGGCGCGTTTGCAGCCATACAACATGCGGCGCAACTGAACGATCTTTTCCGAAGCCGGGAACCGCACACGATCGAATATACCCGGTATCGCCAGGCACTCCGGCAGGAACTGGACACCGGCAATGCGTTGCATGTGAAAATGCTGAAGGTATCCCTCGATTATCAGCGTTGGATCGACCATTTCAATCTTTCCACCTTTATCCTGGTAAATATTGCTTCGGCTACTTTGCGCCTTTATGAAGAAGACAGCGTTCGATTGCAGATGAAGGTGGTAGCGGGTAAGCCGTCCACCCCCACCCCACGGTTCTCTGCCCGATGCAGGGAGGTTATCCTCTATCCATATTGGAATGTTCCGAATCGGATCGCCACGACAGAATTCCTGCCGTTATTCAAGCGCGAGCCAATGCTGGCGGACCTGATGGGGATGGAAATTCTCGACCGTAACGGGAAGGCCCTGGACCCGAACACGTTGCCCTGGTCAACCTTTGGCCCGCACAATTTTCCGTACCGGTTACGCCAATCGACCGGATGCGGGAATGCGCTGGGCGTAATCAAGTTCGAGCTTACCGATCCCTTCGATGTCTTTATGCACGACACCAACCTGAAGTCGGCTTTCGGGTCGACCAGCCGGTATTATAGTCATGGGTGCATCCGGCTGGAAAAGCCATTTCTATTGGCTCGGGAGCTTTTGGGTGAGCAGCTCGATACGATGTACCTCAGCGAGTGCCGAAGGGACCAGCACCCAAAGTCGATCCCGTTGGAGCATTCGGTGCCGGTGCTGGTCGTCTATATGCCGGTAGAGATCGACACGACGGGAAATCTCCGCTGGTATAAGGACGAATATCACTTGCTAAAGCACAAATGACGATCGGATGTAACTCAATTGCCGGCGACTTTTCCGGCATGGCTTTCGATCTTTTCCGTAAGCGCCTTAACCGCCCGGGCCGCCGCTTCGCGAAAGCTCGCGCCCGTCTCGCTGATCCGAAAGGGCTGGCCATAGGCCGTGAGGTCGATCTGGCAGGTCTTTGATTGGCCAGGCTGATCTTCGCTGCAAAAATTGACCTGGGCGCCGGTAATGGTCGGATGAGCATAATGAAGCTCCATCAATTTTCCCTTGACGAATTCTTCCTGGTCTTCACCGCCATCGATGAAACAGAAAACGATGTTCATAAAGCGTTTATTAGTTGTTGAATGTCTTCTTTTATCCGGCAAACCTAGATATCCAACCGTTCAATCGGATTGACAAACCTCATCGGCCGGGTTGATAACGGTCATATTGCCGCACCGGACAGCGATATAGTTTCACATTAAAAAAAAACGATGGCGCTTCCGGCAAAATTTCAGGCTTTTCTCGACGAGACCGGGGATATCGCCCGGTTCACGGGCCGTTATTTCCTTCAGGGAGTGAAGCCACGATTTGAATTCCGGGAGCTCCTCCGGCAATGTTACGTGATCGGTTATTTGTCCTTTCCGCTGGTGGGATTGACCGGTTTTATCATGGGCCTCGTCCTGACGATGCAACTCCGGCCTTCACTTGTCATGTATGGTGTGGAGTCGCAGTTACCGGTCATGGTCGGCATTGCGTTGGTCCGGGAGATTGGGCCGGTCATCACCGCGCTGATCTTTGCAGGCAAGATCGCCAGCAGCATGGGCGCGGAACTGGGTTCGATGCGGGTCACCGAGCAGATCGACGCGATGGAAGTCAGCGGTACCAATCCGTTCAAATACCTGGTCGTGACGCGGGTGGCCGCTTCTACCGTCATGCTGCCGGTGCTGGTCATACTGGGGGACGCGATCGCGCTGTTGGGATCCTTTCTCGGGGTCAATATCCGGTCGACGACGAGCTTCACGCTATTTTTCCGTCAGGTACTCGATAGTTTTGCCTTCGGGGACGTCTTGCCGGCCTATATCAAGACGTATATCTTCGGATTTGCCGTCGGCATCATTGGCTGTTATAAGGGTTACCATTCCAGTAAAGGCACCGAGGGCGTGGGAAGGGCGGCCAATTCAGCCGTCGTGACGGCTTCTATCCTGATATTTATCATCGACCTCATTGTCGTACAAATCACGGACCTGCTCGGTCTCATCTGAATGTCATGGGACAGATTCAACTATATGGTTCCCCACCTGAACCGGTCACGCTGCCGGCCGCCGGCGAGGCGATCGTCGCAGCAGATGACACCGCGGTCATCGAGATCGACGACCTGTATAAGTCTTTTGGCGACAACAAGGTGCTACAGCACTTTCATTTGCGGGTGGCCAAAGAGGAGAACGTTGTCATTCTCGGCAAGTCGGGAGTGGGAAAGTCAGTGCTGATCAAATGCATTATAGGCTTGCTGAGGCCGGACAGCGGAACCATCCGGGTATTCGGCGAGAACATTCCCGACCTCAACCATGACGAACTCGACCGGGTCAGAGCCCGGGTCGGCTTCCTGTTCCAAAGCAATGCACTCTATGATTCGATGACGGTGCGGGCCAACCTGGAATTCCCCTTGCGGCGGCACTGGATCTCGCTGGAGCAGTCCAGGGTCGACGCCATGGTCATGGAGGTGCTGGATAACGTCGGTCTGGCATACACGGTGGACATGATGCCGGAGGAACTGTCCGGCGGGATGCGCAAGCGGATCGCTCTGGCCAGAACGCTGATCCTGAAGCCCGAGATCATCCTGTATGACGAACCCACAACCGGCCTTGACCCCGTGACGGGACGCGAGATCAGCGCGCTGATCAAAGAAATGCAAAAGAAATATCATTCGGCTTCGATCATCATCTCGCATGACATGCACTGTGTCCGGCTGACAGCGGACCGCGTCGTGCTGCTGATCGACGGAAAGAATTATGCGGAGGGCAGTTTCGCCGAAATCTCCGGGTCGTCCGACCCGGTTATCCATCAATTTTTTGAATAAATTCATTTTGTATGCCCCGATATAACAGTAAAAATATAAAACTTGGCGCCCTGGTGATCTCGGGTCTGGTCGTCTTCATCTTTACGTTGTATGTAATAGGGAAGAACGAAAACTTCTTTGGCAGCAGCTTTGAGCTGCGGGTCCGGTTTGCCAATGTCAGTGGACTGGTCGCAGGCAACAATATTCGCTTCGCCGGTATCCAGGCAGGTACGGTCAAGCGGATCACGGTGATCAACGACACGACGATCGAAGTAACGATGATGGTGGATGAGAACATGCGACCCTTTATCCGGAAGAACGCACTGGCGGCTATCGGCACAGAAGGTCTGATGGGAAACAAGGTCCTTAATATCCTCCCGGCGCGAGGCGATGCGGCGGGGGTGTCGGCGGGCGATGTGTTGGGTGCGAAGCCGTTATCCGGAACGGACGAACTCCTCGAATCCCTTACGCGGACCTCCGGCAATATCGAAGAGATTTCCGGGGACCTCAAAGCCACCATCCGCCGCATCAACCAAAGCTCCGCTCTCTGGACCACCCTGGGCGACGGCGGGCTTGCCCGAAGCCTCAAATCGTCTCTCTACAATATCAGCGAGGCAAGCGCCAACGCCAACGGCATGACCCGCGATCTCCGCGATATCATCCGTGATGCCAAAAGCGGGAAAGGCTCTATTGGTACACTCATGCGGGATACCGCCTTCGCCGCCGGCCTGGCGCGCGCAATAGAGACCATCCGGTCAGCCGGTGAAAAGGCCGACCGGCTTGCCGGTACGCTCGACGAAACGGTTCGTGACATCCATCAGCAAGTCACCACGGGTAAAGGTACGGTCCAGACCCTCCTGAACGACTCCGGGCTCGTCGTCAAGCTGAATGCCAGCATGGAAAGTATCCGCCAGGGTACCGCTGCCTTCAACCAGGACATGCAAGCGCTGCAACATAATTTTTTGCTGCGCGGCTATTTCCGCAAGCAGGCAAAACAACAAAAACGAGCACTCAACAACGCCACCGTCACTACACCATGATACACCATGACACCGGCGGCCTTGACCAAATGATTCGCATTTACTTCGCCAATTTTCGCGGAAATGTAGCCTGCAAGGGCAAGTATCCCGGGAGTAAGTAAAGGGAGCTTGCATATCCTGCACGTGATAGTATCAAATGATACTATCAAATAGGGCAATTCAAATGGCCTTCCCCTTTGTTCGCGGAATAACTCCCCGCCCGCATCTCAGTCAATCCAAAACCACTATTCATGGCCGAAGTCTCCACCGCGACGCCGCGTCGCAGAACCCGCGGCGTAAAAAAATCAAAAACTCTCCAATCAGGAGTTAATTTTACACATGACATCCGCGACCGGGTTGCGGGGCTTCCTGAAAAGCCGCCGGGATCGCTGTTGAGGCTACTGATCTCGGGAATTTCACGATTCCGGATCGCGCCAACCCCAGGCTGGCTGATACGGAATGGTATGATTTCTATACTGTTATAGGTCACCCCGGGAGCCGATTGTCCCAATTTCGCAAAGGCGATCCGAAATTGATTTCCCCGTTGACAATTGTCAAACAACGGGAGCGGGCGGGAGCTCAATTAAATATTTTCTCGCGGTAGGCCCTATACGCCATTTTTTTGTCTTACTATCGCTGCCAGAATTACGACCTCTGAGCTTCTAAGCTTTTAACCATGAAAGAATCCATCCTCGGGCTGCGCGACGAAATGGAACAGGCCATCGAGTACGTCAGCCATTCTGCGAACCGCATGTCGGCGATCGAGCAAGGTTATCAGATCGCCGATGCCTACTGGCAGCGCGTCAAACACCTCATCCGCGGTTCGGGCTTCCCCGACAACGCCGCGGAAATCGAGTTCTTCAAACATATCAAGCCGAAATTCACCGCTCATCTCGAGTACTGTCTTCTTCTCTATCGTTATCAGGGTTATGTCGAATCCGAGGGGGAGGCGCTGACGGCATTTCGCGCCGAAGAGACCGAACGGATCCGGAAATTCCGGCAAACGCACGCGATTTTTATTGACTATTACCTGAATGGAAGGACGGAGTGGGATGATGTCTATTTTTTACGCCGAAAATTCAATAAGGTCCAGCGGCCCCCCTCCCAGGTCTACGACCGGGCACAGGATTTCTGGACAAACGGGGACTGGATCGTGACGTTATACCTGGCGAATGCGCGGTTTGAGGATATGCTGCAATCGGGAAATGGTTGCCCATGGTGACCGGTCCGGGCATCACCTCGATTCCCATATTCCAGACGACCGTAACGGTGTACCTCGGGCTATGGCATCCACCCATTCGCCTGCATCCAGTGGAAACAACTCCCCATCCAGTCTTCCCTCGTATTCTTCAAATGCATCCCGAATCCATGACCGCTGTGCTCGTACAAATGCAGTTCGGCGGGTATATGATGCCGAAGCAGGGCCCGGTAGAACAAAAGGCTGTTTTCCACGGGCACGCCGGTATCGTCGCTTGCATGCACCATGAACGCCGGCGGGGTGGCGTCGGTTACCTGTAATTCGTTTGAGAATTCGCGCCGCTCCTCCTCCGACGGATTTTTGCCGATCAATTGTTCGCAGGACCCTGCATGCCGTGTCGAGTCGACGCAGGTGATCACCGGATACCCCAGGATCACAAAGTCCGGCCGCACCGAAACATTCGACGGATCGGGGATCAATACCTTATCGAAATGCGTCGCGGCCATTGCCGCCAGGTGCCCGCCCGCGGAAAATCCCATGATACCGATGCGTCTGGGATCGATCTTCCATTCGCCGGCATGTTCGCGCACGACCTTTATCGCCTGCTGGGCATCCTGCAAGGCACCGATCGACCGGTCGACCATCGTTTCATCCGAGGGAATCCGATATTTCAGGACGATGCCCAGCACACCCTCATTTGCAAACCGTTTGGCGAAATCCGTTCCTTCCAGGTCGGCCGCCTCCACCCAGTACCCGCCGCCCGGACAGATCACCACCGCGGTTCCATTGCCCTTCCCCGGTTCGGGAATATATATCGTCAATGCCGGCCTGCTGATCTTGCTGATGATCCGAACACCGTCCCGGTTGACCTCCGACTTCTCCTGATCCGGAGTGGGGCGGCTGTTGGGAATGCTGTCGGCGTACAACGGGATGGTGTGCGGCGTTTGTGCCGGGAGGCACCCCGACAGCAAGGCAAAAATAGCGACGATCACGACTATTCTCATATATTCCCCTTCTTTAACTCAGCGACCGCGAAATTGGCGGCTCGGGCCGTCAGCGCCATATACGTGAGAGAAGGGTTCTGACAGGCCGATGACGTCATACAGGCGCCGTCCGTAACAAAGACGTTTTGTGCGTCCCAGACCTGGTTGTGGCCATTCAGCACGGAGGTCTTCGGGTCCCGGCCCATTCTTGCCGACCCCATTTCATGGATTCCGTCACCGACGTTGTGACCGCGATCGTTGCCCTTGACATTTTCCACGCCCGCGCTTTCCAGCATGGCGATGGCCTCCTGAACGATATCCTTGCGCATCTTTAGCTCGTTGTCGCGGATTACCGCATCCATGTTCAGCACCGGAAGACCCCACTTATCTTTTTTCGCCGGATCGAGCGATATTTTGTTGTCGTGATATGGTAGCAGCTCGCCGAATCCGCCGATACCAACCGACCAGGATCCCGGTTCGACTATTTCTTCTTTCAAGGCCGCACCGATCCCCAGTTCTGCCACATCCCGCCTCCATCCCTCCCGATTGCCGGCGCCCTGGTAGCCAAACCCACGCAAGTAGTCGCGTTTGTCGCCAAACAAATTGACGAACCGTGGGATGTAGATGCCGTTCGCCCGGCGTCCATAATAGTATTTGTCCAGATATCCTTCCATGGTACCCGAGGCGCCGAGGTTGTAATGGTGGTCCATGATGTTATGCCCAAGCTCGCCGCTGCTGCTGCCCAATCCGCCGGGCCAGACATCCGTGGCGGAATTCATGAGGACCCAGGCGCTATTCAACGCGCTAGCGTTTAGAAAGATCACCTTCGCCTTGAACTCGTAGGTCTGGTCGGTTTCGGCGTCCAGTATTTCGACCCCGGTCGCTTTCCGCTTGTCTTTATCGTAGAGGATCTTCGTCACGATCGACCAGGGACGCACGGTCAGGTTGCCTGTTGCCAT
>DATJWK010000086.1:0-25031 GCA_035501395.1 Puia sp.
AAGAGACCCAGGCATGAGATAAAGATCGCCACCGCCATCGCGATGTTCATGATCCGCGCCGTTTTATTTTCGGTATCGTATAAGCGCGCGATAGACTCGTCAAAAAATACGTATTCAAATTTCTTCCCCGGATATACCGCTTTCCAGGCTTTTTCCATCTTCCCAAGCGTCGCCGTAAGTTGATCGGCCGACCCGCCCTTTGTAGCCAGTTTCACACTCAGGTCCCGGCTGGGGCTGCCGGAACTGGTCAGGAAGAATGGTGTGATCGGCTCGTGCAGTGACTTCAAATGAAAGTCCCGTATCACCCCCACGATAACGCCGTGCCCCCTGGTCATCCCGGTCGTGATGATTTGGCCGAGAGCATCCGCCGGCTGGCGGAATCCCAATTGCCTGGAACAGGTTTCATTGATCAGGAATTCATGGATCGAATCATCCTGTTTACCCGAACCCAGAAGATTGCGCCCCGCCACGAGGCGCATTCCATAGAGCTTGATATAGTTCGTATCGACAAAGTCACAGGAGGACATTGTTTTGTGATCCTGGGCGCCGTGATATTCGACGATCGTACCGGGATGACCCGGCGCCGAAGGCATCTCCACATTCGAAGCGACCAATCGCACCGCAGGTATCTCCCGGATAAGGTTTGCCAATGTGGTCCGGTAATGCTCCGGGCCGTCTTGCTGCGTCCGGATGACAACGATGGCGTCTTTGTCAAAACCAAGATCGGTGGTAAGTACATAGTGGATTTGCCGCGAAATGATCATGCTACCGATGATAAATACCAGCGAGATCGTAAACTGAAACACGATGAGCGCTTTTCGCAAAAAACTCCTGCTGTTGAGCTGCTGCATTCCTTGCCCCTTTAGGCTGATCACCGGCCGATAGGCCGAAAGTACGCGTGCGGGAAACAAGCCCGCCAGCAGGCTGGTGACCACGACGGTGATCAGTAAAAAAACATAGGCCGGCCACTGAAACGAGGTAAGATGAACATCTCGCGGGAGGAGAGATTGGAAAGCTGCCACGATCGGGTCGGTGATCAACAGCGACAATATCGCCGCCGCCAGTACGATCACCAGGGTCTCGGCGAGGAACTGGAAAACCAGGGCGCCCCGCCTGCTACCCAGTACTTTGCGCACTCCGATCTCCCGGGCGCGCCGCACCGACTGCGCCGTCGAAAGATTTATAAAATTTATCGCCGCGATCACGAGAATGAACAGGGCGATCGCCGACAGTCCGTAAAGGGTGGGCAGGCTGGTCTTCCGTGAAAAATCGTCGGCATATTTCTCATTAAAGTGGATGTCTTTCAGCGGTTGCAACGCAATCATCATTTTATCTTCCCGTTCTCCCGGCCGCTGCGGGAGGTGGCGCAGCAGGAACGCCGGAAACTGCCTTTCCACTCGCGCCGGGCTAACGCCCGGCGCCAATCTGACCACCGCCTGTGCATCATAATCCCACATATTCCAATTCGCCGGATCATAATCGTTCTTTAAAAAGCTATGTACGATCGTTGCATACGAAATGAAATCGCCGAAAGCAAAATCGGAGTTTTCTGTCCAATCGGCTACGATCCCCGATACCGTCACGCGTAGCGAATCCCGGTAGATAAGTGGACGGCCGACATAGTCGTCCGGATCTGTCGCTGCCCCAAAATATTTTGTCGCCTGCTTCACCGTAAGCACGACCTTATACGGCTCATTCAATGCCGTCGCAGCGTTCCCGGCCAACCATCGATAGGAAAAGATCCGGAAATATTGCGGCTGGACTATGATGATGGGAGAAGCTCCTTCCCCGCGCTTGGTCGGATCAAAGATCTTGTCGGGGTGACCCGGGCGCGGAACGATCACCGAACTCGTCAGGTCATCAAAAGCCGCAACTTCTTCCAGCCCGGTGACTTCAGCGCGAAGGTCATTGGGCAGCGCCGGTGTGACAAAACCCATGCTCCTTTCGCCATCGGGACTATTCGCTTTCAGGACGACGCGGTAAATCCGGTCGCCCTCAGGATGGAAGCGGTCATAAGACAGCTCATACCGAACGAGAAGAAAGATGATGAGACAAACAGTAATCCCGAGGGACAGACCTGCGATATTGATGACCGTGGTGACCCGGCTTCGCCACATGCCGCGCCAGGCGGATTTGAAGAAGTTTCTTAGCATTGGAATGGAATATGCCTTCGGAGCACGAAAGCCATGCCCTTTTTGCAGGCATTTGAATACCATCCAGTTATTTACACGGATCTCGCGGAGATTGTCCCTTTTCGATACACCTTCTGTCCGGCCTCAGCCGGTGAGGCCGCGGCGTCCCGCCGCCGCCCCCATCTCGATTTTCCGTAATTTTGACCCCTATGCTTCGCCACCACAAACACCTCATCCTCCTGTTTCCGCTGCTCCTCGTTTCCCTTCTGTCCCATTCGCAGCAAAGGAGCCGGGATACCCTTATCCTCCATTTCCCTTTGGATAGCTACCGGATCCAGCCCGACGACAGCGCCCGGCTGCGGGCCATGTTGGGCAGCCTTTCGGCCAACCCTGTTTCGATCACCGGCTACACGGACAAAACCGGAACTATTGCCTACAATGCGCGGCTTTCGCAACTGCGCGCCAACGCCGCATATCGATTCATTCATCATGGACGGGCGGCAGGCGGGGGCGTCGCACCTACGCCCGAGCGCTCCGACAGCGAAAACCGCCGCGTCGAGATAGTATATTATCGTATTATCAATGCGCCGCATTACGATACCGTTGCGCGGAATAATATCAACCCGAACACTCCCACGGATCGCGCCGACAGTATTGTAGTCATAAAACATTCTCCCGCCGACACGACCACCGCCGACAGCGCCCGACCCAGCGCCGTCCTGGCGCTCCGCCGCATCAACTTTATCGTCGACACCCCGATCCCCACCGACTCGACCCGTCGAATCCTGCCGCAATTCATCACCGAGCTCCGGCAATTCAAAGATCATCGCCTCGAGATTGACGGTTATGTTAACTCCATCGTGCCGCTTCACGGGACCAACGACCCCCTGTTCAAACTTTCCGTCAACCGCGCGAAATTCATCTATGATTGTCTGGTCACCGCCGGATTCGACCCCAGCCTGCTGACTTACAAAGGGATGGGCAACGCGTCACCGGTCAACCCCCACCCGCAGACCAAGCAGGAGATGAACGCCAATATGCGTGTCGAGATCAGGGTGTACTGAACCGCCCACCCCGCGTGCCTCCACCTCCGCCCACGTCCGCCCCACCACCCCGCGTGCCTCCACCTCCGCCCACGTCCGCCCCACCACCCGCGCCGGGCCTCCGCCCTCCCCACAAAAAATTTCCGTAAATTAGTCATCACCCAAACCCCCGCACATGACCGCAAAAGAGGTAATGACCCAGCTCGAATCGCTCGGTTCCCCCAGTATAAAAAAAGTCCTGACACAACATGGAGTCCGCGAACCGTTCTTTGGCGTCAAGATCTCCGACATGAAGCCCATCCAGAAAAAGATAAAGATGGACTACCAGCTCGCCAAGGACCTTTACGCGACCGGTAACGCCGACGCCCAATACTTCGCCGGTCTCATTACCGACGACGCAAAGATGACAAAAGCAGACCTCCAAACCTGGGTCAAAGGCGCTTTGTCCCAAAACATCAGTGAGTATACCGTCCCCTGGGTAGCCGCCGGTAGCGCCCACGGTTACGAACTTGCATTGGAGTGGATCGAATCACCAAAGGAACACATTGCCGCCGCAGGCTGGTCTACGCTCGCCAACCTCGTCGCGCTCCAGCCCGACGCGAAACTCGACCTGCCGGGCATTTCAAAACTCCTTACGCGCGCCGTGAAAGAGATCCACACCGCGCCAAATCGCGTCCGATATGTCATGAACAATTTTGTGATCTGCGTCGCGGCCTACGTTCCCCCGCTGAACAAAGAAGGCGTTGCCGCAGCAAAGAAGATCGGCGCCGTCACCATCGACATGGGCGGTACCTGTTGCAAGACGCCGCTTGCCACCGAGTACATTCAAAAAGCCATCGACCGCGGGTCGCTGACAAAAAAGAAAAAGACGGTGAAATGCTAGGCATTTGCGCGCTCAAACGTTCTCCCCTTCAATTTAACAAACCGTTCAAAAGCCTCTAACAAATCCTTATCATAACCATCAGTTAACGAACTCTTTATAGATTGTTTAACAAACCCCGTTCAACGATCTACGAAGACCTACGTTAATAAAGGTGTATAACGATTTTTGAACAAAAACAACTTTTACAAATGAAATTCAAACTTGGGGCCGCTCTACTGGGCGCCGCTGTAGCCGTCGGATGCCTGACCCTATTGACCAATGCCAAGAAGCCAGTGAACACGATCCTGGATGCAACGGCTGCGCCGGTCATAAAGACCGGGTACACTACGACGAACGGACCTGGGGTCCAGCCGGTAGACTTTGAAAAAGCTGCCGCTATGGCCGTACCCGCCGTCGTACATATCAAAACCTTAACGAAATTCAAACAAACCGCCGGCCGCCAGGCGCCGGATCAGGATCCTTTCGGCGGAATGTTCGGCGGCGGCGATGACATGTTTCGCCACTTCTTTGGCGACGGCAACGGCCGCATGTTCCAGCAACCCGACCAACGCGCATCCGGGTCCGGTGTCATCATCAGCCAGGATGGGTATATCGTCACCAACAATCACGTGGTGAACGGCGCCACCGAGATTACGGTCACGATGAACAACCGAAAGAACTATAAGGCCAAAGTCATCGGGGCCGACCCGAACACGGACCTTGCGCTGATCAAGATCGACGGCCACGACCTTCCCGTCATGGCCATCGGCAACAGCGACGACGTGAAGCTTGGACAATGGGTCCTGGCCATCGGTTATCCGCTCAACCTCGACGTCACCGTAACGCAGGGGATCGTCAGTGCCAAGTCCCGGAACATCGGGATCAATACGCAGGCTGCCGCGCCGGTCGAAGCCTTTATCCAGACCGATGCGGCCGTTAACCCCGGCAGCAGCGGCGGCGCGCTTGTCAACACGAACGGTGAACTGATCGCGATCAACTCGGCGATCGCTTCGCCGACCGGATCCTTTGCCGGATATGCCTACTCCATTCCTTCCAATCTGATGCGGAAGGTGATCGGCGACATCATGAAATTTGGTAGCGTCCAGCGCGGTTACCTCGGCATTAGCATGGCGCCGGAAGGTCTTGATGACGCAAAAAAGAAAGAACTGGGGATCAACAGTGACGTCGATGGCGTATTCGTGATCGATGTAGATCCCAAGGGCGCTGCCGGTGAGGCTGGGCTGAAGAAGGGTGATGTGATTACGAAGGTCAACGGCGAGAAGGTCGATGAAGACGCGCAGCTGGCCGAGATGATCGCCCGTCAGAAACCAGGCGACGAGGTGAAGATCACCTTCGAGCGCAATGGCGCCGAACAAACCGTTTCTGCAAAGCTGACGGCAAAGTTGGGATCGTTTGCCAGCAATAAGACCGCAGCGGTCGAATCGCTTGGCGCCGATTTCACCGACCTGGGTAAGGATGATGCGGCAAAACTCGGTATTTCCGGCGGTGTTGTCGTGAACAATATCCATGATGGCGGCGTCCTCAGCAACCAGACCAATATGCATCCCGGGTTTATTATCACAAAGGTCGGCGACCTGCCGGTCCGGAGTGTAGACGAATTCAAGGACGCATTGAGCAAACAAGGTAGCAACTTCCAGATCCAGGGCATCTACCCGGATAGCAAGGAAGTCTATTACTACGGGATAAACGATTTTAGAAAATAGGTTCGCCCTTTTCTAATTATTGCTTGTTTTATTTTCATGTTAATTGTGACGACCGCCCCGTTTCCGGGGCGGTCTTTTTTTAAGCCGCCTTCACCATCACCCTGCGCTGCGCCACCGCCGCGCCCCGCGCCCGCTGGAAGAGGGTAAACGCCAACCCGCTCAACAACGCGAGCAGCAGGTAAGCCACCCCAAGCACCATCGGACTTTTGATCGCCAGCAACCCAACCATCCCATAACTGAAGATGGAAGTGATCACATAATTCCCACCACCGGTCAGCCCGCTCACGATCCCGCCATGATTGATAAACCGGCCAAGCGAATAGGAGAAAAGACTGTTGAAAACAAACCCCGCGAGCATATGGATGACCGCCACGAACACCAGCATCGTATAAATCGAATTTGGCGAAAACAGGACCATGCTCACGGCGAACAAACCCTGCACGCCCATCGCCACCGGGATCTTCCGGTCCAGCGGCCGTTGGATCATCGACTTGGAAATAATCCCGCCTGCCATAAGCGACACACCCGACAACAACGCGCTGTATCCCGTAACCACCGGCGAAAAGTGAAACACCTGCTCAATGATAAATGGACTGCTCATTCCAAAAACCAGCAACATCGCATAGGCCAGCGCGTTGATCACCAACGCCAATACAAAGTCCGTGGTGCGCAGCATCGAACGATATACCTGCAAGATCGGCCGCAGCCGGAAAGGGTGATGCTGTTTCGCCGATTCACCGCCATAGATCATGGTCAATCCCAGGATCAGCAGGGTCATGCCGCCCAGGAAGTAGAAGTTCGACTGCCAGCCCCACAGTTCCTGTAGATACCCACCCAGGAAGGGCGCAATGATCGGCGCAGTCGCCCAGACGATCGAGAAGAGACTGGTATAGCTTTTAAGTTTATCGCCGGTAAACATATCCAGGAAGTAGGCCCGTTTCGCCACCACGATAAAGGCGACGGCCACCCCGTGCACCACGCGCATCGCATAAAGGACGTAAAGGTTTGGGAACAACCCGATCGCAAAACTCGCCGCCGCAAAAGCCAGCAGCGCCACGTTGCTTGGCCGGTACCGGCCATAGCTGTCGAGAAGCCCGCCGACGAAGAGCTGGCTGATCCCGCCGCTGACCAGGAAGATCATCAGCGAGAGCTGGATCTGCGCGTTGGTCGCATGAAGACCGGTAACCATCGCCGGAAAGGAAGGAAGATAGATATCGGTCGCAAAACCCGAGAGCGGGATAAGGGCCAGGGAGAGGAAGGTCGCGTAAGCCCGGTGCTGGGGGAGAATTGTCTTTGTGCTTGTCATCTTAAAAAGCGTTGAGGGCACAAAGATAATAAATAAATTGATAAATCGAAATTTTTGAATGTTTCGATATGATACAATTGGGCATTAATTCGCCTGCCGGTGTTCCTCATCCCCCGCATTAGACAGCTTATAAAAGGCGCGCTTCATCTGGATATTCGTCACCGGATTGACGACAAGCGGTTCATACTCGACCACCGTCTGGTTATTGTCCAGTCCATAGGCCGTCTTGTCGGACTGGGCGAGCCGCGAGATACTGAAATAGGCATTAAGGATAAACCCTTCCCGCGCGGAGAACTCATTGTCATAGGAAAGGAACCGTTTCATGATAACAAACCGGAAGTCGTTTGGCCGAATATGCGAGAAGATCGGATACCGGCTGACGATGTCCAGTTCCTTATTATTGATCATTTCCTGCACGACCCTCCGGAGCATCAACCCGATCTTGGGCTGCACCCGGAAACCCAGCCGGAAATCCACGCGGATGATCTTGTCGTCCCGGATCTCCTCTACGCCATACTCCATCGTGTACGGGTCATCCGTACGTTCGATATGCACAAACCAATATAGGTCAGCCTTCTTTTCGATGTTATCGAAAATGGAATCGAGGATCCGCTTCTCGATGAGCTTCGAATACGCCGACCGCGTAAAATACACGAGATGCGAACTGTACTTCGGGACCGACGGATCGCGGCTTAGCGCCTCAAGCATCGGGATATAATCCGACAAGTTCACAAACGTCAGGAACCGCTGCGTGATGCGCCGCGCGTTGTACCAGATATACATCGTGGAGATCAGTCCTATTTCAAAGACGAGAAAGAACAATCGTTTCACAATCTTCACCGCGTTGGCAATAAAAAAGCTTGTTTCCACGCAAACAAAGATCGTCAGGATCGCTCCGACGACCCAGAACGCCATCCGCCGCACATACCGTAGGTAATAAAACATCAGGAATGTCGTCATCAGCATCGCTATCGTAATCGAGAAGCCATACGCCGCCGTCATCGCCTCGGAGGTGCGGAAATACAATAGAACCAGTGCACAACCCGTAAAGAGGATCCAGTTGATACTGGGGATATAGATCTGTCCGCGGATATTGGAGGGATATTTGACATTGATCCGCGGCCAGAAGCCGAGGCTCATCGCTTCGTTGATAAGCGTAAATGATCCGCTGATCAGGGCCTGGCTGGCAATGATGGAGGCTGCCGTCGCCAGCGCGATTGCCGGTACGAGCAAAGGCTCCGGTACGATGGCAAAGAAGGGATTCACCGTTCCGATACTCGCCTTATGCTGTAACAGCACCCAGGCGCCCTGACCAAGATAGTTGAGCACCAACGTCGTCTTGACAAAGATCCAGCTTACCCGGATATTCTTACGCCCGCAATGCCCGAGATCCGAGTACAATGCTTCCGCACCGGTCGTACAAAGGAAAACGGCCCCGAGAAGCCAGAAGCCATTGGGATGCATCGTGAGCAATTCGATGCCGTAGACCGGACTGAGACCTTCCAGCACGATCGGGTTTTGAACGATCTGGCGCAGCCCCGTCGCCCCCAGCATAAAGAACCACAAGAACATGACCGGCCCGAATGAGCCGCCCACGATCCGGGTGCCGAATCGCTGAAAAATGAAAAGCAACAGGAGTATGACCATGACGATTTCGATCGTCAGCGTGTTGCCCGGAGCGATATGGTGGGCCAGCCCCTTCACCAGGCTCAACCCTTCGACCGCCGAAGCGATGGTGATGGGAGGCGTTATGATCCCGTCGGCCAGCAAGGTGCCGGCGCCGATGATCGCGACATAAAACAATGTTTTACTGTACCGCCGGACCAGGGCATAGAGCGAGAACACCCCTCCCTCCCCATGGTTGTCCGCCTGAAGCGTGATGATCACATACTTAAACGTGGTCTGCAAGGTCAGCGTCCAAAAGACGCAGGAGATGGCGCCGAGCACCAGCAGCCGGTTCGCCTCCCCGCCCTCCGCCATTATGGTCTGAAACGTATAAAGCGGCGAGGTCCCGATGTCCCCATAGATAATACCCAGCGCGACGAGCAGGCCCGCCGTGGAGAGATTCGTCATGTGCTTGTGGTGATCCATGCGCCAAAATTATTGTGGGGAAAATGCGTCTCCGGCCATCCAAGGTACGAACGCGCTAAGACCCATAAAAATCCGATTGGTTTAACCTCCCGACACATTATTTTATAAAATAAAAAATATATATGAACCCGCTTAAACCATCCCCCCTTATTTCGAATCTCATGCCTGCAATACACTGAATAAACTGTTAAAACACTCTATTATGAAAGCTAGAAAAATGTTGCTCGCCACGGTTATTACCGCAACGGGCCTGATCGTCGCCTGTACAAAGAACAACAGTACCGGCAGCTCCGGCAACAATTCGAACGGTACCACCGCCACGGAGATCCAGGCCCAGTCTGACGACAACACCCAGGTATCCAACGAAATGGATGCCGTTAACGATGACGTGAACAACAGCCTCAATTCCTCAACCACCTTTAGCGGCGCCAACTATAACGGCGGCGTAGTCGACGGTAAAGCAGTAGTCGCCGATGGCGGCGGCGGTTCACTCAACCTGGATCTGGGCATCTGCGACGCCACCGTAACGACCGACACCGCCAACGGGTTGCGCGAGATCATCATCACCTATAACGGCGTCAACTGCCGGGGCAACCGGATCCGCACCGGTGTCGTCGTTATCTCCATCCCCGTCGGCGTCCGCTGGCGTGATACCGGGGCAGTCGTCACGGTAAGCATTCAAAACCTGAAGATCACCCGCGTCAGGGACCAAAAAACCATTACCCTGAACGGCACATACACCTATACGAACGTAAGCGGCGGTTTGTTGAAAGATCTGGCTACCCTTGGCAGCATTACCCACACTATTGCCGCGGACAGTGTGACCATCCAATTTGCCGACAGCGCTACCCGGATCTGGAGCGTGGCAAAACAACGCGTCTTCACCTATAATGACGGCATTGTCGCGACCACGACCGGCACCCATTCTGATGGAACGAACAATAACGTCGCCATTTGGGGTACCAACCGCTTTGGCAATTCATTCGAAACCCTAATCACCCAGCCGATGGTTATTGCCCAATCCTGCGACTTCCGGCTGACCAGCGGCCAGACCGAAACCCTCCGGCCCGCCCTGACCCTGACGATCACCTATGGACTTGATGCCAATGGCGATCCGACCGGCTGCCCCGGAGACGGATATTACTATTACAAGGCTGTTTGGGTGCTTAACGGTAGCGGCAAGACATATACCTGGATCGCACCTTATTAAATAGCACAACGAGTTCCTCCGTACCAAATCTTGTCCCTGTATAAAGAAGTCGCCTCCTGTGGGTTGGAAGGCGGCTTCTTTTTTTCATGCGGCGCACGCGGATCAACGACACGGAGGAGCCCGCTCACAAGCCAGCTTGGGGAGCCAAATCGCAGGAATAGGTCACTGTAAAGGACTCGCCATAAATTAGCCCGAAATAATCATAAATATTCTTACTACGGAAGGCGGTCGGCAAACCATATTGGTCATAAGAAGCTATGCTGTCGGCAAGCGGGTTGTTCGTATTGAAGCTATGAAAGACGAACATCCAGGTGTAATTAGTCCGATAAGGATTGATCTTGTCGTCAAAGGTCCGAAAGTTGGGATCTGCGGTGTTATTGCCCCGCTCATCATATACGAATACAGGATCGGTGGGTCCGTTTCCCTGCCTCAATATCCGACCTTCATCATCAAAAGAGTCCACGGATAACCCCTGAAAGGAGGAGAGCTCAGGGTAAGGCGCAGTGCGGGGTCCCGTATCGTAGGCATACTCCGAGTCGATCGCGATATGTGGCCTCGGATACGTATACCGATGCCAAACTACCGGGGTGGTCCCCTGGTAATAGATGATCTGGTAGTCACGCACGCGGTTATGGTCATCGTAGTTGAAGTAAAGATTCACGCCCGCGCCGTTAATAGGGGGCGTGATCGCCAGCACACTGACCGGATTACCCGCCTGGTTATAGGTCACGACCTGACCCGCTCCGTTTGGGCCCAGGTTGAAACCCGCCACCCGGCAGACATTGTACACCCCGGGGTGGTTCTCTTCATAAACGACGGCCTTTTGACAACCCGCTCCGAGCAAGGCAGCCAGCAACATGCCTGTCAATGGCAGGACAATTTTCTTCTTCATCCGCATGATAGTTTGTTTCCTGAAATTTACACGTTGCCGGGAACCGCACTGATGACCTGCAACAGCCCCGGGGATGTTGTTAGTCAGTTTGGGGTGGATTTTACCCGAATTGACGGGGGATGAATGAAAACTAACGGCAAGAAACTAGCTAGATTCTGTAGGCGAATTTGCCCCTTTCATATTTTCAATTGATTTTACATATTAATATAAATGCATGTGTCTAAAATTTAACAAAGGCTCGGGTTTTGAATTACTCCTATGCGACTCTTAATAGGATATTGGAATTTAGCAACGGCCTGGATTTTTATCCGGGCTTCTTTTTTATATTTAGCCAAAAATGACCGCCGATCTCATACGTTGCCACTGGCCCGGAAATGATCCGCTCTATATAAAATATCACGACGAAGAATGGGGCAAACACACGACAGATGAAAAGACACTATTTGAGTTCCTCATCCTCGAATCGGCCCAGGCGGGATTAAGCTGGATCACTATCCTTCGCCGGCGTAAGAATTACCGGAAGGCCTTTGCGAATTTCAATGTAAAAAAGGTGGCTGCCTTTACGGAGGCGGACGTGCGACGACTCCTGAATGACGAAGGGATCATCCGGAACAAACTCAAGATCCGCGGCGCGATCAATACGGCGAAATTATTCCTGCAGACCCGCGAGGAATTCGGCACCTTCTATAATTACCTGTACAGTTTTATGCCCGGCGGAAAACCCATCGTCAACCACAGCCATAAGCTGGTTGCCAGCACGCCCATCTCTGACGCGATCAGTAAGGACATGAAAAAAAGAGGTTTCACCTTCTTCGGCACGACGATCTGCTACGCCTTTATGCAGGCCGTCGGCATGGTCAACGACCATATTCCGGAATGTTCATTTAAGTAGCGCCCCGGGGCCTATTGCAATAACTTCCGCACAAAAAAATCGGCGGCCGCCCCATACACCTTCACGGCGTTCGTCCACTTCATCCACTCGTGCGTATCGTCTACGATGATCATACTTTCGTAAGGAACTCCTTTTTTCTCCAGCCGGTTGACGAGATCGATGCTATGACCGACACGGACATTGCGGTCGTCATCGCCCTGGATGATCAGCACCGGCGACTTCCAGGTGCTGATATAGGCGTCCGGCGACGAGAGCC
Source organism: Puia sp. (assembly GCA_035501395.1). Classification (GTDB taxonomy): domain Bacteria; phylum Bacteroidota; class Bacteroidia; order Chitinophagales; family Chitinophagaceae; genus Puia. Next base: position 12,409 of record DATJWK010000086.1, read on the forward strand.
ACGCCGTTTTCAACGCAAGGTCATAGTCCGGCGCCTTTTCATATCTGTCTCTGAATGCCGTGACCAGCGGGGACTGGGCAAGCCAGTCGTGAACCCCATGAAAGTCAACACCCGCGGCAAAGAGCTTTGAGTCCTTGCCCAGCGCTAGCGCCGTCAAAAATCCGCCATAGGATCCACCGTAGACGCCGATTTTTGCCGTATCGACAAAATGTTGCCGCCGAAGCCACATTCCCCCTGCTCGGACATCGAGGTATTCGGACGCGCCCTGCGGACCCGCATGCGGAGGATGATTGAACTCATATCCATAGCCGATCCCGAGCCGGTAGTTGACGGCCAGCACGACAAATCCAAGACTGGCGAGATATTGATTGCTGGCATAAGCATTGGAATAATAGGCGGAGTAGTGCCAGCCCAACAGCATTTCGCGCGGTGGTCCGCCATGCAGGTAGACGATGGCCGGTTTTCTCGCAGCGCCGCCGGGTGGCAAAAAAAGATCGGCATGCACCATCATGCCGTCAGAGGACCGGAAGATCACCCGCCTCGGTTCGATGAACTGCTGCATCGGGAAATCCGCGGGGATCCGGTCCTGACAAAGGATCGAAGTATTGTTGCCATCCAGTCGCATGACAGCTGGTAAAGGTGGCCGCTGGGGAGTTGCGCTGAGAAAAGCAAGCGCCTTCCCGTCGCCAGTAACCACCGGCGTCCATTCATTGCCTTTCCCGGGTGTCATCACTTTCATATCCGGTTTGTCGACGCTGACCATGAGTACATGCCTTCTTTCAATATCCGACGTATCATCCCCCGCGTTCGCGCTGCAAACGAGATAGCGCCCGTCCGCACTCATCCGGATATGTTCACACATGAAGTTACCGGGGGTCAATAGAATTGGTTTTCCGCCGCCCGCATCGATGGAATACAGGTGCGGCCAACCGTCCAGGTAAGCTGAAAATACAATGCGGTTGCCCGCGGCCCAGTGCAGGTTTGATCCGCCGTCAGTCGACGGATACGAGCCGCGGAGCGTCATCGGCGATTTCCACAAAAGTTTCGCCTGGCCGCTGGCCGTATCGACCGTATAAATACTCCAGGGGACCGGCTGATTGACCGTCAGCGAATCCGGCGCACCGCCCACACCCGCTCGCCGCACAAAAGCAATCCGGCTTCCATCCCCCGACCATTGCGGCAAATAATCCCAGGCAAACGCAGCGCCCATCCATTTCAATGTCGGACTTCCGACCGTGTATATCCCTACAACCGAATGATCGTTCCGGGCTGTGGCGAACAACAGCCGCCGGCCATCCGGCGACCATTGTAACCCGCTTACGTTACCGCGGGTCGTAAAAAGGTTCGTTGCCGCGGCATTCCCGTCTACCGGCGCGGTCCAGACCTGCCCGCTCTTGGTAAAGGCGACGGTCTTGCTGTCCGGGCAAACGACCGGATCATCCCCTTCCGACAGATATTTCACCTTGCCACCTTCCCACGGAATGGCGGCAACCTGCATTTTGAAGGGTTGGATATCGGAAGCAGGATCGATCGGCAAACTGCCGTCCCAATTGGAGCCATGATCTCCGCCGCGTACAAAGACCACCCATTTCCCGTCCGGGGACACGCTGAGGGACGTGATATCCTGCCCGTCGTCAACGGAATAGTCGGTCAGCATTCGCGGCGTGTAGTCGGGACCTTCCGCCACAAAGACATTTCGGCGACCCTCTTCATCCATGGCCCACGCGATTTTCTGACCCGCGGGAGCAGCGGTGAGTTCGGTAGGATAGGGATATTTCTTGAAATTCTGAAAAGGGGTCTGTTGCGCCGCCAGCGAAATCGGCAGGAGCAGAAGGGACCACGACAATTTTCTCATGTGTAGATCGTGTTTGGCCCCAGAAGATACGACAAATTGATCTGGTGGCCCAAAACTGCGGGTAGGATATAATCCGGCATCATCCGGTCCACCTGGGGATGCGCATACGGCATGCCGTAAGCCGTCGCCGTCACGACGATGACCAACCTGCTGACCTCGCCAGACCCCGCCATTCTTAAAGAGCATCGGCCGGATCATTTCTGTCGTGTCGCCATAGAAAAACCAGCGTTCAGAACGTTTCATGGCAAACGAGGTACGATTTTTCCCGTACCTTATCGTGCCGCCCATCCCTTTGCGCCTCGCGATGAAACGCCCTACATCCCTCCGTCGCGAAGCCGGATATACTCATCCAGCGACATGTTCTTTAGCCCCTTTTCCTGCATTCGCTTGATAAAACCTGCCGTTACGCCATGATCCTGGAGCTCCACCGCTTTGGACAAGGTCAGGTCGCTGAATCCAAGCCCTTTGAATTCCCTCACGAAGGAGACGCTTACCCCATGGTCAACCAGCTCGACAGCTTTGTCAAGCGAAATATCCTTGTACCCGAGTTCATGAAATCCGCGGATAAAACCGGCGCTCACGCCGTGATCCACACACTCCACCGCCTTTTCCAGCGAAATGTTCGAATAACCCATATCGGTCAGTTCCTTGACGAATTCCACACTCACGCCATGGTCACGCAACTCGATCGCCTCGTCGAGTGTGATATCGCGGTGACCCAGCTTCTTCATGTCTTCCACAAATTCCGGATTAACCCCGTGATCCTGCAATTCGACGGCTTTATCAAGTGGCACTTCCTTATATCCCATCTCGTGGAATCGAACGATAAAGGAAGGGCTTACACCATGATCCCGTAATTCCACCACCCGCTCCAGGTTGACGCGGCCATAGTTGTCCTTTCTGAACAGCTCGAGGTAGCCGGTCATGATATGCTGGTTCATGTTGTGCTCCGCCAGTTCCTTGAGTTCCTTCATCGTGATACCCGTGTAACCGTTCTCTTTCATAAAGGCAAAGTAGGCCTTGTTGATATTGGTGAAATAAAGGTGGATCATCAGCGATTCGCTGATCGTTGTAAAGCCTTCCTGCGACAGGTATGATTTGAACGCAGGGTCCTCTTCAAAGGAATAGGTGCCGTGGCCGCGCTTGCCATCGAAGACGCCGTTAAAAGTAACCGTGCCCGCATCGCGTTTGACGGTGAACGAACCTTGCTTGTCCGTGGGAAGCGGCCCCAGTTCGGCCAGCGAAAAGGTCGCTCCCGAGCTCCAGTGGTGGCCGCCAAACTGGATATAGACTTTGTCTTCCCGGACCAACGCGCTCCAAAGCCCGGGGTTGTCGGGGAAGTCGCTATACCAGTTATCGTCGTCGTCGCTGGAGTGTTTCGTGTCTTGCGCCGTCGAGGATGACCACTGCAGGGTCGTCAGGGCAAGCATGGCAATGCCCATAAGAAATATTCTCTTCATAAAAAGTGATATTTAGTAGGTGATATTACGATGGATCGATACCCGCATCCCGGAGATGGATGTAATCATCGAGCTCCAGCTGCGATCCGGTCTTCTTTTTCCATTTTTCTATAAATTCGCCGTTCACGCCGTGGTCGACAAGGGTAATGGCCTGTTCCAGCGTTAATTTCGGGAACCCCGCCGCACGAACGCGATGGATGAAATCGGCGGTCACGCCGTGATCGAGGAGTTGGATCGCCTTGTCGAGGGTGAGGTTGGCAAAACCTTCCGCCCTGATCTCATAAATGAATTCGGCCGAGACGCCATGATCGAGCAGCTCGGTGGCCTTGTCAACCGAGATGACACCAAAACCTTCCTTTTTGATGGTCTGGATGAATTCCGCGCTGACACCATGATCCATAAGCCGGATCGCCTGCTCCAGCGAAATGTTATAACCCATTTGCCGGAGTTCCGCGACGTATTCGGGCGTGACACCGTGATCGCGGGCGCGGATCAGCAGATCGATATCGGCCTTTGTCAGGGTATTTATTTTTGATGCGTCGGGCCTTGTCGTGTCGGCTTTTGTGGTTTCGGGTTTTGTCGTGTCGTTTCCCCGGTCCTTGATTGGCAAATTAACCGGTTCTACATTTCTTTGGCTGGCGACCACCATAGTTTTCGCTCCGGAAACCGCTACATGCTGTTCCGCCATTTGCTCCGGCTTCTGTTCCGCCATTTGCTCCAGCTTCTGTTCCGCTATCTGCCCCGCCTTCCGCTCCGTCTTCGCCTGAATAAGAACGTTTGTCTTGAGCGGCGTCGGCTTCCGCGCACCGTTAATCGTCATGAAAGCCCCGCAGAGCAACAGCACACCACCCATTAGCAGCGCCCGCTCGCCCGCATTCAGCGAATGATTTTTCTTGTGTACGATCCGTTCGACGCGCTTCACCATATTATTTTTTTCGCCCGAAAAAGCGAGTGCGCACCCCATCTCCTGGTATTCGTGGAAGGACACCAGCGCCTGGATCAACCGCCGACGGCTCCGCGTCTCCCGGATGGCGACATCGTCACAACAATTCTCGCGTTCCGTGCGGATCAGCGAAGAGACCCAGAGCAGCGCCGGGTTAAAGAAGAAAAGCGTATCGATGACGTGCTGTACGAGATTGAAGAGATAGTCCCGGCGACTGATATGCGCCAGCTCATGTAGTAAGATGGACTCGACCTGGTCCGGCGAAAGCTGGGCCAGCATTCCCGCCGGCACCAAAACAATCGGTTTTAGCCATCCCACCACCGCCGGAACCTTCACCAGCGTCGACTCGAGCATCCTGACCGGCCGGTTGATCCTCAGTCGTTGCAACAGCGCCGTGAGACGCTCCTGCCATTCCGCGGGAATGGGGCGCGTACCATAATGTCGTATCCGCTGCGCATACACCACCCCCGAAAGGACCTTGACAAACCGCGCCAGGGCCACGATCAGCCAGACCAGGACGACCACCGCCGCATGTTCGTTGAAATACCGGACCATCGTCTCCACCAGACCGGGCTGCGGCTGCGAAGCAACCGCTTCCGGAGTTGCGGAAACCGGTGCCGTCAGCATCACTTGCCCCGGCTCCGCGGGATTCGGCGTGGCCGTCTTAAGCGGCTGAAGCTCGCGGAAGAAAGTATACCCGCTTACCAGCAAAAACCCCAGGACAAGAAGGCCAAGGAGATTATAACGGGTCGACGACTTTGCCTTTCTGGTGAACAACATGACCGCTCCGGCTACCAGCGCAAGGATCAGCCCCTGCCAAAGCGAATGCAGGAGGGTCCAGCAAAGCGCGCGAACGATCGTTGACGGGATCCAGGTCATAAAACAATATTTTTATTCTTTCTCATCCAGTTGATTCAACAGGTCTTTTATTTTATCCCATTGCTTGCTGCCCGCTTGTTCGTTGCCCAGCAATTCCAGCATCAGGCTCTTCACCGACCCATTATACATCGAGTCCACAAATTTCTTCAGGACCACCCCCTTCGTTCTTCCTTCTTCCAACCGGGTGCTGTAGACATGCGTCATACTGCTTTCGTCGCGCTGGAGCATTCCTTTCTCATGCATGATCTGCATCAGCTTCAGGGTAGAGGTGTAGCTGAGCGATTGCCGCTGTTCATTGAGCTGGTCATTCACAAACCGCACCGTCGACGGGCCATGCTTCCACAAAACCTGGAGGATCTCCAGCTGCGCCCGGGTCGGTTCCGGTATTTCGTCCAAACGCGTTTCTTTACTCATACGATGGGGAATTCTTCGTTGCTGACCCAAAGATATAATTTTTGACGTACGAAAAAGGTTATAGGTTTGTGTTAACAAATATTTAACAGATGCGCTCACTCCGCCACCACCTCCCGGACCTGTCCCGCCACGCTTTCCCGGACCTGTCCCGACACGCTTCCCCGGACCTGTCCTGCCACCGCCTCCTCGATATCCTTCGTCCGGTACAACCGCTCCGGGATCCCGCCAAGAGTCGACGAATGCAATTTCTCGCCGAGGCCATAGAACTCCTGGAAACTCATGATCAATGGCCTCCACTTATCCGGGTCGATCCGGTTCCGGTGCCCGTCCATGATGATCTCCTCCGCCACATGGACCCGAACGATCCGTAACTCCAAACTTAATATTCTTCCCCGTTGTGCTTCCTGATCCTCCGCGACCCGGTTAACCGTCATCAACCTGGCCTCCAGTTGAACCGGACACTCCGCCGCCATCGACGTCTTCACCAGATCCGCCGGAACCGCTGTCAGCCCAGCCGCGCCAAATTTGTCGGGCTCATGACGATAGCCCTTTTGCAGCTTCCCCTCCGGCACCGGATTTGACCCGGTCGTCAACGCCAACCGGTTGACCGCCGCCACTTCGTTCATCGAAGGGAGATTAAGGACGCATTCCCGCGTCCGCAAGAGATTTTCCGTTGTCTTCGAAAAAGCGGATATCCCGATCATGGCGCGCCATCCTAACCAAAAGATCGAAGAGATCGGCGCAAGGTTGTCGGTATGGTTCGGGTTACGCGTGCTGACCAACACGACCGGCGTCCCGAAATACAAGATAGAAGGGTCAATTGTTTTTTTCATGTGACAAAGATCATCCGCCAACCTCCGCTGACAAACCCGGTTATTGCGATATTTTGTACCTTCAATGACGCTAACCTTCAACCCTGAACGCCCATGACCCCTCTATCCATCAGCATTCGCAAGGATTTCAGCGTTTCTCTGTACGGATTTTCCGGTGTCGCCACCCTGCAGGATTGGGCGGGAACCGGGAGAACACTGATGGATCGGCTTTGGAAAGAAGTCCGGTCCAAACATCTTCCGAATAATGGGCTGAACGTCTGGGTATACGACGAAGACAACAAATTGTTCACTGGCGTCGAATTGACAGCGTCGCCACCTGCTGACAGCCCACTGGAGCATAAGACGGTCTTTATGCCTCAATACGCCTATACTAAACATATCGGCCCCTATGATCAACTAAAATCCACCCATGAGGCTGCCCGGGAAGAATTCAAAAGAGTGGGTATCCGGGTCCGCCTGCCATATATCGAGATCTACGGTCATTGGACGGAAGATCCCGCAAAGCTGGAGACAGAATTGTTGTGGAGCATCATATGAACCGCGAAATACCTTTCGATTTTATCCTGGATTACTTGCTCCGCATCGAGACGGAGGTCCGCCCCTTCTTCGGGATGTTCGCCGTCTATTCCGGTCAGAAACTTCTCCTCATGCTTCGCGAACGAAACAACGAGCCGGAGATGAATGGCATCTGGATCGCTGTGGGCAGCGGCCATGCGGCATTAAAAGCCGAAATGCCCGGCCTGCGCCCCTATCCGGGATCCGATGGCGGCAAAAAAGACAATGGCTGGCTTCAGATCCACCCCGACCTGGACAACTTCGAGCAGCTGGCTATCCGGATTTGCGAGCTGATTGTCCACCGCGATCCGCGCATCGGCCGGATTCCGCCGCCAAAGCGGAAACGCCCCGCCTCAAAGCGCAACGGACCGATAGCCAAAACCGCCCGCCCCAAATCCAAACCGACTCGTCGAAAACCCAACGGTCTTGGCCTTATTTTAATTCTTCTTTTCTTCACCCTCCCCGCGCTTTCACAACAATTATATTTTCCCCGCGACGCCGTGCACGACAGCACCGCCATGTCCCAAGCCATGTCCGCCCTGGCCAGGCAAACGGCCGCGGTGATAGCCAGCCGCCCGCACCAATACAACATTCCCTATTACGCCGAGTTCCTCCGCTATCGTATCATCACGGGCCAGTACGCAGACGCCCTTGCCTTTGCCGACAGCGCAAAAGCCCTCTTCCCGCCAAAGGATTCAGCCGCCGCCGCCAGCAACGTATTCCCCTTTCGCGTCTACGCCGCCACCCGACTGGTCATGGACAAGTTGGGAGACACTGATTTCCCAAGATCGTTCGAACCTGTTTTCACCAGCCTCTACGAGCCATTGTCCCTAAAAGCCGGTGACTGGGCCGAAAACTACTACCGCTCGGAATTGTCCTCCCGCCGCCAGGGGTACTTCAACGATATCTCGCGCATTAAAGCTTCGCAAAAGGATAGCCTCTCTCTTGCCGAGGCGCGCCGTCTCTGTTTCGACTGGATGAATTATGTCGTCTACGGCGCGGAAATTCCATTGGTCGACGGGTTGCTGCGGACGATCGCCAAACGCCAATACGTCGTCGAAGACAGCATTCTGATCCCTACACGCGACGGCGCAAAGATCGCGGCGACAATATTACGCAGCAGATCGGTGACCGGTCCCCAACCAGTCGTTCTGAAATTCGGCATCTATGCTTCACCAAGCGAGATCTCCGAAACAAAGTACATCGCCGGCCATGGTTTTATCGGTGTCGTAGCCGATACCCGCGGAAAAAGGCTTAGTCCACAATCCATCGAGCCGTTTATTCATGACGCCAACGACGCATACGACATCATCGACTGGATCAGCCGCCAGCCGTGGTGTAATGGAAAGATCGGGATGTTTGGCGGGAGTTATGTGGGCTTTGCCACCTGGGCCGCGACGCGGCACCTCCATCCTGCACTAAAAACGATCGTTCCCATCGCCGCCGTCGGCCCTGGCATCGACTGGCCTGCCCTTGCCGGTGTGCAGGAAAGCGGCACCGAGACACTGCACTGGCTGCGCCTGGTCATGGACAATAAATTCACCAACTGGAACGGCCGCGGGCCGGAGTCGCATTGGGACAGCGTCGCGCGGCGATACTATACAAGCGGCGTCGCCTTCCGCTCCGTCGATTCGCTCGAAGGCCACCCGAATCCGACCTACCAGGAGATCCTCCGCCATCCGGGATTCGACAGCTATTGGTCCTCGATGATCCCAAACCGAACCGATTTTGCCCGCATTCACATCCCGATCCTCACGATCACGGGCTACTATGACGACGACCAGCGTGGCGCCTTGTATTATTTCGATCAGCATCATCGTTATGACCCAAAGGCGGAACACTATCTGCTGATCGGCCCCTATGACCACGGCGGCGTTCAGGGCTATCCCGCCGATCCCCCGGTCAACCTCTTCGGCTATCACATCGACAGCGTGGCCCAGGTGAGTATCATGGACGTGGTCTTCCAATGGTTTGACCATGTGCTGAAAGGTGGGCCGCTGCCGGATTTGCTGCAAGACAGGATCAATGTGGAGGTCATGGGCGATAACCGCTGGCGGCACGTGCCGGCGTTGCAGCGGCTAAACAACGACACGCTCGATTTTTATCTGCGATTTGACCGTAACGGCAATCGCCATCTTCTCGTCTCTGCCGAACCCGACCTCATCACACCCCGCGGTGATCCCCATGCTTCAGCACCCGCCGACCCCCATGCTTCCCCTCACGCCGACCCGCTCATTCAAACCGTCTATCTCGCCGACCGGAGCGACTCCGCGAACCTTGACGGTTACTATATAAACGGGAACGGCCCGATCTTGAGTAAAACACTAAACCCCGGCAACTACCTGACCTTTGTCAGCGATACCATCCGGCGGGCCTTCGACCTGAACGGGTCGTTTGTTTCCGACCTGGAGGCGAGCATCAACAAAAAGGATATGGACATTGCAGTGGATCTCTACCAGCAAACTGCCGACGGAAGATATTTCCAGCTTAGCAACAATGTCTTTCGTTGCAGCTATCTGGCCGATCCCACCCATCGACACCTGCTGACACCCGGTCAACCGACACATCTCTATTTTGAAAACAGTTTCTTTGCCAGCCGTCACATCGAACAGGGCAGCCGGCTGATCCTGCTGCTGGGCGTCAACAAAAATTCCGACTGGCAGATCAATTATGGAACGGGGAAAGATGTAAATGACGAGACGATAAAAGATGCCGGCGAGCCACTACAGATCCGATGGCTGTTGGATCGGTGCCGGATCCGGTTGCCGGTTTGGTGGGAGATAAAGCGTTAAATTCGTTGTCATGCAAGTATTCAAGGTCAGCGAAGAACAATACCGGAAGTTCCGTCGCCGGATGCTCACCATTTTCGTCCCGGGCATTGCTATCATGATCACGGTGAGCTGGTTTAACCTCCTGATAATCGCCGTCACTTCCAATAGTCCTTCAGCAAATCCTCCACCCACTCCGGCTGTCTGACCGCCGTCTTCGGCATAAACTCCCGGTAGACCGGCTTTATATCCAGCACCGGCGTCCCGTCGAGCGCATCGAGATAGCGCACCCGGATGACCCGATCCCGGTGCCCGACCAACTCCACCATCGCCAGCCCGATCCAGTTCGGCCGGTCCTTATTTCGCTGCGCGAATATTCCCATCGATGGGTACGCCGCATTCCCACGCGGCCGCCGCGAATAAACAATCGCCCCCTCGCCAGCGCTGTTCCCCTCCCCCACTTTCTTCCCCTCCCTCACTCTGTTCCCCTCCCCCACCTGGTCAAAATAGTAGATGATCTCCAAATGCGAAAACGACCCGATGCCATCAAACGCCTCCGTCGGCACCCCCTCCGCCAGCTCGATCTCGGAAATCGTGCCTCCCCAGAAGTCATCCCCGGGTTCGGTCCGGGTATTTCGGACTGTTGCTACCCGCGTCATTCGGATATCCATTTCTTTGGTATTTTTATACTATATGAAACTCAACATTCGCTTGCTGTCCACGCTCGCCCTCCTTTTTCTCTTCGGCGCCACGGTGCCACCTCGGGCATCCAAACACCCGATCCCGTCCCCGCGCGGACCCAAAGCTCCTACCGGCTCCCCCCGCACACCCAAAGTTATCTTTTTCGACGACTTCAACACCGGCCGGCTCGACCGGACAAAATGGAACGTCGTCGTCACGGGCTTCCATGTCAACAATGAACTCCAGGCCTACGTCGATTCGGCCACGACGCTGTATGAAAAGGACGGCGAACTCGTTTTCCAACCCGACTATACCCCGGGATTCGTGACAAGGGACGGCCAGCATTTTGACTTCATTTCCGCGCGGATCAACACCCAGGATAAGTTTGACTTCCAGTACGGCCGTGCCGAAGCGCGGATCCGGATCGACAGCGGCGCGGGGCTTTGGCCGGCCTGGTGGCTGCTTGGATATGGTGCGTGGCCCGCCTGCGGTGAACAGGACATCATGGAGTTTGTCGGCGAGCACGACTGGGCCAGCGCCGCCGTTCACGGGCCAAAGTATTTCGGCAACACGCCATTTGTAAAGCGGAATTATTTTCCAAGAGATAACGATATCACCCATTGGCATAACTACGCGGTGGATTGGACACCGGATAGTTTGAATTTCAGTTATGACGGCCATCCCATGTATAGCGTCACGCGCGGTATGACCGGTCAATATGGTCCATGGGTCTTTGACAAAAAAGAATTTCTCATCCTGAACTTTGCACTCGGTGGCGCCTATCCGTCGGCAGTCAATCACGTCAAACAGCCCTATGACGGTCTCCCGCAGTCGACTGTCGATTTGATCCGCCGGCACAAAGCGCATATGTATGTCGACTGGGTGAAAGTGACAAATTAGTCCTGCAAAAAACGATCATGACCTTTGATCTGCGGGAACAACATCCAGATCTATGAGGTCCTTTAAGGAACGACCCGCGCGAGGCGCTGCCGGACCCGCGCCGTATTATGACGGTGCACCAGGATCATGACCCCGTCCATCAGCAGCAGAAAGCCGCCCTGGACGATGATGCTCGTCCCGTATCCTTTCAGCTGCGCCGCGGTTTTGAGATTCGTACTGTTCAGTCCCCGCTCGTGCAGGTACAGCCCCGCGCCGATATAACCGACATCTAACCCGAAATTGAAAAAGTAGATCTTCTCAAGCGCATTTTGCGCGTCGTAGTTCTCCAGGAGCGAGTGCGTTTTCCGCTCGTCCTTCAACGCGCGCAAATACCCCATGCCGGCCAGCCCCAGGTTGATAAAGTTCCAGTACGCATTCATCTGCCAGCCGTACTTCGTGGTGCCGGAGGTCTGACCGGCAGCGACAAATCCTGTCGCGATGTTGGCGACCGCCCACGATCCAAGAGTTAGCATGGCCGTCTTCGTAACACGATTGCGGTCATGCGCGAGGCTGTCATTGAAGGAGGGTTGGCCCCTCACAGCCCCGCACACCATAACACCGACCGTCACAAGGAGGAGAAAATTCATATAGTAATTTACAACTCCTTTGCCATCCGAACAACCGGCAGCGTCTCCCCATTCGGTAGCGGCACCTCAACACGCTCCGTCGCGACATACCCTTTAAGCGAATAGAGCGGCACCCCGGTTAGCGTCGATCCCATTTCGAGTTTGCTGAACCCCGCCTTTTGCGCCGCCTCTTCGCAATGTTTCAGGATCATCGTTCCCAAACCCTTTCTCGCCCACTGCGGGTGCACAAAAATAGCGCGGATCTTTGCCGCGTCGGTGGCGGGATCCAGAAATGCGTTCAGACGATTCGGCCCATGGTCGCTACCAAAGAGTGTTTTCCGGTTGCTCCATCCCCCGCATCCGACGATCATTCCGCCATCCTCCACCGCTTCAGCTACAAAATAGGTCCGGTCTTCGATGAGCTGAGTATCCAGGCCAAGCGTGTGACCAAGCGCCCCCTCGATCTGCGCCGGTGAATAATCATCCTTTTGCAGCCCGCGAACGGAAAGCGCTATCAGCAAGTGAAGAGCCGGTATATCGTCGGCCGTAGCCTCACGGATCGTAAATGCCATAGGCGTTGTCGTGAAATAAAGATAATCCTTTTGCTGGACCAGCGCGATCCGGAACTAGTTGCAGCCGCTCCATACCCGGAAAATATCGCTATACCCCAAAAAATCCATATCTTGGGAAAACTGCTCAACATGAGAACCCTGTCTGCAATCGGCCGCAT
>DATJWK010000087.1:0-9880 GCA_035501395.1 Puia sp.
CTTCAGGTAGGTCATGTCGAACGATTCAATCCGGCCTTTCTTGCGGTACAATCCATACCGCTCAACCCCTTGTTCATCGAAGTTCACCGGTTGGCCCAGTTCAATCCGAGAGGCACGGAAGTGAGCGTCATCCTCGATCTGATGATCCATGATATCGATATTATCCTCAGCCTGGTCCGCAGCGAAGTTCATAGTATTTCCGCCAGCGGTGTGGCCGTTATGACCGAAACTCCCGATATCGCCAGCGTCCGGATCGAATTCCATAATGGCTGTGTGGCCAATCTCACTTCCAGCAGGATTTCTATGAAAAAAATGCGTAAAATGCGTCTCTTTCAGAAAGATGCATATATCGGCATTGATTTCCTCAACAAGAAATCGGAGGTTATCAAATTGAAGACCCCCCAGGACCTGGATGTATTCGCGTTTGACATTGATACGCCCAATGGGAAAAAGACGATAGCGTTGTCGAACCCGACGGTGCCGGAGGTCAATGCCATCCGGCTCGAGCTGGAGAGCTTCACGGAAGCCATTCTGACGAATTCTCCCACCCGCGTATCGGAAGTAGACGGATACAGGGCTATGGATATTGCCCATCAAATATTGCATAAGATCAGACACAACTCGATCAATACCTGACCCTGATGGCCGCCAAACGACGATCACATACGATCTCTATCCTTTGGTATATCCTGAGCGATTATATCGCGGCCCTTTTATCCGCCAATATTTTTCACTTCAGCCGGCGACTGCTGCTGTCGGAACCCATTTTCGCGGATCACCGGCTCCTGCTGACCTCGCGGTTCTGGCTCGGGACGACAACCATCCCCATCTGCTGGCTGCTCCTCTATGCCCTTTTCGGCTCCTACGGTTCCTTGTACCACAAGTCGCGGCTCAGCGAGTTTGCCAATACGTTTGTATATTCACTGCTGGGCTGTACGGTCATTTTCTTTTCCATCGTCATCAACGACCCGGTAAAAGATTATCACTATTTCTACCAGACTTATCTGATCTTCCTTTCCGCACACTTCGTGCTGACCCTTACCGGGAGGATCCTGATCCTCAACCGGGCGCGCCGTCAGGTCGCAAAAGGAAAGGTGGTATTCAACACCCTGCTGGTTGGCGGCGATGAGACGGCAACGCATATCTACAACAGTTCCAAAGAAGGATTGCGTTCCTCCGGCTACGAATACACGGGTTATGTTAGCAATCCCAGGCAGCCCAGTAATGGCATCGCTGCGTGGCTGCCCCAGCTGGGCGACTCGGAGAATATTGAATCGACGATCGACCGCCACGATATCCGGTTGGTCGTGGTGGCTCTCGAACGTTCAGAACGCAAGGAAGTGGAGGCCATTCTCGAGCGCCTCAGCAATAAGGACGTCCGGATCAAGATCATTCCCAGTACACTCGATATCCTCTCCGGCTCCGTCAGGACAAGCAACGTCATGGGCGCCGTTCTTTCCGACATCCACATGGGTCTGATGCCCGAATGGCAGCAAAACATCAAACAGGTGACGGATATTGTTCTTTCAGCCGCGGCATTGGTGTTGCTGTCTCCCCTTATGCTTTATGCGGCCATCCGGACGCGGTTGTCTTCTCCCGGCCCGATCATCTATGAACAGGAACGCATCGGATATAAGGGGATGAAATTTCAGATCTACAAGTTCCGCTCCATGTATCGCGATGCCGAGAAGGACGGCCCGGCGCTTTCCTCTCATGATGACGACCGGGTCACGCCCTGGGGGAGAACGATGCGCAAATGGCGGATAGACGAGCTGCCACAGCTCTGGAATATCCTTCGGGGTGAAATGAGCCTTGTCGGGCCCCGGCCGGAACGGGAATATTATGTCGACCAATTGTACGCCCGGACCCCTTACTTCCGTTACTTACTGAAAGTCAAACCCGGCCTGACTTCCTGGGGAATGGTCCAGTTCGGGTATGCCGGCAGCATTGATGAAATGGTCGAGCGCATGAAATACGATCTGATGTACATCGAGAATATTTCGCTTGTACTTGACTGGAAGATCATGCTGCATACACTTCGCATCATTTTTACCGCCCAGGGGCGCTAAGGGGCCCTAAGGGGCCGGAGGCCCCTTAGACCACGAAGAGGTCCATCATTAAACAGAATCGGGACTAGCCAGCGCCGAAGGCGCCAAAAATCTATGAAGAGAAACCTGTTAATGATACTAACTGTTCTCATCGCGACAAGTGCCCGTTCGCAGCGCTGGCAACAACGGGTCAACTATTCGATCGATGTGACGCTGACCGACAGCACGCACTCGCTTGACGGAAATGTCAGCATTCACTATATCAACCACTCGCCGGACACGCTATCCTTTATCTGGATCCAATGCTGGCCAAACGCGTTCAAGAACGACCGCACGGCTTTTAGCGAGGCACTGATCCGGGAGGGCCGGACCGACTTCTATTTTTCCGATATCTCGCGCAAGGGGTATATCAACCGGCTCGAATTCCGCGCCGATGGCCGGCTGGCCCGGATGGAGGATCATCCGAGGTTTATCGATGTCATCCGGGTTGTTCTTCCTTCTCCGCTCGCGCCGGGTGATTCGGTGACGCTGTCTACACCCTTTCATGTCCAATTGCCGGACAACTTCGCGGGTTTTGGTTATCGGCAGGGGGTTTATGCGGTAACGCAATGGTATCCGCGGGCGGCAGTTTTTGATGGATCCGGGTGGCATCCGGATCCGTTCCTCGGGCGGGATGACTCGTATCACGAATTCGGCGATTTTGATGTGCGGATCGTGGCGCCGGAGGGGATTGCGGTGGTGGCGGGAGGGCTGCCGGTGGGGGTTGGCGCGGGGGCAGCGACTGGTGCGGCGAACGATGGGGGGCTTGGCGCGGGTGGCGCGGGTGCGGGGACCGGCGCGCGGGTTTGGCGGTTTCATCAATCCAATGTCCCCGACTTTGTGTGGTTTGCGAGCCGGCGGTTTCGTTCCGTGCACGACACATTGCAACTTCCCTGCGGTCGGGTGATCGATGTCAATGCCTATTTTGGTCGAGCCAATTCTCCAACGGGTCGTTATGGTCTACGGTACCTCAAAGATGCCATCCGGTTTTGTAGTGACGCCTTTGGCGATTATCCGTTCGATGCCGCCACGATCGTTGAAACCCGGGCAGTGCCGGAGGAACGCAGCGGTCCCGAAGGTGCCCGGGCCGCCTATCCCGGCATTGTCATCGTTGACAGTCGCGACTCTGCCGGATTCGCCCTGGATATGACGGTTGAATGCGGGATCGCCGGCCAATGGCTGGCTGTCGCGACTGGCGCCGACGCGCATCGCTACCCGTGGATGACGAAAGGGATCGGCCAATTTTACTATGACCGCTACCGGGTGAAGAAGTATTGGCCGCCTCATCCCGAATATTTCGACACCGATACTTTTTTCCGGAGCGGGGTCAATACCCGGGTTGTGCTTAAAGAAGACCAACCAGTCTCTACTTCCAGCGAGGATTTTACACCTGGCAACTATCGGATCATCGCGGGGGATAAGACGGCCATTTGGCTGCTGGAGCTCGAGCGGGGTATGGGTCCGGAGCTCTACGGTAAAAGTATGCGCATATATTTGGATCATGCGCATAATCGCCATGTGGGTCCGGGAGATCTGAAGGCTGCCTTTGGCGCGGCGGGGTCTGGCATCAACATCGATTCGGCGTTCGCCCTGCTCGACACGACGGGGCCGGTGCCGCCGTCTCCTTATCACCGGACGCCCGAGCCCAACATCCAGCTTATCCCCCACCCCACCCATCGCAACCGGCTGAATATTTCGCCGGCGATCGGGTTTAACAACTACGATCATTGGATGGCCGGCGTGCTTATCCACAACTATAATCTACCGCCGGAGCATTGGCAGCTGCTCGCCGCACCCATGTACGCGACCGGCAGCCATCAGTGGAACGGCGTGGCGCATTTCAACTATGCCTGGTATCCGCGCCAAAACTTCCGCCTGATGGAAGCCGGTATAAACGGTTCGCGCTTTTCAACCATGAGCGGAACGGACAGCAGCGGGCATGCGATCTTCGGGGGGGTTTATAAGATCGTCCCGTATTTCCGGCTTTTTTTCCCGCGGTCATCGCCGGCGAGTACCCGGACGGTCGAACTGGAGGCAAAAGCATACCTGATCGGCGAAAAGAGCTTTGACAACTATGTCCTCAAGTCAACCGATTCATTGCCCTATCCTGTCGCCGGTAAATTTGACTTCCGCTACCTCAACCAGCTTTCTTTTACGATGAGGGATGAACGCGTGCTGTATCCATATTCGGTCAACGTGCAGGGCCAGCAGGCGGCATCGTGGTATCGCGTCAACCTGGACATCCACTATTTTTTCAATTATTCCACTGTCGGCGGGCTTGACGTCCGGTTGTTCGGTGCAAAATTCGGTTATCTCGGCGGTCGAAACCCCGCGGAGGACCTGACGCCGTATGAACCGAAGCTGACGGCTGTTCGTGGCAATGAAGATTATACTTACGGGAATTATTTTATCGGCCGCAACGACTTCAACGGTCTGGCGAGCCAGCAGATCATGTTGCGCGATGGCGATCTGAAGTTGCGCACCGATCTCTTTCAAAGTCTCCAGGGGCGCTCGGATGACTGGGTGGCCGCCGTCAACCTCAATAGTACCCTGCCCGGACAGATCGTTCCGGGCTGGTTGCCCTTACACCTCTTCCTCGACATCGGAACCTATGCCCAGGCATGGTCGGACAATCCAGCCACCGGTCATTTTCTTTATGTCGGGGGTTTTGAGCTAAGCTTTTTCCACGACGTACTTCGGATCTACGCCCCGCTGGTCTACAGCAGTGACTTTGGTAGTCAACTAAAGACCGTTGCGGGCCAAAACGGCTTTTTTCAAAAGATCTCCTTTTCCATCGACGCCGGGAATATCCCGTTTCGCAAGTGGTTTGGCTATACCCCCTTCTGATGACTACCGGATCACATATCGCTCCGGATATTCATTTCCTTCGACACGGCGAGATCGATGCCGGGCGATGGGATCGATGCATCCTCCATTCCCATAGTCCCGTGATCTATGGCCGGTCATTCTATCTCGACGCCATGGCTGCCGGTCGGTGGGAGGCGTTGGTGATGGGAGACTATGAAGCCGTCATGCCGTTGACGTGGCGATCCAAATATGGCATTCGCTATCTTTATCAACCCGCCTTTGTCCAGCAAACGGGGATCTTTTCGTTGCAACCCACAACGGCTTCGCTGATCGATGTCTTTCTGCGCGAGCTCGATCGCCACTTCCGCTTCGCCGAGATCTACCTGAATTTTACCAATGCGCATTCCATGCTGGATCCGCGTACCAATTTTATTCTTCCGCTCGACGGCCCCTACGACCTTTTGGCCGGCCGGTACAAAAAGGATTTAGTGCGCAACTTAAAGCTGGCCCAGCGAACGCCGCTTACCTACATAACGGATTTTGACCTGCAAACCGCCCTGCGTGACTTCCGAAGCGTCTATGCCGCACAGTTGCCCGCTATTAAAGCGGAGGATTATCGCCGCTTCGGCAGCCTCTGCATTTTCCTGCAGCAGCAGGGTCAGCTGTTGACCAGGGCCGTTCTCGACCAAGGCGGGTCCCCACTTTGTTCCGCGGTATTTTTGCGGGACAGCCGCCGGTTTTATCTATTGCATTCCACTACGTTGCCGGCCGGCCGGGATTTCGAAGCCAATCACTTTCTGCTGGACCGGTTTATCCGCGAATGGGCCGGCTCGGGGATGATCCTCGATTTCGAGGGCTCCGACCATCCTGGCATCGCTCACTTCTACGCCAACTTCGGCGGTGTAGATCAACCATATTTTTTTTACCGGCGAAACCGGCTGCCGGGGGTGATCAGGTGGATGAAGTGAAGCTTACTTTCTACCCTTCAGCAATTGTTCCGCATAGATCATATCCTCCGGCGTTGTGATCTTGATATTCGACTGCTCACCTTCGATCAGGTGAACTTCCTGTCCGGCTATTTCCACCACCGTCGCCTCATCCGTAAATGCTTCCTGATGATCCAGACTATAAGCGCCGAGCAGGATATCGCCCCGGAACGTCTGCGGCGTTTGTACCATTTTAATCCGGCTGCGATCGATCGGCTTGCTGTGTCCTTCGTCATCGACCAGCCGGACACTGTCCCGGCAATCCACCACCGGAACCGCGGAACCCAGGTCGGCCGCCTGGGAATAACATCTCCGGATAAGGTCTGCGCTCACCAGGCATCGCACGGCGTCATGCACAAAAACAATCGTCTCCGGCCCCGCTTCGTCCTTTATCTTCGCCAACCCGTTTCGCACCGAATGAAACCGCGTGTCGCCGCCGGTTACCATGACTATCCTCCCCCCCGCCGCCTGAAAACCGATCGCCCTCTTTGCATCCTCTTCATATCCAACCGGCACGACCAGTACAACCTGCAAGTCCGCATAGGCATTCAGAAAGGTCTCCACGGTATACCATAAAACGGGATGCCCCTGCAACATCAGGAATTGCTTCGGCAGCGACGCGGCCATTCGCGTTCCCATCCCTCCGGCTACGATAACAGCAAACTTTTTCATATCTTGCCTATTTGTAAATAGCCACCATCTCCTCCCCGTCGCTGTTCCGATAGCCGCGATACATGCCCTGACTATTGAAAACCAGCGCCGCGTTACCTTTACCATCCACCCCAATCATCCCCCCTTCGCCACCGATTGCGATCAGCTTCTCATGGACAACGATCTCCATCGCCTTTTGCAGGCTATATCCCTTGTACTCCATCAGACAGCTCACGTCGTGGGCGGCTACCGCCCGGATGAACAACTCCCCGTGACCGGTGCAGGAGATCCCGCAGGTGGTATTATTCGCATATGTTCCCGCGCCGATCATGGGACTGTCTCCGATCCGCCCGTATTTTTTGTTGGTCATTCCACCCGTGCTGGTGGCCGCCGCGATGTTGCCCTGCTGGTCACAGGCAACCGCACCCACCGTGCCGAATTTCTTGTCCCGCATGAGCTCCTCAAGACGCTGGTGGGTATGATCCAGCGAATAGGTGTCGGAGTCCCGGATCGACTTCCATTGATCGTACCGGAATTGTGAAAAAAAGTATTCGTCCGGCTCCAGTTTGATACCCTGCTTGATGGCAAAATCGCTGGCACCTTTGCCGCTCAGGAACACGTGATTGCTGTTTTGCATTACCTCTGTCGCCAGCTCGATCGGGTTCCGGACATTCCGGACGCCGGTTACCGCACCCGCCTCCAGCGTTCTGCCGTCCATGATCGCCGCATCCATTTCCTGTACGCCTTTTTTTGTAAAGACCGAACCCCGGCCGGCATTAAAAAGAAGATTGTCTTCCATCATGACGATCGTCGCCTTGATGGCATTGACAGCGGATCCGCCCTCCTCCAGTACGGCAAAACCTGCGTGGAGCGCCTGCTGCAAGCCCGTCAGATACGCTTCCTCCAGCTCCGGTGTCATATCTTCTTTTAATATCGTCCCGGCGCCGCCGTGGACCGCGA
Organism: Puia sp.; assembly: GCA_035501395.1. Lineage (GTDB taxonomy): Bacteria > Bacteroidota > Bacteroidia > Chitinophagales > Chitinophagaceae > Puia. The sequence continues at coordinate 7,493 of DATJWK010000087.1, forward strand.
GTGTAAACCTCGGCATAGTCAAAAGGATTAAATTATTACAAAAGCTCGCCGCATTCCGCCAATAGCCGCTCCCGGCTGATCGCCACCGTACCGACTTCCTCGCAAACCAGGCCCCCCGCTATATTGGCCATCCCGGCCATCAAAGCGACATCCCGTGTGGCCGCAAATACCAGCGACGCCACCGCGATTACCGTATCCCCCGCCCCGGACACGTCCGCAATATTCCGCAGATGGGAGGGAATGATCGCCGCCTGTCGGCCATCACAATAGAAAACCCCTTTTTCCGACAGGGTAATAAACGATATTTCGTGTTTCAACCGTTCCGCCAGCTGACCGTGAGCGAGCTCCAATGCCGTCAGCTCCACTTCTTCGATCCCGGAATGAAGTCCTTCCCTCACCTCTTTCAGATTTGGCTTGAAAATCGTCACTCCTTCATAGGAGAAGAAATTCCGGCGCTTCGGGTCGACCGCGGTGATAATACCGCGCGCGCGGCATATCGACACCGTCTCGCGGATCACACGGTCCGTCAGTACTCCCTTGTTGTAGTCTTCAAATATGATCAGGTGGGGTTTTTCCCGTTCTATATATTGCTTTATCCGGTCCAACAGCTCCGCTTCTTCCGCCGCACCGAGCTCCCGGGTGGTCTCGGAATCCAGCCGCATCATTTGCTGATTGCGCCCGATGACCCGGGCCTTATTGGTTGTGATCCGCGAAGCGCTCTTCAAATGCCCCGATGTGTCGATCCCCTTTTCCGCAAGCAATAATTCCAGCACTTCTCCGTCGGCATCTTTCCCGATGACGCTGAAGCTGGAAACCCGTGCTCCCAGGCTTGCCAAATTCAATGCCACATTACCCGCTCCGCCTATCCGGTGCTCCCGCCGGTCCAATGCGACGACCGGCACCGGCGCTTCCGGCGATATCCGTTCCACATGGCCCCATAGGTATGTATCGAGCATGACATCGCCGATCACTGCGGCTTTTATCTGGCCAAAACGGGCGAACAATTGAGAGAAATCGGGCATTACTCAGTCTTTTTTGCGGGACAAAGCTATATAATACAATGGAATTCCGAGCAGCACAATGATCGCTGCGAAACCGGAATAGCGGGGCTCCTGCAAGACAAGCGCCACACAAAATATGAGCGCCAAAACTATATATATCGCCGGAAGCACCGGATAGCCAAAAGCCTTATACGTTCGCTCCACCTGCGGCTGCCGGCGGCGGAGGACAAAAATGCCAAGGACGGTCAAGGCATAAAACAGCACGGCAACAAAGGAGATCATCACGAGCAAATCGTTGTATTTCCCGCTGATGCAGAGAATGCAAGCCACCACACATTGAGCCCACAGCGCCCAACCCGGCACCGCTTTTCGGTTGAGTACCCCTGCTTTGCGGAAAAACAAGCCGTCGCGTGCCATCGAATAATAGACCCTGGCGCCTGCCAGGATCAGCCCGTTGTCACAGCCAAATGTCGAGATCATGATCATCACGGCAATGACGTATGTTCCATTGTGTCCGAATATCACATCCGCTGCCGATACCGCCACCCGTTGATGCGGTGCGGCGGCAATCTGATCCAGGGGCATCACGCCCAGGTACATCAGGTTTGCCGCCACGTAGATAATCGTAACGATCAGTGTACCCAGAAAAAGGCTCATGCCGATATTGCGTTTGGGGTTCTTCATCTCCCCGGCGATAAACGTTACGTTATTCCACGCATCGCTGGAAAATATTGTTCCGGACATCCCGGCTGCAATAGCCCCCACCATCGCCATTCCGATCACGATGTTGCCCCCGCCCGTTCCCGTATCATCGGCCATCGTGACCATCTTCCAGCCGGATGCCCAGTTGTGCTGCCAGATGTCGTGGCGCGCGCCAAGAAAAAAGCCGAAAACCACCAGGCCGAACAACGAGAGGAGCTTTGTCACCGTAAAAATGCGTTGTATCCATTTCCCGCCCTCGATGCCTCTTGTATTGACCCAGGTGAGAAAAACGATCAGGCAGATCGCCACCAATTCGGCGTAGTGAACCTTGACCGGACCAATTTGCAGGACAATATTGGGATCGGTCAGTTCAAGGACGGGGAAAAAATATCCGGCAAATTTTGCGAAAGCGACCGCAACCGCCGCAATGGTTGCTGTCTGGATCACCGCAAAGAAACTCCAGCCATAGAGAAAACCGGTGAGCGGATTATAGGCTTCCTTAAGATAGATATACTGTCCGCCGGCTTTGGGGTACATTCCGCTCAGCTCGCCATAGCTGACCGCGGCGGAGATGGTCATAAAGCCGGTGATCGCCCAAACAAAGATCAGCCAGCCGGCGCTACCGGTATTCTGAATGACCGTCGAACTGACAATGAAAATGCCGGATCCGATCATCGATCCGGCA
>DATJWK010000088.1:0-3059 GCA_035501395.1 Puia sp.
GCCTTGTCATTGATGATGCCTTTTGATGGAGAACGCCGTTTGAACTCCGCGATGATCCCGGTTGAGACCGGATCCCGCAACGCCGCTTTTAGCGACAGGGAGGGCCGGAAAAAGAAAGAGCTCTTTTCCAGTGCGGATACCGGCATCGCCGTCTTCCGGGCGGCCACTTCGGTGCGTTTGTGCGCGATTATGGTATCGAGGATGTTCATTGCAGGGCAATTAATTTTTCCAGGGCCGCGAAGGCCTGACCGCTTTCCAGGCTGTCCACCGCGGCGTAATAGGCTTCTTCATAACCGGCATAGATACCGGTCGCGTGCAAAGCCATCGCTGCGTTGGCCAGTACGACGGCGTTCTGGGCCCAACTACCCTCCACCTTCAGGATGCGGGTAAAGATCTTCGCCGCTTCCTCCACCGTATTGCCGCCATAAATATCGGCAGCATTCACCATTCTCCTGCCTAATTCTTCCGGCGTCATGATCCGTTCCCCGCGGTTGGTAATCACTTTGGTATCACCGGTCAGGGAGATCTCGTCATAACCGTCGAGGCTATGGATGATGGTAAAACGGCGCTCGGTTTGCTGCAACAGATAGTTGTATATCCGCGCCATCTCCAGGCTGTACACGCCGACCAGCTGGGTAGCGGGGAATGCGGGATTGACCATCGGCCCCAGCATATTAAAGAATGTCCGGATGCCCAGGTTCTTCCGGATCGGGCCGACCGTCTTCAGCGCGGGGTGGAACAAGGGTGCGTGCAGAAAGCAGATGCCCGCCGTCTCCACTTCCTGCCGTAGCCGGGCCGGATCGTTCTTGAACGTATATCCCAGTTGTTCCATCACGTTGGACGCCCCGCTGATCGAGGTCGCGCCATAATTTCCGTGTTTGGCTACTTTATTCCCGGTGCCGGCAACGATAAAGCAGGCCAGGGTGGAGATATTAAAGGTATTCTTGCCATCCCCCCCCGTTCCTACGATATCGATGGTCTCCATGCCGTCCAGGTCGACCCGCACACAAAGCTCCAGCAGGGCGTCGCGGAACCCCAGCAGTTCATCGATGGTGATGCTCCGCATAAGGAATACCGTCATGAAGGCGGTGATTTCCGTCTCATTGAATTCGCCTTTCGAGATCCGGATAAGGATGTCCTTTGCCTGTGGCCGCGGCAGTGTCTTGTGCTCGAACAGATATAGCAGGATCTTTTTCATTTCTTTTTTCGGCTCAATTTTTTAACCAGTTTCGCAATAGCTGTTCGCCTTGCGGGGTCAGCACGCTTTCGGGGTGAAACTGCACGCCCTGCACGTCCAGGCTCCGGTGTCTCAGCCCCATGATCATGTCCTGATCGTCGCGTGCGGTCACTTCCAATGTGTCCGGGAATCCTTCGGGGCTCACCACCCAGCTGTGATAACGCCCTGCCTCCAGCGTCGCCGGCAGTCCCTCGAACAAGCCCACGCCCGGGCGAAGAATATGGACGGGTGTCGACACGCCGTGATAGACGGTACTCAGGTTTATGAGCTGCCCGCCGAAAGCTTCGCCGATCGCCTGATGTCCCAGGCAAACGCCCAGGATCGACTTTGTCGATGCATATTCCTTTATGAGGGGCAGCAACAGTCCCGCTTCGGACGGAATGCCGGGTCCGGGTGAAAGGATGATCTTATCGTATTCCTTTACGTTCTCCAACGGGATGCGGTCGTTGCGAAATACCTCCACCTTTTGCCCCCGGATCTTTTCAACGAGGTGCACCAGGTTATAGGTGAACGAGTCATAATTATCAAATACCAGAATTCGCATAGCCTATCGCGGATTTTAGTGCGCCCAATTTATTGTTGACCTCCTGAAATTCGTTTTCCGGCTGGCTGGCCGCCACGATGCCGCCGCCCGCCTGGTAAGTGAGCGTATTGTTACGGCTCAGCAGGCTGCGGATCATGATCGCATGGATGACGCTCCCGTCGAACCCGATGCTGCCGATGCAGCCGCCGTAAAAGCTACGCGACGTCGGTTCGTATTGGTCGATCAATTCCATCGCCTTGAACTTCGGCGCCCCGCTCAATGTCCCGGCGGGGAATGTCGTCGCCAGCAGCTCGAAGGGGTTGAAGCCCGGCCGCAGCTTCCCCCGGACCTCGCTCACCAGGTGGATCACATGCGAATAGTATTGCACCTGCCGGTAGTGGCTCACCGTTACGTTGTCGCAGTTGCGGCTCAAGTCGTTGCGGGCAAGGTCCACCAGCATGACATGCTCGGCATTCTCCTTGGCGTCCTTCAGCAATTTGTCAGCCAGTTGCCGGTCGGTCGCGTCATCGCCCGAGCGGCGAAACGTGCCCGCGATCGGGTGCACTACGGCTTCGCCGTTTTGCAGGATCAGCTGTGACTCGGGGGAAGAGCCCATCAGTTTGTAGTCGCCGTAATCAAAATAGAACAGGTACGGCGACGGGTTGACATTGCGAAGCGCCCGGTATACGTTGAATTCGTCGCCGGCAAACCCATGTTGGAAGCGCCGGCTCAGCACGATCTGAAAAACATCGCCGCGGTGACAGCTATTGATCCCCAGCTCCACCATCTTCAGATACTGGTCGTCCGTCATATTGGAAGTCTCCTCACCATGGAGCCGGAACGGGTATACCGGTACGTCTTTGCTGCGGATCAGCGACTCGACGACCGCCAGTTCCGATTCGACGCCGGCGATATGGTTTTCGCAGATGTAGAGTTCGTCGCGGAAGTGATTCACGGCGATGACATATTGATACAGCCGGTAACGCATCAGCGGGATCGGAGCGCTTTCACCGCTGTTGCCTTGCAGGTTGGATCCACCCGGGATGTCGGGACGGTTCGCGCTCCTTCTGTCCCGCAACCGGATCGTATCGAAAAACTGCACCGCGTCGAATGTCGTATAGCCAAACAACCCCTGGGCTGCGCGGCCCGGCCGGTCGGCTGCCGCAACGGGTTCAAAGCGCTGCATAAATTCCCACAGGATGCGGGGCGTCCCGGCCATGTCTTTTATCGCGGTTCGTTCCGGCGACTGTCCCGGCAATTTGAATTCGATACTCCGGGTGTCCGAGATCTCGATACCGG
>DATJWK010000089.1:0-64417 GCA_035501395.1 Puia sp.
CGTTGCCATTTATCCCGTTCAGGTAGGGTACATAGTTGCCATATCCCGGGCCCACATTGGCAAAGCTCAGGTTGTAGAGTGAGGCTGCACTGTTTGCTGAGAACACGTAGATCGAGTCATGGACGAGGACGCCGGCGGCATTCTTGTAGGTGGTATCGATCTTCTGGTACAGGATTTTTCCTGCAGCAAAGGTGTCGATATTGGCAACCGGGTAATAGGCATGCTGGATGCTGTCACCAAGACCGGCGAGGAACCGGTTCATGTCCGGGGTCAGTGATTGGTCGATCGGAGAGTTCCTGGCGTCGCTGTTGCTGAACACGCCCATCCGGAGTTTCAGCTTGTCGCCGATGTGCAATTCGTCATACAGGTACAGGTTTACGTTAAGGTAATTGCGGTCCGCATATTCGAATTCGACCTGGATACGTGCATCCTGGGTGATCATGCGGTTTGCCGTGAATGTCACCTGCGCCGTGTTGTAGTTGATGGTGTAGTCGGCATTTTCGCCGCGCTGCATCAGCTGGCCGTCGATAAAGACTTTTTCGGTCCCGGCGAGGACGATAAAAAAGGATTCGTTGTTGGCGCCAAAGAGCTGGTATGGCCCCTGGTTGCCTTCCTGGCCTTGAAAAATGTTGCGATTGAACTTTCCCTTTGCGATGGCTGCGCTGGTCAGCAGTTTGTTGGTGACGTGCTCACCCAGTTTTTCGGTCGTCTCAAAGCTCGCGCCTTGCAGACGCTTGTAAAAGCTCAGGAAATAGTTACGGTTTTGGCGAAGATCGATATCCCCCATGGTCAACGCCCAGTTCTTCCTTGAAAACTGAAGGTAGATCTTGTCGAATTCATTGAGATCGGCGGTGGTACCATCCGGCTGTATCGGAATGTTATTATCGGTGATCGCCGCCTCGATCCGGATGCTGTCCGCGAGATAGCCGCTGATCTGAAGGTTCAGATTGGAGGTCACGACTGCGTCCTGGCTATTGCCGAAGCTGATGGAGCGACCAAAGCTCCCGTTGTAGGTGATATTGCCGAAGTTGAAGAAATTGTCTTCGGAGGTTCTGCCTGTCCGGCGCGGGTCGTAGGGGCGCACAAGGAAATAATTGATAATGCTGTCATAGTTAAAGTGTCTCCCGACCGCGTTCAATTTGTATGGAAAGCTGCGGTAGTATACCGTGACCGTGTCCGTTGCCGGCGGGTGCACCCAGGACAAGCTACCGTTAACCCAGTCGAGCCGATAGGCTCCGGTATCGACATCGCGGATCGAGAAGGAGCCCGGCACGATACTAAGTGTATCAAGCGTTGTCGATCCGCCGTGGACGGGAATCGCCTTGCGGTGGAAGTTCGAGCGGGTTGGCGGCCCATTTCGGCGGGTAAGAACGGATGGCGGGTTCCGGGAGCCGGGAACCGTTTGCTGTGCTCCGGCCGATGCGATTCCGCCGGTGATGGGGGGAGAGGCCGGCAGGCCGGCTAGCGGTGGGCTGCTGATTCCGGTGGGCGGGCTGTAGGCAGGCGAATTGCTGTTGCGACTCGGCAGGCCCGGCAACCTGCTGGTCCGCGTCGGATTGTTAGCGGCGGCAGCGAGCGCTGCATCCAGGCGAAGTTTGAGCGAGTCGACGGTGTTGGTCCGGGTTCCGGCGTTGTTGGCCGAATCGATCTGGTGTTGGAGGGCGGATGCGTCGGGGATAAAATTCGCCCGGCGAAGGGAGTCGCGGCGGCGAAGGGAGTCGCGGGCGAACGCGAGGCTGTCAGGGTGTAGGGTGTCGGAACGGAGGGTGTCGGAACGGGTGGCGACGGCCGGGGGCGGGGCGATGGTGTCGGTTGTGGGATTGATCAAGGTAAATTTCAGGGGGTCCGGGGGGCTGGACCTGGTCGTGTCGGGGGGCGCGGGTTTGGCGGAATCGGGGCGTGCGGATTTGGTGGTATCCGTAGGTGCGGGTCTGGTGGTGTCCGCAGGTGCGGGTTTGACGGTATCGCGACGTGCCGGTCCGGTTGTATCTGCGGATGTGGGTTTGGCGGTGTCAGCGGTTTCCGTTGCCGGTTTGACCGGAGGTTGCTGAGCGCTTACCGGGAGGCAAAAACCGCAGCCAATCAACACCAGTATAAGCAGTCCTTTGACCAACGACGAGCGGGGTTTATCCTAAAATGCATAAAATTTGGATTTATTGCATCAAATCGGACAAAATCAGGGTGTTAGGGGGATTTTGGGACCGGTGTGCTCCGCGGCGATCGCAGGCGGGACTGGCAGGCATGGCGGTGGGGTGTGGCGGCGTTCGGACCGGTCAGACTTTCGCCAGGGCTTCCTGCGGGTACATTTCTTCCCGCAACTGTTTGACCCTCGCGTCTTCCAGGAACTCGTCGAAGGACGTGAGGCGGTCGATGATGCCGGCGGGGGTCAACTCGATGACCCGGTTGGCCACGGTTTGAAGGAAGGTATGGTCATGGGAGGTCAGCATCACGATCCCCTTGAAATTGCTCATGCTTTCGTTGAATGCCTGGATCGACTCCAGGTCCAAATGGTTGGTCGGCTCATCGAGGATAACGACGTTAGGATCCTGGAGCATCATCCGGCTGATCATGCACCGCACCTTTTCACCGCCGGAGAGCACGTGCGTATTTTTTAGCACTTCATCTCCGCTGAACAACATCTTTCCCAGGAACCCGCGAAGGAACGGCTCGTCCACATCGGTGACGTGCGGAGGAACGAATTGGCGCAGCCAGTCCATCAGGTTGATCTGCTCACCGGTAAAATAGTCTGTGTTATCGTTGGGCAGATAGGCTTTTGTAACAGTTGTGCCCCACTCGAATTTTCCGCTATCCTGATGGGTGAGCCCGTTGATGATGTTGAAAAACGTAGCGAGGGCCAAATGGTCTTTGCTGACAAATGCGATCTTGTCACCCTTGTTCACGCTGAAGGTTACATTGGAGAACAACCATCGGCCGTCTTCCGCTTTTTTCCCCAGCTTTTCGACGTTAAGGATCTGATTGCCCACTTCCCGCAGCTGTTTGAATATGATGCCGGGGTAGCGACGATTGGAAGGCTCGATCTCTTCGATCGTTAACTTTTCAAGGGCTTTTTTTCGCGAGGTAGCTTGTTTGGATTTACTGGCGTTTGCGGAGAACCGGGCGATGAACTCGAGCAGGGCGGCACGTTTGTCTTCCGTCTTTTTGTTCTTGTCGGACAGTTGGCGGGCCATCAGTTGGGAAGATTCATACCAGAATGTATAGTTGCCGGTAAAGATCCTGATCTTTTGGCGATCGACGTCCGCAACGTGAGTGCACACGGCGTCAAGGAAGTGCCGGTCGTGGGAAACGACGATGACAATATTCTCGTAATCCGCCAGGAAATTCTCCAGCCAGTTGATCGTTTCTACGTCGAGATCATTGGTCGGTTCGTCGAGGATCAGGATATCGGGGTTGCCAAACAAGGCCTGGGCGAGCAAGACCCGGACCTTGACAGCACCGGGAAGTTCGCGCATCAATGTGCCGTGGAGGGACTCTTTTACGCCGAGGTCGCTGAGGAGAGCGGCTGCGTCACTTTCCGCGGTATAGCCTCCCATCTCGCCGAATTCGCCCTCGAGCTCGCCGGCGCGAATGCCGTCTTCTTCGGTGAAATCTGCTTTCGCGTAGATGGAATCGCGTTCCTGCATGACGCTCCACATGCGCTTGTGCCCCATCAGGACGGTATGGAGGGCGGTATTGTCGTCGAATGCGAAGTGGTTCTGGTTCAACACAGCCATCCGCTCGCCAGGCGTTATTTCTATGGAGCCCTTTGTCGGATCGATGTCACCGGCCAGGATCTTTAAAAAAGTCGATTTTCCTGCTCCATTAGCGCCGATAACGCCATAGCAATTCCCTTTTGTAAAGCTGAGATTAACTTCGTCAAATAGAACCCTTTTGCCGAAAGAAAGGGTCACGTTATTCACTCTGATCATGATGCGTTTCCTGTATTGCCGCGCAAAGGTAAGACAAATCGGCCGGATTTTCGGGCTGAATGGGGCCGGGCGGCGGGATCGGGCGCGGGGGCGAAGCGGATGGCTGGCGCCTTATTTATCCGCGGTGGCTCCTGCCCGGGCATATTCCGCATTGAGCCGGGCGATATTGGTGATGGATATCTCTTTTGGGCAAACGGCTTCGCAGGCGCCGGTGGCGGTGCAGCTCCCGAATCCCTCCTTATCCATCTGGGCGATCATATCGACTACGCGGTTTTTGCGCTCAGGGCCGCCCTGAGGGAGAAGGGCGAGATGCGAGACCTTGGCGGAGAGGAAAAGCAGCGCCGAACTGTTCTTGCAGGCGGCCACGCAGGCGCCGCAACCGATACATGCAGCGGCGGCAAATGCGGTGTCGGCTTTGTCCTTCTCGATCGGGATGGCGTTGGCGTCTACGGCGTTGCCGGTATTGACAGAGATATAACCCCCGGCCTGGATAATACGGTCAAAGGCGCTACGGTCGACGACAAGGTCTTTTATGACGGGAAATGCGTTGGCGCGCCATGGCTCGACCACGATGGTATCGCCGTCCCGGAACGCACGCATGTGTAACTGGCAGGTGGTCGTTCCTTGCCAGGGGCCGTGAGGCCTGCCATTGATATACATGGAACACATTCCGCAGATGCCTTCGCGGCAGTCGTGGTCGAAAGCGATCGGATCCTTCCCTTCGCGGACCAGGCGCTCATTGAGAACGTCGAACATCTCCAGGAAGGACATTTCGCTGGAAATGCCGTTCACGGTGTACGTCTCGAACCGGCCTTTATCCTTGCTGTTGCGCTGCCTCCAGACGTTGAGGTTGAGGTTCATCGTATAGTGTTCCATAAATTTCTCTTAATGCGTGCGTTTATTTTTCAACTAGTTCAAGTAATTCTTTTGTTTGATGCGGACCTTGTCGGCCGGGTCGGATTTTCATCGTTTATTTATAGCTCCGCTGGCTGGGGTGAGCTACTTCGAATTCGAGCGGCTCCTTGTGCAGTTCCCAGCCGCCGTCACTCTTGTATTCCCAGGCGGAAACGAAACTGAAATGTTCATCATCCCGTCTTGCCTCTCCGTCCTCCGTCTGCATCTCTTCGCGAAAGTGGCCGCCGCAGCTTTCGCGGCGGTCGAGAGCATCTTCACACATCAGTTCACCCAGTTCGATAAAATCGGCAACCCGCCCGGCTTTGTCCAACTCGGGGTTGAATTCGGCGATCTCGCCGGTGACACGGAGGTCGCGCCAGAACTCGGTCTTCAGCGCCCTGATCTCCGTGATCGCTTCCTTCAGGCCGGCCGCGTTGCGAGCCATGCCGCATTTGTCCCACATGATCTTTCCAAGGCGCTTGTGGAAACTTTCGGGACTCTGTGTGCCGTTGATTCCCTTTAGTTTTTGCAGGCGGTCGGCCACCGACTTTTCCGTTTCTTCAAATGCAGCATGGGTGGTAGGGATGGGCGCGGTCCGGATCTCACCCGCCAGGAAATTACCGATCGTATAGGGGATAACGAAATATCCGTCGGCGAGGCCCTGCATGAGTGCCGAAGCGCCCAGCCGGTTGGCGCCGTGATCGCTGAAGTTAGCTTCACCCAGCGCGTAGAGGCCCGGGACGGTCGTCATCAGCTCATAGTCGACCCACAGTCCACCCATCGTGTAGTGAACGGCGGGGTAGATGCGCATGGGTGAATGGTAAGGATCCTCACCGGTGATCTTTGCGTACATATCGAAGAGGTTGCCGTATTTCTCCTTAATGACTTCTATTCCATGTGCTCGAACCTCCTCGGGGGTCGGGTTTTCGATGCCATGCTTCCGGCATTCGGTCTTCCCGAATCGTTCGATGGCCGAGGCGAAATCCAGGTAAACGGCCTGTTTGGAGGTACCCACGCCAAAGCCTGCGTCGCAGCGCTCCTTGGCGGCACGGGAGGCCACATCTCGGGGAACGAGATTGCCAAAGGCCGGATATCTTCTTTCGAGGTAATAGTCGCGTTCGTCCGGCGGGATATCGTTTGGTTTCCGGGGGTCGTCTTTTTGCTTTGGCACCCAAATCCGGCCGTCATTCCGCAGCGACTCCGACATCAGCGTCAATTTCGACTGATGGTCGCCGGTAACGGGGATACAGGTCGGGTGGATCTGGGTAAAGCAGGGGTTACCGAACCAGGCACCCTTTTTGTGCGCTTTCCAGATGGCGGAAGTATTGCTGCCCATCGCATTGGTTGACAGGTAGAAGACGTTCCCATAGCCGCCGCTTGCCAGCAGTACCGCGTGGCCGAAATAGCGCTCCAGCGCACCAGTGACCAGGTTGCGGGCGATGATACCCCGGGCCTTTCCGTCGATGACGACAATATCCAGCATTTCGTGGCGGGAGTACATTTCGACATTGCCCAGCGCCACCTGCCGTTCGAGCGCCTGGTAGGCCCCGATCAGCAGTTGCTGACCGGTCTGGCCGGCGGCATAGAAGGTCCGCTGAACCTGTACGCCGCCAAAGGAGCGGTTGCTGAGAAGCCCGCCATACTCGCGCGCAAAAGGAACACCCTGCGCGACGCACTGGTCTATAATACTGGCGCTAACCTCTGCAAGGCGGTAGACATTGGCTTCCCGGGACCGGTAGTCACCGCCCTTGATGGTATCGTAAAAGAGGCGAAACGTGCTGTCGCCATCGTTCTGGTAGTTTTTGGCAGCGTTGATGCCTCCCTGTGCGGCGATGCTATGCGCGCGGCGCGGGGAGTCCTGGAAACAGAATGCTTTTACTTTATACCCCAACTCGCCGAGCGAGGCTGCCGCGGAGGCACCGGCCAGGCCGGTGCCGATAATGATGACTTCCAGGCTTCGTTTGTTGGCTGGGTTCACCAGCTTCACATGACCTTTATAATCTTCCCATTTTTTTTCCAGAGGACCGCCGGGGATTTTTGCGTTTAGCATGATGACAGATTATTGTTGGTTCTGATGATTGTATTGTTATTCGGTTTTGGATCGGATCGGCGCCTATATCCAGTTGAAGTAGATGGAGACGGGCATCATGGCGAAAGCAAGCGGCACAATGATTGCGAAGCCATAGCCGGCCCCTTTCACCAGCCGGAGATATCGATCGTTATGGACCCCGAGGGACCGGAAGGAGCTCTGAAACCCATGCATCAGGTGAAATGCCAGGGATATGCAACCAATCAGGTAGGCCAGGACGATCCAGGGGTTGGTGAACGTATCCTGCATCAACCGATATAGGTCGAACATCTCGACACCGTTATAAACCTGGCGGTAGTCCTCCGGTTTGACGAAACGGGTCTGGACCCAAAAATTCTTCAGGTGAATGACCAGAAAAAGGAGAATAAAAGTGCCCAGCCAACCCATGTAGCGGGAGTACCATTTGCTTCCTTTATTGCCCATGGGGACCCGGTAGCCGATGCCGCGTTTGCGCCTGTTCTGCAGCTCCAGGAGATAGGCCTGGACGATATGGAGGATGAACCCGACAAATAGCCCGACTTCAAGGATGCGCATCACGACCGTGGTAGCCATAAAATCGGCGGCGACGTTAAACATCTTACCCCCATCGTCAGCCCAGATGCAGGCGTTGAGGCCGACGTGGACGATCAAAAAGAGGATCAGGAATATACCCGTAAGGCCCATGACGAATTTCTTGCCTACGGAGGACGTAAAGAGTTCAGACCATTTCATAATTCTCGAAAGATTGAGGATTTGGACAACCGCGCAAATTTAGTACAGGATTGGTTGCAAAAACCTTTTCATTTGCATTTTTTGGGGCCAATAAGACAGGATAGCCATAAATGGCCGCTCTTTAGTATCTTTGCCGCCAAAATCTGCAAACAACAGTCCATGAAACATGACGACGATTTTGAAGCCAACCTGGCGGGCGATGAAGGGCAGAGTGAGGAGAGCAAAAGCGGTTGGTTCAGACGCATCAAAAAAGGCATTCTGACCAGCACAGCGGAGAAGAAGGAAACGCCGGAAGGTCTCTGGACGAAGTGCCCCAACTGCAACTACATCTGTACCGTTACGGAGCTGCGGGAAAATATCTTTGTGTGTCCGAAGTGTTCGCATCATCACCGGATCGGCAGCTCGGAATATTTTGAGATCCTTTTTGACGACAATCAATATGAGGTCCTGTTCGAGAACATCCGGTCAAAGGACTTCCTGCATTTTACCGACCTTAAGTCATATCAGAAACGGCTGGAGGAGACCTGGGCAAAGACCGAGATCACGGATTCTATCCGGATTGCCGTCGGTGAGGTCAGGGAACACCGGATGGTGATTGGCTGCATGGACTTCGAATTTATCGGCGGATCCCTGGGGAGTGTGATGGGAGAACGAATTTCGCGGGCCGCCGACTACTGTCTTCAACACCGGCTACCGTTGCTGATCATCTGCAAATCGGGCGGTGCCCGGATGATGGAAAGCGCCTTTTCCCTGATGCAGCTGGCCAAAGTGTCGGGAAAGTTATCGCAACTGACAGATGCCAAAATTCCCTATATCTCCCTTCTGACCGATCCTTCGTTTGGCGGCATCTCTGCGTCCTTTGGCATGTTGGGCGATTTGAATATCGCCGAACCGGGGGCGCTGATCGGTTTTGCCGGTCCCCGCGTCATCAAGGAGACCATCAAAAAGGACCTGCCCGAAGGATTCCAGCGGAGCGAATTCCTGCTCGAACACGGTTTTTTAGATTTTATCGTTAATAGAAAAGAATTGAAAGAGCGGATCGCCACGCTGCTGACCCTTTTTAAGGGGTAACCGAAGGTTACGAAAGCGCCCTTGCCGGTGGCAAGGGCGAAGTTCCCGAAAGGCAGGCGTATGCTCGCGGACCGGCTATGATATGAGCGAAATTAAAAACAGATCTGCCTACCATGACTATTTCATCGAAGAAAAATACGATGCGGGCATGGTATTGGCAGGTACGGAGGTAAAGTCCATCCGGGAAGGGAAAGTGAATTTTGCCGACAGCTATTGTGTGTTTTTCCAGGGTGAGCTTTGGGTGCGCAATATGCACATTGCAGAATATCGGTTGGGGACCACAAACAATCACCTGGCCGTTCACGACCGGAAGCTGTTGCTCCACAAGCGCGAATTGCGAAAGTTGGACAATAAGCTCAAGGAAAAAGGATATACCCTGGTGCCTTTGCGGATCTTTTTTAATGAGAAGGGTTATGCCAAGCTGGAGATTGGATTAGGAAAGGGCAAGAAGAACTTCGACAAACGCGAGTCGATCAGGCAGCGGGATACGGAGAAGGAGATCAAACGCCATTTGAACCGGTATTAAGCCACTCATTCGAATCAGTCGATGCGAATATTATTCTATATCGTCCTCTGGATCGCCCCTACCCTGTTGCAGGCGCAAACCATTTCCGGCTCCTGGTATGGACGGGCGGATGTCGACCTCAGCGGGCTCCATAATAACTATCTGACCGAGTTGGTGATCAAACAAAAGGGGACGCGGGTCCAAGGGATATTCGGCTATTATTTCCGGGATAAATACCAGAGCTATTTTATCCACGGTACCTACAATCCCAGGACCCGGGAAATCATCATTCTCAATCTTCCCGTGATCTACTATGGCTCCAATTCGACCGTCAACAGTATCGACTGCATGACTAATTTCAGAGGGATACTGGTCACGTCGAGGGCGGGAAGCAGGCTGACGGGAACGTTTTATCATGACGGAAAATATAAGTACATGTGTCCCGATCTGAAGGTCAGTTATTCGTTGGACAGAGCGGACGATAGCCAGGACAGCACGATGCTGATGGCGGCCCGGGCGCGAATTTGGAAACCGCAGTCGGATGAAAAAGTCGTCGACGAGGTCAGGGCCGGGGCGCCGGTTGCGCCCGTAATCGACTTGCCGGCGGGCGAGGATAGCGGCCTGGTTCGGGGGGATAGTGGCGTTGCGAGGGGCGATAGCGGAAAGGTGGTTGCTCCGGCGCCGGCGGACAGCGCGACGGCGGCGGCTGCGGTGGCGACAGCAAGGGACAGCGTTAAGCTGGCGGCTTCGTTTGCCAGTCGCAAGGCCGTGCTGAATCGCGAACTGGTGGTAGAGTCGGACTCGGTCCGGCTCAGTTTCTACGATAACGGGGAGATCGACGGTGACAGTATTTCGGTTTTTGTCAATAAGCAGCTCGTCTTAAGCCACCAGGGTCTTGAGGCGAAGGCGTTCAATCTTTACCTCCACCTCGACAGTGCGCGTGAGCTTACGGAGGTCAGTATGTTCGCGGAGAACCTTGGACGCATTCCGCCCAATACGGCGCTGATGGTCATTACGGATGGGATCAACCGTTACGAAGTTTTCCTGAGCAGCAGCCTGACCGAAAATGCGACGGTGGAGCTGCGGAGGAAGAAACGCTAGTCTTGTCTATTCCGTCCGGATGCTTTTTACCGGGTTCGCCATTGCCGCCTTTATTGCCTGGAAGCTCACGGTCAGCACGGTAATCAGGATTGCCATTGCGGCGGCGAGCAGGAATACGGCGGCTCCGATCGAAATGCGATAGTCATATTGTTGCAGCCAGCCGTGGAGAAAATAAAAGGCAATCGGCGACGCGATCACGCAACTGATCAGCACCAATAGCAGGAAGTCCATCGAAAGCAGCACCCACAACTGAGAAACGGAAGCGCCCAGCACCTTGCGGATACCGATCTCGCGTGTCCGCTGCTCGGCC
Organism: Puia sp.; assembly: GCA_035501395.1. Lineage (GTDB taxonomy): Bacteria > Bacteroidota > Bacteroidia > Chitinophagales > Chitinophagaceae > Puia. The sequence goes on from DATJWK010000089.1 coordinate 10,608, forward strand.
ACGAAGGCGGCCAGGCCGAACAAGCCAAGACAGGAGATCAGAATGGCCAGCCCGGCAAAAATGCCGGCCAGTCTTCCAACCAGCACTTCGAGATCGAATTTCTGATTATATACCTCATCGACGAAGTGATAGCTCCACGGATAGGCCGGGTTGTATTTCTCAAACAGCTTTGCCAGTGCGGGAAGCGCATCCCGGGTTTTTGTATGAGCCGACAGCCGGTATAAGAGGCTGTTTCCCCAGTCGCTGTGGTAAAAGATAGCGGGTGCAACGGGTTTGAACGGCGATTCCATCAGGGCATCCTTCACCACGCCGAGAACGCGGACCGGGGCGCCGATGCAATTCCAGGTAACCAACTTGCCGATCGGGTCTTTCAGCCCGATGCGCCGCACGGCCGCTTCATTGAGGATCACGCCACCCGAGTCGGCATGGATGTCGGTTGAAAAGTCTCTCCCGGCGACGACCTGCATACCAAGAGCTTTGAAGTAACTGGCAGAAACCCAGACCGAGCCGATGTTGACCGATTCGTCGGCTGCCGTCTTACCCGGCCAGTTGTCCAGGGAACAATGGCTTTGCATTTCCGTGACGATGCTGGAAGATGTGGCGGCATCTTCGACCATGCCCGTATTGATCATCTCCTGCCGCAGCGCATTAAAATTTTTCACCAGATCGGCGCTCATATCGGTCATCATTAACCGGTTGGCATCATACCCGATCGGCCGGTCTTTGGCATATTGCAGCTGCCGGTAAACGATGATCGTGCTGATGATCAACGCTACCGAGCAACTGAATTGCATCACGACCAAAACTCTCCGGGAGAAGGTGGCCGATCTGCCGGCGGTAACGGCTCCCTTCAGCACGCTGACCGGGTTGAACGAGGACAGGTACACGGCGGGGCGGCTGCCGGCAAACAGACCGGTCAGCAAGACATAACCCAGCATGCAAAACCAGAAGACCGGGCTGGACCAGGGCATCCGGATGGTTTCGCTGGTCATCGCGTTGAACGCGGGTAACAGCAATTGAACCAGCAGCATAGCCAATAGCGAAGAGATTCCGGCAATAACAGTCGATTCAGTCAGGAACTGGACGATGAGGTCTTTTCGCTTTGAGCCCAAAGCTTTCCGGACGCCAACCTCTCGCGCCCTCTTTTCCGATCGGGCGGTTGACAGGTTCATGAAATTGACGCAGGCGATGACCAGCACCAGCAGACCGATAATCGTAAAATGGTGCACATAGTCGATAAACCCGCCGGCCACCTTGCCGTTTTTATACTCGGAATAAAGGTGTTCGTCCATATGGGGCTGTAGCCAGATCGCCGGTTTCCCCGCCCTCATTTCGGGGCTCCTGTCGTATACCAGGTTTTTGATCTTCGGCGCGATATTGGCGTAACTGGCACCGGAGTCCAGCTGGACGAAGATTTGGAAGGAGTTGTATGTCCAATGTGTACGGGATTGCCGGATCCAGTCCTGCGTTTGCTCCAAAAAGTCAAATGGCAGCAGAAAACTAAATTTAAGGGAAGAGTTGGATGGAATATTTTTGATAACTCCGGTCACCTTCACAATTTTATCGTTATCGATTTTGATCGCCTGATTGAGGGGGTCTTTTTCGCCGAATAAAGCTTTGGCGGTGGCTTGGTCGATCACGATCGAGTAAGGGTCACGAAAGGCGGTCGCCGGATCGCCCTTTACAAATGGAAAGGGGAATATCTGCCAGAAAGCCGAACCCGCCGCACCGCCGTTTACATATAGTTTTTTGTCACCAACCACCAGACCGCTCGCGTCATTGCCGATCCAGTTTGCTTCCGCCACGCGTTTGATGCCGGGCACCTCTTTCCGCAGCACATCGGCCAACGGCAGGGAAGTCGCATCCTGTGTGGTCGTCCCGTCATGCTGGCCTGTGAAATTCATCTTTACATGGTAGGCCTGCCGGAATCCCGGGAGGAACCGGTCATATGAATATTGGCGGATGGCCCAAAGGGCAATCAGCAGGGTTACGGCCATACCGATTGCGAGGCCGAGGATGTTAATGGATGTATAACCCTTGTTTTTGAGCAGGTTTCTCCAGGCGACGAGGAAATGGTTTCTGATCATGGCTGCCGGTTTATTTACGAAGCCGCCGCCAAAAAAATGCCAGCAATTTAAAATTCTGGCGTTCAAGTTTTTAGAAGAGTATTAACTCCGGGGTTGTTCGCTATCGATACAACGGCCGTCCGCTTAAAATAGTTCCGGTTGCGGCGGTTCTTCCTTTGCTTCCTCTTTTTGGCCCCAGCCGATCTCGGTGCTTTTTGTAAAGTCGATAAGCTTGCTTCCGACCGCCTTCCAGCCCATTACTTCAACAAATCCTGAGATCTTGATCTTTTGTGTCTTCGCGCCGGCGCCCCGGCCGGATTTGACAACCGCGACCGGCTCGGGATGCAGGGTGATCAACTCCAGGCGATTCCCCTCCCCTTCTTTGATAAAAAGGAATTTACTATTGAGCGTTGTCGTTTCGATCTTGAACCGCTTGACGTTGTATTGTTGTTTCTCGTTGTCGAGGTAAATAGCGGTGATGATCTTCTCCGGATCGAATTTCCGGATCTCTATGATCTTGTCCGCGTCGTAGCGGTTTGTCAGTTCGGTGTCGGTGATCTCATAATTGCCGTCATTATAGATGACGAGCAGCCGTTCGTCGCCTTCGAAGCTGCCGAGGTACTCGCCTTTCTCCTCCGTATTGAGCCGGCCGAACGTCGGATCGAACCATAGTTTTCTCCCGCTGAGGGTCGACTTGCCCGCTTCTTTGAATTTAACGGTCCGGATCGCGTATTTTGTTACCTGGTTGCCTATGCTGCTGCGGTTCTTGATCTCCAGTTCTTCGAAATGAAAATCGAACTCCTTGCGTTTCGCCGGGGTGCTGGGACTAAGGATTATCCGGACGACTTCCGCCTCACCGTTAGGGTTGGCGGAAAGATAGTGAACGCGGGTCTTCGGGTCACCGCTTTTAGTCAGGTCGTATTCTTTACCGCGGGTCACTCCGGTCACATTAAAGCGTTTCGCGTAGCTGATCGTGGTCTTACCGTCAACATAGATCATGTTGTAGGTCGTCCGTTCGTCATTCTTACCGAATACGCCGACATAGAGAATATCTTTCCCGATAAAGACTTTGTCAGCGACTTTTACGACTTTCATTTTCCCGCCTTTTGTAAAGGCGATAATATCATCCAGATCGGAACAGTCGGTGACGAATTCGTCCTTCTTTAACCCGGTGCCGATAAACCCGTCTTCGCGGTTGACATACAGCTTTACATTCGCAATCGCCACCTGCTGAGCCTGGATGGCTTCGAAGAGTTTGATCTCCGTCTTTCGTTCGCGGCCCTTGCCATATTTCTTCAGCAGGTTCTCGTACCAGGCGACGGCGAAATCGACGAGATGATTGATGTCGTGCCGCACCTGTTTCATGTCACCTTCCAGGGCCTTTATCTGATCGTTCAGTTCTTCGATATCGAGTTTGTAGATACGCCGGACGGGTTTTTCGGTAAGCTTTACGATGTCTTCGCGGCTGATAGCCCGTTTGAGCTGTTTTTTGAACGGTACGAATGCTTCGGCTATAGCCTCCAAAACCTTTTCCCAATCGGCGTGTCTTTTTTCCAGTTCTTTATAGATCTTTTTCTCAAAGAAGATCTTTTCCAGCGAAGTGTAGTGCCATTTGTCCTGCAACTCGCCAAGCCTGATCTCGAGTTCTTTTTTCAGCAGTTCTGTCGTGTGGTCGACGGAGAGCTGTAAAAGGTCTTTGGCCCCAAGGAACCGGGGCTTTTGGTCGATGATGACGCATGCATTCGGGGAAATGCTGACTTCGCAGTCCGTGAAGGCGTAGAGTGCATCGATAGTAATGTCCGGAGAGATGCCGGGTGCGAGGTCGATTTGTATCTCTACCACCGCAGCGGTGTTGTCGGTTACTTTCTTGATCTTGATCTTTCCCTGCTCATTGGCTTTAAGGATCGAGTCGATGAGTTGGGTCGTAGTCACGCCATAGGGGACGTCCTTTATCAATAGTGTTTTCTTGTCGGATTCTTCGATATGAGCGCGGACGCGCACCTTTCCGCCGCGTTTACCATCGTTGTAGTTAGTGGTATCGATCATCCCTGCCGTCAGAAAGTCGGGGTACAATTCAAATTTTTTATTCCGGAGGTATTTCACGGCGGCTTCGCACAGCTCGCAGAAGTTATGCGGGAGGATCTTGGTGGCCAGACCGACGGCGATGCCTTCCGCCCCCTGGGCCAGCAGCAGCGGGAATTTCATGGGGAGAGTGACCGGCTCATTCCGACGGCCGTCATAGCTCAATTGCCATTCGGTGATCTTGGCGTTGAAGCCGACTTCGAGGGCGAATTTACTCAGGCGGGCTTCGATGTAGCGCGCGGCTGCCGCTTCGTCGCCGGTGCGGACGTCGCCCCAGTTACCCTGGGTATCGATGAGCAGGTCTTTTTGACCCATATTGACCAGGGCTTCGCCAATGCTGGCGTCGCCATGGGGGTGGTATTGCATGCTTTGGCCGATGATATTGGCCACCTTGTTGAAACGGCCGTCGTCCATCTCTTTCATGGAATGCAGGATACGGCGCTGAACGGGTTTAAGCCCGTCATCGACGGCCGGCACTGCCCGTTCGAGAATAACATAGGAGGCATAGTCGAGGAACCAGTTCTTGTACTGGCCGGTTACCCCGGAATCATTTACATGAAAATCTTCTGTGACTTTACTCTTGGCCATGGTCAAAATTAGGGTTTAAAACGGGCGGAGCCCGATTTTATTCGGTCATCAGGTTATCGTTCGTACAACTCCAATGGCTGCCCGTTAGGGTCGTTGAAGAACACGAATCTTTTCCCGGTCAGTTCGTCGACGCGAACGGGTTCGACGAGGACGCCTTTTTCTACCAGTTCCGCCGCAGCCCCATCGACGTTGTCTACGGCAAAAGCAAGGTGGCGGAGGCCTTTGGCTTCAGGGTAACTGCCCCTTTCCCGGAAGTCCGGAAAAGAGAACAACTCGATCTGATAGTGGCCGGCGATCGCCAGGTCCAGCTTATAGGACCGCCGTCCGGCGCGGTACGTTTCCCGGATCACTTCGAAACCCAGCACTTCGGTATAGAAACGCTTGCTTTTCTCATAATCGTCTGTAAGGATAGCGATATGGTGGATGGAAAGGATATTCATGAGGGTGTTTGGCGCTGCTTCCCGATCTTCCCGAGGTGGGTATCCTGGAAACCGGTGAACCGTTTGAGCCCATAGCCCATGGCGCGATCCATACTGGAATGGCCAAAAAGGATCATGCCGGCATATTCGGGAGCCGGATGTCCGGTATAGAGACCCGCAGCGTACAGGGCGATAGCTATGCCCTTATGATGGGCGATATTATAACCGACAGCACCAACCTTATTCCCGCCGAGGTAGGCGATCATACTAAGGTCGGGCGCCAGGATCCAGACCAGCCACCAATACCAGGCATATGGCAGCGGGGCAATCAGCATAATACTGAGCGCAAACATGGCGGCCTCCTCCCATTTGATCACTTGCTTCATTCGGTGGGGTTTGCGGTGACGGTCACTTCGCCAACCGGCGATCCGGATTTGGTTTTGATCTCAAAATCGCGCATCCCTTTTAACTCCCCCTGCACATCCAGCTCGCCTGCGGCGACGAGCTGTTTGATCCGCCATAACAAGTAGGCGTCACCGGTAGTCTGTTTGGCCTTGCCGAGGAAATGGCTAATCAGCTTACTGGCTTTGACCCAGTCGCCGGTGATAAACCGCCGGAGTTCTTCGTCATAGTAGTCGTAGGGAAACTGGGTGAGCTTCTTTCCGCCTTCCAGGATACGAACCCCCTTGTCCTCCTGGCACAGGCGCTGCCATTCGTCCGGGTCGATCTCGAATTCGCTGAGGGTGATGGGACGGGCAAGTTTGCGGGCCTTCAGGAATTCGCGGGGCGGGATCTCGAACAGGTTGTTCGGATAAAAGAGCTGCCCCTTTTCGTTGATAAAGGGTAGATTGTTCAGGTAAAGGATGAAGACCCGACCCTGAAAATCTTTTAGCCGGCTGACGAGCCAGTAATAGCCGGAGACGTCGTGTTTGTTCTGCGCCGCCCAGATCCAGAGCGTTTCCTTTTCGTCCTCCCGGAGCCGTTGCCGGACTGATTCGACCGTGGTGTTGTCATCGGCGATCTTTCCATTGTCGACCAGGCCTTCATAGTCGCCGCCGGCGAGAATGTCGCGCCACCATTGCCTGCGGGCGGCGATGCCTTCGTCGGTGAAGATGCCGGATATCGGGCCAACGGCAAAATCGTCCTGGATCTGGATGACGTCGCCGGCGAGGGACGCGTCGAGTTGGAAGGCCGCTTTTAGGGCGTCGACGTCGTTGTATTGAAAGACGATGTGGATCATGCGGATTGAAGTTTATGATTTCCTTTTCTTTGTTTCATTAAGAACTTTTATTTTCTCTTGCCAACCGACGTTTCGCTTTTGCAAAACTCAGCGGAACACATCCACCGGAAGAGGGGTCCATGGGCTCGGTGAGGGAAAAGATCGGGGATGCCGGAAGCGGGCAGGTCAGACAAATAGCGCCTGCGTCAATTCTTTTCCGGCACGCCATCTACCAGGTCCAACTCGATCTTCAGGTTATTGATGATGAATTCCTGCCGTTCCTGGGTATTCTTGCCCATGTAGTATTCCAGGATATGCTGGATATGCGTTTCCGGCATGATCATGACGGGCTGTACGCGCATGTCGGCGCCGATGAACCGGGCGAATTCGTCGGGGGAGATCTCACCCAAACCCTTGAAGCGGGTGATCTCCGGCTTACCGCCCAGTTTTTTGACCGCGGCTTGTTTCTCCGCCTCATCATAGCAATAGTGGGTCTCCTGTTTGTTACGGACCCGGAACAACGGGGTTTCGAGGATGTAGACATGGCCATTTTTGACCAGGTCGGGGAAGAACTGGAGAAAGAAAGTCATGAGGAGAAGCCGGATGTGCATCCCGTCAACATCGGCGTCGGTGGCGATGACGATCTTATTGTATCTAAGCCCTTCGATCCCTTCTTCGATATTGAGGGCATGCTGCAACAAGTTGAATTCCTCATTTTCGTAAACAACCTTTTTTGTGAGGCCGAAACAATTTAGCGGCTTTCCGCGCAGGCTGAATACCGCCTGGGTTTCCACTTCGCGTGCTTTTGTGATGCTGCCGCTGGCGGAATCACCTTCGGTTATGAAAATGGTACTTTCCTTTTGCTTTTCCAGCACCTGTTCCTTATCCTTTCCGGTCGGCTCTTCGTTGTAGTGATAGCGGCAATCCCGTAACTTTTTGTTGTGGAGGTTTGCCTTTTTGGCGCGTTCGTTGGCGAGCTTCCGCACGCCCGCCAGCTCTTTGCGTTCGCGTTCGCTTTGCTCGATCCGTTTCTTTAGCGAGTCGGCGGTTGTCGGGTTCTTATGAAGGTAATTGTCCAATTCCCTGGCGAGGAAATCATTGACAAAATTCTTCATGGTTGGACCGCCCTCGGAGATATTTTGGCTACCCAGCTTGGTCTTTGTTTGCGACTCGAACACCGGCTCGATGACCCGGACGGAAACGGCGGCGACAATACTTTGGCGGATATCGGCCGCATCAAAATCCTTCTTATAGAAATCGCGGATCACTTTGACAAAAGCCTCCCGGAAGGCCTGTTGATGTGTGCCGCCCTGCGTAGTATACTGACCGTTGACAAAGCTGAATATCTCTTCGCCATAGTCGTTGTTGTGGGCGATGGCCACTTCGATATCCTCGCCTTTCAGATGGATAATGGGGTACCGGAGTTCGTCCTCGTTGGTCCGGCGTTGCAGCAAGTCGAGCAGCCCGTTTTTCGAGACGTATTTTTTACCATTGAACTGGAGCACCAGGCCGGCATTGAGGTAGCAATAGTTCCAAAGCTGGTTATCGAGGTATTCGTTGATAAAATGAAAGTTCTTAAAGACGGCGTCATCCGGAATAAAAGACACCAGGGTTCCATTGGGTTGGTCGCTTTTGGTCTCCTTGTATTCTTTTGTAAGGACGCCTTTTGCGAATTCAGCGCTTTTTTCCCGGCCATCGCGAAAGGCCGTGACCTTAAAATAGCTGCTGAGGGCATTGACGGCCTTTGTCCCCACCCCGTTCAATCCCACCGATTTCTGGAAGGCTTTGCTGTCGTATTTGGCACCGGTGTTGATCTTGCTTACGACGTCCACCACCTTACCCAGCGGGATGCCGCGGCCAAAGTCCCGGACGGTGACCGTCCGCTGCTCGATGGCAATATCCACCTGTTTGCCATAGCCCATGGTGAATTCGTCGATACAGTTGTCGATCACCTCTTTTAGCAGGACATAGATACCGTCATCCGGGCTGGTTCCATCACCCAGCTTGCCAATGTACATCCCGGGGCGAAGACGAATATGTTCGCGCCAGTCAAGTGTAATGACACTGTCATCGTTGTATTCGAACAAATTAGTTTTTTCTGCCATAGAAGGGTTACGATACGAAAGGTTAAGGTTGCAAGATAGGCAAACGAAATCAGAGGTAGATTATTGGATTTCTACAGATGTGGATATCCGGCCGCCGGGCCGGTGGCCCGATTTTGCGGCTTCGGGGCGCTACCCGTATTTTCGCAGGATGGCAGAGCATTTATTGATCCTCGAGGGGGCGACGGTCCGGCTTGGCGGGCTGAAGCTACTGGACGGCCTGGATTGGACGATCCGGAGGGGGGAGCAATGGGCGGTGGTCGGACCTTCGGGTGGAGGTAAAACGATCCTGGCGCATACGTTAGCGGGCCGGCACTTTGCATCCGGTCGGGTGGATACTGCCGGGATACGGATTGGTATGGTCGACCAGCAGCACCGGTTCAGCGGCCTCCCGGGCGCCACCGAACTCTATTACCAGCAGCGGTTTAATTCAATGGATGCGGATGCGACCATCACAGTGGCCGCGGAATTGGCGGAGTCGGGTTTTCCGGGAGCGGGCGATGTGGGCGGGGATGACGGCGGGCTGTTGGACCGGCTGCACGTGCGGGAACTTTTGGGAAAGCCGCTGATCCAGCTATCGAACGGAGAAAATAAGCGCGTTCAGCTCGCAATCGCGTTGTTAGCGCGGCCGGAGATGCTGATCCTCGACAATCCTTTTCTGGGACTGGATATCGAGGGAAGACAGGCGCTCCATGCGATCATTGACCGGCTCGCCGCCGAAGGGATGCAAATCGTGCTGATCACGGGAGAACGGGAGATGCCGGCTTGCATCACGCATATCGGAAGGTTGGAAAAGGGGCGGTGGAGCTTTGTCGGACCGAGGGGCGCGTTCGAACCGGTAAAGGAGTGGCCGAACCTGGTAGAGCTGGATGCAGAAATTCTGGCGAGATTAAAGGATGGCCGGGTTGAACCGGTCCATGCCGGCGATGCGGAGGTGGTCATAAAAATGAATAAGGTCAATATTTGCTACGGTGACGCGGTGATCTTACGTGACATCGATTGGGAGGTTCGCCATGGGGAAAGATGGAGCGTCAGCGGTCCGAATGGAGCGGGCAAGTCAACGCTTCTCAGTCTGATCACCGCAGACAATCCCCAGGCATATGCCAACGAAATCTGGTTGTTTGGTCGCCGGCGCGGCACGGGTGAGACGATATGGGACATCAAGCAGAAGATCGGTTATGTCTCGCCGGAGCTTCACTTGTATTTCGATTTGGGGGCAAGCTGTTTCGAAGTCGTCGCATCCGGGTTGATGGACACCATCGGGCTCTTTCGCCCGCTTGAGCCGGAACAGGAGGAGCACGTGATCCGTTGGATGAAATTATTGTCGCTGGAGGATTTGCGTTTGAAGCGGCTGGCACAGCTCTCGACAGGTCACCAGCGCATGGTCCTGTTGGCGCGCGCGTTGGTTAAAGACCCGCCGATGCTGATCCTGGACGAGCCTTGCCAGGGATTGGATGACGAACAGACCATCTGCTTCCGTGAGCTGGTTACGGAGCTTTGCGAAGCATTCGACAAGACCTTGATCTACGTCAGTCACTATCGCCAGGAACTTCCGCGCTGTATCGATCGGTTCCTCCGGCTCGAGCGCGGCATAAGGGTTGAGTAGCTCCGGGCGGTGGCATGATCTTTTGGGGAGTCGTTCAAAACTACCTTTTATGAAATCCATTTCTTTGCGTATGGCGGTCGCTTCTGTCGTCGCTGCGGGGCTGTTGGCCTTTTCTACGATCCGGGATGGTTCGATCCATGGTACCGTGAGCCCTCCGGAGGGAGGGATACGAGCATGGGCAGAGTCGGCTTCGGATACGGTGAAAGCGCCGATCATCAACGGATCATATGATATTGCAGGTGTAAAGCCCGGGACCTACAAGATCGTTATCGAGGCTAAACCGCCTTACCGGAATGCCGCCAGGGAGGGCGTAATGGTAAGTGATGGGCAGGCTTCGGATGCGGGGGAGATCCGATTGGAAAAATAAGCGGGTGGAAACATCAGTGAACCGGCGGAGCCGGTTATGAGGAACAACGGAATATATGAGAGCCGGGTAAGACAGACTTTGCGGAACGAACGGAAAAAGTGATGATGGGTGGGCCGCGATTAACGGCCCGGTGAAGATGAGGGGGAGCCATTTCGGATGTCCGAAGTGGCTCCCCAGTTTTTATCATATGTGTATTTATTTAATTATCAAATAATTAAGATTAAGTTATGGTTAATGGGATGGATGGCGATCAAACTTCTTCCCGCAAACGGCAAAAATCGTAGATTTGTGGACACAACAGCGGAAGCCATTCACTAACTCCAGCTCCGCCGCGCGGTTGGGCACCTGCTTACTAACTCATTCTTTTCTGTCAGGATTTATTTTTGATTTGATGATCTTTTAAAAAGGAGATGTATGTATTCGTATGCGTTGTTGGAGAAGGGTTGTTACTACCTGATCCAGGAAAAAGAGCAAGGACCGGTTGGGCTAATCAGGGTTAACATGGAAACGGATCACTGCATGTATCTATCCAGTTATGCCGAGACGGAGTTGACCATTTGGAAAAAGAAGTCGGATCCCATATTCGACATTCTCGAATTGCTGGAGGACGACAAGGTGAAAACCTGGGAATCGATCTACAACGATAGCCAGGACACTTACAATTACGAGGAAGACGAAGAATAGCCTGTCGAAACGGACCAGGGGCGGGGACGGGGTCTGCGGACCCCGTAGCTCCAAAGCCCGGCGCAGGTGATGGCGGCTGACAGCAACAGGCTTATATAGTACAGCAGAAAACTATCCATGGCGTTACCGGGCTTGGCGGCTACGTGATAGTGAGCAAAAATATAGATGATGAGCATGCTCCCATATGAAAAGAGCAGGGAGGCATAGATAAATACCATGGAGTTTTCGAACCGCGTGTGTTCCATTTTCTTCAGGTAACCCAAAAGTCCCGTCAAACTATATAGGATGATGATCGCCAGCCCCGATCCCATGATCGACAGGAGTGAAGCATTCCCCTGAAGGCGGATGAGGATCGTCTCGGCGGCCAGGAACACCACGAGCAGGATCAGCAGACCCTTGCGGCTACGACCTTTACGGGCCAATGCGAAAGCCAGCAGCACAAGCGGCGTCTCGACGAGGCTATAAATAAAACTCAACAGGTGGACGGGCCCACCGTGGTGTCCGGGTGTGCCGGAAGTCATCCAAATCTCAAGGAGGTTGTCAAATCCGGTCAGCAGCCAATAGATGCCCAACACCCACCAGGTTTGCACCTTACGCATATTTTTCCAGCCGAGAAAAAGGAAGGGGATGAAACAAAGGAGTACGGCTCCGTTGGAGACTATAGCATAGAACACGGAATAGAAACCTGTTTTCAAAGGATATTTTTTACCTACTATATAGCGCAAATAAGTATAAATTATTATTGTTAAAACTACCCCATTTTATGCAGAATTTACGGTCTTCCAGGCCGACGCAGGCAGGCGCAAGCCTGCGAACGAGACCTTGCCAGTGGCAAGGTCGAAGTTCCTCGTCCGAAGGACAGACATTAGCTCTTTGCCGGAATTCGTAAAATTTCGGAAAACGAATTCCCGGCACATTCAATCCGGCAGATTAGCGTAATTTAGCGGGAATGATCTCACAGCAAACGATACAGCAGATATTGAGCAGGATCGACATTGTCGAGATCATCGGCGGATTCGTAAAGCTGAAGAAACGGGGGGTGAATTACCTGGGGCTTTGTCCCTTCCACAACGAAAAAACCCCTTCGTTCACGGTCTCACCGGTCAAGGAAATATACAAATGTTTCGGTTGCGGCCGGAGCGGAAATACCATCAGTTTCCTGATGGAGCATGAGAAATATTCCTATGCCGAGGCGTTGCGTTGGCTGGCCGAACGCTACAATGTGGAGGTCGAGGAAAAGGAGATAAGCCCCGAGTTGCGCCAGCAGCAACAGGTGGCTGAAAGCTTGTATATCATCAATGCGTTTGCCCAGAAGTACTTTTCCGATATCCTGACGGGTTCCGAGGAAGGACAGGACATCGGGTTGAGCTATCTGAAGGAGCGTGGTTTTAATGACCCTATTATCCGAAAGTTCCAACTGGGTTACAATCCGGATTCGCGGGATGCATTTTCCCTGGCTGCGGTAGCAGCGCAGTACACTCCCGAATTGCTGGTAAAAACCGGGCTCGTGGTCCGGCGGGACGACAAGCTGGTCGACAATTATCGCGGCCGCATCATCTTTCCCGTCCACAATCAGACCGGCAAGATCATCGGATTCGGGGCACGGGTGATCCGGACCAACGACCGGGCGCCGAAGTATATCAACACGCCGGAAAATGAAATTTATGTCAAGAGCAAGATCCTTTATGGCTCCTGGCTTGCGAGACAGGCGATCGACAGACAGGATGAGTGCCTGCTGGTGGAGGGTTATACGGATGTGATCTCCCTGCACCAGGCCGGTATCGAGAATGTCGTAGCCAGCGGGGGCACGTCGCTGACGGTCGATCAGCTGCGGCTTATAAAAAAATACACGAATCACCTCACCATCATCTATGATGGTGACAGTGCCGGGATCAAAGCGGCGTTGCGCGGGCTCGATATGGCGCTGGAAGAGAGTTTGGATGTCAAGCTGGTGCTAATCCCCGATCGGGAAGACCCGGACAGTTATGTCCGCAAGGTGGGCGCCGCGGCATTCAGGGACTTTATTGCAGCCAATAAAAAGGATGTTATCCTCTTCCAACTGGAGGTTGCATTGAAGGACGCCGGCAACGATACGACCAGGAAAGCGGAGCTGGTCAATCAAATGGCCGAGACTATTGCGCGGATCAATAAAGCGGAGGACTTTACCAGGCAGGAGGATTACATTCGGCAAGTCTCGCAAATTTTGCGGATTGAGGAGGCAGGGTTGCATTCGCTGGTGAACAAGCATATTCGCGAACGGGTCGCAAAGCAGGAGAACAGGGCGGCTGCACAAGACAAGGACCGCGCTGCGACCGGAGGGATCAAAGATGGTGAGAACATGGTTGACGACGAAGAGTCGATCAGCCTTTTGTTCCGGCACGAGCAGAACGAACGTGGAATGATTCGTAGTTTGCTGGATTATGGCTTGAAAGCCTGGGATGAGCGTCAATCCGTGGCCGATTATATCCTGGCAGAATGCACGGAGCTTTATGAGCTCATCGACAACAAACGGCTATTAAGAATCCTGGATCTGTATCGCAGCTGGTATGAACAGGGGCTCGAGCCCGGTACGAAAAGCTTTCTCTATCATGAGGACCAGGAGCTCAGCACCCTTGCCGTTTCGATCATGGATTTTCACTATGAGATCAGCCCTAACTGGAAAGATCACTATGACGGTAAAATTGCCTCACCGGAGGAGTTGTACCGGGAGGATGTCCGCTCGACCATGCGCTATCTCAAGCTGCGAAAGATCCGCCGGCTCATGGAAGAAAACCAACTGGACCTCGGGCGGCCTCATACGGAGGAGGAGCTCACCGTTCTCGTCCAGACCCACCGGCATCTCAAGGAAATGGAACGGGTGCTGCTGCAGGACATCGGGGCGGTCATCATCAAGTGACCGCCGGCACCAGCCGCTGGGCTTGAAGAAGATGCCGCTCGTTGTGGGCAATCAGGAAGCGAAGTGTTTCACCCAGGCTGAAATGGAGAAAGGGGACAAAATGAAAGGGAATGCGGATGCGCCGGAGGTCCTTCGTGGCTGAATGCCGAAGGATATCGTCAAGGGCATCACACGTTCGATGGAAGCTGAGTAGTACTTCCTGGCAATCTTCGTTTGGCCGGACGGGTAAAACAGATTTTGCGGTTTTCATTTTCAACACGCTGCCATCCGGCCGGGGAATGATCTTATTATACGCCCAATCACCCAGCCAGCTGCTGCTGAACTCATCCAGGGGCTGGTCGGGGGCCAGCGTAACGCGGGGAAGGATATAGCGGATATAGATTTCGTTGGAGAGGTTTAGGTGACCGAAAATCTCAACGATACTCCAAATACCGGGGCCGGGAGAAAAGCCCAGTTGCTGGTCCGTCAACCGAAGAAATGTTGCGGAACCGGCCTTGATCAGTTCCGTCCGGTCCAATAACTCGGTTATAAGACCTTGCCTGCTAAAGACTGCCATAGGAGGTTTTGGTAATTAAGGGGATCGGGTAAGCGATTCAAGGGGTGAAGGGGGTACTGAACTATTTTGCAGCAGGATTCTTTTTGCCGGCGATGAGTTTATCGATGGCCTGGCCCAGCCGGCGCATCCGGGTTTCTTCCTTTTTTGCGCTGGAGATCCACACCACGTATTCTTTTTGGTCGGTAAATGATAGCTCTTCGAAGAAATGCGATGCAACCTTGCTGCGCCGAAGCTCTTTGGCAAAATCGGCGGGCGGGCGAACCACGCGGCCGACCAGATCTACACCGGCCGATTCGAATGCGGCGTCCCGGATAGCAGCTTTGGCGAGGGCATGGGTAGCATCCGAGCGTTTGAACCGGATGGCAGTCCAGACATGGTCCAAAGCTACCTGGCGGACACATTCAAAACCTGCGCCGGTAATGCAGGTCCAACTGCAATTGCGGTTGAGTGTCGTGGCGATCTTCGAGCCGATCTTGGGATAGGCAACCCAGAATTTGCCGTCACGCTGCAATGCGGGGAGCAGGTCCCGGACAATATTGCCTAATTGTTGTTCATTTACCGCAAAGATCAGTGCGAAGTCAATCTTTTTGGTCTTTAATAAAGGGGTGAGGTTCTTGGCGAAAGCCAGCTTGACAAATTGCTTTTCGATGGAAGATGGCAGGCCTTGAATCAATAGATTTCTTTCGTCCTTGAATTGGAGTTTCTCCAGCAGAGTCTGAGACATTCTGGATTTGTTTAATTTCTGTAATAGATATTAAAGTGTATCCCATGCAGGGATAACAAAATTACGGAAAATTGGTTATTTAATCCCAAACCGGACGCACTCCGGACATCAATGTTGTCGGCGAGGCAAAAAACCTATTTTTCATCCAATTTTTTGCCGAAATCCAGATCAAGCGAGTCCAAATGCCTGCGTTGGCGACGCCTGTCGCGATAGCGCAGGATGGGCACCTTGTTCTCGTTACCGCGGATAAGCCGGGAAATATTCTTTTGGTGGGTGAGGATAACCAGCAGGGCGACGGCGATGGCGAACCCCCTGTAAAGGGTCTCGTGCGCATCGAAAATATACAGGATCAGGACCGCGAAGGCTACGCTGGCCAGGATGGAACTAAGAGAAACAAAACGGGTCAGATAAAGGACCAGGAGGAATACCGCTACACAGCAAACCGCTGCCAATGGCTGGATCGCGATGATCATTCCAAACAATGTCGCCACTCCTTTCCCACCCCGGAAGTCTGCCCAGATGGGGAAAATGTGGCCGGTCACGGCAGCAAGGCCCAGTCCCACCATGAAATTGGTGCGGTCGCCTTCATCATGCAGGTAATAGGGAACCAGGATATACAGGCTGGTAGCTGCAACGCCTTTGAGAACGTCCACCGCCATTACGAAGGTGCCCCAGCGGGAGCCAAGAACCCGGAACGTGTTGGTAGCGCCCGCGTTACCACTTCCGTATTCCCGGATATCTATCCCGAAGAAAGACCGGCTTACCCATACGGCGGTCGGAATAGACCCAATAAGGTAAGCCGATAAGATGAGTAGAACTTCCTTCATTCGTGTGTTGGTTGTTCGCAACGCTGCGTGGACATTCTAAATCCATCCACAAGCGGTGCTCGTCTAAAGTTGGGCCCTCGGAAAGCAGCCCATAGGGCCGCTTAACGTCGGACAACAAATATAATGAAAAAAGCCTACCGTCCTTTCACACTCAATTACTTAATTTGGACTTTTTTCCATTTTGAGACAGATCCAGCCGTCTTTCGATGTCCGTTCGGCTACGAATAAATTCGTCAGTTTAGCCTGATTGTCAATCTCTTCAAAGTCCTTGTCCACCAGGCCGCTCATTAGTATAACGCCCTCCAACTTTAATTGTTGCGCCATCCGGGCCATCTGGGCGAGCAAAACATGCTTGTTAATATTTGCTAATATAATATCGAATTGTTCACCAGGGGGTATTGCATCCAATTTTTTGGCCGTGACCTTTATACAATGATTTTCCGCAATGTTTTCATTGGCATTCCGGATGCTCCAGTCGTCGATGTCGATCGCTTCAATGCGGGCGGCCCCCAGTTTTTCAGCCAGGATCGCCAGCACGCCCGTCCCGGTGCCGAAATCCAGCACGGTCTTCCCTTCGAATCCAAGATGCTCCATGGCCCGGAGCACCGTATAGGTGGTCGCATGGTGTCCGGTACCAAAACTCATCTTTGGGGTAATGATCAGCTCATGGGTTACACCGGGAATGGGCGGGTGGAAATGCGCCCGAATGGCGCAAAACCGATCTATCTGCACGGGCGTGAAATTACGCTCCCATTCTTCGTTCCAGTTCTTTTCGGGGACCGGTGCCGTCGTAAAAGCCAGATGGTAGGGCTGAAGCGTCGCCGCGAGCGCGGCGGCATCAAAACCGGATTCGGGCAGGTATGCCTGCAATACATCTTCCTCCTGTTCGAAGCCCTCATAGCCCAATTCGGAAAGAAAGGCGATGAGGATCTCCTGCTGGGCCGGGTCTGTTACCGCTATGGAAATCCGAAGGTGGTTCATCTCACCGGGGAGCTTCACCGCCGGCCGGGGACCGTTGACCGCCGCCGCCGGGGGCGCCTTCAGGTTTTGGCATCAGCACTTTCCGGCTCAATTTGAATTTGCCTGTTTTCTGGTCGAGACCGATCAGTTTGACCTTAACGGTGTCCCCTTCCTTCAGGACGCCGTCCATAGTTTCGAGTCGTTTGTGCGACACTTCGCTGATGTGCAGCAATCCTTGTTTGCCAGGGAGGAATTCGACAAAAGCGCCGTATGGCATGACCGATTTAACCTTTGCTTCGTATACCGACCCAACTTCGGGCTGGGCGACAATGCTCTTGATCCAGGCCACGGCTTTGTCGAGTCCTTCCTTTGCAGGGCTGAAGATGCTGACTTCGCCAAAATTTCCGACTTCTTCGAGATTGATGGTCGTCCCGGTCTCGCGTTGGATCTCCTGGATGATCTTGCCCTGGGGTCCGATCACGGCGCCGATGAATTCCTTGTCGATAAATATCTTGACCATCCGCGGCGCATGTGGCTTAACATCCGGGCGGGCGGCAGGCATACATTCGTACATCGCGTCGAGGATGTGAAGCCGGCCTTTCCGGGCTTGTTCGAGGGCCTCGCGCATTGTATCCATGCTCAGGCCGTCAACTTTGATATCCATCTGCACGCCGCAAATCCCTTCGCGGGTGCCGGTAACTTTGAAGTCCATGTCTCCGAGGTGGTCTTCGTCTCCCAGAATATCGGTGAGGATCGCATATTTACCGTCTGCCGGGCGAGTGATCAGGCCCATGGCCACCCCACTTACATGTTTGGGAATAGGAACACCTGCATCCATCAGGGCGAGGCTGCCGGCGCAAACCGTCGCCATCGAAGAGGAGCCATTGGATTCGAGGATATCGCTGACGACCCGCACCGTATAGGGATAGTCGCTGCCCGGCATCATTTGTTTGAGGGAGCGCATAGCCAGGTTGCCATGACCGACTTCCCGGCGGCTTTGCCCGCGCATCATTTTGACCTCGCCGGTACTGAACGGGGGGAAATTGTAATGGAGGAAGAATTTGGAATCGAAGGATTTTGCAGCGCTTTCCACCAACACCTCGTCCAGCGGAGTACCAAGGGTAACGGTTGTCAGCGATTGCGTTTCGCCGCGCGTAAAGAGCGAAGATCCGTGCGGCGTAGGAAGCGGATCGACTTCCATCGCCAGCGGGCGGACCTGGTCGGGAGACCGGCCATCGAGGCGGATCCGATCATCGAGGATCATATTGCGAACCAGGTCCCATTGGAGGTCGGCGTAGTATTTCTTGGCGTATTTCTTATCGATATCTTCGGCCTCTTCACCCAGGCTTTCGATCAATTCGTCCTTTAGCTTATCGAATGCATCGCTGCGTTCGTGTTTGCTGGATTTGGCGCGGGCGATCTGGTTGATACGGTCCTTTGTGAAGGCGACAACTTTTTGCTGCAATTCTTCCTTATGTTCGGGTTTTGTGTAGTCGCGTTTACCGGCGACGCCGACCTTTGCGCGAAGCTCTTCCTGCGCTTTGATATGGGCGCGAATCGCATTGTGGGCAAGTTCGAGCGCAGCGACGAGGTCTTCTTCACTGCATTCGTGGGCTTCTCCTTCCACCATCATCAGGTTCTTTTCGGTCGCTGCGATAATGAATTCCATATCGGACTTCTCCAGTTCGCTGCGGGTCGGATTGACGATCAGTTTTCCGTCGACCCGGCCGATGCGGACCTCGGAGATGATCTCTTTGATGGGAATATCGGAAACGGCCAGCGCCGCGGAGGCGGCGAGACAGGCCAGGGCGTCCGGCATCACTTCGTAATCGCTGGAGACGAGGCTGATCAATACCTGCACGTCACAGAAATAATCTTCCGGAAAAAGCGGGCGCAGCGCACGGTCCACGAGGCGGCTGGTCAATATTTCGTAATCGTTGAGCCGGGTTTCTCTTTTGAAGAAGGAGCCGGGAATGCGGCCGGCCGATGCAAATTTTTCCTGGTAATCGACGGAAAGCGGGAAGAAATCCTGCCCTTCCTTTGGTTCTTTATTGGCAACAACCGTAGCGAGAATAATACAATTGCCCTGGCGTACGGTCACGGCGCCGTCGGCCTGACGGGCCAACTTACCGGTCTCGATGGAAACCGAGCGGCCTTCGCCGATATTGAATGTGACACTAATAGGTTGAGAAAGCATGTGTTTGTGCATCTTTGTCGAATCACGGTTTACCGGAGGCGGGACGGAAAGAAAACCGTAATTCTTTGTTAAAAAATATTTCTAAGTCGGGATAAACCGTTCGGGTATAAAAAAACGATTCCCAACCGTCGATCCAGTTGGGAATAGTGGTCCTATACATAGAAAGTTTATTTTCTGAGTCCGAGTTTTTCGATCAGCTGACGGTAACCCTGGAGGTTGTTCTTGCTCAGGTAGGTAAGCAGACGTTTTCTTTTACCTACTAATTGCATCAGCCCACGGTGGGTGGAGAAGTCTTTTTTATTGGCTTGCAAGTGTTCGGAGATACGGTTGATCCGTTCTGTCAACAAAGCAATCTGGCCCTCGATAGAACCGGTGTTAGCGGCACTACCGCCATAGGTGTTGAAAAAGCTCGCTTTTTTTTCGTTTGTCAAATAAGGCATCTCTAATGTTTATTTATGTACATCGGGAATTGGTATCACCAAATTTAACCCATCCCCGATGTACGATCTGATGATGGGCCTTCGGCCGGCGGGGCTGCTGCCCGCCCAGGGCATCCAAAAATCTAGGCGGCAAAATTAGGACAATTTTTCCAAAGTTATTATTATCAAGGGCAAAAATACGATAAAAATGCCGATTTATGCGGGATGAGGGGTCTGTTTATCCCGGATTGCCGGGCGGCAAATGGGTAATGTCGGACAGTTTTGGCACCTTTGCCCGATGAAAAAACGGGTCTTCTGTACGGTTACCAACGATTTGAACTATGACCAGCGGATGATCCGGATCTGTACATCACTGGCCGCCGCCGGCTATTCCGTGACCCTTGTGGGAAGACGATGCCGGGGGTCGCTGCCGCTGGCCGACCGCCCGTACCGGCAGTATCGGCTCGCCATATGGGCGCAACGAGGGAAGCTATTTTATGCCGAATACCAGATCCGGCTTCTCTTCTTTCTGCTGTTCCGGAAGATGGACGTGATTTGTGCGATCGATCTCGACACGATCCTTCCCTGCTATGCCGTTTCCCGATTGCGAAATATCCCGAGGGTCTACGATGCTCACGAGCTTTTTTGTGAGATGCAGGAAGTGATATCGCGACCATTTATCCACCGCATGTGGAAAAAAGTCGAGCGGTTCGCCGTACCGCGTTTTCGGACCGGGTATACGGTTAACGCGGAAATTGCCGGAGAGTTTAGGCGGATGTATGGTGTAGATTATGCGATAATACGCAATTTGCCCGTCCTCACAGCGGGGTTTGCGTCATCGCGGCGGGAGATCCATGAGAAATATATTTTGTACCAGGGAGCGGTGAACGAGGGCCGGTGCTTTGAAACGCTCATCCCGGCAATGGAACAGGTAAATGCCCGGCTTGTCATCTGCGGAGACGGCAATTTTATGCCGAGAGCCCGGGACCTGGTGCGGCGGCACGGGCTGGAAGGGAAGATCGAATTCAGGGGCTACGTCCTGCCGGAGGAATTAGGGACCATTACCAGGTCGGCCTGGTGTGGGATCACCCTGTTCGACCGGAAGGGTTTAAGCAACTATTATTCGCTTGCGAATCGTTTCTTTGACTATATCCATGCGGGAATCCCGCAACTGGCCATGAATTATCCAGCCTATCGGGAAGTAAACAATTCTTACTCCGTTGCTGTTCTTATAGACGAACCGGGTATTCGCGAAGTGGCGGATGCCCTGAATCTAATATTGACAAACGCGGAATTGTATCATAGGTTATCGGAAGGCTGCAAACAAGCACGGCTGCGTTACAACTGGCAGGAGGAAGAGAAGATCCTGATCCGCATTTTTCAACGACTTTTAGAAAACACCTCCCGCGAAGGAGGGCCTGGCAGGGTTTAGATCGTGGACAAACATTTACATATCGTGTGTCTGGACGTGCCGTATCCGGTTGATTACGGCGGGGTGTTCGATCTTTTTCAAAAGCTAAGGGTGCTTCATGCCGCGGGGGTGAAGATCCACCTGCATTGTTTTGAATACGGCCGGGGTGAGCAGCCGGCGTTAAATGAATTCTGCACGGAGGTCCATTACTATGCGCGGTGCGAGGGGCATAAAGGGTTTTCGCATAAGCTGCCATATATTGTTTGTTCGCGCTCCAGCGGCGTATTGCTTGACCGGCTTTTGGGGGACGACCATCCCATCTTACTGGAAGGAATACACTGCACTTATTTGCTAAACGACGATCGTTTTTCCGGCCGGCGGATCGTGTTGCGGTTGCACAATGTGGAATACCGGTACTATCGGCAACTTTATCACTCGGAGCGGTCGCTCTTCAAAAAACTATATTATCTGCATGAAAGCAATTTGCTCCGCTCCTATGAGCGCCGGATTGCCGGCATGGTGAAGATCCTCGCGGTTTCGGAGCGGGACCGCGACCAATACCGTACAGAATTTGGCGCCGGTAATATCCACACGTTGCCGGTCTTCCTGCCGTATGAGGATGTGACTACCCGGGAGGGAACGGGTTGTTTTTGTCTGTATCACGGTAACCTTTCCGTGCCGGAGAATGAGCAGGCGGTGGTTTGGATATTGAGGAATATTGCTTCGGCGGTGGAGTTGCCGCTGATCATTTCGGGGAAACAACCTTCGGCGCGGCTTGTACGGTTGATCGAACAATACCCATCGACCTGTCTGATCGGAGACCCTTCGGAAGAGGAGCTGCAGGACCTTATTGCAAAGGCGCAGGTCAATATCTTGCCCGCCTTTAATTGCACGGGGGTAAAGCTCAAGTTGCTGAATGCGTTGTACAACGGCCGACATTGTGTTGTCAACCGGGGAATGGTCGATGGCACCGGGCTCGAGGCGATCTGCCATGTTGCGGAAGACGCCGAGGATATGCGGTCGAAAGTCGTCGAATTGTATTCGCAGGGAATTCAACCGGAGGATATCCTACTACGAAAACAGGTGCTTTCCGGTATTTATAGCACGAAGAGGAATGGGGAGCGGTTGCTGCGATCGATCTGGTCGGATGAAACGCTAACGGTGGGGAATTAAAGCGCCTCAGTTCAACTCCACCGACGCATTGTCGATCATTATCCCCCTTTCTGTTTTGACCATGCGGGCCGGGAACTTGCTGATGACCCGGTAGTCGTGGGTGGCCATAATTATCGAAGTGCCGTAGTCCCGGGATATCTGGAAGAGCAGCTGCATGATCTCATCGGAGGTTTCGGGATCGAGGTTTCCTGTCGGTTCGTCGGCCAGGATCAATTTGGGGGAGTTAAGGAGGGCCCGGGCGATATCGACGCGTTGTTGCTCGCCGCCGCTCATTTCAAACGGCATTTTGAATCCTTTTGATTTCAGTCCAACCTTGTCCAGCACGTCGGCGATCTTTTCGTCCATCAGGCGCACATCTTTCCATCCGGTCGCGCGAAGGACAAATTTGAGGTTGTCATTTACGTTCCGGTCAGTCAGCAGTTGAAAGTCCTGGAATACCACGCCCAGGGTCCGCCGAAGGTACGGCACACTTTTCCAGTCCATTTTTCGGAGATCGAAACCGGCGACCTGGCCGTCTCCTTCCCTCAGCGGGATGTCACCATAGATTGTTTTCAGCAGGCTGGATTTACCGGTGCCGGTTTTGCCCACAAGGTAGACGAACTGCCCTTTTTCGACGATGAGGTTGACGTCCTGAAGGATCAGGTTGTCGCCCTGATATATATTACAATGATGCAATGCTACGATGATCTCGGCCATAGGTTGTGATTGTGGGACGCGCGGCGCCCGGTACGGACAAAAATAAGGAAAAAAGTGACTATGAGCGCACCACGGAGAGAGTGGCGGCGGCGGGAAGCGGCGGATGCGGCAGCCTGGCGGCCGGCGGGACCTGGCGGGGATCGCCATGAACGATCGGCGAAATCATGAGTCCGTGTCGGGTTTCAGCATGAGGCGAAGGGTAGAGTCATTTGCAAAATAGCTCATCATCCAGTTTAGAAAAATGAAAAGCTTGTTCTTGACGCTAAGGATCAGCATGAGGTGGACGAACATCCAGGTCAGCCACGCGAAGAAGCCCTGAAAGCTGATGTGCGGCAGGTCGACCACTGCCTTTCGCTTGCCGACCGTCGCCATCGTACCCTTGTTGTGATATTCGAATTCCATTCGGGGTTTACCGTGTAATTCGCGTTTGAAATTGTGCGCCAAACTGGCTGCATGCGCGATGGCCACATTGGCCAGCTGCGGGTGGCCGTTAGGGTATTTCGGCGTTGCCATCCAGGCGATATCCCCGATAGCGTATACCGCTTCCAGCCCCTCTACTTCGTGGTAGCGGTTCGTCTTCAGGCGGTTGCCTCTCACCATGCTGGTTGCGGGTATGCCTTCGATACGGTTGCCGGTGACACCTGCGGCCCAAATGACATTACGGGCTGCGATCGTCTCTCCGCCCTTCAGGGTGACCGTCTCCCCGTCATAGTCTTCGACAACGGTGCCGGTCCGAACGATCACACCCAACTTTTCGAGATACTCCCGGGATTTGATCTTTGACGGCTCGCTCATCGCGTTCAATGTATTGGGTGAGCCTTCCAGGAGATAGATGGTGAGGCGGGAAAAGTCGATGCCGGGATAGTCTTTCGGGAGGATATATTTCTTCATTTCTGCCATGGCGCCGGATAGTTCGACACCGGTAGGTCCGCCGCCAACGATCACAAAATTAAGGAGTGCCTGCCGCTCCGCAGGGCCTGCGACAATGGTATCCTCAAATGTCTGCAGGATGCGGTTGCGCAAGGCCATCGCATTGGGCACCGACTTCATCGGGAAGGCGTGCGACTCAATGCGTTGATTGCCGAAAAAGTTTGTCGTGCAGCCCAGGGCGATCACCAGCCTGTCATAGGCAGCTTCGCCAATGCTGGTCTGGACAACCTTGGCAGCGGTATCGATCCGTTGTACTTCGGCGATACGAATATGCACATTGCGCGTATGGTGGAATACTTTGCGAAGCGGGAAAGAGATGCTCGATGGCTCCAGGCGGGCGGTTGCGACCTGGTACATCAGCGGTTGGAATTCATGATAGTTGTGGCGATCGATCAAACAGACTTCGCAAGGTGTGTTGTTGAGCGAACGGGCAATCCGGAGACCTGCAAAACCGGCGCCAATGATGACGATGCGCGTCCGCTGGCTGGAGGCTTGTTCCATACGATTGTGATTAGTTCCGGGGTGCAAAGTTAGGATAAATAATGTTCCGGCGGCGAACCGCGCTGTGAGAGGACTTGGGCCCGGGTATGGGCATGGCGGACGGCCGGAGGGCAATTTGACAGCAGGCAACAAAACCCGCCAATTTTACAGGATCGGAAAGGCGTTACATTCGGTTAATGGTGACAGATAGACCCCGTACCAATCTGTTCCCTGCAGTTATCGTGCAGTGTTCACGATTCCTTCAGGAAGTCCGCATTTTTTCGTTGGTTGCCCCTTAACTGGCCTCCTGTTTGAGGCAGCTTTACGCTAAAACCTTTTTATGAAAGAAATTCTGCTCTACTTAAGTCAGACGTATTGGAAATTGGACAAACCGGCCATGACGTTCATCCTGGAAAAATGCGATGAACGTCCCGTAAAAAAAGGGGAGACCCTGCTGAAGGAAGGAAATATCTGCAAGTCCGTTTGGTTTGTCAAAAGAGGGCTGTTACGGGCTTATCAAAGCCAACCGTCAACTCCCGACAAAATAGTCAGCAACTGGTTCATGACCGAAAATGAGGTGGCGACCTCGGTCATCAGTTTTTTTAATGAGTGCAGATCCGCCGAGACGATTGTGGCGGATGAAAACGGCGTGGTTTTCGAAATGTCAAAGGGGGATCTTTTTGCCGGGATCAAGTAGCACCCGTGTATGGCCATATTGACCCTTTACATTGTTATCAAATACTACTGCCAGGCCAGGCTCAATGAAACGTTCCTGCGAATGAAAGAACCGCAACTGATCTTTCAGGGGATGATGGCCAATTGCCCGGAGCTCCTGCAGCGGCCACTACAAAAGCACCTGGCGTCTTACCTGGGTGTCAGCGGTCCCGTTTTCCGGAAAATAAAGAGTGGAAAGTACAAACCAGGTAAGGAAAAGGAAATATTGCCGAAAAGGTCAATGCAGCAGAAGACAAGGAAATAGTGGCTTTGCCGCGAGGCAAATTCTTTCTTTCTTTGGTTTCAGAAACGAAAATAATTTCACTTTTGATCGGGGATGGCAAAAGTTTTTTCACTTCTGCGCGAAAGAAAGGAATTTTTCTACGCGTATGATCTAAACATAGGTAATATTTTCTAGCTATTTGGTACGTCTCGCATCTAATTTTACTCCACCAGAGAAGAATGGTTCAATTGGTGTCCAACAAGGCCGGTAACCTTTGGCAATTGGATGTGGTAAACGTGTTATCGCATATAAAGAATTGATCGATGGTTACCGCCTTTATCATTGTTGAGGACTATTTGTCTCTTTCCACCGGCCGGTGGTTGATTTGTTAATCCTTAAAAAAAAGCAAGATGAAATTTCTGTTTGTTTTCCTGACGGGGTTTGCCCTGTTCAGTCGACCATGTCCTGCCCGGGTGCAGGAGGGGGCGGTGGCCGCCCGCGATAGGCCGCCGAATCCGGCGCAAACGGCGAGGCCGGGTCAAACGGCCCCTTCGATACAACCGGTGCGGAAGGCGAGACCGGCCGATCCTGCGCAATCGGCTCAATGGAAGGCCTGTTGTCAAAAGATCGCCCGGGATGCACAGCGAATCTATTACCTCAACAACCGCAACGGTAAAATGAGGCTGGTGGTCCGCGGTGTCTATGCCCGGGGAAAGGCGCTCTTTTTCTCGCTGAAATTGGTCAACCGGTCTCCATTGGACTTTGATGTTGACAGCATCCGGTTTTTCGTAGCGGAGAAGGAACATGGAATGCATGGCTTTCTGCGGTTGAAAGAGCTG
Source organism: Puia sp. (assembly GCA_035501395.1). GTDB lineage: Bacteria > Bacteroidota > Bacteroidia > Chitinophagales > Chitinophagaceae > Puia. The sequence continues at coordinate 36,786 of DATJWK010000089.1, forward strand.
CCGCCGGTATATGTGTCGGACAGCCTGACAACGGTCGAAGGCTACAGCAAGGCTGCGGCTGTCTATGTCTTGCCCCGGCTTACCCTTGCCGGCCATCGGCGGCTCCAGATCGAAGTCCTGGAGAAAAACGGGGGCCGGCACTTGCAGGTGCGGGCATCCAATTTTACCCTGGAAACCGCAAGACTGATCTGATGGATTTTTTTTAACACTATTTAAAATTATTTTATGAAAAGTAATCTTGAGTATTTAAACGATGATCTGAAATATCTCGGCTTTGGGGAGAATACCCTGCTGAATCAGCAGTTGCTTGAAAATGTAGCGCAGGGGAAACCGGAATTCGAGCTCCTGACGGATGCCTTTTTTGAGCATTTTGTGCGAACAGAGGCGAAGCTCCACTTCATAAAGCTGATCAAACAAGGGACGTATGTATTCGATCGTTATACGGCAATCAACCAATACGAACGGGATCCCGGCAGGAACAAAGGACGGGAATTTCACATCTATAAAGGAACGGGTGTAACCCTAAAAGAGGCCTACAACCTGTTGGACGGGCGGTCGGCAAGGATCGATCAGATAAACGCAGATGATGAGAGATATCGCGTTTGGGTGCAACTGGATTTCGACGAAAAGGATGCGCATCGGAACTACCGCTATAAATACTACCGGCACTATGACCTGGAGAAGGTCCTGGCAGGATATCCGATCGAAGAATTTCAGGCAGAACCGACGCGAAAAATGTTGCTTTCATCGCTTGAACGGGGTAACCGGCACCTCGTTACGCTGAATACGGGCAAACCCGAGCCTAAATGGATCGAAGCAAATCCCGCGGAAAAATCCATTCGCATTTCCACTCCTGTCCCGGCGAAGAAGCGAGGATCGGAAGAACGACGATCCTCCAAACGGGCTTCACGGGCGGCATCCGACCTGGCCGGGGAGAAGCTGGCCGAAGAGCAGGAAATGCCGGAAGAAGCCACATCCGCAACCGGAAACTGAACCGTTTTATTGCCTGCGGTTGGATGCCATAAGCTGCGTCCGACCGCAGGTTCACCAACAAAATTCCATTTATGTCATACGCGCCATATACCAATTTGCAGGCTACACCTGATTTCGCCAATTTTCAATTCAGCAGCCCTGCCCTATCTGAGCCGACGGTCCGGCAGGTATGTTTTATCGGCCAGCAGGGCGGACATATCTACCATGTCGAATTTCGGAATAAGCCAGCCGGAAAAAAGGACGAAGCCACCTGGCCGGAGAGCAAGGACTTCCTTTGCGTGGTGCTAACCCTTTTACAGATCATCGAGATATATTCGGAACGATATCCCCGGCGAATTCTTCGATTCAACGGGAATACGACGTCAAAGGCGTTGGTATTCGGGGCGATCCTGACCCGATATCATCATTTGCTCCAACCGTTGTTCCAAATCGAGGCGGAAATGCCGACGCGGCGAGATGCCGATGGAATTAACCCTGGCCGGGGGTTGCCGGGGTCTTCGGAGAGGAGTAATGCGACCCGTATTTTCCTGATTAAACGAAAGCCCGTTCCGTATTTCTCCGTTCATACCGTCGAAAGTACCTGGAATGGGACCAGTCGGATATTCAGGAGCGATTTTTCGATCGAGGTGGACAAAAGCATCCGGATCGGGCTGACGTTGCCGACCTTGTGAGCGTGGACAGGAGCGGGAGGGACTTCGACTTCATCGGTTGGATTTGGGCAAGAGACCGCCCTACTGCAAAGTAGTGGCCGGTCTCTTATTGCCTTTTATCGAGCGTAAGCCGAACCAATATCGTAATCAGGATACCAAAAGCAGCCATCATGGCGTATGCGCTCCGAAGGCTCGCCAGTTGAGCCACGGACCCCACGAGTGGCGGCACGATGAGAAATCCGAGGTAGCCGACGGTTGAGACGGCAGCAATGGCAGATCCGCTGCTCATCCCTTCCGAACGGCCCGCCATCGCAAATACCATTGGGATCACACAAGACACCCCAAAGCCGGTCAGGATAAAACCGAATATCGCCGTCATCGGGTAGGGCAGGAAAACGGAGATCAACAGGCCAATACCGATCAGGGCTCCGCTGTATGTCAGCATGGTGCGAATCCCATGGCGATCGGCAAACCGATCGCCGACAAGGCGACCCAGCGTCATGGCAATCATATAGGTTGTAAAGCCCAGCGTAGCCACTTCGCGGCTGGTGTGGACCGCTTTCCGGAGATATATGCCGCTCCAGTCGATCATGGTGCCTTCGCAAGCCATCGAAGCAAAAGAGATGAGGCCGAATTTGGCCAGGGTTTTGTCCGGCAGGGCAAACCAGGGGCGACGTTCGCGCGGGGCGGGCTGTTGCGGGAGGGTACCCGGATATGCGTACCAGCAAAGGGCAGTCAGGACCAGGCCAACCCCGAAAAAATGCCACGCAGGCGAGACGGATAACGAGACCATGAGCGAACCCAGCGCTGCACCGCCAAAACCTGCCAGGCTCCAGATACCGTGGAACCGAGCTATTACCGGCCGCTCGAAGAGCGATTGCACTCCGATCGATTGGGCGTTGGCTGAAATATTCATCAGGTTCCGTGACGAGCCGAAAAAAATCAGCGCAATCGCCAACTGCCACGATTTCGTCGAAAACCCGATTGCGCACAACATGAGGTTGAAGGACACTGCCCCGACCATCATAATCCTGCGGCTGTCAAAACGACTGAGAAGCACTCCTGTCAGCGGCAAGGTCGCCATCAACCCGATGGGCAAGGCAAAGAGGACCACGCCCAGTTGCCCCTCGTTGAGATGAAGTTCCTGCTGAATTGTCGGGATACGGGAAGCCCAGGTATAGAAACCAAAACCGGACACAAAGAAAAAAATTGCCACCATGACACGTGTTCTGGCGGGAGAGGAACCTGTTGCTGCCGTTTTGGTCATCAATGTTAACCCTATTTGTTAAATGTTAACTCTACTTGATAAAGGCGCAAAAATAATACTCTGGCAATCTTTTTGAGGACTTTTTTGTTGATTTTAAAAGCGTTCTTCTTTTCGAACAAATTGTGTTCCCTCCACCGTAGGTCCGCACCTTGCTCATATTGCAGTTTTCTTCACTAAAAATAAAGGAGGTTTTTATGGCTACAAGAGATGTCATGAGGAGAGAATCACTCCCTTCGATCTTTCACGATTTTTTCAAGCCCTGGGATCGCTGGTTCGACACCAACGGAGGCTCCATGTCAAACATGATGACGGTTCCCGCCGTCAACATCGTGGAAAAGCAAGATCATTTTGAGATCTCGCTTGCGGCACCAGGCATGAAAAAAGACGATTTTAACATCGATGTAGAAGGCAACCTGCTCACCATCAGCGCCGAGTCGGAGCAAAAACGGGAAGAAAAAGACGAACGCCATACGCGGCAGGAGTTCAATTATACTTCCTTCTCGCGGGCGTTCACTCTGCCCGACGGCGTATTGAAGGACAAGATCGACGCTCACTATGAAAATGGGCTGTTGAAGCTAATGTTACCTAAAACGGAAGAGGCGAGGAAGATCCCGTCAAAGCACATTACCGTTAAATGACAATGGACAATATTCGGCCGCCGTCCGGACGGCGGCCGAATGCTTATTCCGACCGGGAGATCGGATCAATTAAAGTCGCGTTTGAGCCGGACATATTTATTGAGGTCGTTCGAATTAAAGCCTTTCTCTTTCATTTTCTTAACATAGTCAGCATCTACCCCGGCCGACTTCAAGCTATACAATAGGTTCAGCGGGATATTGTCATATCCCATCTTATGAAAGGCGGTGATGAAATCGGAAGTTATACCGGCGCGTTGCAGCGTGGCCAAACGATTTAGTTCGATATCCGAATATCCGAGATCCCTGAATGTTTTTGCCAGATCGGGGGTGACATTTTCGTATTTCAGCATGACGAGTGTTCGCGCGGGGATATTCGAGAATCCCGCATCCTGAAATCCTTTAATGTATTCTGCCGTCACATGGGAACTGCTCAATGACCGGATCTCTGACCGGTCCAGGTGGTCATAACCAACTTTTTTCAGGGAATTCAGATAGCCCGAATCGATTTGCATCATCTTGTACGACACCAATTCTTCCGGTGGGACCGGAGAGGTGCCGCCGGCGCTCATCGACCGGATATAATTGCCGTCGATATGTTGCCGTTTCAGCTTGATCAGCTGCTGGACGGTCAGGTGGGTATACCCGGCTTTTTTTAGGTCGTCTACGTAGTCCGGCTCGATATGCATCATATTAAGCATAATTAGATTGTGCACCTGGTCGGTGCCTTCCACCCCTGAATTCTTCCAATATTTTATGAATGGTTCATCCACCTTACGTATCGACAGACTGAACACGTCCCGTTGGGTGATGGGTGTATAGCCATTGCGAATAAGCATCCGGACAAAATCCTTTGTGATATTCCGCAGGAAAAAGCCCTGTCTGCGTCCTTCCTCCAGGTCCTCCACGCCCATCTTTTGCAATTCGTTGAAATAGCTCTCGTCGGGTTGAAACTGAAAATGACCGAGACCCTGCATGCCGTCAAACGATCCCTTGAAGGTCATCGTCCCTGCCTCGCGTACCAGTTTGAACTCGACGGTCCCCTGGCCGGGATAGGGATTGATCTCGTTCTTCTTAACCGTAAAGGAAGACTCCCAGGAATTATCGCCGGACTGGGCCCGGAGAAGAAAGTCCATATTATCGCTATCCACCGTGAGGAACCAGGAGCCCTGCCGCAGTTCCATGTTGTCAGAAAAGTGCGGAAAGGAGGTATCGGGGATCGCCGGAGCGAATTGCTCCACCGGTGTTGTATTTACCGCGAGAACGGGCTCCGTTTTGGCCACGGTCATTGGCGTAACGGTGGTCAGGGTTGTCGCATTAAGAGGGGTGAGCGGCTCAAGGATAGGCATCTCCTGGATAGATGATACCGTACCGCTGATCGCAGTAACTGCGCCGGTGTTTGACGTGGAAGCGATGGTTCCGGTTATGGTGGCGGCCACCTTTGCGGTCTTTGACGGTCGGATACCGGTGTCGGCCGGCGATGCGGCAATAATAGTAGGTTGGGTTCCGGTAGTCGCCACATGGAGTTGTCCGGACCTGGTATGAATTGTTTGGCCCAGCGCTACCGGTTTGTTGAGCAGGCAAACCAGCAGAAGAAATATCGGAAGCAGGCCCGCGTATTTCCAGATCGTATGGCGTTTGGTAAGTTGGCTGTTCATCATAACTATACGACGTTTTAAAAGTGATTGATTGTAATTATTGGTAATACTAAACGGGAGATGCCGGGCCGACACCCGCAGGAGGCTCAGCTGATAGGCCAGGGGTTCGATGTAAGGGTGTTCCAGGACGGACCGGTCAGTCAGAAATTCAAGATTGTTCTCGATCTCGCGCCCGTACATCCATGCGAACGGGTTGAACCATTGAAAGACGACGGCCAGTTCCGCCAGCAGGATATCGAGGGTATGGCCGCCGCTGACGTGGACTTTTTCATGCACGAGGATCTGCGAATAGGTTTCCGGATCGTATAGCGCCGGGTTGATAAAAATCGTATTGGCGAAAGTGCAGGGTCCGCGATCATCGTCGGTTTGAACGATCCGGTAGCGGCCGTCCCGCACGACGGGACAGGCAAACGATCGGATGCAAAGAACGATGATTTGCAAGGCGAACTTGATGCCGAAGATCACCAGCCCTGAAAGGTAGACCAGAACGAGGAACCGTAGTCCTTTCAGGAGGAAGGCGGAAAAAGGATGCGATGGCGAAGACGAAGTGAGCGCGGTGGCGCCGTCAGGTTTGGGGCCAACACCGGGATTGGAGGCGGCTTGAGACTTCGAGGCGACTTGTGACTTCGAGGCGGCGTCGGGACCGGAGACCACGGGCAGCTTCAGGGCGATGTCGGGCTTTTCAACGGGAGTATGATCTTTTGCTGTATGCGCGGGATGTTCCGGCGGAGTGGCAAGAACCGGTGTCCGGGAGGCGGCCGTTGCCTGTTCGGAGCGAAGAGCGAGCGGCCGGTCGGCGACCGCTATTGGTGCCGCAGCAGTTGTAGCCGCGGGACTGGCAGTGGTATCCGCGGCATTTAAGGTCCAGCCGCGGGGTGCGGGCAACATGGGCAACACAAAGGAAAGGACGAGGCAACCAAGCAGGGTCCAGCGATTGAGGCCATAAAACGTCGCCTTTTGCAGCACCAGCTTATAGAACAGGAAGCAGACGGTCAGTATGACCGTTACCTGCAAGACATAAGGTATCATTTCTTCCGGGATTTGATTATCGCTAAAATTTCGTTCAACTCTTCCTGGGAGAGGCGCTGCTCCTTTGCGAAATATGCCAGCATGCTCGGATAGGAGTTGTTGAAATATTTGCTGACGATATCTTCAAAGGCGTGCTTCTGGTATTGTTCTTTCGAAATCACGGGAAAATAGCAGAACGTATTGCCCAGGGTCTCGTGGCCGAGAAAGCCTTTCTCCTCCAGGATGCGAACCATGGTTGCAACGGAATTGTAGTGGGGTTTGGGATCCGGCAGTTCGGCGATGATCTCCTTTATAAAGGCTCTCCCGAGCCGCCAGCAGGCCTGCATGATCTGCTCCTCCCGTTTGGCTAGTTTTTGCATGATGTCCGCTTTTATTATGAAGCTACTACTAATGGATTAGTTTGCCAACTAATTGATTAGTTTTTTTAAAGAATTTTTTCGCCCGCTCCCATCAAAATGAAATAATTTTATGCCTTGGGATCGCCCATCTATTTGTTACTCAAATGAATAATGCACTGAATCTCCTCTACGAAGAATTGTTGAGCTTCTCGGGTCTTGGGCCGTTGCTGGATATGTATCACAAGAATGATTATTCGGCCCTGCACAGTTTCCGGGGAATCCTGTCTGCTATTTCGCCCGTGATACCGCTGTTGCTGGTGATCGAGATCGGGAGAGCGTTGGTGTACAGACGATTCAGGATCGAGGATTATCGGATGCCGTTCTTTGTATTTGTTGCAAACAGGTTTTTGTCGCGCTTCATCCGTATTGCGGCGGTAGCGTTTTGTATTTCCTTATTCAGCCGTTTTGCGTTTGTCAGGACCAGTTTCACGTGGTACTGGTTCCTGTTCGGTTATGTCATATGGGAACTGGCACACTTTGTTTATCATTATTTGGGGCATAAGGTTAGATTGTTTTGGTGCCTTCATTCTACCCACCACGCGCCGGAGGCGATGAACCTGTCCGTGACCTATATGCACTTTTTTCTCGAGGCGCCCTACGCGGACGTTATCCGGACCTCCATTTGCATCCTGGCGGGCGTAAATCCGCCGATGCTTTTCCTGATCATGGCGATTGACGGGACCTGGGGTGCTTTTATCCATGTGGGCGACGGGTTCATAAGTGATGCCCGGATGGGTGCGTTGGGCCGGATGATCCTAACCCCCTCCCATCATCGGGTGCATCATGCCCGAAACCCCTTGTATATCGACACCAATTTTTGTAATCTGTTGAATATCTGGGATCGTGTCTTTCGGACGTACCAGCCGGAGGATCGGGCGATCAAAATCGAATACGGTATCACCCGGCCGGTAAAGACCCGCAGCTTTTGGGATATGTATTTCGGAGAGTTCGTTTGCCTGGGCCGGGATATGGTTCGGGCGCCCGGGTTGGGAAACAAATTGTTGTACCTGGTGATGCCTCCGGGGTGGAGCCATACCGGCGAGCATAAGACCGCTCGGGTGATGAAGCGGAGCGTAGCGTTGGCGGGGCACGAGGACGCCGCAGGGAGCGAAGGGCGGATCGCGCGGCGCGGCGGGAGTACCGGTGAGCGGAGCCAGGCTTTTGTGGCGACGGGCGGGGATCATGCGGGGAAAAATAAAACGTGAAAAATTGGCGGTCAATACATTTTGACCTATTTTTGCGATCCCAAAAAAGCGTTGCTTTTTTCGTGGTTGATTGCGTAGCTCAGTTGGTAGAGCAATACACTTTTAATGTATGGGTCCTGGGTTCGAGTCCCAGCGCGATCACAAACGATTTTCAAACCCCTCAATGGATTTGGGGGGTTTTCTATTCCCGCTCTGATCCTGCGAATTTTTTCCGATTCAATGGCACTTCGATTAACATTTTGACGATCAACCAGGTGCTCAAAACTACCAACGGATGTCAAGAGCAGCCAGACTCGCTGCAGGCCGCGTTAAATGCCTTTAAATAGAACCGGCCGGCTCAGAGCCGGTAATTTTTGATAAATTATACGTGAAATCGTCCGAATACGGTAACCTGGAAAAAAAAGCCCCGGTCTGATTCGCCGGCCGCCCGAAAAATTGAAAATAATATCATTCCAAGTCGATGAGCCAACCCAACACCAAAACATCTTTTTTACGCAAACTCTTCTTCGGTCGCCCCGAAGACAATATCCGTTCCGCTTACTCAGTCATCCGGCGCCAACGGCTGAACCTGTACAAGGTCTGGAACAATGAAACGCACAATGACATAGGGCTGGAGAAGATCTTTCGGCTTTTTCTAATCGTGCAGCAGTTCCTTTATCCGGGGATCTACATCCGAAATCGCTTTGGCAGGAAAGGCTCGACCTATAAAAAGCTGGCCATCGAATTCTATGTACTGTTGAAGCTCATGTTTCCCATCCTGTCCCTGCTTTTGGGATGGTACCCGAATATCTTCATCCAAGTTATAACCGGCTACTTGCTGTCGGAGACAATCTTTTATATTGCAACCCTCTTCTTTGCCTCCGAGATTTTCGATGAACCGCGGTCGTCCAAACGATCGATCCTGCTCCTGTTCCTCAATTACATCGAAATCACCTTTGATTTTGCCGTCATATATGGAGGACTCAACCTGCTGCTGGGGAAGGCTCATTCCCGGCTCGACTTCGTCTATTTCAGCTTCATGACCTCCTCGACAATCGGCTTCGGAGACATCTATCCGACGACCGCTCCGGGGAAATATGTGGTCATTGTTCATTCGATCATCTTCCTTTTCTTCATCGTGCTCTTCCTGAACTTTTTCACCAGGGTCGACACCAGGCATCATAAATGATCCCTGCAATTATCACCGGGCGTCAAGATGCAGGAGGAACGGAATCGCTCATTTTATAATTTCAGCGGAGGGCCAAGTACTCCCATCCCACAAGGCGAGTTCCCGGTTTACACGGCATCCCAATGTCAATGGCTGCCCTCAAGCCGGGTCTCTTGTTTCTGCGCCGCATAGAACTTGCGCCTGGCGACATAGATCAGGATAAAAACGACGATCAGGATCGCCGGCATGATCGCAATCTTCAAAAAAGTCTGAGACCCTGCGACGGCGTCCGCAGCGGAAGCCCCGGCGCCTGAAGCAACAGCGGCATCCTTTGCTTTATCATACCATTCTCCAAGGAGGGGAAGGATCAAGGAAGTGGAGAACATGCCTGCGCCGCCCATCAGGGATAACCCGAGTGCCCCCGTTTTAGGCAAATATTCTGACACAAACCCAAGCATGGTCGGCCAGAAAAAGCAAATGCCGGCGGCAAAGACCAGCGCAGCACCAAAAGCGCTGGCGCCGCTAGCCTTACTTAGCAACACGAGACCGATTGCGGCGAATATGGCAGAAAAGAGGAGCATCCCGTTTGGATTTAACCGGTGAACGACTGGACCTGCAAAAGCCCGGCCAAGCGCCATGATGCCCTGGATAAAGACCAATACCAAGATTCCCGAGACCCCCGCTCCCTGCAAGAAGGCAGGCAGCCACTGGTTCGTGCCTAGTTCCGTAGCAGCTGTAAGGAACATGCACGCGAGCATGACCAGGAAAAGTGGGTTCAGGCAAGACAAATACATCTCTTTCGCGCTTACCCCTTTTGTCACTCGCTCTGTTTTGGGGAAATTCAAGCGGAAAAAGAGAAACGCATAGATAATGGCCGGGATAAAGAGGACAAAGATCAGGACATGCCAACCAAATTTCAGCTGGTCCATCAATAAATAAGATATCAGTCCGCCGATGGCGATGCCACCGGGAAACCACACGTGAAACCTATTTAGCATCGTAGTCTTGTTGTCCGGGTACAGAGTCACTACCAGCGGGTTACACGCAGCTTCCACCATACCATTGCCGATGCCGATGCATAACGTACCGACAAACAGCATCGTCGCATCTTTGGCAACGAGGTAAATGATTACGCCTGCTATATGACCGATAAAGGCCAGGCCCAATAATTTTTTCATCCCCAAAACGTCGCACAACGGCCCCCCGAATATCATAGCCAACGTGAAACCGTAAAATGCGGGACTAAAAATCCAGCCCAACTGCACCTTGGTAAGATGAAATTGCGTGCTCCAGACACCTTCCAGCGACGCCCGAAAGGCAAATGTCATGGCGGTAAATAGCAGGGCTATCCTGCTGGCTGTAAACAGCGTGTTCCGGTTGATAGTAGCGGTCATGGCAAGTAGGTTATTGTGTAAAAATAAGGTTTACCGCAATTATTTGTAATTTAACTTTTTATCTTAATCCACTAAGGGGAAAGATGGATCGACAGCAAATAGTCAACACCGTATTTTCCGCTCCCCCACAATAAAAAGACCAGGCCATCGGCGTTCAGTCCGGCATAATATTTGCCCCAAAAATGCCAATCCAATCCGCATGAAATACCTTCTTTTTGTTTCCCTGTTCACGCTGGGAGCATGTTCAAAAAAGAGCGCTTCCGGCGATATTGGTCATAAGCCGCCCGATGGTAGCAATTCGGTTTGCGCAACGCAGCCTTCGGATGTAGATTCACTCCAGATTTTTCCAACAGATAATTCCTGGAATCAGGACATTTCCGGTGCCGCCATCGATTCGGCCAGCACGGAGATCTTGTCAGCCTACGCGGGTACGGGGCTGCACCCGGATTTTGGCAGCGGACTTTGGGACGGCGCGCCTATCGGCATCCCCTTCGTGGTCGTATGCGGGAGCCAGCCGAAATTGGCTGTAGTTTACCGGGGGAACAGTTATGACGGAAATTATGGAGATGAAAGCGACCCTGGCCCCTACCCCATTCCATTGAATGCGCCGATCGAAGGGAACGGAACGGGAGACGCGCATGTCATCGCGGTAGACAAAGACAATGCCGTGCTATACGAATTATACAACGCAACCGTGAATGGCGACCATTGGGAAGCTTCCAGCGGGGCCATATTTCACTTGAATTCCGATGCATTGCGCCCGGACGGGTGGACATCGGCTGATGCGGCGGGACTTCCGATCTTTCCCGGTCTCGTCCGGTATGACGAGGTTGCGCGGGGTACCATCACCCATGCCCTGCGGTTCACGCTGGCCAAAAATCATGTGGCGCCGTCACATATCGCACCGGCGAGGCATGATGTCAGCAGCACGGGCGGCCAATATTCACTTCCATTTGGTGCAAAGATCAGGCTAAAGGCGAGTGTCAACATCAGCATGTATTCCGCAGATGTCCAGATAATCCTGAAAGCCATGAAAAAATATGGCCTCATTCTGGCCGACATCGGCAGCGATATGTATGTATCCGGCGCACCCGACGACCGGTGGAATAATGACGACCTGGCAAATCTTGGTAAGATAAAGGCCAGCGATTTCGAGGTGATAAAATTTTAACCGATCTTAGAGGCAGCAACCGCAAAGCCGTTTCGTCCGTTTGTATTTTGGCAAATTTCATTAGCGATCACCAAAATCCTGCTATGACCTTGCCGGGAATGAATATATGGCTGGTGGTATTGGCCACCGTTCCCGCGCTGCCCTCCGCAGAACAGGCACAGTCCTGCCCGATCAATATTACCTTTTCCGACGGTACGCTTACGCATTGGCAAGCTTACACCGGCAACAATAAGGACGGAAACGGACCGTCCGCCATCCTGCAATTGTATGACTCCAGCCAAGCCGGGCTCTACGGTACGATCGGCGCCGTCGCCCTTCCGGAATACAACCTTCCGAACGTACGCGGTATACAGATAATCACCAGTCAGGGAACCGACCAGTTTGGCAACTTCCCGACCATTCCCACCATCAACGGGTATGTTTATCGCTATTCGATCTTGCTGGGATCCACTTCTGTCAACAACCACCAGGCCACCGGCTCAAACAACGGGTCGCCCGGGAGCCCTCCGGCGGGCGGCCAGAATAACGACCCGGAGGGCGGGTATGTCCGCGGAGTAAGCTACCTGATCCGGGTCCCTCCCGGCTCATCAACTATCCCCTACACCGTGACCTATGCCTACGCCATGGTGTTGGAAAACGGCACACATCAATCGGTGGATCAGCCGATGGCGCGGGCGATCGTCAGCACTCCGGGGGGAATAATCGAGTGCGCTTCACCCGCCTATTTTCTTCCCACTAATGGAGGTCTCGATTCGGCAGCGGCTCGGGCAAACGGATTCTCTCCAAGCCCCGTGCCCACTCCAAATGAGTCCTTTAACCCGGGAAGTTCCGGACAGTATTTGAAAGATGTCTGGACGAAAGGCTGGACCGAGGTGACATTTGACTTGTCGCCATATCGCGGACAGACGGTATCCCTGACATTCGAAGCAGATAACTGTGTTCCGGGGGGTCATTTTGCCTATGCCTATTTTGCGCTGAGAAACAGTTGCGCGGGTCTCGGGGTGAGCGGAGATACGCTCGCTTGTTCAAACAGTACCGGTATCTATTCCATTCCATCACTTGACAGCGCATCGTACGCCTGGTCAACGCCTGACGGTTGGACCATTGACTCCGGCAGCAACGGAAATATCGTCTCGGTAAAGATCGGTGCGAAAGCCGGATGGATCGTGGCCAGCGAGACTAACAGCTGCACCACTCTGACCGACAGCCTGTTTGTACAACTTTACAAAGGGGCGTTACCGGAAGTGGTAGTCGATCCGATCGATACGACAGTCTGCTTTGGTCAGGTGGTGCCCCTGCATGCGACGATCACCACCGGAACCGGGTACGGCTGGGCAAGCCAGGGTATGTTCGCCGGGGAAAGCGGGGGCCCGGTCTCATCCTTACCCTTCACCGCAACCGTCGTCGCCGGTCCGGAGCAGACCGCGAAATATGTTCTGAGCGTCCGGAATGAGGGCTGCCCGGTTACGGTTTCCGATACGCTGACAGTGACGGTCGTTCCTCCGATCCATGTTAGTGCGGGCGATGACACGCTGGTGGTGCTGGATGAACCCCTGCACTTCCGGGCGACGAGTACGGACATATACCAAGATGAATATGAATGGTCTCCCGCGACCGGTCTCAGCAATCCCGGGGTGGCGGATCCCATTGGCGTTTACGGGCCGGATATCAATAAGATTACTTACCGGGTCAAGGCAACGGATACATTCGGATGTACCGGGTCGGCTGCAGTAACGGTGACGGTTGCACGCACGCTCCCGGATATTTTTGTACCCAATGCTTTTACGCCGGCTGCGGGCAGCAACAATCTTTTCCGGCCGGTCTGCATGGGCATTTCGTCGCTTGCATATTTCAGAGTGTTTAATCGCTGGGGGCAGTTGTTGTTCAGTACATCTCAGATGGGCCAGGGGTGGGATGGACGAATCGCCGGGAAATTGCAGGAGAATAATGCGTATCTGTGGGTAGTGAAGGGAACGGACTATACCGGGAGGGTCATTTCGAAGAACGGGACGGTCGTCCTGATCAGGTAATGCTTGCCGGCTCAAAAGATGAACCCGGAGCAAGGCCCCGGGTCAGCGGCAGGAGAAGGAATTGTCCATTACATACACCCGATGGCGCACATGGTCAGACAAGGTGCGCAGGTCAGGCCGGCACACACCGCCATCATACCGATAGCGAACGGAACACCTGCACCGCTGGCAGCCACTGCCCCCGCGGCGGCTGTACAAACGATGGCGCCCACAAAACAGGAGGTGCTACAGGTAAGCGTGTAGGTCGTCCCGCCGATATTCACCTTTCCGTTCTTGATGTCGACGTCGATTCCCGGAGCTTTGCCATCCGTCTGCACGCATTTCAGGAAACAGCTCCCCCAGCTATGCGCCCGCTGGACCTTTCCTTCCTCGTCCGCATACCATTCCATTGCGCCGGCCATGGCTTTTGAAAAATCTTTCTCCCCTTCCGGAAAGATCAGGTAAGCTTTGTATAGCCTTCCGTCTACCCGCTTCCAGATCATCGAGCAGCCTTGCCCTTTCTCGGCTTTTGGATTATAAAAATCGTAGGCGCAAAAGATGACCTCATGCTCTTTGCCATTCCCGTCGGTAATCGTGCCCTGGTAGCCATACATGGCCTTGTCGTTTTGGATCTGGGTGAAACCTTTGCTTTTAGCGTCCTGCAAGAGAGCGGAAAACCCCGGATCCGCAGTGAACTTCTCCCAATGGCTTTTGAGCTGTTCGGCGGAAAAGTTGACGACTTGTCTTTTTTCCTGTCCAAGGGCAATGGCGGCGAATCCCATGGTCGCGACAACGACGAGTAAGAAATGTTTGCTTTTCATATTGTTATTTTTATTGGTGAAATCTTTAGCGCATCATACATGCCAGGCCGACTACCGGGGTGAACGTTTGCATTTTCCAATGCTGGTCGAAAATACACCGCATGCCGTAGTCAAGAACGAGGTTGATTCCTATCCGCCAACTGCCGCCGAAATTGATCGTGTTAGGATCTACGACGTTCCAATTCACGGAAGATGTCGCCACGGTTAGACCCGGAGGTGTCCGGAATGCTTTGTTGAGGGCAGCTGTTGCTGTTCGCAGTCCTTTCTGCTCATAGAATAGCTCAATGAAAAAATTAAAGATCGAACCGCCGTATCGCAGATTAAGTCCAAGGGAAAAAAGGCTATTTTCCGCGACCGCGGAGGAATCTGAACTGTTACTACCCAGAGAATCGTGGAGGACAAAACTCAACGCTTCCTGGTACCAGGAAGAACGGATAAGACCGGAAAGCAGAAGTTTCCTGCCGATACCGAAACCACCGCTAAGCCATGCACCCCAGGCTGTATTTCGGTTGAGCCGAAGCTTCAACAGGGAGCCCGTGCTGTCAGTCTGATAGGTATAGATCCTGCCGAAAGCAATGTCGAGACTGGCAGAATTCCAGTTCTTCTGTACGAAAAGGGCCGCGCGCCGGTTAATTTCCTGGGTTCTGCGCGGACCTAATGCAGCGAGATCCTGCCGGGCGTTTTGTATCTCCGATTGGATCTCCGGCAGTTTGAGAATATCTTTTGTTGTATCGAGGCGCCGCAGGAGCGTCCTCAATTTCTTTTCGAGCTGCTGCTGCTGATCTTCGAAGGAAGAATCAACGTCCAGGTACAATTGACGGGCGAGCAGCGGATCTCGCTGTTTGAATAGGTTTAACTTGACGGCAAATCCGATCCGCCGGTCGGCCTCCTCGTTCTGCACCGTACCGACCGACAAGTCTGCAGATGCGAGGCGGCGCATAAAGCCCGAAGCGTGCTGGTATTTATCCAGCCGGCTGCGATTGTAGAACAGTTCCCAGACCGGCTGCGACTCTATGGAGAGATTGGGACTTATTGCCCAGGACTTCAGAGACCAGTCTACCTTAAAGTCCTTGATATCCGACGCCCGGGTGACTTGCGCCGGCGTAACGCCCATAAGATCGAAGACGGGAGAGGCGGGGATATTCAGTTCTTTCGGGGAGATCCGACCCGCAGTGGCTTCGCCCGATGCTATATTCTGAGACCGGGCGGCAATGACCAGCAGTTGTAATATAAAGGCTGTAACCAGATGATGACGGCTCATAGCGGGGTATTATGACGCAAAACTATCTCGCGGAGGGCCTCCGGAGAATACCGGCCGCCAGTGAATTACGGGGAAGAAAAATACCAGATATCAGGTATTGGAAAGCCATCCCGATGAATTACCTTTTCTCTTGTTTGGTTAATCAGACAATGTAAAATCGGGCTTATGTCATCTTGGGTTAAACCGGTCCTGGTCAGCGCCGCCTGCCTCTCGATGGCAGCTGGCATTGGCAAGGCCGGTGCTCAATACCGCGCGGAAGTGGATAGTCTGGTCAAGCGGCTGGCACAACAAAAGGACGATACGAATAAAGTCGGCACCTTTGTCCGGCTGGCAAATCTGGTGGGGGACTATGACGTCCCAAAGGCATTATCGTATGAGCAGCAAGGATACGCGTTGAGCAGAAAGCTGCAATATGCATCCGGTCTGGCTCGGACAGCCTATCAGCTGGCTTCCGCCCACGCATACCTTGGAGAATATCCACTCGCTGACTCTTTTCTGACACAGGCGGCACGCTATTTTGTCCAGATCAAAGACAGTTTCTTCCTCGCCGCCATCGACAACGAACGCGGCGACTGGAGCTTCATGCAAGGGGACTATTTCAATGCGGGGGATTATTACACCCGTGCTGCGGAGCGATTCGATCATAACCGGGATACAGCCAATTCGTTGATCGCATACCAAAACCTGGTTGCAGTTCTTGCTGAAACAGAAGACTATAGTCGGGCCGTAGCGATCGGCAGGAAAATTCTCCCGGTTGCGGAGAAACGCAAGGACAGCCTGCAACTCGGCTACACGCTCCAGGGACTGACCACTGACCTGATCTACCTTGGTAAGCCCGCGGAAGCGGCCGCATATATCCCGGCCTTGCTCAGCTTCGCCTCTACCACAGCCGATTATAACCTGGCCTCGGACTCCTACAGTACAGTCGCCACCTATTATTATTATGTCGGCCAATATGCCGCCGCTCTGCCCTATTACGAACTGGCGTTGAAAAAGGCGGAGCTGCTGCAAAACCGGTTTCAGCTTTCCAACAACCACAAGTCGATTGGATCGACGTACCTCCATCTTAAGCAGATGTCGCTGGCGAAAGAGCATCTCGATCTGGCATTGGCGCTCGCCGCGAAGACCAACAACAAGCGCGGTCAGATGAACGCCACGCTGGCGCTAAGCGAATATTTCGGGCAGATGAGGGACTACGGCAACGCTTACCTTTATCTTCAGCGGCATCTTCGCCTCAAAGATTCGATGGTCGACGCCAGAACCCGGAACTATGCCCGATACCTCGAGGCGAAATACGAGAATGAAAAAAAGGAGAAGGAGATCCTTGAATTGCGGCAGGCCCAGCAAGAAAAGGACTTCATGCTCCGGCGTCGAAATATTTATATGGCTATTGCGCTTGGATTGACCGTTGTCTTGGCGCTGATCGCACTTTTGATCCGGCGCAATTACCGGGCCAGGCAGCGGTTGGCCGAACAGCAGGCGAAATTGAGCGAAGAAAAGATCGCGACGATGGAAAAAGCGCAGCAGGTCATTTCCCTGCAAGCCATGATCAACGGCCAGGAAAGCGAGCGGGTTCGAATGGCCAGGGACCTGCACGACAGCCTCGGCGGTCTCTTTTCCACCGTCAAGATGCATTTCAGCGCACTTCGGCATGAGGTCGCTGAACTGCAGGAAAACGATCGGTACAAGCGTACGGTTGAGCTGGTGGAAAGAGCATCAGACGAGTTGAGGAAGATCGCGCACGATATGATGCCCGAAGTGCTGATGAAACTTGGCCTGGTTGAGGCGCTGAAGGATCTCTGCGACGATATCAATGCCGGGCGGCTGCTCCGCATTACGTTGCAGGTCTATGGAATGGAACGTCCATTGGGCAATCCCACTGACGTCATGCTTTATCGCATCATCCAGGAACTGGTCAACAATATACTCAAACATTCCTCGGCGACGGACGCGATCATCCAGTTCAACCGGCAAGGCCCGCGGCTGACCATCACGGTCGAAGATAATGGCCGGGGATTCGACCTCCACGACGCCCGGGAAAAACGGAACATGGGGATGGATACCGTCAAAAGCAGGGTCGATTACCTGAAAGGCCAACTGAACATCGAATCGCGGAAAGACCTTGGTACGACCGTTATGATCGAACTGCTGCTCGACCATGATTGAAGTGTACTTTCGGGAATGCCGGCAATTGCGTATCTTAGGTTTACACCCCGGGCCCGCCTTGATAAAACTCCTGATCATAGACGACCATCCCCTCGTGACCGATGGCATTCGGTCCATGCTTTGCGATGTTCCTTACGTCGAGATCGCCGCCACGGCCCGGACGGCAAAAGCCGCACTTTTTGAGTTAAGGGAGCGGAGCGATATCGATGTCATCCTGCTGGATATTCATCTTCCCGACATGGACGGATTGCGGCT
The DNA here is from genome assembly GCA_035501395.1 of Puia sp. GTDB lineage: Bacteria > Bacteroidota > Bacteroidia > Chitinophagales > Chitinophagaceae > Puia. The sequence continues at coordinate 54,845 of DATJWK010000089.1, forward strand.
TTGCGAACTGATCCGGGCTGGTAACAAGACGGTGAAGATCCTGGGTCTCTCATACGTAAATGAGGCAGGGATCGTGACCCAAATGATAAGAAAGGGCGCCAACGGCTTTATGATCAAAGATATGGAGCGGAAGGAACTGATCGACGCGATCGACCAGGTGCTGGACGGCGCGGTATACCTGAGCAAGGCGGCGAATGAGAAGATACTCCAGCAGCTGAGAGCGCACGATCTGCCCGGCAATAAAGTGCCGGTCGTTACGCGGAGAGAAAGCGAAATCCTAAAACTACTGACCAAGGGCTTTACCAGCCAGGAAATCGCGGGCCAGCTTTATCTGAGCGTGCATACCGTAGACACCCATCGGAAGAATCTCCTGCAAAAATTCAACGTCCATAATACCCAAGGCCTTATTAACGCCGCGCAGGAGATGGGCCTGCTGGGCTAAATATATCGGCCGCGCAGACGCCGCGCTCACAGCAGTCTGCCTGTCACTCCTCCGTCCACGCTGAGGTTGTGCCCGGTGATATAAGACGACTTATCCATAGCCAGGAATGCGACGGCGGCGGCGACTTCCGCGCTTTCCGCTACACGACGAAGTGGAGTTTTGGAGGTGATCGCTTCGAAACTTTTTTGGTTTCCCAGCACATCCTCCACCAACGGAGTGGAAGTAAACCATGGCGAGACGGTATTTACCCGAATCCCATGGCGGGCCCATTCAACGGCCAGATTCCGGCTGAGCTGGATGAGCCCCGCTTTGGCCATACCATACGGTGCGCCGGTATGGAGGTCATAGGAGCCGGCCACCGAGGACATATTTATGACGGACGCTCCCTGACCTTTCTGCAGCAATGGGAATAACTCCCGGCAAAGTTCGAATGGCGCGATGAGGTCGATCTCCAACACCTGCATATATTCGTCCCTGGTGAAATCGATTGATCGTTTGTGTGTCGCGATGCCTGCATTGTTGACGAGGATATCGAGAGCGCCCCATTGCCGACCGATTTGCTCTGCCAGTCTCTTCCGATCCGCGTCTTGTGCCGCATCTGCTACTCCGGCCTGAACCGGATAGCCCCGCTGACGAAATTCGGCTTCGACCGTTATCAGTTCTTTTTCCTTTCTGGCGGTAAAGAAGACTTCGGCGCCGAGCTCGAGAAACGCTTGCACAATGGCTTTGCCGATCCCCTTGGAGCCGCCGGTCACGAGCGCCCGCTTTCCTTTCAAATCCCAGGAGTGCATAGTTGGCAGATGTTTGGTCAAATATCCTTACATTCAATGAAAACCCGCAATATTTCAGGTACAATGGATACCGCCGACACCCTTTCTGTGAATGGAGGTTCACTGTTTGTCCACAAAGAAGGGCAAGGGGAAGCTATCGTATTTATGCATGGCTTTGGGCTGGATCATCGGATGTGGGAAAACCAGGTCGCCGTGTTCAGCCGCAATTTTGTGGTAATCACATACGACCTGCGAGGATTTGGTCGGTCTGCGCCGCCCGAAAATGATGTTCCATATTCCCACGAAGCCGATTATCTGTCGCTGATTCGCTATTTTGATATCCGCCGGGCACATTTGGTTGGATTGAGCCTGGGTGGCAGAATGGCGCTGAGATGTGCGTTGACCTGCCCGGATGCCGTCTCTTCGCTGGTCCTGCTCGACTCTGCGCTGGATGGCTACAAGTGGTCCGCTGCCTGGCAAACGGAATGGCAGCAGATGGTCGATGCCGGGAAGAACGGGTCCATGTCTGCCGTTCGTGCACTTTGGTCCAATCATTCGTTGTTTACCCGGGCCAATCAACGTCCCGCGCTCCGGGACCGGTTGCGCTTGATGATCGACGGATACCCGGGATGGCATATGATCCATAAAGACCCGGCGATTGTTCCGAAGCCGCCGGCGATTCAACGACTTTGCGATATCAAGGTGCCGGCGCTAGTGGTCTCCGGTGAATACGATATTCCTGACTTCTTGGAAATAGCCGACCGGCTGGCGGCGGATATACCTGCGGCCCGGCGGCTCGTAGCGCCCGAAGCGGGGCATATGGTGAATATGGAAGCGCCTGAATTTATAAATGGGGCGATACTGGAATTCCTCAGCGGATGCGGCGAGTAAAGTGGTTAAAAAACGGTCAACTCATATACTCCGCCTTTCACTGTCGGGAATCGTACCATCCCCTGCTCCAGTCGTGCCGCATGTATTGGCCTGCCGTTGCAGGTGACCCGGACATTGGCGTGCGCAAGCAGAGTGCAGTCCCGACCCTGGCGGGATCGCAACGTTGCGTGGACGACAGTGCCGCCCGTCCACTTCAGGTCCCATTCGAATGCCCCCCGTGTGCAGACGCCTTCGATCGAGCCCGAACTCCATTCCTCGGGGAGCGCCGGCAGGAATTCGACAAATCCGTCATTGGATTGAATCAGCATTTCGCCGATGGCGGCGGTGACGCCCAGCGTGCCATCAACCTGGACGGGAAAGCCATGGTTGCCGAAGAACTGGAGATTCGACTCATCTCTGAGGTATCCTTTCAGGATAGCATCCGCGTGGTCGCCGTTGTGCAGCCTTGCCCAAAGCGCGACTTTCCAGACCCTGGCCCATTCGGCGGAGGAGTCCCCGCGCCGGCTTAGCAGTTGTTTGCAGGCATCCATCAAGCCTGGTGCCTTATAATATGAAAATACATTTCCGGGAAAGAGACCATAGAGGGGTGAAAGGTGCCGGTGCGGATGTTCCGTCTGCCCCCAGTCTTCCGTCCATTCCTGCAGCGCACCGTCCTTTCCGATCAATTGCGGCTGCAGCCGCTTCAAGGCGACGCGGGTGGAATCCGCCATGGCCGGGTCGATGCCGAGGATTTCGGTTGCTGCGATGTATTGGTCAAACAGGTCTGTCAACACCTGTCTGTCGATAGCGGAGCCGGCGCAAATGTTGGTTCCCGGGAGAAAAGCGCCAATGGTCTCGTCAAAGTATCGACCGTTGCCCGGACGGTCGGGGAAATTCTCGGGCGAGGACGATGGATTGGTTGTCAGCCAGCGCCCGTCGGGCGTTGGGACGAGAAAATCCAGAAAAAACCGGACCGAGCCTTTTAATATGGGGTATGCGCGGCGCAGAAACACGGTGTCATCGCTGTAGGCATAGTGTTCCCATAAGTGGGTACAAAGCCACGCCCCCCCGACCGAAAACGTCCCCCAGGTGGGTCCGTCCATCGGTGCGGCAACGCGCCACAGGTCGGTATTCTGATGGAAAACCCAACCCCGGCAGCCATAGTGCTGATTGGCTACCTGCGCGCCCTGGTCTGTCAGCTCGCCGATCAGTTGAAAAAGCGGCGCCGCGCATTCGGAGAGGTTGGCTGATTCTGCCGGCCAGTAGTTCATTTCGGTGTTGATATTCGTCGTATACTTGGAGTCCCACATAGGATTCGGGTTATCATTCCAGATCCCCTGCAGGTTGGCAGGCTGGCACCCTGGCCGGGATGATGAGATCAGAACATAACGTCCGAATTGGTAGGCTAAAGCTGCGAGGCCTGGTTCGGACACCGTGGCCTTCCGTCTGTCAGTGGGCAGGTACGATTCATCAGTGACAGGCAGGTGAAGCGTCACCCGGCTGAAAAGGCTCCGGTAGTCACGGATATGGGCATCGCGGATTGACGGATATGATCGGCCGGAAATCGCGACCAGGTATGCTTCTACCCGCTGATGGGCATCGGCGCTCACATCCCGGTAGTTGACAAAGTTGGTAGCGGCGACGATATACAGGGTGACGGCATTTGCGGCTGAAACGGTCAATAGATCATCTTCAACGGTCACCCTACCCCCTTCCGCGACAGCCTTAAGACAGGCTTCATAGCGCAGCTTTCCCGCAACGCCCATATAGTCCGCGGATTTTCCCGTCAATACCAACCCGCTGGGGCTGCGGCCGTCCATACGGAAGTAGTCGGTGGCATAGTTGGAATGTGTTTGATTGCGGACGCCCCGAAGCCGCGCGCTGAAGCTGATGCTTCCCGGCTTGTCCGCGGTCATCCGGATCACGATAACCTGGTCGGGGGCTGACGCAAATACTTCTCGCCGGAAAGTGACCCCTTCGGTCGTGTATTGCACACCGGCGATACCGGTTTCCAGGTCGAGCCAGCGTTTGTATGCGCTGATGCTTTGGCGGCCGGCGAAGAACAGGTGTAGATTGCCGAGACATTGATACTTCTGCTGCTCGACGGGGTAGCCCATGAGATAGCGACCAAAGAGTGTCTGAGCGCGCAGGTAGTTGCCGTCGAATACCTGTTTGCGGATCTCGGGAAGCATCTTGTATCCGTCTTTGACGACGGTGGAATAGGGACCACCCGTCCAATAGGTATCTTCGTTCAGCTGGATGCGTTCTTCGCCGGCTTTCCCGAAGACCATTGCACCGAGACGGCCGTTGCCGACAGGCAAGGCATCCTCCCAGGCGGCAGCCGGGGACTGGTACCAGAGCAGGGTGGACGGATCGAACCGGCGGCGATCGATCTGTTGGAAGATGTCGGCGCTGTCCCCGTACCGGGCAGCATTGACCCCGGCCCTGGGGGCAAGCTGGGCCACACCGGAAAACCCGATGAGGGTAGCGAACACCGTTAGAAAAGCGCGCATTCACCCAAGGTAAGAAAACTCAGTTGAATAGCGGTCAAAGTCAAGCGGCTTTCCTATAGTATGCACTGGCGCTGATCGCCGAAGGGAGACCGATCATTACGGCAAGGATGAGCAAGTCGAGGGGGGCGCCCTTCCAGTTGATGGGTCGGGGCGGCAGGGCGCTTAGCGGAAGAACGATGACGTTCATTACCGCCCATATAAAAAATCCGTAAAGCAGTGCGGCGAAGTATTTGTTTAGGCCGAAAAATCTATTTTTACGATAGAGGAAGAAAAAGAACAGCGTAAAGGACAAGGCGATAAAATAGTGGAAAAAGACCCCTAGCAGGATTACCGGAAGTCCGCCGTTTAGCGAATTGCCGAGGCCAAGGGCTCCCCCGGCAATATACTGGAACATCCTGCGCGATATCCGGCCGGTCTCGATGAACACACTTACGTAGGCCGATAAGATGTCGAGGGTCCCGGCGGTCAGGCCCGTCAGCAGGATTCTTTTATAGAGTGGGCGCATGCGAATTGATTTGAGTGAAAAATGATGTCGGGATAAATCTCGCCAACAGAATTCGGAAATGCCGGTCAATAGGCGTTCAAAAACAACCAAAATATAATCATTCAACTATGACCGACCGCCAGCTCATCGAATCAGGGGCGGACGAGCTTGCAGCCCGCCAGGGTTTCTCCAATTGGAGAGACATGCGGCAACGGGATCTCGAATACCTTTGTGAGCGGATTGAGGGAAGTTCGGGAATTTTGATCAGTCTTTCGACGATCAAGCGGATCTTGAACGGCCAGTACAACCGGCTGCCGCAGGTCGCAACCTTGAATGCACTCGCGGTATATCTCGGGTATGCGGACTGGCAGGCATTCCGGCTGGCGAAGGGCGGGGTGGGAGCCGAGGGCGGGCAAACGAATAGTCACGCGGCGGCGGGCGCAGAGGTGGGGAGCGGCGCAGGTGTTAAGGTGGCACCGCAGGTGTGGGGTGCCGCGCGAATGAAGGGGCGGCAGACCCGGGTAGTTATCGGCGCGGGGGTCGTTGCGGTATTGCTGCTTGTCGTTTCCTGGCGTTATTTTTCCCGATCCCCGAAGACGGGCGGCGCCGCATCCTTTAGTGTACGTAAAACGACCCAGAATGCCATTCCCAATACGGTTGTCTTTACCTATGATGTCGGCCGGGTCGGAGGCGACAGTTTTTTCATTCAGCAATCCTGGGACCGGGATCGTCGCGTGCGGATCGATCGGCGCGGCCACACACTAACGGATATTTACTACGAGCCCGGATATCATGTCGCCAAGCTGTTTGCCAACGACCGGATCGTAAAGACGGTGGACGTGAGTATTCCAACGGACGGTTGGTGCTTTTACAGTAAGGAGACGCTTATCCACGGGCTGCCGTCATATATCCACACCGGTCATCCCGTCCATGATGGGCATCTTGGCCTGGACAGGCAAACCCTGCTGATCAATCGGGTCGACCCGGAAAAACCGCAGGTCTATCTCTACACGTGGTTCCCGAAAAACATCAGTGCCGATGCGGACAATTGTCGATTGACGGCCCGAATCAAGATGACGGACGTGCGAAATAACGCATTTCCCTGGATCATGTCCGAGATCTACTGCCAACGGAGTTTTATGTATTCCATGTATACGTTGCCCGGCTGCACCGGCGCGATCTGCGCACAATATGGCGACCGTTTCATCGACGGGAAGGACAACGACCTTTCATCGCTGGCTTTCGACGTCCGGCAATGGCATGACATTGACATTTTGGTGCGGCAGCGGCGGGTCACCGTCTCTGTTGACGGAAAGCCGGTTTTGAAAACGGCCTATCCCGCGTCAAACGGCATGATTACCGGGCTGGGTTTCCATTCTAACGGCCTTTGCGAAGTAGACAGCATCCGGTTGACCGGGCTTGACGGGACGGTGGTATATCCTCGTTAGTTGGCCATACCCATCCGGGAAGCCAACCGGCGACTCATGTCATTCAGGCGGTCCTTTCTTCCCCTGATGACAAAGGTGTGATGTGATGCAACACCGATAATAAGCCCAGTCAACGCACCGATCGTTCCGCCAAAGAAGCCCACTGCCAACGCTTTTTCGCTCGCGCTCAAAGCGAAAATCTGATCTTTTGGATCATCTCCGCTGAGGAAGCCCGCGATTGCCCCGGTTGTGGCGCCTATGGCCAATCCGATCAATACGGAACGTCCCGTCCCGCCTGCATTATGGACCGTCACGTATTGCAGTTGCTGATACCCAAACGTCTTCATCCTCTCATAGGCTGTGGTGTCATAGAGATTCGGGCGTCGCCTGTCCTTCGATACGATAAGCGCGGAATCCGATACGGCGTACAGGTACCCGTCGGTGATGCCGCCGTGGGAAGCCTGGATACGGACGTTCAGGTAGTGCGGCCGGTAAGTCAGGCTGTCCTGAGCGAGTAATCCGCCGGTGACATTGGCTGATAGCAAAAAGAGAAATAAGTGTTTCATTGTTGTTTTTGATCAAAGATATCCGGCGGCAAAGGTCCGCCCCTGGCAGTCTTGGCGGTGGCGCTCGGGTCGGGAACGGATATTGCCCGCCGGTTGAAGGGAAATGGGTGGATCGCGTTGTTTTTTACCAAAAACCCCTGTACTTTTAAGTCCGCGGGCAATTATTGCCAAAAGTCTTACCCCCCGGTTGCATTTTTTGCTAAACTCTAAACTGACCTGCATGGAGAACTCCAACAGCGCCCAACAGCTGTTCTTTCAGCACATCAAAGATGTCCTCCCACCGCATCTGTCGCTGGTCGACGAAGTGGCCGAATTGCTTGACATCAGCAATGACAGCTCCTACCGGCGGATCCGGGGTGAAAAAGCCATTTCATTTGAAGAATTGCGGACCCTTTGCGGTCATTTTAAGATCTCACTCGACAAGCTATTACATCTCAAGACCGACACGCTTCTTTTTGAGGGGAAATTCATCGACCGGACAAATTTCGATTTTGACAGTTATCTTCAGGGGCTTCTTCAGTTACTAACTTATATCAGCTCCTTTGAAAGAAAGGAAATTCTCTTCCTTGGCAAGGACGCGCCGATTTTTCATCACTTCAACTTCCCTGAACTGGCCGCCTTCAAATCCTTTTTTTGGATGAAGACCATTTTGAACTATCCGGAATATAGCAGGAAGCGGTTTGCGTCGGATGAATTCTCGCCCGCGACGAGCCAACTTTGCAAAAAGCTGATCGAAGCGTACAATCGGATCCCGTCACAGGAGGTCTGGCATATCGAGTGCATCCAGACCACGATCCGGCAGGTCGAATATTACAGGGACACAAAAGTGTTCGCCTCCGGGCGGGACGTGGAAACGATCTATTCCTGTTTGTTAAGGACCATCGATCATATCGAGGCGCAGGTGGAGCAGGGTGTCAAATTTCCGATTCACGCACCTCAGACCGTGAGGGGAGCGCCATTCAAGTTCTATATAAACGAGTTTATCTATGGCGACAATACCTATCTGGTCCGTTTGGATGAAGGCGGAATGGTCATCCTGAATCACGCGGTTTTGAATACGATCCGGACCAGGGACGCCAATTTCGTAAAGTCCTCCGACGAGCATTTTCAAAATATCATCCGGCGGTCGACCCAGATCAGCGAAGTAGGAGAAAAGGAACGGAGCAAATTCTTTAATATCTTGCGGGAGAAAATCGAAGATAGCCGCAAACAAACCTGACACTAAAAGTCGAAATCCTCGTTGATGAAAAAGACGGTCTTTTGTGTTCTTTTCCCGCTGTTGCTGACCGCATTCAGTCACCGGCCCGCAACCTGGGTTGCGATCGGCGACAGCATTACCTACCTTAACGATCACCCGGATGAAACGAAGAACCGGCTGACGAAAGGCTATCTGACGGACGTCACGGAACGACTTCCCTATTTGCATTATTTGAATCAGGGACGGAATGGCTGGACAATTCAGCGATTTGCCGCCAGGATCGACTCGCTCGATATCCCGGCCGGCGATGTTTATACCGTCTTTCTAGGCACCAATGACTGGTGGCATGGAGTTCCCCTGGGAAGTTGGAATGATTATGCGCGTGGAACCGGGGACAGCACAATTTACGGGAGTTTTCGCGTCCTTATCAATAAGCTCCGCAGCCTCAATCCGGCGGCACCGATCATTTTGATCACGCCGATGCCGCGGGCCGATTTTGTCTACATTAATGACTACAGGAATAACGCCTGGGGTTCCTATAAAGCGAAACAGGGACAAACACTCGAACAGGTCGCGGACGTCGTTTTGACGATTGCCAAGCACGAGCATTTTCGATTTGTCGATCTATACCATGACCGGCGACTGGCGATTCCACGGCTTGTTCACTTCAAACGACTGAAGGACCCGCAAACCGGCGCTTACCGCGATTATGGTTATCCGGCCTATACGGCTATTCCGTTCGATCCCTCGGCGGGCGAGTATCCGTATCCGGAAGCGGCGGTTGATATGACCTATGACGGGCTGCATCCATCCGACAAAGGTTGTCTGGAGATCGCCGGAAGGGTTGCAAGAGCATTAAAGAGATCTTTATGAAGCTTAACGTCATTATTACCGGTTCCACCGGGATGGTCGGGGAAGGTGTACTGCTTGCCTGTCTGGATCATCCGAAAGTCGGGCGGATCCTGGTCGTCAACCGCAAGCCTGTCGGGCGGTCGCATCCAAAATTAACGGAAGTCATCGTACCGGATTTCTTCCGGCTGGAACCGATCGCATCCCGGCTCGCCGGATACGATGCCTGCTTCTTCTGCCTCGGGGTATCGTCAGTTGGAATGAAAAAGGATGTTTACCGCCATATTACCTACGACCTCACGTTGAATTTCGCACAGGCGGTGGCCCGGCAAAATGCGGATATTGCTTTTTGCTATGTGACCGGGGCAGGCACCGACAGCAGCGAAAAAGGGCGGATAGCCTGGGCAAGGGTAAAGGGGGCGACGGAAAACGCTTTGCTCCGGCTGTTCCGCCG